>CAVBWT010000040.1:0-22177 GCA_963599235.1 Lawsonibacter asaccharolyticus | reverse complement strand
AACCAGTCAATTTGGTATAATTTTTCTGAGTGATAATACCGTACTGTTGACTTGCAGTTAATTGCTCATCATCATCAAATTTTCGAGTATCAGAATTTCTGAATAAATATTTTGACGGAATGATATCCCAATCAGATGGCAACTCTTTAACCCACCCAATACTGCTGCTTTTTATCTCTCGCTCACCACACACACCTTTAGTTACAGCTTGCGTGATAATTGCTTGTTTGAGTTTTTTGTATTCTTCAATACTGGAATGAGTTTTAGAAAGTATTAAATCGATTCGATAACATTCTTTATCTAGAAAAGCTACAATTGCATTTTGCTGAGATAATGGCGGACAAGGAAGAAGAAAATTTGCAAATGTAGATGTTGCAATTTCCTTAAAGGTTGTACCCGAACTTACCAGTTCAAATTGTTCGGTGAACGTACTCATGCAATAGTAGAAATAGGTGCTATTTAAATTTTTTCGAGGAGTACAAGCTAAACAGCCTTGATTTGTACATAAATCATTTTGCGCAATAGCAACACTACCAACAGGGGCTCGTTTTGAAAAAATAACACTGCCAGCAGGTACAAGAGTAGTGCCACAAGAGTTGTAGCCAAGTTTGGTTAATGATTTTCGACCAGAAGATACATATTTATCTGTGGTTTTGTAGTCAGCAGGAGTAATCCACGGAATGTTGCCATCCCAATAGTCGGAATTTTCACTTTTTGGAGTTGCACCGGCATAAATTGAAAAGCTATTTTTGATTTTACGAACTTCCCACCCCTCCGGAATCTCCCCGATCCATTCAATCCCACTATCTTTCATTTTCCGTGCCATGCTCAGCCCTCCTTGTGAAACAGCTCTGCCAGCCCGACGGAGATATCCTGTTCCAGTGCCGTGATGCGAGCGACGATATCTTCTACAGCTTCCGGGGTCTGATACTCATAAAAATAGCGTGTCATGGGAATCTCGTAACCCACTTTAGTCTTGCTGTGGTCGATCCATGCGTCCGGCGCGTAGGGAAGGACTTCCCGGGCAAAATAGTCGTCGATGTCCTGCGTCAGCGGCACATTTTCGGTGTCGCGCAGGGAGACGTCCGGAACGGGCTTTCCACGCTTGAGGATGATGTTTCCGGCATCATCGCGCTGCGGACGCTCGACGACGATTTTATTGTAGCCGAATTCCAAACTCTCGAAGATCTTGCTTTCGCAGTAGATGCCGTTTTTGTCGCCGTATACCTTGCCGTTGGCAAACTCGCCGTAAGCGGTTACGATAAGTTCCCGGCAGTGGTCGGTAATGTCGTTGCGCTTGGTGCCGATGCTCTTGCGGCGTGGCTCGAAGCAGTGGCTGGCGTCGATGAGCTGCACCTTGCCTGCACGGTAATCGGGTTTGTTCTTACTCAGCACCCAGATATAGGTGGAGATGCCAGTGTTCATGAACATATCGGTGGAAAGCTGGATGATGCAGTCCAGCCAGTCGTTTTCGAGGATATACTGCCGGATATTGCTGGGGCCGCTGCCTGCATCGCCGCTGAACAGGGGAGAACCGTTCTGAATGATCGCCATTTTGCCGCCGTTCGCCAGTTTGGACAGGCCGTTCAGAACGAAAAGCTGCTGACCGTCACTGATTTTTGGCAGACCGGGTGCAAAACGACCCATTTCACCTCGGGCGGCCTCAGCTTCTACGGTTTTCTGCTCCCGTTTCCAGTCGATGCCAAAGGGTGGGTTGGAGATGATGTATTGGAAGGTGAACCCGGGAAACTGATCTTCGGACAGAGTGTCGCCGAACCGCATGTTGTTTGGGTCGCCGCCGCGAATCATCATGTCGGCCTTGGCAATGGCAAAGGTGGAGGGGTTGAACTCCTGCCCGAAGCAGGTCACTTCGATATCGCTGTTCAGCTCGTGGATGCGCTCTTCCATGCAGCTCAGCATCTGGCTGGTACCCATCGCCATATCGTAGACGGTCATGCTGCTGGTGTCGAGGTCGGCTTCGGACAGCAACAGGTCTGTCATCAGGTAGATGATGTCCCGGCTGGTGAAGTGCGCTCCGGCTTCCTCGCCGAAGCTCTCGGAAAACCGGCGCACCAAATCCTCGAAGATGTAGCCGCAGTCCACGGCACTGATCTTGTCCGGGCCAAGGTAGCCTTTTTCCGAGCCGAACTCCTTGATAACGAGGTAAAGGGTGTTGCTCTCCACCATCCGCTTGATGATGTTGTCAAAGTCGAACTTCGCCAGCACATCCTGCGCGTTGGCTGAGAAACCGGACAGGTAGTCCCGGAAGTTGGATTCGATGTTGTCCGGGTCGGCCAGCAGGGTTTCAAAGGTGAAACGGCTGGTGTTGTAGAACTGGTAGCCGGAGGCTTTCTGCAAAAAGCCGTCGATGACTTGCAGCTTCTTGACTTTTTCGTAGGTGTCCAGCACGGCCTGATGGGTGGGCAGCAGGCAGTCGTGGAACCGCTTGACCACGGTCATGGGCAGAATGACGAGGCCGTATTCGTGCGGCTTGAACGGCCCACGCAGCATATCGGCGACGTTCCAGATCATGGCGGCTTTTTCGGCGATGTTTGCGCCTACGGCGGTAATTTTATCGTTTGGCATAGCAAGCTCCTTGTTTTTGTGATGGTTGTTTGTCCTGATTTTACAACAAAGCGTGTCCTATAAATCGGACAAAAAGGCCACCAGCCGTTATGACTGGTGACCCATATTATTTGTGCCGTATAATGGGCGGCTATTTCAGTGCGTCCGCAAGAACGCTCAACAAGTGCGGAATATTCAGCGGCTTTGCGATATGGCCGTTCATGCCAGCTTTCAAAGCATTCTGCCGATCTTCCTCGAACGCATTTGCTGTCATGGCAAAAATCGGGATGCTGGCCTTTGCTGCATCCGGCATCATGCGAATTTTCCGGGTCGCTTCATAGCCATCCATCTTCGGCATCTGAATATCCATCAGGATCAGGTCATACTGGCCGGGTGCAGACTGCTCCATCTTCTGAACGGCAACTTCACCATCCTCGGCAGTATCCACCACAAAGCCTTCCTCTTTGAGAATCTCCATTGCGATCTCGCGGTTCAGCTCGTTATCCTCGACCAGCAAAATCTTCTTACCCTTGAAATCCGGAACTACCGGAATAGTGGGATTTTTCTCAATGTTGATATTGAACGGCTCGGCCAGAACTTTCCGCAACTCCGAAAGGAACAGCGGTTTTTCACAGAAAGCAGTTACGCCAGCTGCGCGAGCCTCTTCCTCGACATCTGCCCAATCGTAGGCAGTCAGGATAATGATGAGGCAGCTATCACCGATTACCTTGCGAATCTGGCGCACGATCTCGATGCCATTCATGTCGGGAATCAGCCAGTCGATGATGTAGACGCTGAACTCATCGCCCTGTTCTATCGCATATTTTGTGCGGATGACAGCTTCCTTGCCGGAGATTGTCCATTCCGGCCTCATGCCGATCTTCGTCAGCATGGTGCTGACGCTAAGGCAGGTATCGGTGTCATCGTCTGCCACCAGTGCGCGAAGTCCTTCCAGCTGCGGGATTTGTTTCTGCTCTACTTTCTGACCACTGAGTGCAAAGCAAAGGTTCACGATAAATTCGCTGCCTTTGTTCGGTTCGCTTTCAACGGCAATCGTGCCGCCCATCAGGTCAACGATACTCTTGGTGATGGACATTCCCAGACCAGTACCCTGAATACCGCTGACAGTCGAGCTTTCTTCGCGGCTGAATTCCTCAAAGATGTGCTTCTGGAACTCCTTGCTCATGCCAATGCCGTTATCCTTGATGCGGAACTCATAATTGACATGGCCTTTCGGCGCACCGTTCTTCTGTGAAATGCGAATGCTGATCATGCCGCCTGTCGGGGTAAACTTGATGGCATTGGACAGAATGTTCAGCAAAATCTGGTTCAGCCGCAGCGAGTCGGTGATGATATCCTCGTCCACAACATCCATCGTGTCAATGAACAGTGCAAGCCGCTTGGCCGAGATATTCGGCTGGATAATGGAACGAACATCATGCACGAGGTCGGGTAGATGCACGGCCTTTTCCTCGATCTTCACCTTGCCGCTTTCAATGCGGCTCATATCCAGAACGTCGTTGATGAGGGACAGCAGGTGCTGACTGGAAACGGAGATTTTCTTGAGATAATCCAGTACCTGTTCCTTGTTATCAATATGCGTTGCCGCCAACGATGTAAACCCGATAACGGCATTCATCGGGGTGCGGATGTCGTGGCTCATATTGAACAGGAATTCCCGCTTGGAACGGTTTGCGGCTGCTTCATGCTGCACGGCCAGTTCCAGTTTGCGGTTCTGTTCTTCCAACTGCGCCTGATATTTTTTTGCCTGCGCTTCTTTCTGCTCTGTCAGCGTTCTGGCCGACCGTTTTCGGATGGTCTGTATTACACGGATCAACATGATGTAGATGATCAGAACAGTTGCGATTGCCGAGATTGAATTGCGGAAAATCGACCCTTCCGAGGTGTAAGCGTAAATATCCACATTCCGGCCATGACTGTACAGACCGAAATAACACCCCGTTCCAGACCAGCCGGAAGCATGGGTCAGCGTGTCCGCTGCGCCAGCTTTGCGGATGTCCTGTACCAGAGGACTGTCCAGTACGTTTCGCCCGATCAATTCTGAAGCATTGGAAGCAACCACCTCATTGTCCTGCACAATAAAAATCGTGCCGCTGCTCTCTTTCGGGTAGCCATCCAGAATACTCTGGATGGACAGAGCCGTTTCCTCTACATACTCTGTCGGCGTGTAGCGGTAGGCCAGAAGAATTACATCTTCTGCAGCTGCTTTGTGCGCTGCAACATCCACCACTGCTCCATCTGCCATTGCAATGCGCTTCATGTATGTTTTTTGTGGGTACTTCGCCACATCCAGCGCGGTATCCTTTTTCAGCTTGTCCGCGAACTGCATATAGCCTACGCCATTCTCGGCATACTCGCACAGAAGTGTTCCGTCCGGGCGCAGAACCGAAATACCCGTCAGCCAAAGATTTTCTGCTTCCTGCTTCAGGCTTTGCTCGTCATAAAGATTCAGGTCAGTATCTTCTGTCAGTTGATGCACCGAAACCACTGCGCGCCGGAGAGCCTTGGCTGCAATGGTATCGTTGTATTTTTCGTAGCTGATGGATTGCCCTTTGATAAAATCAATGGTCTGGCTGAAATATTTTTCGGTCGTCTGTAAATCTTTCTGGCTGAAGATCAGTGCCGTTGCAAGCAGCACGAATACGCCAACGATCAGATACATTGCCCAGACACGTTTGTTGGGGATGGTGCCCCGTTTTTCACGTTTCAACGGTGTCCACCTCCAGATACTGTGCGGTATTTTCAAGGTATTTGCCAACAATGCGTTCCAGCGTGCCATCTTCACGCATCTGCGCAAAGGTATCATTCAGCTGCTGCGCCAAACCTCTTGTGTCATTTTTTGCAAATGCCACACCCAGCCCCGTGGTGAGCAGCGGCTCTTCCAGAATCTGGAACACCACATTGCAGTCCTTCATATACTGCAAAATAGCCGTTTCGTGCGCAGCAATGGCATCCACATAGCCGCAGCTCAGCATTGCATACTGCACGCTGCGATTTTCGGTGCTGAACACCTCTACTCCTTGGGGGATGCGTGGGTCAGAACCGCCGAGAAAAATTTCTTCCGGCTTGCTCGTTGTCTGCACGACAATCGTTTTCCCTGCAAGGTCGCTGAAGGCCTGAATGCTGCTGTTCTCGTTGACCGCCACGACCTGTTGGCTTATCATGTAGGGGCCAGCCCACTGATAGTCCATTTCTCGTCCACCCATGGAAAAGCAGCCCCAGATGCAGTCGATGTCTCCACTTTCCACCAGTGTTGATTTCTGCTCCCAGTCGATCGTTTCAAACTGCGCAGCATACCCCATTCGTTTGAACGCTTCGGTGGCGATGTCCACATCAATTCCGGTAGGAACACCGTCGTTGTTCAGATAAACATAGGGTGGGTAGTTGTCGCTTCCGATCATGATTTGTGGAAGCTCCTCTTTCTCGCTTCTGCTTCCGCTGCAGGCAGTCAGACTGCTGGCCGTTGCAGATACCGCCAGTGCCGTGCATCCTTTCAGAAACGCACGACGTGAAATTTTACGTTTCATGCTCCTGTTTCTCCTGATTCCTTTGTTCACCACTGGGAAAGTTCTTTCTTCAAGTCTTCCTGAATATCCGTCAGACACTTCATCAGAATGGGATTGAACGCACCGCATTCGCCATTGAGAATCATCTGGATGGCTTTTTCGTGGGAGAATGCCTTTTTATAGCACCGTTCGCTTGTCAGGGCATCGTACACATCCGCCACCGAAACAAGCTGTGCGCTGATGAGGATCTCGTCCCCTTTCAGCCCATCCGGGTATCCACGACCGTCCCACCGCTCATGATGCCAGCGGGCGATTTCATAAGCGGTTTGCAGCAGCGGCTCATTCTCGAAGCTTTCGGATTTCTGGAGCATTTCGGCTCCCAGCATACTGTGGGTTTTGATGATTTCAAATTCCTCCGCTGTCAGCTTTCCGGGCTTGTTGAGGATTTTCTCGTCAATGGCGATTTTGCCGATGTCGTGCAGGGCAGAAGCCAGCGGAATGTTGTCCTGCTGCTCCGGGTCAATGTCGTAAGCGTTGCTGACTTCCAGCAAGCGACCCAGCAGCAGCTCGGTGATCACACGGATATGCCGCACATGGGAACCGCTTTCGCCATTGCGGAACTCTACGATCTGGCTCAGGACGCTCACCAGCATAGTGGTGTTCTGTTCACGGGCACGGATCTGATCAGATACCATCTGCACCAGCCGCCGCTGCTTTGCATACAGCTTGATGGTGTTCGATACACGGCGGTAAACGACTTTTGCATCAAAGGGGCGGTTGACATAATCGCTTGCACCCAGTTCGTATGCTTTGCGGATGGCTTCTTCCGAATCTTCGCTGGAGATCATAATAACAGGCACATCTTCAATGCTGTGGTTGGTGTTCATGGCTTTCAGCACTTCATAGCCGTCCATGACGGGCATATTGATGTCCAGCAGCACGAGCGCAATATCGCCTGCGTGTTCCTGCATTTTTTTCAGACATTCCGCACCATTTTCTACTTCCAGAAGCCGATAGTCTGCGCCGAGAATTTCAGACAGCATCATCCGGTTCATGGAAGAATCATCCACCAGCAGAATCTGCGGCTTGGACTGTTCATCGCCTGCCGCAAGAACCAGCTCAGTGCCGATGGTGTCCACTGCAACAGCATTCTTGTGTTCCTTGGCCTGATACATCAGGCGGTCGGCATGACGCAGGGCGTTCTCCATCGAATCTGCGCTCACCTGCATGGTGCCGCCGATGCTCACCGACAAATGCAGATGCGGATACCCCGGAACCGTGGAATCCTGCACTTTGGCGCGTATCTTTTCCAGCTTTGCCTTGAGATAATCCGCCGGGATCCCCGTCAGGATGAGCAGGAACTCATCGCCGCCGTAACGAATCAACAAGTCGTTTCTGCGGATGCAGGCACGAATGGCGTCGGCCGCCGTTTCCAGTGCCAGGTCACCCGCGCGATGCCCATAGGTGTCGTTGCAAACCTTGAAATCGTCAATGTCCATGATGGCGACGCCAGCAGGGCCAACGGACTTGACCACTACTTCTTCATAATAACGGCGATTGAATGCCCTTGTCAGAGCATCCTGATACAGTTTTGTGTTGTAGTCTTTCTCCCGTTCCAGCAGCGTTTCCAGCTCTATGTTTTTCTGTTCCAGCGTTTCGGCATATTGTTTTTGTTCCAGAATCTGCTGCGCCTGATATTTTTTCTCAGTACGGCTATGCGACATATGGATGCCGATAAGAACCAGCAGATAAACGAACATGGAAAAAGCAACATTGAACAGTGTGGTCTGGAACACCTGTGCTTCGCGTAAATAGACATAAATGTAGTAATTCTGGCTCTTTTCCATCAGGCCAAAATGATTGGAGAACAGCTTGTCCGGGTCATAGCAATGGGTCAGCTTTCTGGTAATGCCGTTTTCCATGATTTTGTTCAGCACAGGAATGGAGGTTGTTTCCTGCCCGATCAAAGAGTCGTTATTGGATGCAACAATATGGGTACCATCGCTGATGACGATGTTTCCCATGTTTTCTACCGAGTATCCATCTATGATGGACTTGATGGGATTGTTGAACACCCCCGTATAGTATTCATCCGTATAGAAGTAACCAACGATGATACGCGTTTCATCC
The DNA here is from genome assembly GCA_963599235.1 of Lawsonibacter asaccharolyticus. Taxonomy (GTDB): domain Bacteria; phylum Bacillota; class Clostridia; order Oscillospirales; family Ruminococcaceae; genus Faecalibacterium. Next base: position 13,955 of record CAVBWT010000040.1, on the reverse strand, counting down.
AGCCGACCGACGGCAGCCACGTCAACATGGGCTTCATCGCCATCGTAGAAACGAACGGCATAGTTCTTTTCCGGGAAGTTCAGAATGTCCAGCAGGGCATTGGCGTCCACATTCTGCATGACGTCTTCGGCGGTAATGTCTACCGAGCTGTACTGCGCCCGGACTTTCCCATCTGCATCCAACAGGAAGATGCCATCCAGATAACTGTCTGTTGCACATTCTTTCAGGATAGCGGCATCATCCTGAAGGTCTGCAATTTTCTCGTATTGCAGCCGCCACTTGACCATATCGACACTTTCGGAAACGCGGAGCAGACTTTTTGCTTCGGACGCTGCATCGAGCAGGACGCTGTTGTTGCACTGATCTTTGAGGTATTCCACCGTGATGTTCAGGCGTTCGGTCGTACTGGCCATATCTGCCCGTGATGCAACGATCAGGGTGCATCCGAGAATCAAAACGCCCAGAAGAACACGCATGAGGACAGAATGCTTCTGGAATGACAAAAATTTTGGTTTCACTTACTCGTCCTCCAGATAGCGGTCAACATCGGTCAGATACTCTTCCAGTATCTGCTTGATAGTTCCGTCCTGCTGCATCTCATGCAAGGTTTCCGTCAACTGGGTGTCCAGCCCACGGGTATCGCTGTTGGCAAAGGCTACACCCAGATCAACGCTCATCAGCGGCTCTTCCAGAATGCGGAATTGCAGCCCGGTCTCTTCCGAAAAGTTGTTGATGGAGGTATCATGTGCAGCCAGTGCATCCACATACCCCTTGCTCAACATAATAAAAATCAAGTCCCGATCCTGCACAGAGATCACCTTTCGCAGCTGAGGGATGCGGTTGTCATGGCTGCGGAGAATATCTTCCGGCTTGGTGGTGGACTGTACCGCAATCGTCTTGCCTTCCAGATCGTCCAGCGTGTAAATATCGCTGGACGGGTTGACGGCAACGACCTGTTGGCTTTTCATGTAGGGGCCAGCCCAGTGGTATTCCTCTTCACGGCCCGTCATGGTAAAGCTGCTCCAGATGCAGTCGATCTCGCCGCTTTCCACAAGGTCTTTCTTTTCATTCCAGTTGATGAATACAAAATTCGGCTCATAGCCCATGCGGTGAAAGGCTTCCGTTGCAAGTTCCACATCAATGCCGATGGGCTTTCCGTCTGCATCCAGATAGCTGAACGGAGCATAGGTATCGCACCCCACCGTGATTTCTTTCTCCCGCTTTTTGCTGGATGATGCAATCGGGAGTTTGCTGCACCCACAAAGCAGTACTCCCACAAGCAAAATACTTATCATTTGCCTTCTTGGAATTTTTTTCATTGAACTTCCTTCTCTATCGTTACAACTTACCCACCAATATATATTGTTCTCTGTGTTCATCCATAAGATGAATTAACTCTTATTATAGCACGATTGTATTCCATAGTGCAACAAATCGCTCTATTTTTTGCAAAAAGGGCAAAGCCACAAAGCAGCTTTGCCCTTTCCGCATTTATGGGGATGATGAAGAAATGGAAAATGGCTTATTGGATATTATCGCGCAAACCGCGCGCCGCCGTTAATTTTTATTTCGGGGGGGGGGTACGGCGGAACTGCCGCAGCGTCTGCTTCAGCACCGTGATATCAACAGGTTTGGACAGGTGAGAATCCATGCCTGCGTCATAGCTCTTTTGCACATCTTCGGAGAATGCGTTTGCAGTCATGGCAATGATGGGGATGGTCTTGCCCAGCGGATTTTCGCCATTGCGGATGGCACGGGTCGCTTCATGGCCATCCATCTTCGGCATCTGCACATCCATCAGGATGGCGTCATATTCACCGGGCTTGACCGTCTTGAACTTCTCCACGATCTCAGTACCGTCATGGCAGATGGTGCAGGTCGCACCCTCCATTTCCAGCATCGCCTGCAAAATTTCGGCATTGATCTCATTATCTTCGGCACAAAGGAAATTCATGCCTTTCAGAATATCCTTTTCTTCCTGCTGCACATCCGAGCTGCGGCGTTCATTTATGCGGACAACTTCGGCTTCCATGTTCGAGAGGAAAAACGGCATCGGCACAAAGCCATCCAGACCGCTGCTCAAGGCGGTTTCGATTGCTTCATCGCGCGGCATGGGAGCAATGCTCAACAGAATGGTATCCTCTCCGGCCAGTTGGCGCACTCTCTGGGCGGCTGCTTTCAGCTTGTTTCCATAGAGACGCTGGGGCATAAAGATGACGTCATAGTGGTTTTTCTGGAGCAGCTGCACCGTTTCTTCCGGGCTGGTGGTGTGGGAAATATTGACGGGCGAATCTTCCGCAGCAGCGCGAATCCGTTCAAATTCAGCATCCGGGCAGCGCAGGAACAGAAGATTTCTCGTCTGCACGGCCTTATCTGCTTCTGCATCGACCTTGAATTCCAGCATGACCTCGAACCGGGAGCCTTTTCCCAGTTCGCTTTCCAGCGAGATGCTTCCGCCCATCATGTCCACGATGCTCTTGGTAATGGCCATGCCGAGGCCGGTACCCTGCACACGGTTGGTGACAGAGTTTTCCGCGCGGGTGAAGGATTCGTAGATATGCTTCTGGAATTCTTCACTCATACCCATGCCGTTGTCGGTGACGGTAAACTTATACCGGGCATAGTGACCGTCACGGGGGATTTCATCAATATCCAGTTCGATGTGTCCGCCACGGTCGGTATATTTGACCGCGTTGGACAGGATGTTGAGCAAGATCTGCTGCAAACGGGTGGCGTCACCCTCAAGGTTTTCATGTCGGATTCCGCTGGCACGGATGACAAACTGCTGTTCCTTGGCCTTTGCCTGCGGACGGATGACGTTTTCAAGCTGCGTTACCTGTTCGGCCATCTTGAACGGTGCGATGTTCAGGGTCGCTTTGCCCGCTTCGATTTTGTTCATGTCCAGAATCTCGTTGATGAGGTTCAACAGATGGTTGCTGGATGCTTTCAGCTTGGTGAGGTATTCCCACACCTTTTCGGTGTTGCTCAAGTCGTTTTCCATCAGGCTTGTCAGACCTACAATGGCGTTCATGGGGGTGCGGATGTCGTGGCTCATGTTGGAGAGGAAGTCCGTTTTGGCCTTGCTTGCGGTTTCGGCTGCTTGCAGGGCTTCGGTGGCGGCGTTCTGTGCGTTCAGCAGTTCTTGATTGGCCTGTTCCAGCTTTTCATTCATCGTAAGCACTTCCTGCTTCGAGCGCATTTCTATTTCAAGCTGGCGGCGATTCCGTATCATGAGGTAGGCAACGCCTGTAATGATCATAAAAAGCACAACCACTGCCGTCCAGATAATGACACTCATGACAAGGTTGATCAACTGCTGGGTGCCGACTGCAACGCGGTCAGCAGGGTTCATGTAAACGATGGTGTAATCGGTGTCCGGCATCTTCCGCATACTGAAGAAGCATTGCACATCTTTGATATTGATGTAAGAGTACACGACGCCATTCGTGCTTAGCTCTGTAAGAATCGCATCGAAATCACGGCCCTCTGCTTCGGCTTCTCTCTGCAAAACCGTATAAACATTATGCCCTTCGATCAGGTTCATTGCATTGGAGCGGTCAACATACTGCTTGGAACCGTAGCGGTCGAGGATATAGGTGCTGTTTTCGCCGCCGTAGGCCGTGCAGCGGAAATACTGGTTCATTGAGGTCATCGGGCGAGTGATGCCTACAAATTCGATTTGATATTCATGCGCACCAGCCGATACTGTGACCGGGGAATTCAGCCGATAGACATACAGATTGAACAAGTCTCCCGTGAAAGGCTGCTCATAAATGTAGTTGGAGCGTTCGCCGCAGTCAGCAAGTGGGTCTGTATAGCCGAGGTCGCCATGAACACCATCGGTATCAATGTACTGTCCATCAGCACGGATAGCAATGGGGCGAATATCTTCCTCCAGAAGATTTTGCACCTGATATTCCGAATCGAAAAAGTCCTGAACATCCTGTACGGTCTGAAAATCTCCCTGCGCAAACCGCTGTTCCATTTCATGCGCAACCGTCCATGAGTTTTCCGTGACCAGATCGATTTCACGGTAATACTGATTGACAACCTCCTGAAGCTGCGTCTGCCGCTCTGTGAAAACCAGATCATCCAGATAGTTCAGGCCGCTTCTGGAGACCGTGTATACCACTGCTGCCACAACGATCAGGCCGATGACGCATAGCAACGCTTGTTTATGGGATTTCTTCATTCCGTCCTACTCCTTTATTGGCGGCCACGATCAATTCCACTGGACGTCCTTTTCGGTAAAGTGCATAGGATTTCCCAGCTTGTTGAAATAGTCGATGACAGCGGTGGAGCCAAGAATACCCGTATCCACAATGTTGCCTTCTTCTTTCAATGCGTCTGTTGCGCCGCAGACCACGACCTGATATTCCGTGGCATCGTCCAGTGTAAAGCCCTCTTTTGTCACCAGTGTATAGGGGAAGTTGGCCATCAGATTTTCCTCGATCAAAGAATCAATGCCGTGGAAGTCAAAGCCGGCTTCCTGCACTTCCTTGATGCGTTTGCCGGAAAGAGTCACGGTCATGATATCGTACTTGCGGCCACCCGGTGTAAACACGGCAATGCTCTCATCGTCGATGTCCAGCGGAAGGATGGAGCCGCATACGCCCTGCCTATTCTGGATATAACCACGCTCACGGTAAGCATCCTGCGACACAAGAGCGCAGTCTGCACCGACTTCTTCACAGTAAGCCTGTCCGACCAACTGCACCAGTGCATCCTGACCGATCTCTTCGTCCGCATGAGCATAGACGGGAACCGATTTTGTCAGCGATTCCTGCAAAGCGTTATCCAGAGTGGAAAGTGCTTCCTCACGGGTCTGCAAGCCATCCATGAAGTTGTTGACCGAGTTGCCAAACGGAACCATTACATCCACCCAGCCATCATAGAGGAACGGAGCAGAATATCCGTCATTGATGGTTTTCACAGCCTCGTAGAAAGAACTGCTCTCGTCAACAGCCGCATTTTTGACCGTGTACATCATTGTGTTTTTACGATTCAGCGCGGTCTGTCCCTCTTTCGATGCAATGACCTCCAGAACGCGCAGAGCGTCTTCCAGCTTCTGTTCATTACCCGGTTCATTCAGTGCTTTGTTGATTCCGTAATAGCGGTTCACCATCGTGATGACCATATTATTGGAACCATCTCTGGACAGATACGGCATGGTAGTGTATTGGTCGCCCGTGCCATCTGCATTTTGCGTCTGACGTTTCAGAATGCCAATGAAGAATGCCGTATTTCCATCCGCAAAAGAGTCGAAAGGAGTAGCAAATTCAACACTCTTTCCCTTTGCCTTGGTTGTTTCCGGACCTTCGATCATGCCAAGATCGACCCACTCCTGCATATAGTCCAGTGCGGCGCCAAAGCCTTCTTCTGCTGTGGCATTGCCGCTCAGAAAATCTTTCTGCCACTTTACACCATCAATATTGGAAAGGCCAAGCGTATCGGCCAGATTGCAAACATACTGGAATCCGTAAGCCGCAGCGGTATTGTCGGTAGCAGACACTTCCACGCCAGCTTCCTTGATTTTGGGAACCAGTTCTTTCAGTTCCTCAAAGCTGTTGGGGAATGTCCAGCCGTGCTTCTCAAACAAAGTCTTGTTGTAGCTGATGCCATAGATATTGTAGCTGCACGGCACAAGATAGAGCTTGCCCTCGATTTCCAATTCCCGAATCTGGGTGGGGATAAAGTTGTCCGTAAACGGATAGCCGGACAGTTCTACAAGGTTTTCTTCCATTTCTGCATGGCAGTCCATCCAAGGCATGGAGGTGTTATAAATATCCGGCAGGATGCCCGACTTCAACTGGTTCTTCGTGTAGCCGCTATTATTACCGCCGCCGTAGGGAATTTGTTCCAGATTAACTTCAGGGTATTTTGCGTGCAGAACTTCCAGAAAATCATCCAAGCCGACACTGTACAGCATTGTGATGGGTTCATGCGCACCGCTGGCAGAATTGGCAGACGATGCCGATGCTGCCGGGGTGGATGCGGAACTGCCGCCGCAGGCAGTCAGCGCGGCAGATGCCGCCAGCAGCCCGGATGCTGCCAGAAAGGAACGACGAGAGATTTTCTTCATATAGATTCCTCACATTTCCAGAACGTCCTGACACAGAAGCGTTCCATATACCTTAATTTTAGCAAACCTTATTCTAGGATGCAACATAATTTACGTTATGTGGTATCGACAATAAAATATTTTTAATTATACACTTATCTTGGAATGTGCGCAAGCGATATTCTCTCATATTATTACATAAAGTGACGAATTATCCGCATCATTGTGGCGTTCGTCACACTTTTTCACGCCCATTTTCAGATAGGAATGACGGATTGCGTGTTTCAAATGTCTAAATCAATGCGCAAATGCAAATTCCGTGACAACATAACGTAAATTATGTGGTGCTTACGATGAGTTGCAGCCGCTCCATCTGCTGTGCGTGGACAATGCCGCATTCGGCGGTGTAGATGCGAGTGGTGCTGATGTTGGAATGCCCCAGAATGTCAGCCAGCCGGGAAAGGTCATGGTCGATGGCATAGAACGTCCGGGCGAACAGGTGCCGGAGGTTGTGCGGAAAGACCTTTTTCGGGTCAACCCCGGCAGCGGCGCACAGGGATTTCATATCGCGCCAGATGTTGCTCCTGTCCAGTGGCTTGCCGCTCCGGGTGGTGAACACCGAGCCGCTGGCCTTACCCTGTTTGCGCAGGTAGGCCGAGAGCAGCTTTCGCAGTTTTCCGGGCAGGAACACCGTGCGCCGCTTGCCTTTGTTGGTGATCTCGGCTCTGCCGAGGTTCACGGCTTCTGCCGTGATGAACCGCAGTTCCGACACTCGGATGCCGGTTGCGCAGATCGTTTGCAGCACCAACGCCAGACGCTCGTTCTCCAGCAGCTTGGCGGCGTTCACGAGCCGCTCGTACTCGGCACGGGAAAGCTCCTTTTCCTCGTCCGCAAAGACCGATTTCTGGATTTTGAGCAGCTTTACCCGGAGTTCCGGCCAGCCGCAGAACTGCAAAAAGCCGTTCACCGCCACCAGCATGGAGTTGACGGATGCAGGAGCAAGGGCGGCGGCAAGCTGTTCTTTCCACCCGATGAGTGCGGCTTTTGTCAACGGCGCACCGCCCAGATACGCCAGCAGCGCACCTAAATCGTGCGCATACTTGCTGAGCGTGTTGGAACTGCGTTCCTGCTCTTGCAGATAGATCAGGTAGCGGCGGATCAGGGAGGCGTTCAGTACGGGGCAGGTCTTTCTGGACATAGCAGTTCTCCTTTTGTTGCAGAATATCGCTATTGTACCAGAGCAAAAACAGAATTATGCGTTAATGCGCATCCGATAAGTACTCCTCCGTGGCCAAACGATTCTTTATGTGAAAATCAACGAAAGACTTCATTTCATCGCTGAACTCAGTCAAATCATCCACAGTAATGGAACCTTCGTCCAGCAGCCGCAGAATAATGAATGGCATCTCAGACCGGCTCATGCGTATCCAGACACCAGCACTGCGCTTGTCATGCCGTAATCTCTCGTCCAGTGCCCAGAATTTTTCGGAGCTGGGAGCGGAGCTGCTTAACAGCTCGATGTATTCACTGCACAGCTTCGCCATTCGATTTTCCTGCCAAATGACGATCTTTTCTTTGAAAAGCGTCCAGTCTTTTTTCGGGAATTCCATAGAGAACGCACCTCGTATACATATAAGAATATAATTACTATTATTCTACCACAGATAGGCACAAACATCAATTCTGCCACAAGAATTGCACGAGATTTTGTTGAAGGCATCCAGCCGCCATGGTATACTCTGTACAAAAGACTGGCACGAGGGAGGGTATCAGGATGTATGAAAAGCAGGGAACACCGCCGTGCGGCGCACTTAATCCCTATATATGGAGCAATTGCATCGATGAAATTGCAGATGTGAAGTTGTGGGGGAGCACTCCATCAAAAATTTTTGGTTTTTGAGAAAAAGTGTTGCACTTGCTTTAATTTTAGAAAAATATAGGCCGAATTATTTCGTTGTATCGTTTGAAAATGGAGTGTTGTATTTTGCAACAGCCCCTTATTTTTATGCTACCCGATACAGCAGGGGTGTCTGTTACAATCCACAGTCAGCCAAAGAAATCTCTCCATCGTCTGCACTCTGCGGAATCTCTTTGATGATTTTTGCAGGTATGCCGCCCACCAAACAATTATCCGGAACATCTTTTGCGACCACCGCTCCGGCTGCAACAACCGCATTTTCGCCAATGGTCACACCCGTCAGAATTGCAGTTGAGAATCGTTCCGCTGCCGATGTAGATGTTCTTGCCGTAATCACAGTTAAAATTGCCTTTGATGGTCACATGGTTTACGATAGAACCGAAAAACTTTTGCAGGAACATCTGCCGTTCCAGACTACGGGGCGGCTGGGAGTTGATAGATAAGCAATAGCCCTTCGCTGCATTCGTATGCAAGGTCTGCAAGCTCTTTGTCGGGAAAGTATTCCTCCTCGTCCAGCATTTTTTCGCGGTTTGTCTTTTCGGACATAAAAAATCCCTCTTTCACCAGATACTAGGCTCTACGGCCTACTATAACACGCAGAGAACCAGTATTAAATCGAAATCACCGCAAATTTCCACTTGACAATCCAATATTGCCTTGCTATAATCCAATTCGCAATTAAGTTGCGAATTCAGGAGAGGAGGGCAATGGAATGACCTGTACTGTAAAACAACGCCGTCGTGCTGTGTGGATTCTGCTGGTTGGTTTTCTGCTGGCCGTTTTGGTTTCGTTAGCGTTCTGCGCAGAAGAAGTCAACCACGACTGTACCGGGGCGGACTGCGCCATCTGCGCACAGCTGACCCTTTGCGAAAATGTTCTGCGTACCGGAAAAGATGGCTCCGGACAGTTCATTCGGACACCTGCGCTGCATTTTGCTACTGCGGCTTTGCTGTCACTTTGCTCTCCACTTCTGCTGATAAAAACACCGATTCGCCTAAAGGTAAAGCTGTCTGATTAAGAAATGTTCGTCCGTGTAATCGTCTATAACAATCAATGGAGAACATTTCTATGAAAAAATTCAAACGTGTATTCGCTGTATTCTTTTGCCTTTTGCTGGCCGCTGGGATTCTGAGTGGCTGCGGAAAGGCTGCATCTTCGTCCGCTTCTGCACCGTCTGCATCGCAGAGTGACGATAAGCCCCTGAAAATCGTCACGACTATTTTCCCGGAGTATGACTGGGTGCGCGAAATTCTCGGCGACAAAGCCGACAATGCCGAACTTACCATGCTGCTGGACAACGGCGTAGACCTGCACAGCTATCAGCCTACAGCAGATGATATTATCAAAATCTCGGACTGTGACCTGTTCATTTATGTCGGTGGTGAGTCGGATAGCTGGGTGGAAGATGCCCTGAAGGAAGCCACCAACAAGGATATGCAGGTCATTAACCTGCTGGATGTGCTGGGCGAGCAGGTAAAAGAGGAAGAAGTCGTGGAAGGCATGGAGGCCGAGGAAGAAGAATCCGAGGACGAGGATGAGCCGGAGTATGATGAACACGTCTGGCTGTCTCTGAAGAACGCCGAGACTCTCTGCAACGCCATTGCCGATGCGCTGGAAACGATTGACCCGGCCGACAAAGATGTCTATGCTGCCAACGCTGCGGCTTATCTGGAAAAGCTGGCCGCTCTGGATGGTGAATATCAGATGGTGGTGGACAATGCTGCCCGGAAAACCGTACTGTTCGGCGACCGTTTCCCGTTCCGCTATCTGGTGGACGACTACGGTCTGAACTACTATGCCGCTTTCGTTGGCTGCTCCGCAGAAACTGAAGCCAGCTTTGAAACCATTTCCTTCCTTTCCGGCAAAGTGGACGAACTGGGGCTGCCCTGTGTGCTGACCATTGAAGGCGCACAGCACAAAATCGCTGAAACCATCGTGCAGAATACTGCCGATAAGAACCAGTCTATCCTGACGCTGGATTCCATGCAGTCCACCACTTCCACCGATGTGGCAAACGGCACGACTTATCTTTCTGTGATGGAAAGCAATCTGAATGTGCTGAAACAGGCTCTGAACTAAGGGGAGAAACCGCCATGTCTCAGCTTATTTGTAAGAATCTTCTCGTTGGCTATGAGGGAAAAGCCATTCTGCAACCCCTGAATTTTGAGATTCGCACAGGCGATTATCTTTGTGTGGTCGGAGAGAACGGTGCGGGCAAAAGTACACTGATGAAAACGCTGCTCGGTTTGCAGCAGCCCATTTCCGGGCAGATCGAAATGGGGGATGGACTGAATCAGAACGAAATCGGCTATCTACCCCAGCAGACCATTGTGCAGAGAGATTTTCCGGCATCTGTGTGTGAAATCGTGCTGTCCGGCTGTCAGAGCCGCTGCGGACTGCGCCCATTTTACAATCAAGAGGAAAAGCAGCTTGCGCAGGATGCCATGCACAAAATGCAGATCGAATCGTTGGCAAAACGCTGTTATCGGGAACTTTCCGGCGGTCAGCAGCAGCGCGTTCTTCTGGCGCGCGCCCTTTGTGCCACCCGGAAAATGCTGCTTCTGGACGAGCCTGTTTCCGGCCTTGACCCCAAAGTGACAGCAGAAATGTACCGCCTGATCGAAAAACTGAACCGACAGGAAGGCATCACCATCCTGATGATCTCCCATGACATTCAGGCTGCGGTTTGCTATGCAAGTCACATTCTCCATATCGGCGAAAGCGTCTTTTTCGGCACACGGGAAGAGTATCTGCAAAGCCCGCAGGGGCGGCTGTTTGCAGCTGGGAAAGGCGGTGCCGTATGAACGTACTGGAAAAGCTGGCTTTCTACTGGAATTATCCTTTTGTTCGCTATGCGCTCATTGTGGGTGTTCTGATTGCCCTGTGCTCGTCCCTGTTGGGCGTGACGCTGGTGCTGAAACGATTCTCCTTTATTGGAGATGGCCTTTCGCATGTGGCGTTCGGCGGCATGGCGGTTGCTACTGTGCTGGGAATGTCCGACCACATGCCGCTGACACTGGCCGTGACCGTAGCCTGTGCAGTCCTGCTGCTGCACACCGGACAGAACACCCAAATCAAAGGCGACGCTGCCATTGCTATGGTGTCCGTTGGTGCGCTTGCGATGGGCTACCTGTTGATGAACCTGTTCTCGACCTCGGCAAATCTGTCCGGCGATGTGTGCAGCACTTTGTTCGGTTCGACCTCGATTCTGACCCTGACAAAATCGGAAGTCTGGCTCTGCATCGGGCTTTCCATCATCGTGGTTGCGGTGTTTGTGCTGTTCTATAATAAGATATTCGCCGTCACCTTTGACGAAACCTTTGCAAAGGCCGTTGGAACCAATGCAAACGGCTACAATCTGCTGATTGCAATCGTCATTGCAGTTATCATTGTGCTGGCAATGAACCTTGTCGGCTCTCTGCTGATTTCTGCGCTGGTGATTTTCCCGGCTCTTTCGGCCATGCGCCTGTGCAAGAATTTCTGCGCCGTCACCATCTGCTCGGCAGTTTTGTCCGTGAGCTGCGCTTTCCTTGGCATCGTGACTTCAATTCTGGCCGGAACGCCAGTTGGTTCGACCATTGTTGCAGTGGATATGGCAGCGTTTGGTCTGTGCTGTCTGGCCGGGAAACTTTTTGGGAGGGCATCATGAAACGATTTTTGAAAGGATTTCTGCTGCTCTGTGCCGCCGCTGTATTGACTGCCTGCGGTGCAAAACCCGAAGCGGCATCTTCCGTGGTGACGGTTTTGCCGGAGCCTGCATCTTCCAGTGCCGTTACTGCACCCACTCCGGAATATTCTGCGAATCTCCCAGAAAGCACCGACACCAATGCAAGCAGCATTTACGCCGGGATGGTCGCAGACATCGATCTAACCCTGTTCAGCGACACCGTTGTGAACGCCGAAGTTTACAATATGCTCGTCATCCCGGAGAATTACACCGATAAGATCGTCCGCATGACAGGCGAGTATCAGGAGTATATTGATGAGCAGACCGGCGAGCTGTACCATTCCTGCGTCATTTATGATGCGCTTGCCTGCTGTCAGCAGGGCGTAGAATTTGTGCTGACGGATAGCGATTACCCGGAAGAAGGCACTCCCATCACCGTGGTGGGACGGTATGAAACCTATACAACGCCCTATTATGATTACTTTCATCTGGTGGATGGAGTAATGGAACCGTAAAAGCGGAGAATCCAAAGGGGCGCAGCGCCCTTTGGAACACGACTTTGCTTGCAAAGGTGTTACACCTTGGTTCCGGCTGACGCGGAAAAGGGGCTGCGCGGAACCAATGGTGTACGTTCCCCTTCCTGCCGCAGCAGCGTTTCTCCTTCCGAGAGGAATTGTGTCACGGTGACACGATTCCTATTTACCGTTTCCGACGTGTTCTCCCACGCAGCTGCTTGTCCATGCTCCTCCGCACAGCGCGTCCCTGCTGTGGCGTCTTAGGTGTCAACTCATGCAGGATGCGCATGGTCGCTGCCACATCTGTTTTGTTCAGCGAATCAAAGTCCTTTCCGACCTGTTTGCACAGTGCCCGAAGCTGCTGCTCCTCTGCAGAACCTTCAAAGGACTTCGCACTCTTAACAGCCTGCTGCACTCGCTCGATGGCCGAACCGTCCGATGTAGTATCGTCTGTGATATGGGCAGTGCGGATGTCCTTCAGAATGGCAGACAGCTCTTCATAAATCGTGCGGCCAAAGTATTCAGCTTCCACGATCTGACCGACCTGCAAGGTGCGCATTTCCACATCTTCCCCGGCATGATACTCTTCTCATGGATAAGCTGCCGCATGGCTTCCAGCATTGCGTTGGCATCCCGGACGCGGTCGCTTACCAGACCATTGACATAGATTTCAAGGTCAATCGCCAGCTGCCGGAAACCGGGATGCTCCACCAGCTCACAAAGAAGTCTGTGGTTCAGCGTTTTATCCTTCAACAGAATATCCAGTGTACCATCGCTCAGATGCAAGTCCTGAATGCTTGCGTCTGGGTGTTTTTTGTTGTCGGTCAGGCAGAGCAGATATTCCGGCTGCACATCGTAAAACTCGGCCAGCTTGATGATCGCCGCCACATTCACGTTGCCTACCGTGTCGTTCTCATAGGTCGAGAGCGTACTGGATGGGATTCCCACCTGATTTTCAACGACTTTCTGGTTCAAGTCACGTTCTACCCACAGGTCTTTCAGACGTTCACCAATCGTCAGCTTCGTTTCCATGTTCTCACCTCCGTCTTTTTTGCTCAGTATAGCATACTTTGGCAGCATTTTTCCAGAAAGCTGGAATTTTTGCAATTTTGTTCAAAAATCCGGCTTTGTGGATATACGGCATATAGACTTTGCGTGTGCTATCCTATAGACAGAAAGAGAATATATTAACTCCCCAGCAGAACACATATTAAAGGCTTCTCGCGAAAGTCCTCTGAATTCTTTCCTAGCAGAACCTTGAGAACAGAATGACCGTCCGAACTGCCCAAACCGCCAAGACCTCCCACCGGGGGAGCGAGTGCCCTGAATGGGGCCGACACAGCGTTCCAAAACGAATACCTGCCGAGAAGCAGTGAGGAAGAACGGCTTCACCAAAGTCCCCAAATGGGCACTTCAGGTGATTTTGTAAGGGTATGAATCAAGCAGATTCGTACCAGAACCCATAACCAAAGGAGGTCAAATGAGCAAATATACCCCTCGCAATCCGATGTGGCCAGATTGGTACAACGGCAAGAAAATTGATGAAGTAACCTTTTGCCGGGAACTGCTCCACAACCACCCAATGAAGTGCATTGATGGCACATTTCAGGAAAGCCGCCTGTTCTGCAGAAACCGCCTGCCCGTGGCCTATAACCCGAAAGCCGCCAAGCCGGATGAAGTGCTCTCCGTCAAGTAGACAGAAAAAATAATATAAGATATTTGTTCGCCGTTTCCACAGAGAAGCGGCGAATTTTTTGTGCAAATCGGTATCAGGCAACCCGGTTCATGGCACTG
>CAVBWT010000039.1:22487-23229 GCA_963599235.1 Lawsonibacter asaccharolyticus | reverse complement strand
ACTATATTCGATACTGGTTTTATCCACATACTCAGAACTTTTTGATTATCCGTCTACCAGAAAGGAACGATGACTCGTTCTCTCTGGTAATTATGCACAAAAATATTTGGAGAGGTACAAAACTATGAAGAAAGTGGCAAAAGCATTGATCTATGGCGGCGGTGCAATATGCGGAGGAGTGGCTATCCTGTTAGCTGGATTTGGTGGTGGTACTGCATGGACACTTGCCAATCTGTTGCACAATGAACAGATTGGAAGTTCAAATGTAGTGATTCGAGAGATTCAGCATTATTGGGGTCGAGACTCAGTATATGCAGAGGGCGTTATTTGGGCTGCGTGCATGCTGGATTCTGGCTTCGGTGATCTATTGTATAAAGACTGATCGAGAAAGAGCTTACGAGAAATCGCAGGCTCTTTTCTTTTTTTGTCTGTTCGTGAAATTTTCATCTTCCTTTATGGAAGGTAGAGGGCCTATTGGAGGATGATACTATGAAGTCTGCATACGTTATTGGAAAGAAACTTTTACGGACAGTACCTTTTATGAAGGTGGGCAGTGCTGCAATTTGCTTGGTGGGAACAACCATGGAAGCATACGTAGCATATCTCAGATTACAAAAGGCAAAAGAATGTTTGGGTTCAGAACAAACGAAGGGCAATAAGTAAATTAAAAACATGCCCTCTGCTTTTTGTCCGCGAAAAATTCATCTTCCTTTATGGAAGGAGATAGCTCAGATGGTAGAGC
>CAVBWT010000039.1:0-22457 GCA_963599235.1 Lawsonibacter asaccharolyticus | reverse complement strand
CTGCTTAACTGCAGAGGTCACGGGTTCAAATCCACGTTCTCTTTCTTTTTTCTATTCTAGGTTAGAAATCGCGAACTTTTCTCATTGCTTTATGGAAGGATGTCTTCTGGAAAACGAAAGGAGATTTTATAATGAGCAAACGAGTAAAGAGAACTTACGACCGAGGCTATGTGAATGCAATGGACAAAATCCGCGTGTTCATCGAGAGCAACCAGAAAGTCATGTATGTTGATACAGGCGAGTACAAGAACGCTCAAAGTACACGCGCGGCCTATATGAATGCAATCGCATTGATTCGGGCAAGGAGTTTCGTGAGAGCGGCTTGCAATCACAACGAACTGTTTCTGATCCGAAATGACATCTAAGGCGTAAGGGAGCCGTGGAGAAATCTGCGGCTCCTTTTATTTTTACATCACGCAGACGACCGGTTTATCCATTATTCTATTACAAAGGAGTTTTGAAAATGTACATCATCATTGGTCTGGGGCTTATCTGTGCAACCATCGGCTTTGTGGCTGGTTCCGCTGTTCGATGGAAGATTGACTACGAGACTGAAACGATCGGCTCCCTCATTGTCACCCCGGCAGATGAGGACGAGAATCCGAGCCTGTTCCTGAATCTGGATGAGGAACTGGTTGATTTTACCGATAAGCAGTATGTGGTTTTCAAGGTGGGCAAAGTGAAGCCGCGAGAAAAACACGCTGTTTAATGGAGGAAACTCCAAATATTGACTTAAAAGGAGAAATTCAAAATGGAAGAACTGAATGCAGTCCAGAACGAAAAGTTGATGGACGAAACGATTAAGCATGAGCTTGAACGAATCAAGGGCTTGGAACCGGGAAGCAATGAATACAAGGCTGCCTATGAGTGCGCTGCAAAGCTCTACGAAATTCGCGTGAAGGAAAAAACGAGTCAGGCCGACAAGAATGCACGAGAGGATGAGCTTCAACTGAAGAACAACGAACTCAGAATCGAGGCAGACAAGGCGGAAAAGACTTGGAAAACCGAAGCGGCGAAGGTCGTAGCAGGCGTTGTATCGACCGCTCTGGGGGCGTTTCTGATGATTCACCATGACCGGTTCTGGGCAATCTGTTCGGCAGGCGGTGTGCAGGTGTTCGACGACCGCTATCGGGACGGCAAGATGATCTACAAGGATTACGGAAAAAAGTCTATATAAAGGAGGGACAGGAGAGGCTGCGGAGAAATCTGCGGCTTCTCTTTCTTTTATGAGATACCATAATGAGCCACCGAAAGATTGGACGAGCTACTATGGTCAGACGTACAGGTGCAATCATCCGGTTTATCGCATCGGTACGTTGTATTGGGAACATGGAAAAGGGCTTTGTGTTATCCAGCAGCGTTTCAGTGAGAGAACAAAGTCTACTACATGGAGCGCTATTGACCCATGGCTGAACGATAAAATCTATCTGCATGATGGGTTTAAGGACTACTTTGACCACCATGCGAAGAAGAAAGACTCAAATGGCTGTTATCCCACGGTCACAGTGCGGCAAATCATGTGGGCCTTACGCATGAAACCACTGAAAAAAGAACGCTGGGAAACGGTATTTGATAGGAGTTTGATTTGAGCATGAGAGGCAGACCACCCAAAGAGGTTACACGAGATGTAACATTCAAAATTCGACTTACGGCCGAGGAAGCTGAAATGCTCACGAACCTTAGTGAACAGACAGGTCAAACGAAATCTGAGGTGCTTCGTAAAGCCATGGAAGTCTATTTCAAGACCTTAAAAGGAGAAGAACAATGACGATTTATATTTTGCAGGGTGAAGAGCTTGATGAAAGTGGTGAGAACGGCATCACCTACATCTATGGCATTTTTAACGATCTGGAACTTGCCAAAAAGAAAGAGCAGGAACTCAAAGTGGCTTTGCATCTGAGCGGTTCAAAAGAAAAGGTATCGGTTGAACCTGTTCTGATGAATCACACAAACGACCTTTTCGACATGGCCATGGAAGCCTATTACGATGCCTTGAACGGCTGATATTTTAATCAAAGGAGAAGAACTATCATGGAGGACTTAATGCTTATCCGGTCGAGCTTTATGCGCAGAATCATTTCTTCGGCAATCAATAAGGCAATTGCCAAGCAGAAATATGGAATCAAGGTCAATCTGGATGATATTCAGGCTAAGTGGTCTGACAAGGAACAGAAGGTGACGGTTCATCTGGAACTGGATGCTGAGATGCCGAAAGCTGACTTGATTGATATTTTGAAACGAGCGGACTGTTATTGATCGGTCTAGCTCTTGCATATCCGAAATTTTTATGATATGATGAAGAAAAAAGAGGTGATTCCTATGGGCGCAGTTGATACGATAACCAAAGAGTATATGCGAGAAAATGCTATTTTTGCCGATGCGTTCAATTACCTGTTACAGGGTGTTGGTGGATATGTCGACCCGAACAGCCTGAAAGAACTGGATACGACGGAAATCACGATTCCTTTCGGAGATGACGATTCTGACGAAGCTGTCCAGAAGTACCGTGATATTTTAAAATCTGCCGTCGTGAAGCAGGACGACAAGGCATCGTATGTTCTGCTTGGTATCGAGAACCAGACGGATATTCACTATGCAATGCCGGTGCGAAACATCATCTATGATGCACTCCAATATGGTAAACAGGTGAGCGACATTGCTGCGAAGCATCGTAAGAAGGCGGGCGGTGGACATACAAGAAGCGAGTATCTGTCGGGCTTCTATAAGACGGATAAGATCACTCCGGTCATTACGCTGGTGCTCCATTTTGGTGCAGATAAGTGGGACGGACCGCTGTCCCTGCATGAGATGATGGATGTTCCGGAGTATATGCTGAGGCTGATTCCGGATTACCGCATTTATCTCATCGACCCTGCAAAGATGGAATGGAATGAGTTGCTGAAGCTTCAGACCAGCCTGCGAGAGGTCATGGGATATATCAAGTATTCCAAGAACGACGAACAGCTGACAAGTTTTCTGACAGCAAGCTCTCGGACATGGATCGAGCGGAATGCTGCGCAGGTTATTAAGGCAATCACGAAAACCCCTATTGAAATTCCGGAAGGAATGGAGGAAATCAATATGTGTGAAGCAATTGAGAAGATGATGGCGAATAGCGAGAATAAGGGCAAGGCCGAAGGTGAGGCGCAGGGCATTGTGAAGGGTAAGGTGAGTGCTCTCGCTGACCTTGTAAAAGATGGGCTGCTCAACGTCAAGGACGCCGCTGCACGGCTGAACATGACCGAGGCGGAATTTGAGGATGCCGTGAAGAAGCTGGCATAAGTGAAAAAGTTTTTCCAGAGAGCTTACGAGAAATCGTAGGCTCCTTTGTTTTTTCTCGCGAAAATTTCAGACCGTTTTATGGAGATACCAAATCTCAAAATTGTATTTTGGAGGCAAGACAAATGAAAGACTTAATCAAGTATTACGGTGACGCATTGGCCAAGATCGCTATTGGAGGTTTCCTGATCGGGATGGGAGTGCATCTCTCGACCGATGAAACCATGATTTACGGAGCGAAGAAGCTAGTAGCAAACGCCGCTGCACTGGATGAAGCTGCTACGCAAACCTTCATGAATGTGATGGCAGAGAAGATTGGCAAATGATTTGGCACGGAGCCGTGGAGAAATCTGCGGCTCTTTGTCTTTTATATTTGAAAGGAGAAAAACTATGAAGCTCATGAAATCCGCATCCCGTTTCTTGAAAAAGAATGGTGGGACAATTCTGGCAATCGGTGCTTCCGTTGGCGTGGTACTGACAGCCATTGAAACCGGTAAGGCAACCATCAAGGCAGAAAAGCTCTTGGAACTGAATGCTGCGGAACCGGACTACACCACGAAGGAAAAAGTGAAGGACTGCTGGAAGTTTTATCTGCCTGCAACTGCGCTTGGGGTGGGAACGATCGCCTGCATCCTTGGCTCGAACGCTCTGAACAAGAAGCAAATTGCAAGTCTGACCGCGGCATATATGGCACTCGGTAAGACCTATCAGGAGTACCGGCAGAAGGTGGTTGAGAACATTGGTGTCGAAAAAGAAGCGGAAATTCGGGAGCAAATCAAAGAAGATAAAAGTGCAGAAAGCACTGAAAATGGGGCGGAGGAAAAGATTCTCTGCTACGAACCGTTTTCTAACCGGTATTTTCACGCTACGATGACTGATTTGTATGATGCGTTTTATCATTTGAACAGAGAGTTTGCGGTAGAAGGCTACACATCATTGAACGATCTGTTCAATTATCTTGGTTTGGATTTTATACCAGAAAAAGATAATCTGGGCTGGTGCTGTGATTACCTTGCGAATGAGTGGGAATATTACTGGATCGATTTTTGTTGCGTACAAACGAAAACTGATGATGGATTGGAAGTTTATGAGGTGACTGCCTATGAGCCGCCAATCCATGATTATCTCGACTATGACCCGGCCAACCATGAAACTGTTTTATGAAAGGGATTTGATATTTATGAGTAAAATCAATTGGTGGAAAGTTGCATCTATGGCGATGCTGGCAGCAAGCGCAATTATGGGATTTGGCCATGACCTGATCGAGGACCAGAAGACCGAAGATGAACTGCAGGACATGGTACGCGAAGAGGTTCGCAAGCAGTTGGCGGAGAAAGACCACTAATCGCGAAAAAATTCAACACTATTATGGAGAAATCCTGAAATGAATTGGAGGTAAAAACTATGTTCGATCATGAATACTTCAAGCAGGTGGATTCCGCAATGCTGAATGCCATGAAGGTGCTGGGGCAGGCGTTGATTAGTGCACTCGATGCGCTGATCTGGTACTTGCTCCTGCAGCCGATTCGGCTCTACAGCTGGCTGACGGATGACCCTGCTCCGGTAAGACGGAGAGCATGTCACGGCCGCAATCATGCGGAGGATGAACTCAACTGAGAAGTGAAGAGCTGCAGAGAAATCTGTGGCTCTTTTCTTTTATATTTTTGGAGGTATGGAAAATGAACCTGAAAGCATTCGGTAAGGCAGTGGGAAAGGGCATCAAGAAGAACCTTCCCAAAATTCTGGTCTGCGGCAGTATTGCAGGCATGGTCACGAGCGTGGTTTTCGCAGTCAAGGCAACTCCCAAGGCGATGATCCTGCTCGATGAGAAGAAGCAGGAACTCGGCACGGAGAAGCTGGATGTGAAGACTATTGTAAAGACGGCGGCTCCGGCTTATATTCCCACGGCTATTTCCATGGTGGCATCTGCAGGCTGCATGATTGGTGCAATGAATGAGAATGACCGACGCAATGCAGCACTGGCGGCCGCATATTCGCTGAGCGAGAGTGCGCTGAAACAGTATCAGGAAAAGGTCGTGGAGACCATCGGTGAGGACAAGGAGAAAGAACTTCGCCAGACCATTACCCTTGATAAGATGGCCAAACAGCCGGAAGAGAATCCGGTCATCGTGCCAGCAGCCCGTGACGCCGCCTATGATCAGTTGGTCAAGTGTTATGAAAGCTTCTCTGGAAGATATTTCAAAACAACTGTTAATGCACTGGATCGGGCAATAAACGGCCTGAACAAGCAACTCCTCAGCGATTTTCGTGTGACCCAGAACGATTTGTTCGACTTTTTGGGTTTGGAACACATTAAGAACGGCGATATGCTCGGATGGGACACAGAGTCCACACTGGAAATCGAAACCTTCTATAGTTCAAAGTTGGACGAAGATGGTATGCCCTGCATGGTCTTGGACTATAGCACTCCTCCGAAGTGGCTGGGCTACTAATCCGCGAAATTTTCATCGACTGTTATGGAGGTATACTCCAACATTTATATTTCAAAAAGGAGAAATCACTATGGAAAACGAAATGATGAACAACATGGAAGCTATGACTGAGAACCTGAAAAAGGCAATGCCGGAGGTCGAAGATCTGGTTCCCAGCGTGGACACGAACAATAAAGAGATTCCGAGCGCGTCTGGTGACTTTGGTAAGACTGCAGCAGCAATGCTGGTAGGTGCCGCTGTTTACAAGGGCGCAGAGTTGCTCTGCAAGCACGTGATCGTTCCGCTGGTGTGCGAGGTGGCCTCTCGGATGGAGAGCGAGAGGGCGAAGAACAAGCCCATTGAGTTCCCGGAAACAACCGAAGTGGAAGATTCCGACGAAGAATAATTTGTTGGACAGCCGTGAGGGAGCCGTGGAGAAATCTGCGGCTCCTTTTATTTTTATAAAGGAGAATTACCATGGAAAAGAAAAACGACAAAAAGTTCAACTGGAAGAAAGCCGTAGTTATCGGTGGTATCTTTACTGCCGGTGTGGTTGTTGGTGTTGCAGGTGATAAGGCGTTCATCAAGTTGATGATCGAGAAGGACTACAAGACCGTCCTGAAAGAGTACCGGCTCTGGGTTAAGCCCTGTGTCACGAGCAAGGGCGTGGAAAAGGTCTTCATCTCCATCACGGACAAGCTCACTGGCAAGACGTTTGGCACCACTTGGATGCCCGCAACCGCCAAGGAAATCGGTGAAACCATTATCGCTACGGCACAGGAGGTAGCAACCAATGGCTAAAATCGATATGCCTTCCAGCAGCATCAACTCCACGGGCGAGAAGCCGAAGAAGCAGTTAAAGAAGGTCACAACCGGCAAAGTGACCATCAAGCAGGAGAGCGAGATTCAGAAGCTGGCTCATAATTTCCTGGCCGAAGACCTGCAGACGATTCGTGAAAAGCTGTGGACGGATTATATTCTGCCAGGTATCAAGAACATGGTGTGCTCTGCCGTAAACATTGCGCTCTTTGGCGTTGACCGTTCCCGTGGCAACAATGGCGGATATTCTCAGCAGCGTAACAGTTACAGCAGCTATTACGCAAATGCAAATCAGAACCGTCCCCAGCAGAACAACTATCGGCCGAACCGTCTGGACTGGCAGAACATCACGTTTGACAGCTATGGCGATGCGAATGATGTTCTGAATGAGATGTGCCATGCAATCCACGATTACGGGCAGGTCACGATTGCTGACTTCTACGATGTTGTGGGTATCACTCGTGATGCGCGTGACTATCAGGACTGTAAGTATGGATGGTATGACCTCGACCCTGCAACGATCAAGGGCGTTCCTAGCGGCTATACCATCGTTTTCCCGAAACCTGTTCCTCTGAACTAATGAAAGGACTGATATTTTTATGAAAAAAGAAGAAATCATGACCAAGGCAACACAAGTGCTGTCTAAGACCGCATTCAAGCTGAAGAAGGCAAGCCCGACCATCATGGTTGTTGGCGCTGCAATCGGCGGCGTAACGGCTACCGTTCTGGCCTGCAAGGCGACTCTGAAGGCGCAGGATATTCTGGCCGAGCATAAGACCAATGTGGAGAAAATCCACGAAGTAAAGGACAAAGTGGACACCGGCGAGATTCAGATGTCCGAAGGTGAAACCTATACCGAAAAAGACATGAAGGACGACATCACCAAGCAGTACCTGAAGACCGGCCTGAGGCTGGCAAAGGTATATGCTCCTGCGGTTGGTCTGGGCGCAGCATCCCTTGGATGTATGTTCGGCAGTCATCATATCATGACGAAGCGGAATGCAACGCTGACGGCGGCATACATTGCACTGGAACAGACCTTCAACAGCTATAAGAACCGTGTCACTGACCGTTTTGGTGAGCGCGTCCAGCATGAACTGGAGCAGAACATCAAGGCCGTTGAGGTTGAAACCAAGAAGGTTGATGAAAACGGCGTGGAAGAAGTCATCAAGGAGTACAAGGACATTGCCGAGCAAGCAGATGATCCGTGCTCTCTGGTTTTCGATGAAACCGTGGACACCTGGCAGTGTGATGCAGACCTGAATCGAAACTACCTGTTGCTCATGGAGTCTGCGGCGAACAAACGGCTGCGCACTCAGGGGCACCTCTTCCTGAACGAAGTCCTCTCCATGATTGGCACTCATGGCGGTCAGTCCCTGCGTACGCCCACCGGTCAGATTGTTGGCTGGATCTATGACCCCGACAACACCTCTCTGCACAATCATGTGGATTTCGGCATCAGCAATTATGTGCCGAACAATGAAACTCTGAACAGTTTTATCCGCGGTGAGGAGCGTTCTGTCATCATGCACTTTAACTGTGATGGTGTCATTATCGACAAAATCTAATTGATATTTTTGGAGGAACAAAGCTATGACCAGATACGTGAAGGCGCTTTCCTATGTATTTGCAGCCATGGCCGGAGTCTGTTTCGTATCCGGTCTGGCAGTTCTTTCCGAGTGAAAGGATATTTTATGGACGGCTTAGAATCGGTGTTTTTATTCCTCGATTATTTGACCGACACGAAACGAAAACGGCATCTGGTTGGAGGCATCCTCATGAGCGTATCGCTCTTTTTCGGAGGATTGGCCTTCACCATGATGACGACTAAAGGAGAAGAAGCAGATGAAAAAACTGATGCGTGATGCCCTGATATTTGTAGGTGGGTTTGCTGCCGGTGTAGCCACGATGCACTTCCTGATGCGTGATATTTACAAGAAGCAGGCAGATGCACTGGTTGAGGATGCCCGGAACCACTTTAAGCAGCGTGAGCAGGAAATGGACACGGCTATCGAACAGCAGGCCAATGAGAAGGCGTATGACCTTGTGACCGGCCCCTATCGTCAGGAAGAAGACCCTGAAAAGCCGACCCATGAGCCGCTGGAAGCCATCGAAATCATTCCGAGCGATGAGTTCGGAAATGAGGATGACTATGAAACCAGCTTCCTGACCTACTACGCAGATGGTGTCATGACCTATGACAGCGATGGGAGCAGGGTAGAGGATATCGAAAAGGTGATTGGCTCCAAGGCTCTGGATAATTTCGGAGCGGATGAGCCTAACCTTGTCCATGTCCGCAATCACAACTACCGGAAGGACTATGAAGTCCTGCGGGTTCGCAGCAACTATGCGGACTTATATCCTGACTCCAGAGAGGAGTACGAATGATTTTCAACAACATGACCAGTCAGTATTTTGATTGGTTACATGAAACAGTCTGCGGAAAGTGGGAGCCGAGAAATCTCTCTTTCCACAGTCTGCTCATGTTTTTGTTTCAGCAAGACTTCATTCTTTCCTGCGAGATGGATGAAAGTCGTGCTGAAGATGGGTGTGACCTGCGCTATCGGTTTGCTCAGGAGAGAAACATTCCCTATGCTGTGATGAACAATGCAACGAGAGGGATGCCGTGCAGTATGTTGGAGATGATGGTGGCACTTTCCATCCGCATCGAAGAGCATATCATGGCGGATTCCGAAGCAGGAAACCGGGTAGGGCAGTGGTTCTGGAGCATGATCGTCAGCCTTGGAATGGCTGCTATGGATGATGCTCGGTTTAACGAAGGCTGCGCTCAGTTCGTTATCGACCGCTTCAATCAAAGAGCCTATCAGCCGACTGGAGCTGGTGGGCTTTTTACTTTGATAAATCCGAACGTGGATATGCGCAAGATGGACATCTGGTATCAGCTGATGGCATATCTCAACGAGAACAATTTCTGATGGTGTATGTATCGAAAATTTGCATCCCGATGGAAGGCGTAATTGAAGAGGTTCTTCATGATTCCGTCGTTTTGATGCGAATTACAGCATGTAGGAATACCGAACATATTGGTCGGCTGATTTTGGCAGACCTTAATTATTGGAGGAAAAGTGACTATGAATAACATTTACTATGAACTCGCACAGACTCAGCTGGCACTGGATGCAGCTCAGAAGGTGATTCGTCGCCAGAAGGGCAAGCTCTTCGGTAAGAACCTGCTGCTGGTGGGTACCATTGGCCTGTTCTGGACCGCCTGCAAGATGCTGGACGAGAGCGAGAAAAAGCGCAAGGCCGAAAAGAAACGTGCTGATGCTGCCGAAGCGGAACTCGCCGAGATTCGCTACAACGCCGACTTGGACGATGAGAACAAGGATGTTTGCTGCGGTGGCGCGGCGACCATTACGAAAAACAACGACTGATACAGACCTCGTAGAAAGGAGGAAGTCAGTTACCAATGATTGATTTCCTGATGATTGCAACGCGCACGGGAAAACGCGGTGTAATCGAAATCTATCCCAAATTCATCATCAAAAAGTCGAAGGACTTGATGATTCGGGGTTCTGATTTCTACGCCATCTGGCTGGAAGAGCGAGGTTTGTGGAGCATTGATGAGCAGGATGCGCTTCAGCTGATTGACCATGAGTTGGATATTTATGTCGATGAACACAAGGAACATCTGGACAACTACCGGGTGCTTCACATGTGGGATGCAGAATCCGGCATGATTGACAACTGGCATAAGTATTGCCAGCGTCAGATGCGAGACAACTATCACACGCTGGACGAACAGCTGATATTTGCGAATACTCCGGTCAAAAAGGAAAGCTACGCATCTAAGAAGCTTCCATATGTGTTGGAACCGGGAAACATTGATGCCTATGACGAGCTGATGCAGACACTCTATTCTCCAGAAGAACGAGAGAAAATTGAGTGGTGCATCGGCTCTATCGTCAATGGAGATTCCAAGACCATCCAGAAGTTTATGGTTCTCTATGGTCCACCCGGTAGTGGCAAATCCACGGTGCTGAACATTATCCAGAAGCTCTTTCCTGGATATTATGCAGCGTTCGATTCCCAGGCGCTGGGTTCTGCATCAAATGCGTTCTCGCTGGAAGCATTCAAGGCAAACCCTTTGATTGCAATTCAGCATGAAGGCAATCTGTCCAAAATCGAGGACAATACCCGTCTGAACTCGCTGGTATCTCATGAAACCATGATGGTTAATGAGAAATTCCGTAGTGCTTACGCCAATCAGTTCAAGAGCTTTCTGATTCTTGCCACAAATAAACCCGTCAAGATCACCGATGCGAAGTCCGGTTTGATTCGCCGATTGATTGATGTGGTTCCGACTGGTGAGAAGGTCCCTCAGAAAAGATATTCTGAACTCTACACCAAGACCGACTTTGAACTTGGTGGTATCGCATGGCACTGCAAAGAGGTATATGAAGCAAACAAGCATCTCTACGATGATTATATTCCGACACGAATGCTTGGCGCTTCCAATGACTTCTATAACTTCATGCTCGACAGGTATTACATCTTCAAAAAAGAGGATGGCATTTCCCTGAAGAGAGCATGGGCCATGTACGATGAGTACAACCAACGAGCCAAAGTGGCCTATCCATATTCGATGCGTGCCTTCCGAGAAGAGTTGATGAACTACTTCTTGGACTATAAGGAGCGTGCAGAGGATGTGAACGGCGAGCGTGTTCGGAGTTACTACAGCGGATTCAAGGCAGACAAGTTCAAGGAGTTTGCCGACCCTGCGCCTGTAGAAGCTCCTGCCGAGAAAGAACCGTTCAAGTCGTGGATTGACCTGAAACCACAGCATTCTCTCTTTGACGATATTTGCAAGGACTGTCCTGCGCAGTATGCGAACGAAAACGGCACTCCTACGCAAAAGTGGGAGAATGTCAAAACGCTGCTCAAAGATATTCTTACCTCCAAACTCCACTATGTCAAAGTTCCTGAAACCCACATCGTCATCGACTTTGATATTCCGGATGATGACGGAAAGAAATGCTTTGAGCGAAATCTGGAGGCAGCGTCCAAATGGCCTGCTACCTACGCAGAACTGAGTAAATCTGGTGCAGGAATCCACTTGCATTACATTTACACAGGGGACGCAAGCAAACTGAGCCGCATTTATGATGAACATATTGAGGTCAAGGTGTTCACCGGTAATTCTTCGCTGAGAAGAATGCTGACCAGATGCAATGATATTCCGGTTGCCAAAATCAGCAGCGGCTTACCATTGAAGGGAGAAAAAGCAATGGTTGATGTGAAGCAGATTCAGAATGAGAAGCACCTGCGAGTACTCATTAAGAAAGCCCTCGCAAAGGAAATCAGTCCCTACACCAAACCTAGCATTGACTTTATCGCTCACATTATGGACGAAGCCTACGAGAGTGGGATTCCTTATAATGTTGACGACATGCGCAATGCAATTCTGGCATTTGCCGTGAACAGTACGAATCAGGCCGATGCCTGTCTGAAGATCACGGCAAAGATGCACTTCAAGTCGAAGGAGGATGTGGCATCTCAGGTCGATGAAGATGAGAAAGCACCCATCGTATTTTTCGACTGTGAGGTATTCCCGAACCTCTTCTTGGTCAACTGGAAGTTCGCCGGTGAGGACAAGCCGGTAACTCGGTTGATTAACCCCAGTGCTACGGATATTGAAAAGCTGACGCAGTATCGTCTGATTGGCTTTAATAACCGTAAGTACGATAACCACATGCTCTGGGCCTGTATGCTCGGCTGGAATACGGAGCAGTTGTATGCGCTGTCGAACCGCATTATCAACGACCATGCAGGCTTCTTTGGCGAGGCCTATAACCTGTCCTATACGGATATTTATGACTTCTCCTCCAAGAAACAGAGTCTGAAGAAGTTCGAGATCGAGCTGGGCATCCATCATCAGGAACTTGGTTTGCCTTGGAACCAGCCGGTGCCGGAAGAGAAGTGGGAGCAGGTTGCAGAATACTGCGACAATGATGTTATCGCTACGGAAGCAGTGTTCAATTCCAAAGACCGCAAGGCTGACTTCGTTGTACGAGAGATTCTGGCAGATGTTGCTGGTATGACCGTCAACGATACGACCAACAGTCTGACCACCCGTATCATTTTCGGCAAGGAAAAGCACCCTCAGCTGGTCTATACCGATTTGGCTACGGGTAAGTCTGATTCCGTAGTGGAAGTTGATCCTGATATTCTGACCGACAAGAACATCATCAACGCATTTCCCGGCTATGAATGGGTGCTTGGTGAGGATGGCCGGATGCACAACATGTTCCGAGGCACGGACTTGGGTTTGGGTGGCTATGTCTACGCTGAACCCGGTATGTACTGGAACGTTGCGCTTCTGGACGTGGCATCCCTGCATCCGCACTCGGCTGTTGCTTTGAATTACTTTGGCGACTACACCAAGAACTTTAATGACCTTATGGATGTACGTATCTATGTAAAACATGGTGAGTACGACAAGGCCAAGAAGCTCTTTGGCGGCAAGTTGGCTAAGTATCTGGATGACCCTGCACAGGCAAAAGCTTTGGCACAGGCTCTGAAAATCGCCATCAACTCGGTTTACGGTCTGACCAGTGCGACTTTCGATAATCCCTTCCGCAACCCCAAGAACGCCAACAACATCGTGGCGCTTCGAGGGGCTTTATTTATGCGTACTCTGCAGGATGAAGTTGCAAGTCGTGGCTTCACGGTGGCGCACATCAAGACGGATTCTATCAAAATTCCGGATGCTACGCCTGAAATCATTGACTTCTGCATGAAGTTTGCCGAGCAGTATGGCTACACGTTTGAACACGAGGCTACATACGAAAAGATGTGCCTTGTGAACAACGCCGTTTATATTGCGAAGTACCAGGATGCAGATACGGCAAAGGCCCAGTACGGTTATATTCCTGAGAAGAACGAAAAGAAGGGCGGTCAGTGGACTGCTACAGGCACGCAGTTTCAGGTTCCGTATGTCTTCAAGACGCTCTTCTCCCATGAAGATATTGTATTCAACGACCTTTGCGAAACCAAGTCGGTTTCCAAGGGGGCAATCTACCTCGACAAGAACGAGGCACTACCGGAAGATGAGCACAATTATATTTTCGTGGGGCGTGTTGGTCAATTCTGCCCCATCAAGCCCGGATGCGGCGGAGCACTGTTGATGCGTGAAGCAGGGGTGAAGGATGACGGTGAAACGAAATACAATTCGGTCACTGGAGCCAAAGACTATCGCTGGCTGGAGAGTGAGATGGTTTACAACCTTCATTTGGAGGAATGTATTGACCGCTCTTATTTCGACAGAATGGTCGATGAGGCGGCAGACACTATTGCCCAGTACGGCGACCTGGAATGGTTTGTATCGGACGATGGCGGAATGCCGCCTTGGCAGAAGCCTGACATGCCCTGGAATGATATTCAGGACGAGGCTGCACGGAACTATGCAGTGCGTTAAATCAAATTTCAAAACAAAGGAGTTTCTATCATGAAAGCAAAGGTAAACATCGACAATACGAGATTCATTTTCGACACCAACTTCTCCGGCGACCCGAACCGTGACCGCTTTGGTTCTCCCCGGCGGCGTGTCAACGTGGTCATTCCCACGCAGGAGCAGGCTCAGCAGCTCATCGACATGGGTGTGAACGTCAAGCAGACCAAGCCGAACCCCAACTACACCTATGATGAGCCGTTCGTCCCGACCTTCTATGTTCCTGTGACGGTCAACATGGATAGCAAATGGCCTCCTCAGGTGTTCTGGATTACCACTACCGGCCGCAAGGTGGCTTGCAATGCTGAGAACATCAGCCAGCTGGACTACATCCGCGTGAAGAACGTGAACCTGCAGGCCAACCTGTACGAGAACCGGAACAATCCCGGCCAGTACACCCTGTATGCGGACATCATGTACGTGGAGCAGGATGTCGATGCTGACCCGTATGCTGCAAAGTACGAGCAGCGTGAGATGGCCGAACCCAACAACCCGAACGATATGCCGTTCTAAAAATTTATTAAATGATATTTCTGAGTGCAGGAGTTAGTCTTCCGTTGAATGGTCCAGCCGGTGAGTGCCCACGTCGCAAATGGCGTTCTCAGAGGCAGCAGCTCAGACTTATATTTTAATAAAGGAGAAGAACTATGAAAGTATTGCGTATCAAACCGATGTGCCGACCGGAGGTCATCGAAATTGATGGTTCGCTGGAATCTCTGCAGAAAGAGGTTGACGGCATGATTGAAGCAACTTATCCGTGGGATGATGAGGCTGCTCTTATCTGTAACGATGAGGGAAAGCTTATGGGCTTGGAGTTCAACCGGCCGCTCTATAACGCTGACGGTCAGATGTATGACTATGTGGTTGGTACATTTCTGATTGTGGGCCTGACCGAAGATGACTTTGGTTCTCTTTCGGATGAGATGATCGAGAAATACGCCAAGATATTTCGCCGCTGCTATGGCCTGATCGAGGACAAAGACGGTGAAAGATACATAGTATGTATGAAGCCGACGCAGTAATCGCAATAATTTCGGGAGCCGTGGAGAAATCTGCGGCTCCTTTTATATGGGTCATTCGCTGGGGCGAGTATGACGGGTTCAAATCCTGTATGACCTACAAGTGTCCGAAAATACACAACATAAAACAAAGGAGTTATCAGTATGAAAAAGTCTATGGAGTTCTACATGAACACAGCAGGATGGGTTATCGGTCTGGTCGGTGCAGGCTATGCCATCGAAGTTCACTGCAAGATGAACGCTCTCGCTAAGAAGCTAGACAGCAAAATTGACCAGCTGGCAGAGAGCATGGGCGATATCTTGGACGACTTCAACGACAACCTGAAGAACGTTAAGAAGATTTACGGTTCCATTTCGGGCACTATCACCGGGAATCAGGGCGGCAAGGAAACCGTTGTAAAAATCTCCTGAGGCCACTGCCATGGAATCGAAACGACTATGGAAAGTCTTTACTTATAAGGGTAAAGAACTGTTTGCATACACGATATTTGACGAGGGTGAAGATGAGCAGGAAGCCACGATTGCGCTGTTGGCTTACGAAAACCATTGTCAGCCCGAATCCATTCATGTGCATAAAGAATTGAGGTGATTATTCTGATGGCGGGAGTTCAGCTTTACGACTACCAGCTCAAAGCAGTCCAGAAAATGAGGCTGGGTTGTATTCTGTGCGGTGGGGTGGGAAGCGGAAAAAGTAGAACAGGACTGGCGTTTTACTACCAGATGTTCGATGGAAAGCTCAACACGGAAGAGTATGTTCCGATGATTGAACCGGAAGACCTTTATATTATCACAACGGCACGGAAACGTGATACAGGGGAGTGGGATGAAGAACTCGCTCCTTTTTTCATGTCTACCGATGAGAGCCTTGACCTTTACCATCACAAGGTCGTGATTGATTCTTGGAACAACATTGGCAAGTACGTTGGTATCAAACGGGCATTCTTTATATTTGATGAACAGCGTGTTGTAGGCAATGGTTCTTGGGTAAAGGATTTCTCAAAGGAAAACGACTGGATTCTTTTGAGTGCTACACCCGGTGACTGCTGGACGGATTATATTCCAGTATTCATCGCCAACGGATTTTACCGAAACCGAACAGAGTTCAATACTCAGCACGTGGTGTACAGCCGGTTCTCGAAGTACCCCAAAATCGACAGATATTTGAACACCGGCAGACTGGTACGTCTACGAGAACGTATTCTGGTCGATATGGACTTTGAGAGGAAAACGATACCTCATCATGAGAACATCTACGTTGGGTTTGACCAGCGCAAGTACAAAGATATTTGTATGAGCCGATGGAATCCATGGGAAGGGCGGCCTATCGAAACGGCAAGCGAGTTCTGTTCCAGCCTGCGGAGAGTGGTGAATGAGGATGAATCTCGGCAACAGGAAGTCCTTGATATTTGCATGACACATCCGAGGGTCATCATCTTCTACAACTTCGACTACGAGTTGGATATTCTCATGAACCTGCCCTATGATGCAGGCGTAGAAGTAGCACAGTGGAATGGTCATAAGCATCAGCCAATTCCTGAAGGTAAGCAGTGGGTGTATTTGGTTCAGTACAATGCAGGAGCGGAAGGCTGGAACTGCATCAAGACGGACACCATTATATTTTACTCACAGAACTATTCCTATAAGGTCATGGAACAGGCTTCGGGGCGTATCGACCGGCTGAATACACCTTACAAGGATCTCTGGTTCTACCACCTGAAGAGTCGGAGTGGTATTGACGTGGCCATTTCCAGAGCGCTGATGCAAAAGAAACAGTTCAACGAAAGGAAATTTTATGGAGCGTGATAATTTTGAAGGTGTGTTCGGAAATTTGATTCGTTCTTTTGAGTCTGCAGCAGAAGCCATTGAAAAAATCGCAGAAAAAGTGGAGGCTGATATTCACATGAGAATCGCAAATGATCGCAAAGCCGCTAACGGATTCCGTCCGAACTACCCGAAATGCAGGATTCCTAAGTCCACTATGACCAACAAGGTTATGCAGGGGAGAATCCATAAACACTGCTGAAAGGGAGAATTACCATGAAAGAAATTGAAACTATTTCCGATTTGGCAACATGCACGGATATTTCTTTATTGAAGGAACAAAGAAAGGCGTACACCGATACGATGGATGCGTATTGTGCAAGATATCCGCTTTTCGCATTCATTAAAAATCAAATGACTGCCGATAAGGATTTTGGGCAATTTATGGCTTTATATGTGGCGAGTTCTACATTAACTGCACGTATCAACGAGCTGGAGGATAAAACAAATGGTTAAAGATTCTGGAGAACGCACTGAGTTTGAAACTGGAGCCAAGCGTGATATGCACGCAGGGAAGGGCAGAATGGATCTTCTGCCTTGGTACGGAATCATGGAAGTCAGCAAGCACTGCGAAGAAGGCGCACTGAAATACGGCGAGCACAATGTGGACAAGGGCATCCCTCTGCACTCGCTGCTGGACAGTGCTGCGCGGCATCTGGCTAAGTACATGGTTGGAATGGACGATGAGGACCACCTGCGTGCTGCTTGCTGGAACCTGCTCTGGGCTTTGAACCAGCGTCAGACTCACCCGGAACTGGATGATCGTTTTCTGGGTGAGGTGAGTAAAGACGAAGATAATCGTTCTTGTGCTACATGCCGGTGGCGATTTGTCGACGAAGGAAAATGCAAAAATTGTGGGCCTTGCACCCATCCGTTTCAAATGTATGAGCCTAAAGAAGAGGAGTGATTGTTGTATGAATGACTGGATGCGAGAAGTGGACTATGCGACCTACTGCCCGAAGTGCAAGAACTTCAATGTGCTGGAGACGGACGAACCTTGCAATGAGTGCTTGACGGAGTGCGCACGAGAGGGTACTAAGAAGCCCATCAACTTCAAGGAAGCCAAGGTGAAGGTCAAATGATATTTTCCGAAGAGGACTTGAACTCCCTGAACGCTATTGCTGGATTTTTACGTTCGGTTGGCTTCAATGACATGGCAGAATATCTGCGGCTCTTTATTTTTTTATAAAGGAAAGGAGTAACTATGCTGCTAAAAATCGCTGTTTTTATCAAAAAGATATTCTCAGTCGAGCCTATTCCTATGACGGTCAATACGCTGCGAAGTGCTTTGCGTGACCTTGAGGTGGCTCAGAACCACTTTGAAAACTGTGACCCGGAGTTTGTTACGGCGGCCATATTTGAACTGAATGCGGCAGAGTGCTGTTTGGATGCTGCAAGGAGATGTGTGAGATGAAAAAAGATTTGTACCATCAGATTTATAAGTGCCGGTTATGCGGAAAAACGTTTTGCCCTGTGACAGCACATGGTCTGGATACAGCTATGAGCGACATGGAAAATCTTACGGGACGATCCAACGGTGGAAAGGATAAATACAAGCCTCTCTCGCCGACGTTATACGATATTCACTGCTGTGATAATGGCGAGGGAGAATCTACCGGTTTTGGCCTCGCAGATTTCATCGGATATAAACGGGAGGAAGTCAATGACTGATAAGTTTTGGGAGAAGCTTGGCCGCTTCTTTGGACATGTTTTGTCGGCGACAATCATCATCTGTGCATGGCTGTTGATTATTATGTTTACGCTGAAGCTGATTTGGTTTATTCTGTTCCGGATTTTGCTGTGAGGTGCAATATGAAAAAACACACTTTTGTATTTACCTGTACGGATAACGGTGGTGGTCATCAGAGTTTTGAGGTCAGAGCTGCCGATAAGCAGGAAGCCATTCACAAAGGTATGAAAACTGCAAAGAAATATGCTTGTGGTGATATTTGCGGAAACTGGGAGTGCAAGTTGAAGCCGGAAAGCAATACATGAAAAGTCCTTCATCAGAAATGAATCCAGCAGAGAAACGCGAAATATTCTTTGCGCTTTATGAGATGATTAGTCTCGAAATTATATTTTGGAGGTACGAAATTATGAAGA
This sequence comes from Lawsonibacter asaccharolyticus, assembly GCA_963599235.1. Lineage (GTDB taxonomy): Bacteria > Bacillota > Clostridia > Oscillospirales > Ruminococcaceae > Faecalibacterium. The sequence continues at coordinate 3,513 of CAVBWT010000039.1, read as the reverse complement.
AGGCTGTGAAAATATTACTAGTAGCTGGCTGCGTATGGATTTGGGGAGTGGATATGGCCGGCACTGTGCTGTCAAGAACTTGGGCAAAAATGAAAAGTGAGAACGAGGACGAGGCAGCGGATGTGCTGGAAACGTTCGCTAAAGAAGTCTATATTAAGCCGGTTGTGGATATTTTTGAAGCTACGAAAAATTCCTCTATGAAAGAATTTAAGAAAGACTAATTGCCAAGGGGTCACAGAGAAATCTGTGGCTCTTTATTTTCTAAGCCAATTAGATACGGTCGACTGAGCAACTCGAAGAAAATCTGCAATATCGACCTGTCTCATTCCGTTTTTTGCCATATCTTTTGCGATGGCAATCTTATCGGCATTATTAGCAATAGTGGGTAGGACGTATTCACTAACAATCTTAACGCCGGTTTTCGTGACAGTTTGAATCTGCATAATGCCGTTGTTAAAAATGATTTTAGCAGTTCGGGCACCTGTTTTGTGATTCATTTTGAAAAATGCAGAGAAAACATTGTTCAGGTGGACAGGTGTTAAAACTTTTGCTAGATTGTTGGCCATGATAATCCTCCTCGTAGTCTATCGCGTTTATCGAACACTTATTAAATCTAATTATACCAGAGCCACTTATGAATTGACAATATCATGGAGGTAAACATTTTATGAAAATCATTGAACCCAAGTATGAGATCCTCACTGAAATCTCTGAAGGCGGAATCAAGGAACTCCAGCAGATTGAGCGCGTGGCCCGTGTTTGCTATCAGAGTGAGGATAAGATCGTCCCGGATGGCTCGTCGGCGAAAAAGCTGGTGGGCTTTCTTATAAAGCAGGGGCATGAGGCTATGCTGGAACACTCTCAGCTGTCGGTGCTCTTTACCTGCGACCGTGCAATTGCCAACGAGCTGGTGCGGCATCGTATTGCAAGTTTTGCACAGGAGAGTACGCGGTACTGCAACTATGCAGGGGAGAAGTTTGGTGGGGAAATTGCTGTCATTCAACCTTATTGGATGCAGAATAACTCTGAGGAGTTTATAAGCTGGGTTATGGAATGTAACACGGCAGAAAAGCAATATTTACACATGCTGTATGACCTCCATCTTCGTCCTGAACAGGCCCGTTGCGTGTTGCCGCTGTGCTTGAAAACAGAAATCGTGGTAACTGCCAACTACCGTGAGTGGCGTAATATCTTCAAGCTGCGTACTCCTGTGGCGGCCCATCCTCAGATGCGTGAGCTCATGTGCCCCCTGCTGCTGGAACTGCAGAAGAAGATTCCGGTCGTGTTCGATGATATTTTTACATACTGGCCGAAAGATGACCAGACGCGGAAAGGAGACAATGAGTAATTATGAATAAAAATCGAGTGGTTTGCTTTGTCCTGTGTATTCTGATGCTCTGTCTGAGTATTTGGCTATGTGGGTGTAATAAACAAGTGATTGACACGACATTTTACTATTCTTGGGCACAGATAAAAATGCCTGACGGAACCATCATTGAGGGCAAACTGAACAGCTGGAATGATTACGACGGAGACCAGCTCCAAGTCAAAATCAATGGCGTAACTTATCTCGTTCATGCCGCAAATGTGATTTTGAGAAGCTAACTGACATAGACGCGAAAATTTCAGTGTCCTTTATGAGATGATTAGTCTCAATAAATTATATTTTTTGGAGGTATGAACGATGAAATACGATTTTGGTGAGGTTATGAATCCTAGGACAGGTAAAGTATCGAAGATTATAGTAAAAGCTACAACTCCGAATAACCTTATGGACATCTTGATTGGATGCGGAACTGTACTGGTAGGCATTGCTTACATTGCAGGAAAAGCGTTCTATCATGGTGCAGAGGTGTACGAGAAAGCTGAGCTTGATGCTTTAGTCGATGCTGACTTGACGGATTACCCTGACGAAAATGGTCACCATTTTAAAGATGACCATCTCCGAAAATGGAAATTCTAATCATTAGATCGGAGGAGTCGTGGAGAAATCTGCGACTCTTTATTTTTATTAAAACAACTTGGAGGTTGAACAAATATGCGTATGTCTGGTCGTTATCCCTGGGGCAAAGCAACGCCATATCCTGATGTCTTAGCGTTTTGGGCGAAGGTCAAAGAATGTGAGAACAACGGCGTTGATGAAGATGCAATTGTGGAAACAATCAACGAAACATTGCCCACCGAGTGCAAGATGAGCATGAGAACATTTCGTGCCGCACGATCCAGAGCCGTTCATGAACTTCGATTTCATAATTGCTCGAAAGGTGGTGAAAATCATGCGACCTGAAACAAAAAACTTGCTGGAATACTTAATGATTCCTCGTTGCTCGAACGACTACTGGCTTCTCGGCGGTGCCATTGATATCGCGACTACTCGTTGCCTTGAGTTTAAGCCCATTGTCATCAATGAAGTCTGTGATGAACTCATGCGAGAAGGCCATGGTAACAGCCGAAATGCAATTGACAGGCGTCTGCGCAGGGCATTGGAACGGCTGATTTACGGAGAAAATGTGGTACGAGAAAGGGTGGCGCGGATGCTCTGGCATGAAATTTCCGGAACCGTACCGTTGCAGGAGTTCCTGTATGCTGCGGTGCGATGTGTTAAAAGCACTGAGAGAAGAGGTGGTAAGTGATAATTTTCCTTGACAACAGCGGTTGTGAGTGATACTCTTGGATTGGAAACGGGCGTGTTTCTGGAGATTTTCTTGGATTTCTGGTCAAAAACCCAGTTCACGCCCACTTTTTAAAACAAAAATGGCCACAAAATATTACGATAATACGTTAAAAATATGTGGTTTGGCCAAAAACCCACTTTTTTCTTTAAGTTAATAAAAATTTTTAAAAAATATATAGAGTAATTGGCATTAAAAAACGGGTTTTTGGCCACAAGCTTGAAAACAGCCTTCCGAAGCATAAAGGAGACGATGAAATGGCACGAACTGTAAAATGCCCTGGATGTGGAGCCGACCTGACTGTCAAGGACGAAAACCGCGATTTCATGTTTTGCGAATACTGCGGAACAAAGGTGCGCTTGGATGACTACCAAGAGACCCACCGCTATGTGGATGAAGCGAGAATAAAAGAAGCCGAGCTTGAAATGAAGAAACTGGAGGTGGAAGAGAAGAGGAGACGAGATGAGAGAGAAGATGTACCAAAACATATAAGATTAGGATTGGCAATTTTGTCGATATGTATTCTAATGGGCGTTCTAGGTGCGAAAGGCTTTCTTGGATAAAATAGTTCACTTTATGACCCTTGTAAAACACGCATAAAGAGTGTATAGTAAAAGTACAGTAAATTGTTGGAGCATATGAGGTGAAAGATGGATTATAAAAATGCAGAGCAGTTCGTTAATGAGTACGGTTTTGAAGAATGGTGGACAGAAGACCGAAAAGGACATCATGTAGATTGCTATGCAAATAGACTAATTGAGCTTCATGTTAAAAGACCATTCTGTGACTGCGAACGTCTGCTAAGAAAAATAGCTCCAGAGCAATGGGAGTGCGCTACTTG
>CAVBWT010000038.1:0-23687 GCA_963599235.1 Lawsonibacter asaccharolyticus | reverse complement strand
CCGACGACCCCCAGCGTGACAGGCTGGTGCTCTAACCAACTGAGCTACCGGGCCATATCCGGAGTGATTATTACCACTCCTGTTGGAGCGGCCGACGAGGCTCGAACTCGCTACCTCCACCTTGGCAAGGTGGCGCTCTACCAGATGAGCTACGGCCGCATAATGATGCCTCCGATCGGAATCGAACCAATGACACGGGGATTTTCAGTCCCCTGCTCTACCGACTGAGCTACAGAGGCGCACCGGACGATAATTATTATACCCGAAATTCTGGATTTGTAAAGGGGTAAATTCAAATTTTTTTGAAAAAAATGAAAAAACTTGAAAAATAAACGCTCCATCGAAAAACAAATTGGACAAAATATTGGAACAAATCCGCATGGCAGCTGCGAAGATCCGGAAAAATCATGTCGACGATTTGAATTTGACATTGTTAACAACCTATGGTTTAATATCTGGAGACAGAATACGGTGCCAGAACTTCCAAGATGGGAGACGCAGGCACTGGGAGGATCAATATGGCAAGAAAACAGGAATATGGCAACGAAAGCATTACTTCTTTAAAGGGTGCAGACCGTGTCCGCAAACGTCCGGCGGTCATCTTTGGCTCGGACGGCGTGGAAGGCTGCGCCCATTCGATTTTTGAGATCGTCTCAAACTCCATTGACGAGGCGCGCGATGGACACGGCAATGTCATCAACGTGACTCGCTGCAAAGACGGAAGCGTCATCGTCGAGGACTTTGGACGCGGTATGCCCGTGGATTGGAACAACGGCGAGGACCGGTATAACTGGGAACTGCTGTTCTGCGAGATGTACGCAGGCGGCAAGTACGGTGAGGGCGAAGATAACTATGAGTTCAGTCTTGGCCTGAATGGTCTGGGTTTGTGCGCAACGCAGTATTCGTCTGCATGGATGACGGCGGATATCTACCGTGACGGATTCCACTATCACCTTGATTTTAAGAAGGGCGAAAATGTCGGCGGACTCCAGAAAGAACCTTATAAAGGCCGGAGGACCGGAAGCATCATCCACTGGAAGCCGGACGACGAGGTTTTTACCGATATCGACGTTCCCGGCAGCTACTATAAGGATGTGCTGCGCCGTCAGGCCGTCGTCAACGCAGGGCTGACCCTGAACTTTACCGATGAAAAAGAAAAAGACCCGGCCACCGGCAAGGCATGGAAGGAAAGCTGGTGCTACGAGCATGGCATCTCCGACTATGTGGCCGAGGTCGCAGGCGAAGACAGCCTGACCCCGGTGTTCAGCTGTGAAAGTGAAGCCTCTGGCCGTGACCGGGAAGACCAGCCCGAATATAAAGTAAAGATGAGCGCGGCGTTCTGCTTCTCGAATAAAGTCCAGATGCTCGAGTATTATCACAATTCGTCCTGGCTGGAACACGGCGGAAGTCCGGAACATGCTGTCCGCACGGCATTTGTCTATCAGATCAATAAGTATCTGAAAGACAAGAACCTCTATAAGAAGGGCGAAAGCTCCATCAGCTTTCAGGATGTGCAGGACTGCTTGGTGTATGTCTCGTCCAGCTTCTCGACCCGTACCAGCTACGAGAACCAGACCAAAAAGGCCATTACCAACAAATTCGTTTCGCAGGCAATGACCGACTTCCTGAAACACTATCTGGAAGTCTACTTCCTCGAAAAGCCCGAGGAAGCACAAAAAATCTGCCAGCAGGTTCTGGTGAATAAACAGAGCCGGGAACATGCCGAGAAGACCCGTCAGAGCATCAAGAAGACCCTCTCGACTCAGATCGACCTCGCAAACCGGGTGCAGAAGTTCGTCGACTGCCGCACCAAGGATGCTTCCCGACGGGAACTGTACATCGTTGAGGGCGATTCTGCTATGGGTGCAGTCAAGACCAGCCGCGACAGTGAATATCAGGCAATCATGCCGATTCGCGGTAAGATTTTGAACTGCCTGAAAGCGGATTATGCCCGAATCTTCAAGTCGGACGTCATCGTAGACCTCATCAAGGTCATGGGCTGCGGTGTTGAGCTGGGCGGCAAGCACAACAAAGAACTGGCGACCTTCAATCTGGACAACCTGCGCTTCAACAAAATCGTTATCTGTACCGATGCCGATGTGGACGGTTATCAGATCCGCACGCTGGTTCTGACGATGCTTTACCGTTTGACGCCAACTCTCATCAACGAGGGATACGTCTACATTGCAGAGTCTCCGCTGTATGAGATCACCACAAAAGACCGCACCTATTTTGCCTACACCGAGCCGGAAAAGGCGACGTTCTTAGAGGAAATCGGTGATAAAAAGTATACGATCCAGCGGTCGAAAGGTCTGGGCGAAAACGACCCCGAGATGATGTGGCTGACGACCATGAATCCGGAGAGCCGCCGACTTATCAAAGTCATGCCGACCGACGTCATCGAGACGGCGAAGGTGTTTGACATCCTGCTGGGTGATAACCTCGCCGGACGCAAGGAGCATATCGCTCAGCATGGCGCAGAGTATCTGGATGATTTGGATGTGTCTTGATGAGTGGAGCGAGTGGAATATCCGGAGATCTGCTGATGGCTTACAAAGATAACTGTATAACTGCTGCTTCTGATAAAGAGGATAGATAATGGCAAAACGAACAACAAAGAAAAATACGAAACCGGTTCGTCCGCAGCTGGGCGAGGGGGTCGAGATCCTGAACGCGGGCAGCGTGCTGGAAGACCCTATTACCCGGACGCTGGAAACGAACTACATGCCCTATGCGATGAGCGTCATCGTCAGCCGCGCGCTGCCGGAGATCGACGGCTTCAAGCCGGCACACCGCAAACTGCTCTATACAATGTACGGGATGGGGCTGATCAAGGGCGCAAGGACAAAGTCGGCGAATATCGTCGGCAGCACCATGCACCTGAACCCCCACGGCGATGCTGCTATTTACGATACGATGGTCCGCATGGGCCGCGGCAACGAGAGCCTGCTGGTGCCGTATGTGGACAGCAAGGGCAACTTCGGCAAAGCGTACAGCCGGGATATGTCCTGTGCTGCCGCCCGTTACACCGAGGCGAAACTGGAAGGTGTCTGCGAGGAGCTGTTCCGGGATATCGATAAGGAAACCGTCGACTTTGTGCCGAACTACGACGGCACCACCACCGAACCGACCCTGCTGCCGGTGACATTCCCGACTATCCTTGCGAACAACACGCTGGGCATTGCGGTCGGTATGGCCTGCAACATCTGCTCTTTTAATCTGGCCGAACTGTGCGCAACGACAGTCGCTTTGATGAAAGATGAGCATCACGACATCAGCACTACCATGCCTGCGCCGGATTTCGTAGGCGGTGGACAAATCATCTACGATGAAGCTCAGATGCGTGAGATTTTTGAGAATGGCCGCGGCAGTGTCAAAGTCCGGGCGAGATACAACGTTGTGCCGGGCGAGAACATGATCGAAATTACCCAGATCCCACCGACAACGACCGTCGAAGCCATCATGGACAAAATCGCGGAACTGGTAAAAGCCGGAAAAATCAAGGAGATCAGCGATATGCGTGATGAGACCGACCTGAACGGTCTCAAGCTGACCCTTGATCTGAAACGCGGCGTCGACGCTGACAAGCTGATGGCAAAGCTGTTCAAGACCACACCACTGGAAGACAGCTTCAGCTGCAACTTTAATATTCTGGTGTCCGGTCAGCCCCGTGTCATGGGCGTCCGGGAAATTCTGAAAGAGTGGGCGGCATTCCGAACCGAGTGCGTCCGCCGCCGCACCTACTACGACCTCCACGGCAAGGAAAAGCGGCTGCACCTGTTGCAGGGTCTGGCGGCTATCCTGCTGGACATCGACAAGGCGATAAAAATCATCCGCACCACCGAGGAAGAGACGGAAGTCATTCCCAACCTGATGATCGGTTTCGGCATCGACGAGGTGCAGGCGGACTATGTGGCAGAAATCAAACTCCGCCACCTCAACCGGGAATATATCCTCAAGCGGACGAGCGAAATCGAGCAGCTGGAAAAGGACATCGCCGACCTGAACGATGTGCTGGCACGGCCCTCCCGTATCCGCCGCATCATCATCAACGAGCTGAACGATGTTGCCAAAAAGTACGGTCAGCCTCGCCGCAGCGAGATTTTGTATGACCTGCCTGAGGACGACAATGCACAGGAAGAAGAAGCCGTGCCGGATTATCCTGTTACCGTCTTCTTCACCCGTGAGGGATACTTTAAGAAGATTCCGCCCCAGAGCCTGCGCACAGCCGGTGCGCACAAGCTGAAAGAGGGCGACGAGATCATTCAACAGATCGAGACACGGAACAACGTGGAAGCGTTGTTCTTTACTGATAAGCAGCAGGTGTACAAAGTTCGTCTTGCAGAGCTGGAAGACGGCAAAGTCGCCCAGATGGGCATCTATATCCCGGGACGTCTGGGAATGGACGAGGGTGAGAACATCCTCTCGATGGTCATCACCGGCGACTACACCGGCTTTATGTATTTCTTCTTTGCAAGCGGCAAATGCGCAAAGATTCCGCTGGCGGCCTATGCCACCAAGCAGAACCGCCGCAAGCTGCTGAAGGCCTACTGCGACAAAGAGCCGCTGGCTGTGATGCTCTATCAGGCTGAGGAAACCGAACTTGCCATCCGTACCAGTGTGGGCCGGATGCTGCTGGTCGGCACGGCACAAATTGCAGCCAAGGCCACCCGTGACAGTCAGGGTGTGGCCGTTGTGACCCTGAAAAAGAACCAGACGATCACCTCCATTGTCCCGGCAGATACGCTGGAACTGGCAAATCCCCACCGCTATCGTGTCCGCAGCCTGCCTGCCGCCGGTGCATTGATTCGAGCGGAGGATGAAGGAGAGCAGATGACGCTGCTGTAAGGAAAGATTATGCAGAATATTGATTTGATTTGTGTCGGCAAGCTGAACGCGAAGTATTTTGCGGAGGGTGTAGCCGAATACCAGAAGCGTCTGGCGGCGTTTGCGAGTTTTCGTATCATCGAGCTGCCGGAAGAAAAAATCGAGGAGAAAAACGCCTCGGATGCCGTCGTGAAAAAAGCCATCGACAAAGAGGGAAAAGCCATCCTTTCCAATGTCCGGAAGGGTGCGGCCATCGTTGCGATGTGCATCGAGGGTAAGCAGATTTCGAGCGATGAGCTGGCGCAGTTTCTCGCCGACCGTGCCAACAGCGGCGCAGGAGATGTGGCGTTTGTCATCGGCTCGTCGCACGGTCTGTCGGATGAGGTCAAAAAGGCAGCGGCTCTCAAGTTCAGCATGGGACGCATCACCATGCCGCACCAGCTGGCACGTCTTGTCCTGACCGAACAGATTTACAGAGCATGTACCATCAACGCCGGCATGAAGTATCATAAGTGAGAGAACAAGGCTCACTCGTTTCCGGAAAATCAGACTTTGTTCGGTCAGCAAATGCAAAACCGGCCTGCCAATGGCTCGCCCTCTGGGAGAGCTGGCTGCGAAGCAGACTGAGAGGGCGAGGACTTTACAACTTCCCCAAAACATGATAAAGTAAGGACATGCGGCAGTAGGGAAAGCTGCCCGAAACAACATAAACGACACGGCAAGCCAGCCGCGGACGGAAAGGATGTTATTACAATGGAACAGAGCGAAAAGACCCTTGATATGATCGTCAATCTCTGCAAGAACCGTGGTTATGTGTTCCCCGGTTCCGAGATCTACGGCGGTCTTGCAAACAGCTGGGATTACGGCCCTCTGGGTGTGGAATTCAAGAACAACGTCAAGAAAGCATGGCTGAAGAAGTTCGTGCAGGAAAGCCCTTATAACGTCGGTTTGGATGCGGCCATTATCATGAATCCGCAGACCTGGGTGACGACCGGTCACGTTTCCAGCTTCTCTGACCCTCTGCTGGACTGCCGTGCCTGCAAAGCCCGTCACCGTGCAGATAAGCTCATCGGCGAGGAGCATCCGGAAGTCAACGTCGATGCTATGAGCTTTGACGAGATGGATAAATTCATCGCAGAGCATGAGGACATCGTCTGCCCCGTCTGCGGCAAGCACGATTTCACTCCCATCCGCAAGTTCAACCTGATGTTCAAGACCGCCATCGGCGTTACCGAGGACAGCTCTTCCACCTGCTACCTCCGTCCGGAGACTGCACAGGGCATCTTCGTCAATTTTGCGAACATCCAGCGCACCACACGCCGCAAGCTGCCCTTCGGCGTCTGCCAGGTCGGTAAGGCATTCCGCAACGAGATCACCCCGGGCAACTTCACCTTCCGTACCCGTGAGTTCGAGCAGATGGAGTGCGAGTTCTTCTGCAAGCCCGGCACCGACCTTGAGTGGTTCTCTTACTGGAAGGATTACTGCGAGAACTGGCTGCTGAGCCTTGGCATCAAGAAAGAGCATCTGCGCCTGCGCGATCACGAGCCGGCAGAGCTGGCATTCTACAGCCGTGCGACCACCGATATCGAGTATGCCTTCCCGTTCACCGACTGGGGCGAACTGTGGGGTATTGCAGACCGCACCAACTACGACCTGACCCGTCATCAGGAAGCATCCGGCAAGAGCCTTGAGTACTTCGACTCTGAGACCAACGAGCATTACATCCCATATGTTATCGAGCCGTCGCTGGGCTGTGACCGTGTGGCTCTGGCATTCCTGTGCGAAGCTTATGACGAAGAGCATCTGGTCGACGCAAAGGGCAAGGAAGACGTTCGTACCGTTCTGCGTCTGCATCCGGCTCTGGCTCCTTACAAGTGCGCTGTCCTGCCGCTGAGCAAGAAACTGAGCGAAAAGGCAATGGAGATCCGCAACGAGCTGAGCAAGTACTTTATGGTCGATTTCGACGACACCGGTTCCATCGGCAAGCGTTATCGCCGTGAGGACGAGATCGGTACCCCGTACTGCATCACTGTCGACTTTGATACCGTCGGCGACGAGGCAAAGGGCATCGCTGCAGATAACTGCGTCACCGTCCGTGACCGTGATACTATGGAGCAGGTTCGTATGCCCATCAGCGAGCTGAAGAGCTATATCGAGAGTAAGATCGAGTTCTGAGTTGCAATAAACAAAAAAGCTCCTGTCTGCGAGAAAATTGCAGATGGGAGCTTTTGCGTCAAAGCGGAAAGAAAAACATCTCCGCCGTTGAATTTTCGGCGGAGATGTGGTATACTCTAAACAGAGAGAATGCTGCCCGGCAAACGGTCAGCACCTTCCCGGCTAGTCACTTATAAAAAATGACCGCACGTTTGGTAGGTGGGCGGTCATTTTTTATTGTTGAAGATCCTCCACGCAATGTCGAAATTTATAACTTCCCGTTTTTCAACAAAAATAAAAGAATCGGTGGACAAAAACCACGGAAAGGAAACTTCTGTGAAAAACTTTGACGAACTTCTGAAAAAATATGCTGATTTTGTGGTTCGGGTGGGTGTGAATCCTCAGCCGGGTCAGACTTTTATCATCAACTGCTCGCTGGAGGCTGCTCCACTGGCACGGCTCTGCGTCCGCAGCGCGTACGAGGCCGGCGCACGGGATGTTCTGGTGAACTGGTCGGACAACGCCGTTTCCCGGAGCCGGATGGAGCTTGCCAGCGAAGAAGCCCTGACCGACTTCAAGTCGTGGCAGCTGCGCCGGTATCTGGACTATGCCGAGAGCGAGGGCGGTGTCTGTGTTCTGCATCTGCTGGCAGATGACCCCGAAGTCTTTGCTGGTCTGGACGGCGGTAAGATCAGCCGTGTCAATGCGGCAAGCCGGAAATTTATGGAGCCGTGGCGCGGCTATACCATGAATGACCGGGTACAGTGGTCGATCGCGGCCATGCCCAGCGCACCGTGGGCAAAGAAGATGTTCCCGGAGCTGGACGAGACTGCCGCCATCGAAAAGCTCTGGCAGCTGATCTTTGACGTCTGCCGTGTCACCGGCGGCGACCCGGTCAACGAGTGGAAAGCACACCTCGACCGTCTGACGACTCTGAAGGACAAGATGAATGCGTTCGACCTTGAGAGCGTCCACTTCAAGAGCAGCAACGGTACCGACCTGACTGTGGGTTTAGCGGATGAGGCTCGCTGGGAGAGTGCGGCAAGCAAGAGCGAAAAGGGCGTCGTCTTCCTGCCGAACATCCCGACCGAAGAGGTCTTCACCGCACCGCACAAGGATAAAGTAAATGGCATCGTCTACGGCACCAAGCCGTATGTATTCAACGGCCAGCTCATCAAGGGCTTCCATGTGACCTTTAAAGATGGCAAGGTCGTCGAGCATGGCGCGGAAGAGGGTGCAGACCTGCTGGGTCAGCTGCTGGACACCGACGAGGGCGCACGCCATATTGGTGAGGTCGCTCTGGTGCCTGCGTCCAGCCCCATCAACCGGAGTGGTGCGCTCTTTTATAGCACCCTGTTCGACGAGAATGCCGCCTGCCACATTGCATTCGGCGCAAGCTATCCCGGTACTACAGTGGGCGGTACCGGCCTGACAAAAGAGCAGCTGCTCGACCGCGGCATGAACCAGTCCTCCCTGCATGAGGACGTCATGATCGGCGCAGAGGACAGCGAGATCACCGGCAAGTGCCGCGATGGACGTACCGTTGAGCTGTTCAAGAATGGCGTCTGGGTACTCTGAGCCTGACAGAAACAGCAAGGCGCAGAAGCCTTCGATAGAATAAGCTCTCAAAACCGGCCTGCCAATGGCTCCCCTGACAGGGAAGCTGGCATTGCGGAGCAATGACTGAGAGGTTTTTCCTCAAAAAAGCTTGCATATTTCGCCGGAGTATGCTATATTCTAATTGTACGATATAACTTTTACTGGAAAGTGGGCCGCAAGGTCCGCTTTTCTTGTTTGTTTGGAGGTTTTTATGGCGAAACAGTCTGGCGGCAATACCGCCCAGAGAGTCGAGAAGCTTGTCCGCCCCATTGTGGAGGGCATGGGCCTGCGCCTGTGGGATGTTGTCTTTGAAAAGGAAGGGCCGGACTGGTATCTCCGTGTCCTCATCGACAAAACGGACGGCTCCACCATGGATACCGACACCTGCGCCGATGTCTCTCATGCGCTCGACCCCATTCTGGATGAGGAAGACCCCATCGAGCAGAGCTACTATCTCGAGGTCGGCAGCCCGGGTCTGGGCCGCAAGCTGACCCGTCCGGAACATTACGAGGCAGTCAAGGGTCAGAAGATCTCGGTCAAGCTTTTCCGCCCGAACGAAAACGGTGTGAAGGAGTTTTCCGGCATCCTGACCGGCCATGACGGAAATACCGTGACGGTGGAGACCGACAACGGTACCGTGAACTTTGAAGTAAGCGCGGCAAGCATCATGCGTCTGTGCGACGACGAAGGCTTGTTTGATTAACATCGTATCAAAAAGAGAAAAATAGGAGGAACCCGAAAAATGGCGAACAATGATTTTTTTGAAGCTCTCTCCATGCTGGAGCATGAGCGCGGCATCACCGCCGAATATCTCATCGACAAGATCAAGGCTGCGATCGTTATCGCAGTCAAGAAGAACTATGAGGTCGAGGACGACAACGTGATGGTCGAGATCGACCCGGCCACCGGCAAGTTCAATGTTGCTCTGGTGCAGGATGTTGTGGCAGACGAGGACTGGTACGACGAGCATACCCAGATCGGCGAGACCGAGGCACAGCACATCCGCAAGACCTATAAGGCAGGCGACCGGATGGTGACTCCGCTGAAGACCAAGGACTTTGGCCGTATCGCAGCCCAGACTGCAAAGCATGTCATCCGTCAGGGCATCCGTGAGGCAGAGCGCAGCCAGCAGCTGAGCGAGATCCAGAGCCGCGCACACGACATCATTCAGGCGACTGTCACCCGTGTCGACCCCGAGAAGGGTATCGTTGCTCTGGATCTGGGCAAGGGCGGCGAGGCCATCCTGCCCCGGAATGAGCAGGTCCCCGGCGAGGTCTACACCGAGGGTCAGATGCTGCAGGTCTATGTCGTTGATGTCGTCAGCGGCGACCGTGGTGCGCGCGTCATGATCAGCCGCACCCATCCGGGTCTGGTCAAGCGTCTGTTCGAGCTGGAAGTTCCCGAGATCTACGACGGTACCGTCGAGGTCAAGGCTATCAGCCGCGAGGCTGGCGCACGCACCAAGATGGCTGTCTGGTCCAAGGACCCCAATGTCAACCCTGTTTCTGCCTGCATCGGCCCCCACGGTGACCGTGTTGCCGCTGTTGTTGAGAAGCTGGGCGGTGAGAAGATCGACATCGTGAAGTGGAGCGAGGATATCTCTGAATTCATCTCTGCTGCACTCAGCCCGGCAAAGGTCATCAAGGTCGAGCTGCTGCCCGGTGAGACCCGTTCCTGTCGCGTGACCGTTCCAGACCAGCAGCTGAGTCTGGCCATCGGCAACAAGGGTCAGAATGCTCGCCTGTGCGCACGTCTGACCGGTTACAACATCGACATCCGCCCCGAGAGCGGTTACTACGGCGAGGACGAATCCAAGAAGGAAGAAGAGCCGAAGCCCGAAGAGAACGCAGCAGAATAATTCTGCCTGACCCATGCCGAAGGAGGGAAATCGGATGGCACAAAAAAAGATCCCTGCGCGCCAGTGCATCGGCTGCATGACGAGCCGCCCCAAAAAAGAGCTGGTGCGTGTGGTGCGTGCGCCGAGCGGAGAGATCAGCATCGACCCGGTGGGCAAAAAGCCCGGCCGCGGTGCCTATCTCTGCCCGGACTCCGCCTGCTTAGCCAAGGCGAAAAAGAAGAAGGCGTTGGAACGCTGCTTTGAGCAGCCGGTTCCCGCTGAGGTGTACGACGCGCTGGCAGTCCAGCTGGCCGACGTCGAAAAGGAGGCTGCGGAAGATGGCAAAGAATAAGAAAAATGTTTCCGAAAAACCGGCTCTGCCGCCGGAAGAAGCACTGTTTCAGGCAATCAGCCTCTGCCGCAAGGCGGGTGCGCTGACGATGGGCTTCGACGCTGTCGAAGACGCTGTCGTCAAAGGCAAGGTGTGGCTCGTGATGACCGCATCGGATGCCAGTGCAAAGACCGTGCAGCGTCTGAATTACTCGGTCGGCGACCTCGTGGATGTCATCCCGATGCCGCTGACGCAGGATCGTCTGGCCGACATCAGCCGCAAGCCGGTTGCTGTCTACGCCGTGACCGACCGCAACCTCGCAAAGCTCTGCTTTGACCGTCTGAGTGACTGCGGAGCAATCAAAACTGAGGAGGATATGAGCGAATGATCGTAAAATATAAAGTGAGCGATTTGGCAAAAGACCTGAATGTCTCTTCCAAGAAGGTCTTGGATGAGCTGGCTGCAATGGGCAGCACCGGAAAGAAGAACAGCTCCACGCTGGAAGAGAACGAGCTGAACTATCTGCTGGAGAAGTTCAGCAAGGACAACAGCGAGAAAGACCTGTCCGCTTTCCTGAACAGCGCAAAGCAGCCCAAGGAAGAGCCGAAGGCAAAGGCTGAGAATAACAACAAGAAAGCCGACAAGAAGCCGGAGAACAAGGCTCCCAAGGCAGAGCAGAAGCGGGATAAGAAGCCAGCAGCTCAGGCTCGACCCAATAACAATAATAAGAATAACAACAATAACAATAAGCACAACGACAAGAAGAACGAGCAGCACAAGAAGCGTGAGGAGAAGACGGTTTCTCTGAGCGAGCTGGCTCGTGAGACCGGCGCAAAGGCAACGACCGCTCCGGCTCAGTCTGTCTCTGTCCGTCGTGAGGACAATCAGGTCACCGTTGATACCCGTACCGTCGATATGAACGTTGACCGTTTCGATGCCCGTTACGACGACCTCGCATCCACCAAGAACACTGAGAACCGCCGCAAGCCGACTCCGCAGGGCAACAAGCAGAAGTTCACCCAGCGCGGCCAGCGTCAGCGTCAGCAGTTCCAGAAGGGCAAGCGCGAGACCGAATTCGAGCGTCTGCAGCGCATCCAGCTGGAAAAGGCTCGTAACGCTCAGCTGAAAGTCATGATCCCCGATGAGATCACCGTTGGTGAGCTGGCGACCCGTCTGAAGCAGCAGGCCGGCAAGGTCATCGCAAAGTTCATGCAGATGGGTGAGATGCACGCCATCAACGATGTCATCGACTTTGATACCGCTTCTCTGCTGGCAGAGGAGTTCCACGCAAAGGTCGAGCATGAAGTCCATGTCACCATCGAGGAGCGTCTGTTCGATCAGGAAGAGGATTCCGCAGAAAATCTGGTCGAGCGTCCGCCGGTCGTCTGCGTCATGGGTCACGTCGACCACGGCAAGACCAGTATCCTGGATGCCATCCGCAAGACCAACGTCACCGCAGGCGAGGCCGGCGGCATCACGCAGGCTATCGGTGCATATCAGGTCAAGATCAACGACAGCCTCATCACCTTCCTCGATACCCCGGGTCACGAGGCATTCACCTCTATGCGTGCCCGTGGTGCGAACATGACCGATATCGCGGTTCTGGTCGTCGCAGCGGATGACGGCATCATGCCCCAGACCGTTGAGTCCATCAACCACGCCAAGGCTGCAAACGTCAAGGTCATCGTTGCGATGAACAAGATGGATAAGCCCACCGCAAACCCTGAGAAGGTCATGGAAGGCCTGACCAAGTACGGCATCATTACCGAGGACTGGGGCGGCGACGTCGCCTGCATCCCGGTCTCTGCACTGACTGGCATGGGCATCAATGATCTGCTGGAGCGTATCGCTCTGGAAGCTGAGGTCATGGAGCTGAAGGCAAACCCGAACCGTCGTGCTAAGGGCGCAGTTGTCGAGGCTCGTCTGGATAAGGGTCAGGGTCCCATCGCGACCATTCTGGTTCAGAACGGTACCCTGCACTCCGGCGACGTCATCATCGCTGGTACTGCTGTCGGCCGTGTCCGTACCATGCGCAGCGATAAGGGTCAGCTCATCGAGAATGCAGGTCCGTCTACTCCTGTCGAGATCACCGGTCTGACCGCTGTTCCCGAGGCAGGCGACCTGTTCGAGGCTGTTGCTGACGAGCGTCTGGCTCGTGAGCTGGCAGAGCAGCGCACCGCTGCCGCCAAGGAGAAGCAGTTCTCCGCATTCCAGAAGGTCACTCTGGATAACCTGTTCAGCCAGATGGCTCAGAACGATATGAAGGAACTGGCGATCGTCGTCAAGGCAGATGTTCAGGGTTCTGCTGAGGCTGTTAAGCAGAGCCTCGAGAAGATCTCTAACGATGAAGTCCGCGTCCGTGTCATCCATGCCGGTGTCGGTGCCATCAGCAAATCCGACGTCGACTTGGCGGATGCATCGAATGCGATCATCATCGGCTTCAACGTCCGCCCGGATAACGTCGCGAAGGAAGAGGCTGCTGCGACCAAGGTCGAGATGCGTATGTACCGTGTCATTTATGACGCCATCAACGATGTCACCGACGCTATGAAGGGTATGCTGGCTCCCAAGTTCCGTGAGGTCTCTCTGGGCGAGCTGCAGGTTCGTCAGGTCTATAAGATCTCCAATGTCGGCACCGTCGCAGGCTGCCGTGTCACCAGCGGTAAGATCACCCGTGACAGCAAGGTTCGTGTCGTCCGTGACGGCATCGTTCTGGCAGAAGACGAGATCGCATCTCTGAAGCGTTTCAAGGACGACGTCAAGGAAGTCGCCGAGGGCTACGAGTGCGGCGTGACGCTGGCAAAGTTTGCCGATGTCAAGGAAGGCGACGTCTACGAGGCCTTCAAGATGGAAGAATACAGAGATTGAGTGAATTAACCTCTCCGTCAATGCTTCGCATTGCCACCTCTCCTGATAGGAGAGGCATTGGCAGTCGAGTGAACTTCATCTATTTGCCAAAGGCTCCCCTCAGTAGGGGAGCTGTCGAGCGGATGCGAGACTGAGAGGTTTACTTTTAAGGAGAAACTATGTCTCAGAAAAATATGGGCCGTCTGGCACAGGACATGAAGCGTGAGGTCATCGCCATTATCGGACGGCTGAAAGACCCTCGCCTCGAGGGTGGTCTGCTGACCGTGACCCGTCTGGACGTGACGCCCGACCTGGATGTTGCCAAGGTCTATGTCAGCGTGATGGGCCGCGAGGACGGCCCCAAGCCGGCGATCGAGGCTCTGAACCGCGCTGCCGGCCATGTGCGCACCGAGGTCAGCAAGAAAATGCACATCCGCAAAGCTCCCCGGTTCATCTTCGTTGAGGATGACGGCGCAGCGTATGCAGCTCACATCAACCAGCTGCTCCGTGAGCTGAATGTGAACGGCGGCTCTGACGAACAGTCGCCGGAAAACGAGGAATAATCAGCCTGCGGAAAGGATGGATTCATGGGATGACAGAACGATTGAATGTGCAGCAGATGGCCGAACGGCTCTGCGCTGCGGAGGATATCCTGATTCTGTGCCACAAAAACCCGGACGGAGACACCATCGGCTGCGCCAGCGCGCTCTGCTATGCACTGGAATCGCTGGACAAAAACGTGGCCGTTCTCTGCTCCGACCCGATCCCGGAGCGGTATTCCTATACTGCCGCCCGGATGTTCAAGGCCGATTTTGAACCAAAGACCATCGTGGCGGTAGACGTTGCCAGCATTCAGCTGTTCGGCGAGAACAACGGGATGCCCCAGTATACCCGTCATGTTGACCTGTGCATCGACCATCACGCAGGCAACAGCGGCTATGCGGATTTCACCCTGCTGGACGGCGATGCGGCTGCGGCGGCGGAGCTGTTATACGAGGTCATTCTGGCGATGGGCGTGACCATCACGAAACAGATCGCCAACTGCCTGTATACCGGTTTGTCGACCGATACCGGCTGCTTCAAGTTCTCGTCCACGACGGCAAAGACTCACCTCGTGGCGGCAAAGCTCATCGAGGCAGGCGCACAGCTCGAGGAGCTGAACACCCGGCTTTTTGAGACCAAGCCCCGGGAGCGGATGGAAGCGGAGCGCATTGCGCGGAACCATCTGGAATATCATCTGGATGGCCGCTGCGCTCTCATCTATCTGACCCGTGATGAAATTGAGATGAGCCATGTTGATTCGGCTGACCTCGAGGAGCTGACGGGACTTCCCATCAGCATCGAGGGTGTGCAGGTCGGACTGACCCTGCGTCAGCAGCCCGGCGGCAGTTACCGGGTCAGTGTCCGGACGGCGAAAGGCGTCGATGCCTGCGCCATTGCCCGGCGGCTGGGCGGCGGCGGACATAACCGCGCGGCCGGCTGTGAGCTGCTGGGAAATCTCGATAACGCCAAGAGTGCGATCTTGGCGGAGGTCGAGACGGAACTGAACCAGAATGAACAGCAGGAGGACGTCTGATGCAGGGGATACTCATCGTAGATAAACCGATGGACTGGACGAGCTTCGATGTCATCGCCAAGATGCGCGGTATCCTCGGAACCCGGAAGCTGGGTCACAGCGGAACGCTCGACCCGATGGCAACCGGTGTTTTGCCGGTCTTCTGCGGCGGCGCAAGCAAAGCGGTCGATTTGCAGCTCGACCATACCAAAGCCTACCGTGCGACCCTGAAACTGGGCGAGAAGACCGATACCGGCGACATCACCGGAACTGTGCTGGAAACGGCGCCGGTCACGGTGGGCGAAGCGGAAGTGAAAGCCATCCTGCCGCAGTTTGTGGGAAAGCAGATGCAGACGCCGCCCATGTATTCGGCGGTCAAGATCAACGGACAGCCGCTCTATAAAATGGCGCGGCAGGGCATCGAGGTGGAGCGGAAAGCTCGCCCCATCGAGATCTTGAGCGTCGAGTATAACGGAAGCCCGGCGGAAAATGAGTATCAGTTGACCGTCCGCTGCTCCAAGGGAACCTATATCCGGGTTCTGTTGGAGGACATCGCCGAGGCTCTGGGGCAGAAAGGCACCATGAGCGCGCTGCGGCGCATTGCCGCCGGTGTCTACACCGAGGCAGATGCCCACACCATCGAAGAGATTCAAGCGGCAAAGGATACCGGTACGCTGGAAAGTCTGCTGCTTCCGGTGGAGAGCGTCTTCGAGTCGCTGCCCCTTCTGGTGGTGGACAGCCGGGTGGAACAGCACCTGTACAATGGCTGTCCGACCAGCCGGTATCCGGCGACGGATGGCCGCTACCGGGTGCGGAACTCGGAGGGGACTTTCCTCGGTCTGGCGAATGTCGTGCAGAGTGTCCTCAAGGTCGAAAAGCTGTTCGTAGAACGGAATTAAAAAGGAAATATGCCAATGCAGATCTATTCACAGCTGACCCCACTTTCGCTGGGCGAAGCAGACGGCTCTGCCGTTGCGATGGGATTCTTCGACGGCATCCACATCGGCCACCGGGCCGTCATCGAGGGAGCCGTCAACTGGGCGAAAGCCCACGGTGCGTCTCCGGCGGTGTTCACTTTCCGGCTGCCGACAGAAAACAAAATGAAGGGCAAGCGGCTCCTCTCCACCGAGGATAAGCACGCCCTGATCGAGAGTCTGGGTGTGGAGCATTATCTCTGCCCGGATTTCGAGGAAATCAAAGCCATGACGCCCGAGCAGTTCGTGCTGGGCATCGTCCGCGACTGCAAGGCTCGGGCTTTGTTCTGCGGCGAGAACTTCACCTTCGGCGCGAAAGCGGCCGGAGACCCCGAGATGCTCCGCCGACTCTGTGAGCCGATGGGCGTGGAAGTGGTCGTTGTGCCGATGACCCAGTTCGAGGAAAAGCCTGTTTCCTCCACTCGCATTCGGACGGCTCTGGAAGGCGGCGACATCCCGGCGGCAAATGCCATGCTGGGAATGCCCTACGCCATCCGGTTCGCTGTCCATCACGGACAGGGTCTTGGCCGGACGCTGGGTGTGCCGACCATCAATCAGCTCTACCCGGAAGGGTTCCAGCTGCCCCGGTTCGGCATCTATATCACCCGAACCAAGATCGGGGATAAGTGGTATCCCTCAGCGACTGGCCTTGGGACCCGGCCCACAGTCAACGATGACCCGTCAAAAGTGACCTGTGAGACCTTCATCCCGGGATTCTCGGGTGACTTGTACGGCACCGACCCGGTGGTGGAGTTCCATGCGTACCTCAGTCCCAGCAAGAAATTTGATTCTCTGGATGAGCTTCGTGACTGCATCAACCATGCAGCAAAACGGGCGCAGGAATATTTTAACGACTCGGAATCCTAAAAAATGAGTGGAACAGCGTAAGGCTCGTATCAAGGCCGCTATGAAAAAAGTTCCACGGTGAGCCTGACGCTCTGCCGCAGACACAATGAAAGCCCTTCATCGCTTTGGGAAAATTCCCGGCGATGAAGGGCTTTTTGCATGTTCAGATATCGGTCAGCAGGCGGGCAGTATCTCCGAAAAAAGGCGTATCACAGCTTCGACAGATCTTCCAGCACGGACAGGGCAATGGGTTTGACGCGCATGGAGCAGGAGTTGAACAGCTCCAGAACGCGGTCGTTGGCGTATTCTTTCCGGGCAATCTCAGTATTTGTCAAAATTTCGGCGATGTCCACGCCGAGTTCGGTGCAGATGTTGGAAAGTGTCTCGAGGGTCGGATAGACCCGGCCATTCTCAATTTTGGAGAGATAAACGACGGAAATACCGACCTTTTCAGCCAGCTTCTCCTGTGTGATGTTTTGCTCCCGACGGTAGTTCTGAATTCGTTTGCCAATTACCGTGTAGTCAATCATTTTACTTCCTCCTGTATGGATGTTTTTTCATAATACTGACAATACAGGATTAAACTGGGAGAATAATAAATTGATGGTTTAACATAACTGAATAGATTAAGGACACGGAAGAAAAGTGTGTTATAATGAAATTGAGATAAATAGTAAAAACTATTTATTCGGGAAATGCAGTGACTATTCCGCTGCGAAAACAATTGCTTTGAAGGAACCTTCAAAGGAGGAACAATTATGAAATCTCTGAATAAGAACGAAATGCGCAAGGTCGAGGGTGGCGGAACCGCTCATTGCAACTACTGTGACAGAAACTTTTATGATAAAACCAGTACGTTTCTGTGGTGGACAATTGTATGGAAGACTGGTGACCAGTCTTACGCACAGCATCTGAGATACAAAAAGGGCAGTGGTGATATTACCTGCATGTATGCAAAGAAATAAAATTTAGATGCACTATCGACCAGTTGATAGAGTAAGCTTGTGAGGCCGGGCAGGAATAGTCTGCCCGGCTTTTTTTTGTAAGCGTTTGCATCTGAAAAATGAAGATGGTGAAGAAATGAATGTAATTTTACAACATGACGAATGTGACTGTGGTGCGGCATGTCTTGCCATGATAAGCGATTCTTACGGACTGCGGCTTCCGATATCGAAATGCCGAAAACTGACAAAGACGAGCCGGAGTGGAACGAATCTGCTTGGAATCGTAAACGGAGCGGAAGAGATAGGTCTGAAAGCGGATGCGCTTTCGGGTGAGCCGGATGAACTGCTGGATGGCATCCGGAAAAAAGAAATCACATTCCCATTTATTGCGCATACCGTTTCAGAAAATCAGATGCTTCATTTCGTCGTGGTTCAGAAGTGTCGAAAGGGAAAATTTATCATTGCCGACCCTGCTGTTGGAAAGCGGACGCTGACGGAACAGGAATTCTTTGAATGCTGGACGGGTTATATTGCCTGCTTCAGCAAAACGGAAGGGTTCAAAAAAGGAAATGAGTGTAGGGGAACCTACACAAAATTCTGGATGCTTTTAAAAGGGCAGGGGAAAACCATCGGCGGAATTTTGGCCTTTTCATTCCTTGTGGCTGGCATCGGCATTGCAGGCGCATTTGTTTTTCAAATCGTGATGAATACAATTTCCGCAGGACAGGATGTGGATACATTTATAAAACTGAATCGGATTTTCGGTGGCCTGCTGGTGTTGTATCTCCTTCAGGCAGTAATACAGATGGTGCGCGGTTATCTGCTGGTTTCCATGGCGCAAAAGCTGGATATCAAAATATCCATGATGTTCTACGAGCATCTGATGAACCTGCCGATATCCTCTATCTTGCTGCGGCAGACCGGAGACTATCTCTCGCGGTTATCAGACACGGAAACGATTAGGCAGGCGGTTTCGGGCGCAACGCTGACGATTGTGATGGATTCATTCATGGTGGTGTTTTGCGGTGGGATATTGTTCCATCAGAACGCACAGCTCTTTTTGATTTCACTGGGAATCATTTTTGTTTATGGCGTTATCGTTGCATTTTACAGAAAGCCAATCGCCCAGAAGAACAAAACCACGATGGAAAAGAACGCGGTCGTTCAATCCTACTTCAAAGAGAGCATCGAAGGAGCTGAAACCATCAAAGCCGCAGGTGCGGTTTCTGAGGTGAAAGAAAAAGCGTTTGGGAATTTCCGGAAATTTGCAGAAGCTGCGTTCCAGAGCAGTATACTTTCGATTTCGCAGGAGACATTGACCGGAAGCGTCGAAATGATTGGAGTTCTGGGGATTTTGTGGTTGGGATTCCAGCTAGTGCTGTTCCAGAAACTCACCACGGGAGAACTTTTGACATTCTACGCACTTCTTTCCTACTTCACGGAACCAATCAAGAATCTGATTCAACTTCAACCCGAAATTCAAACAGCAGTAGTGGCGGCAGACCGTCTGAATGATATCCTGATGCTTGAGACAGAGCTGGTGCAGTCTGATGAAAAACAATATGGCAACTTTGAAACGTTTGAGTTCAGAAATGTAGATTTTCGCTATGAGAACGGAGAACGAATCCTCAAAAATGTTGATTTGAAATTTTCAAAGGGTGAGAAAATCGCAATTGTAGGTGAAAGCGGAAGCGGAAAAACATCACTGGCAAAGCTGATGATGCGGTTTTATTCTCCGGAAGAGGGCGGAGTTTTTGTTGATGGAGTAAACGTTGAAGAAATCGCCATGGAGACGCTGAGAAAAAAGATCGCTTATGTGAGCCAAAATACATTTCTCTTTGCGGATACACTCAAAAACAATCTGCTTCTCGGAAATCGGGAACGACCGGAGAGCGAGATAGAAAAAGCCTGCAAAATGAGCTGTGTGGAGGAATTTGCACAAGAGCTTCCGATGGGATATGACACGCCGATTGATGAAAACGGAATGAATCTGTCGGGAGGACAAAAACAACGCATAGCCATTGCAAGAGCTTTGCTGAGAAAGCCGGAATTATTGATTCTGGACGAAGCAACAAGTAATCTGGATACAATGACCGAGTGCAGGATACGCGATGCAATTTGGAACCAGAAGAATGATATGACGTGCCTGATGATAGCGCACAGATTATCAACAATTCGAGATTGTGACCGGATCTATGTGATGGATAAAGGTGAAATCGTGGAGCAGGGAACACATGAAGAACTGCTCAAGCGCAACGGTCTGTATTCAAGACTATGGAAAGCGCAGACATGACATTATAATAATACACCCCATCCTCGGAAGAGCCCAAAAAGCATCTTCTAAAGACGGGGTGTTTTGTTATTTCCACAAACTCACATTGTGATAATGTTCATCTATCGGTTCACTGAACCAGCGGCCATTGAGGACGTTTTGGATGACGGCGGATTTGAGGGAGGGGGAAAGCGAGGTGTCGGCATCCATTGCGGCGAGGATGGCGGAGTCGGTGGTGGAAGTATCTTTTACTTCGGAGTAAACGGTGGAAGCGTCGGCATCAAGGACGAGGGTCTGCCGGGCGGTGGGCGTCCATGCAGGCCAGTCGGGAAGGGAAGAACGCTGTTTGCTGTTCGGGTCGCCGCAGGCGAGGAAGTTCTTCAAATAGCTGTTGAACTGCTTTGCCATCGCCTGATACCCGGCGGCGGTGAAGTCGGCGTAAAGGCGGAAGCCGTTTTCGGACGAGAGCATCGGCAGGAAAATGCCGTGGAAGGAGCCCAGCGGCGGCAGGGGCGTCCGGCTGTTGTCGGAGCCGTACTCGACCTGACAGAGATAGACCGGTGCATCCGACTGCGGCGCAATCGTTTCCGCACTGGCCTCCGCATTGAAACGGCGGTAGAATTCCGACCCGTAACGGGAAGCGAACTGTTTTGCGGCGGTAAGCTCGGCGGTGGTGTAATTTTGGGCGGCATCGCTGGTGAACCAGCTGTCCGAAAAAGCGTTTGCGCTGAACTCAGTGGAGCCGGTCAGGAGCAGGAGTGGAACGTGGTTCAGTGTCTCGGTGGAAAATCCGGCTTTCGGGAGAACCACATCGTCCTGATACAGGTGCGGAAAGCGGCTCATCCGGATACCGGCGTTCGTCATCTTGGAACAGAGCCGAGCCGGTTCGACGCTGTACAGCCACTCACGAACGGCGGTGTCGGGCGTCAGCAGCCAATTGAAAGCGGAAGTTTCGTCGGAGAAGCGGCCATCCTCGACGGCCAACGGTGCGAGGGCGTTGGCGATTTGGCGTGCGCTGGCGTTCTCGTCGGCAAAGGTGATGCCGCCGGAAAAGGAAATAGCTTTCTGGAACCGGTCGGCAAAAAGCGGACTTGTCAGGCAGGCCATGACATCCCGTCCGCCTGCGGAGAATCCCGAAAGGGTAATGTTGGACGAGTCGCCGCCAAAGGCTGAGATGTTGTCACGTACCCAATCCAGAGCTTTAGCGATGTCAAGAAGGGCAAAATTGCCGGTCGATTCGCCGCCGGAGCAGAGCGCAGGCAGACAGTTGAACCCGAACAGCCCAAGCCGGTAGTCGACCGAAACAAAAACACAGCCGTCATTCTCGGCAAGCTCGCCGCCCGGAAGCTCCAGCGAGTCGCCTGTCTGGTTGTTTCCGCCGTGGAGGTAGACCAGAACCGGGCGGCTGTGCGCTGACGGCACCGAGTAAACGTCCAGCTTGAGACAATCCTCCGAACCGATGGGGCAGGTGGAAAACTGGTAGGCGACGGGCGCAGGCTCGGTGCAGTCGAGAGGGCCTGTCCAAGGAGCCGGGTCGAGCGGAGCCGCCCAGCGTGCTTCGCCGACCGGTGCGGCTCCATACGGGATGCCGTACCAGACCAGATGCGAACCGTCCGCTTTGCCCTGCACGGTGCCGGATTGGGTGGAGCAGGCGGTGGAGATGGCTTTGTTTTCTGCTTCCGGGGAAACGGCCTTTGCAGGCAGGCTGAGCGCGGCGGCTGCGGCAGTTACTGCACCGCCTTTCAGGAAACTGCGTCGGGAAATATTATTCATCGGAAAAACCTCGAAATCGAATATTTTTGATAAGATTATAGCATCTTACGCCGAAATTGCAATGCGCAGGAGCAAATCTTGAAAATAGAAGTTGACAGGTGCGAGAGGGATATGTTATAACGAGAAAAAAGACCCGAAAACGGTCGAAATAAGGAGGTTCCTGCGATGAAAAAACAGCTCACGGCGATGCTGTTGACGGCGGCATTCTGTATCAACCTCACGGCTCCAGTCTTTGCGGCAGCTCCGGCGGCGGAAAGCACCCGGAAGACCGAGGTCGTCTACCGTGACAGCGGCGATTTGACCCTGCCGAAACTCAGCGAGGGCGAGATATCCCAACTGCTGAGCGACAATCCGCTGACGCTGCCCAGCGACATTTACGAGGAACGGCCCCACCTGAGCAATCCGTATTCGGCTGGCAAGCTCAAGGACGAGGCGTTAGAAGCCGCGCTGAACCGTCTGAACGCTCTGCGGCGCATTGCCGGACTTCAGCCAGTCGAGCTGGACGAGCAGTTCTGCGAGGACGCCCAGCATGGCGCGGTGGTTCTGGCGGCACTGGACAATGGCTTGAATCACCACCCAGACCAGCCATCGGATATGGACTATGACTTTTACCAGAAAGGCTATGATGCAGACGCAAGCAGTAACCTGTATTGGGGGCCGACTCTGACGGAAGCAGTCGATGGCTTTATGAAAGACCCGGGAGACTCCAATGCGCTTCGTGTCGGTCATCGACGCTGGCAATTGAACCCCTACATGGCGCGAGTCGGTTTTGGACAGGCAAAGGGAAAACAGAGCAATAGCCCGTATACGGCAGAAAAAGTTTTTGGATATGGATACGGCAGCCAGGCAAGCTGTGATTTTGACTTTATCGCATGGCCTGCGTCGGGCAATTTTCCGAAGAGTCAGTTCGAGTCGGATACTTCGTGGAGCGTGACACTGAACCTGCATCAATATGAAACCCCACAGCAGGAAAACATCAAGGTCACATTGACGCGCCAGAGCGATGGAAGAAAATGGACTTTTTCGGACGAGTCGAGCAATGGCCTGTTTAATGTGGATACAACAGGCTACGGTGTGGCGAACTGTATCGTTTTCCGTCCGACGGGAATCAGCCAGTATGATGGTGTTTACACTGTCCACATCGACGGATTGAAAACACTGGATGGCGAAGACGTTACAGACTTTGATTATAAAGTCAACTTCTTTGACGCAGGTCATGGCAGCAGCGGTGGCTCAACATGGGGCGGAAATCCCGGAAACACGGATAATACGGGCAGTACGGGAAATACTGGCACCGGCGGCTCGCAGGGCATCGACGACGGTGTCGCAACGGCGATCATGGTCGGCTGTGTCGTTGTGCTGGGCGCAAAACTGGTCTATGATGTCGCAAAGACCGTCCAGTCGATGCCAGTTGAGATCAGCGGAAGCGTCAAGCTGGCTGACGGCACGCCGCTGGAAGGCGCGACCTTGACCCTGACAAAGAACGGGAAGACCGCCGCCACGACGACGGCAAAAGCGGACGGCAGCTTCAAGATGAAAGTCGAGCGCGGCGATTACACCCTGAACGTTGGATTTTACAACGAAGCCGGGCAGTATTACGAGCAAACACACTCTCTCAAAGTGCCTGCGTCCGACATGCAGTTCGTCTTCTGAGCCTAAAACCGGAAAGAAGAGGCTGAGTAGTTAAAATAAACTCGAAAGAAATCGACACGGTTTCTTCCGGGTTTA
>CAVBWT010000037.1:0-25528 GCA_963599235.1 Lawsonibacter asaccharolyticus | reverse complement strand
CAGTGCCATGAACCGGGTTGCCTGATACCGATTTGCACAAAAAATTCGCCGCTTCTCTGTGGAAACGGCGAACAAATATCTTATATTATTTTTTCTGTCTACTTGACGGAGGGCACTTCACAAGTACTGAGGGGCTTTTTTAGTGTTTGCTGTACAGCGAGGGCTGTTTTAGGTTTAAAGTTTTTGAATTTTGCAGGGGAAAGTGGTAGAATAACCCCGGAGGTTGATAACAATGGCTAAAGAAGCAAAGACAAACGCGATGCGGATGCTGGACCGCGCAAAGATTGCATATACCGCACACGAATATCCCCACGAAGAGGGCGTTGCCGTCGACGGCGTGACTGTGGCGAAGAGCATCGGCGAAGACCCGGCCTGTGTATACAAGACGCTGGTGACGCAGGGCGCAAGCAGGAACTATTTCGTCTTCGTTATTCCGGTGGCGGCGGAGCTGGACCTGAAAGCAGCGGCCCGGAGCGTGGGCGAAAAGAGCGTGGCGATGATCCACGTCGCCGACATCAATAAAGTTACCGGTTACGTCCGGGGCGGATGCAGCCCGGTCGGCATGAAAAAGCAGTATACGACCGTTTTTGATGAGAGTGTTCTGGCACAGGAGAAGGTCTATGTCTCGGCCGGACGCATCGGCACCCAGATCTGCTGCGCACCGGCAGACCTCATCAAAGCCACCCGTGCCTCGACCGCAAAAATTATTTTTTAAAATAGTTAGTCTCACAAATAAGTCATACTAAAAAAGAAAATGAATGTCGAAACTGCACAAAACTTTTGAAAGTTTTTTGGTGGGTTGAGAACACAAGGGAGAAATTGCCGAAACGCTCTTTGCAAAGCGATTTTTTTGCCGTACACTGTATGTAGTAGGCGGACGGATGCCCGATTTTGGGGTCGTTCCGCCCGGAACATGAAGGTCAGAAACCGGTGAGCGGAGGGAAAAACGAATGCTGAAAAAGCTGCTCGGCACCATGCGCCAGAACTGTGGATACGGGGATCAGGGGCTGGGTGTAACCTCATGCCATATCGAGTTCGATCGGAATTGGAACAGTAAGGCCGTGGTGTAACTGCATCACAGCCTTTTTTGTTTGGAGCTGGGTTTAAAAGGAAGAGAGGTTGGATTTCGATGATTCGTAAAGTTGCTGTTATCATGGGTTCGGATAGTGATTGGCCGGTAGTCAAGGGTGCATGTGTTCAGCTGAAAGCTCTGGACATCCCCTTTGAGGCGCACATCCTGTCGGCACACCGCACCCCTGTGGAAGCGGCCGAGTTCGCCCAGAATGCCCGGAGCAACGGCTTCGGCGTCATCCTCTGCGCGGCAGGCATGGCGGCACATCTTGCCGGTGCGTTTGCCGCAAACACGACGCTGCCGGTCATCGGCATCCCGATGAAGGGCGGCGCAATGGATGGTCTGGACGCTCTGCTGGCAACGGTCCAGATGCCCAGCGGCATTCCGGTTGCGACTGTCGCTCTGAACGGCGCGAAGAACGCCGCATGGCTGGCGGCAGAGATTCTGGCTCTGAGCGACGAGGGACTGGCCGAGCGGCTGGAAAAAGAGCGTGTCGCGATGGAAGAGCAGATCGCTCTGAAAGAGCAGAAACTTCAGAAGGAAGTAGAGGAACTGTAATGTCTGATTTTGCATATCCGCTTCACGAGGAGTGCGGCGTTTTTGGCATCTATGACCGTGCCGGTACCGAGGATGTGGCCGCTGCCGCTTACTCGGCTCTGTACGCTTTGCAGCACCGGGGTCAGGAGAGCTGCGGCATCGCCGTCAACGACGATGGCGTGATCCACGGCCACCGGGACCTTGGTCTGGTGAACGAGGTCTTTACGCCGACAGTGCTGGGAAGCCTTTCCAAGCCCGGCGCACGGATGGCGACCGGACATGTCCGGTACGCTACCGCAGGCAGCCGCACTCGTGCCAACGCCCAGCCGATGATCGTCCGGCACGGCAGAGGTACGATGGCTCTCTGTCATAACGGAAACCTGACGAATGCCATTGAGCTTCGGACAGAGCTGGAAAATGAGGGAGCGATCTTCCACGGCTCCTCGGATACCGAGGTCATCTGCTACCTCGTCATCCGGTACCGTCTCCAGACCGGCAGCATCGAGGCTGCTATCAGTGAGACGATGAAAAAACTGGAAGGCGCATACAGCCTCGTCATCATGTCGTCTACCAAGCTCATCGCTGTCCGTGACCCGAGAGGCTATCGTCCGCTCTGCATTGGCACTCTGCCCGGCGGCGGCTACGTTTTTGCCAGTGAGAGCTGCGCTTTGGATGCCGCCGGTGCGACCCTGCTTCGTGATGTGGAACCCGGCGAGATCGTCATTGCCGATTCCCGGAGTGAGGGATTGCGGAGCATCAAGACCCACTGCGGCTGCAAGGATACCCAGATGTGCGTCTTCGAGTACATCTATTTTGCCCGTCCGGACAGCATCATCGAGGGCTGCTCCGTTCATGAAGCCCGGAAGCAGGCAGGCCGATTCCTCGCACAGGAACACCCGGTGGATGCGGATGTCGTCATCGGTGTTCCGGACTCCGGTCTGGATGCTGCGCTCGGTTACTCTGAAGAGAGCGGCATCCCCTATGGCATCGGTTTTATCAAGAATAAATACATCGGACGGACGTTCATTCAGGGCAGCCAGAAACAGCGTGAGAACAGCGTCCGCATCAAGCTGAACGTGGTCTCCAGCACCGTCCGTGGCAAACGGGTGGTTCTGGTGGATGACTCCATCGTCCGCGGCACCACCTCCGCCCGAATCATCAACCTGCTCCGGGATTCCGGTGCAAAGGAAGTCCACTTCCGGGTGTCGGCACCGCCGTTCAAATATCCCTGCTACTTCGGTACGGATATCCCCGACCAGAAGCTTCTGGTCGCAACCGGCAGAACCGTCGACCAGATCAACGAGATCATTGGCGCGGATACGCTGGGCTACCTGACGACGGAACATGTCGTCCAGCTGGCGAAGGACGCCCACTGCGGTTTCTGCACGGCCTGCTTTACCGGCAAATATGCCGTAAAACCGGACGAAGTGCTTTCGACCGATATTCATGACCGCCACCTCATCGACCGCCCCAAGGGTGAGAAAAAGTTAGGAGAGTAATCAAGATGGAAAAGAGCTATTCTGAAAGCTACGCAGCCGCTGGTGTGGATATCACCGCAGGCTATCGCTCCGTGGAACTGATGAAGCAGTATGTCGCCCGTACCATGAACGAGCATTGCATTGGTGGTCTGGGCGGCTTCGGCGGTCTGTTCGAGCTGGACTGCACCGGCATCCGGCACCCGGTTTTGATCTCCGGTACCGACGGCGTTGGCACCAAACTGAAACTCGCTATGATCATGGACAAGCATGACACCATCGGCATCGACTGCGTGGCAATGTGCGTCAATGATGTCATCTGCGCCGGTGCGAAACCTCTGGTTTTCCTCGATTACATCGCCTGCGGCCGGAACATCCCTGAGAAGATCGCTGAGATCGTCAAGGGTGTTGCCGAGGGCTGTGTGCAGGCTGACTGCTCGCTGGTCGGCGGCGAGACTGCGGAGCATCCGGGCATGATGCCGGAAGATGAGTACGACCTCGCAGGCTTCACGGTGGGTGTGGTCGACAAAGAGAAGATCCTGAAGAACGACAGCATGATCCCCGGCGATGTCATCATCGCTCTGCCCTCTACCGGCGTCCATTCTAATGGCTTCTCGCTGGTGCGCAAAATTTTTGATATTGACGGCAACCCCGACGTTCTGAAGACCGCTCCGGCAGAGCTGGGCGGCAAGACGCTGGGCGAGGCTCTGCTGGCTCCCACCAAAATTTACGTCAAGCCTGTCCTGAAAGTTCTGGAAGAGGTCGATGTCCGTGGTATCTCCCACATCACCGGCGGCGGTTTCTATGAGAATATCCCTCGCAGCCTGAAAAAGGGCTGCTGCGCACGCATCAATAAGGCGGATGTCCGCACCCCGGCACTCTTCCACCTGATGCAGAAGACCGGCAATATCTCCGAACACGATATGTTCAATACCTTTAATATGGGCGTCGGCATGGTGCTGACTGTTCCGGCAGAGCAGGCAGACAAGGCTCTGGAGATCCTCCACGCAAGTGGTGAGCCGGACGCTTACCGTCTGGGCGTCATCGCAGAAGGCGAGGGTGTTGAGCTGTGCTGAACATTGCAGTTTTAGTCTCCGGCGGCGGCACCAATTTGCAGGCTCTGCTGGACAGCGAGGCACGGGGCGAGAACCCCAACGGCAAGATCAAGCTGGTAGTGGCCTCGAAACCCGGCGTCTATGCACTGGAACGTGCGGCGAAGGCTGGCGTTGAGGGCGTGGTCGTCCGCCGGAAGGATTATGAGAAGAGCGAAGATTTCGACGCTGCCCTGCTGAATGTGTTGAAAACTCATAACATTGACCTCGTGGTTCTGGCAGGTTTTCTGTCGGTGCTGGGGCCGAGCGTCATCGAAGCTTATCCACGCCGCATCCTGAATATCCATCCGGCTTTGATCCCGTCTTTCTGCGGCTCGGGCATGTATGGCCTGAAACCCCATGAAGCGGCTCTGGCACGGGGATGCAAGGTGACCGGTGCGACCGTCCACTTCGTCAACGAGGAGTGCGACGGCGGCCCCATCCTGCTGCAGAAGGCGGTGGACGTCCTGCCCGGCGATACGCCTGAGATTTTGCAGAAGCGTGTCATGGAACAGGCTGAATGGAAACTGCTGCCCAAAGCGGTCACGATGATTTGTAATGGAGAGGTAGAATAATGGAAAAGATCAACCTGAACGAGTATCTGGCTTCCAACGAGTACCCGGGTCGTGGCATTGCGATCGCAAAGGCTCCCGATGGCCGTCAGATGTTTATCGGATATTTCATCATGGGCCGCAGCGAGAACAGCCGCAACCGTGTGTTTGACCCCATCCCGGAGCGCGGCGGCATCTGCACCATCGCAGCCGACCCCGATAAGCTGGAAGACCCCAGCCTGATCATTTACAACCCGGTGCTGACCCTCGGCAAGACCCACATCGTCACCAACGGCGACCAGACCGATACCATCTTCGACCTGATGAGTCAGGGCAAGAGCTTCGCTGACGCTCTCCGCACCCGGACATTTGAGCCGGACGAGCCGAACTACACCCCACGCATCTCCGCCGTCGTCTATGCGGACGGCAGCTACCAGATGAGCATCCTCAAGTCTGCAGACGGCAACGGCGAGAGCGTCCAGCGGTATTTCTTCGATTATCCCCAGCCTGTCGCCGGTGAGGGTCACTTCATCAGCACTTACAAGCACAACGGAAATCCCATCCCCAGCTTTGAGGGCGAGCCGCTCCGGTTTGCCTGCCCCCGTACCATCAGCGATTTCGCAACCGGCCTGTGGAGCAGCCTGAACATGGACAACAAGGTCAGCCTGTTCGCCCGGGTCGTCGACCTCGAGACCGGCGAGAGCGGAGACATGATCTTCAACAAATACGACGCTGTGTGCAGCGATCTGGACGACCCGGAAGAGCCGGAACTGCTGCCCGAGGAGCTGGAAGCTCTGAAAGCATCTGACGAAGAATAAGGAGGAAGCGGAATGAACGAACTGGCATTGAAGTACGGCTGCAACCCCAATCAGAAGCCCAGCCGCATTTATATGGAAGATGGCTCCGACCTGCCGGTGACTGTCCTGAACGGCAAGCCCGGCTACATCAACTTTCTGGACGCGCTCAACTCCATCCAGCTGGTAAAAGAGCTGAAAACGGCCTGCGGTCTGCCGGCAGCGGCTTCGTTCAAGCATGTCTCTCCGGCCGGTGCTGCGCTGGGTCTGCCCCTGACCGATGTAGAGCGGAAGATGTACCACATCGCACCTGACTTTGAACTGTCTCCGCTGGCCTGCGCTTATGCCCGTGCCCGTGGTGCGGATCGGATGTCCTCCTTCGGTGACTGGATCGCCCTCTCTGAGGTCTGCGACGTGTCTACCGCAAAGCTCATCCAGCATGAAGTCTCGGACGGCATCATTGCTCCGGGCTATGAGCCGGAAGCTCTGAAAATTCTCGCCAGCAAGAAGAAGGGCAATTACAACGTGGTCGCTATTGACCCCAACTACAAGCCCAACCCCATCGAGCATAAGCAGGTCTACGGCATCACCTTCGAGCAGGGACGTAACGAGCTTGCCATCAATGCCGACACCATGCTGAACAACTTCGTTACCGAGAACAAGACTGTGACCGAGGAGCAGAAGCGTGACCTCATCATCGCCCTCATCACCCTGAAATATACCCAGTCCAACAGCGTCTGCTACACCTACAACGGCCAGACCATCGGCGTCGGCGCAGGCCAGCAGAGCCGCATCCACTGCACCCGTCTGGCCGGTCAGAAGGCCGACAACTGGCAGCTCCGCCACATGGACAAGGTGCTGAACCTGCCCTTCCGTGACGACGTGGCAAAACCCAACCGTGACAACGCCATTGATGTCTACATCGGCGATACCCCGGAGGATGTCATCGGTGATGATGTCTGGGCGGAGACTTTCACCGAGCAGCCCGAGCCGTTGACCGCAGAGGAGAAGAAAGCTTACCTGAGCAAAGTCACCGGCGTCAGCCTTGGCTCCGATGCGTTCTTCCCCTTCGGCGACAACATCGAGCGTGCGCGCCGTTCCGGCGTGACCGCCATCGTTCAGCCCGGCGGCTCTATCCGCGACCAGCAGGTCATCGACACCTGCAACAAGTACGGCATTGCGATGGCGTTCTGCGGCATCCGGCTGTTCCATCACTGAGAGAGTCCGGCGATAGTATGGCACGATGGAAGTTTCTCCGAGGACCGTCCGCTGGGGTGGGCGATGGAATGGCCTGCAACAACAGCGACCGCCGCCAGTGGCGGAAACAGGGAGCTGTTGTTGGGGCAGCGGCCAGCAGACGCAAGTGTGAACGAAGCGTATGCTGGGAGCCGCAACTCGTACTCGTGTCCGAGGAGAAAGCTTCCATTGCGCCGATGGATAGAGAAGGTATAAACATGAAAAAGAAAATTCTGGTAGTTGGCGGCGGCGGCCGTGAACATGCCATCATCAAGGCACTGAAAAAAAGCCCGGACTGCGGCGAAGTCTGGTGCGCACCCGGCAACGGCGGCATCAGCTATGACGCCCACTGCGTCAACATCAAATCTACCGATGTAGAAAAGATGGTCGAGTTCGCCAAGAACGAGGCATTTGATTATGTCGTGGTCGCACAGGACGACCCTCTGGCACTGGGGATGGTCGATGCGTTGGCAGCAGTTGGCATCCCGGCCTTTGGCCCTGACAAGGCCGCTGCCCGTATCGAGGCGTCCAAGGTCTTCTCCAAAGACCTGATGAAGAAATACGGCGTCCCTACCGCAAAGTATGAGACCTTCGATAACCCGGCCAAGGTCATGGATTATATCCGCTCCGAGAACAAGTATCCGGTCGTCATCAAAGCGGACGGTCTGGCTCTGGGCAAGGGCGTTCTCATCTGCGAGGACGAGCAGCAGGCGGCGGACGGCGTAAAAGAAATTATGCTGGATAAAAAGTTCGGCGCGTCCGGCAATCACGTCGTCGTTGAAGAATTCCTCACCGGCCCCGAGGTCAGTGTCCTGAGCTTCACCGACGGCAAAGTTGTCAAGCCGATGGTCTCTTCGATGGATCACAAGCGTGCCAACGACCATGACACCGGCCTGAACACCGGCGGCATGGGAACCATTGCACCCAACCCTTACTACACGGCGGATATCGCTGCCGAGTGCATGGAAAAGATTTTCCTGCCTACCATCCATGCGATGAACGCTGAGGGCTGCCCGTT
The DNA here is from genome assembly GCA_963599235.1 of Lawsonibacter asaccharolyticus. Taxonomy (GTDB): domain Bacteria; phylum Bacillota; class Clostridia; order Oscillospirales; family Ruminococcaceae; genus Faecalibacterium. Next base: position 17,754 of record CAVBWT010000037.1, on the reverse strand, counting down.
CAAGGGCTGCCTGTACTTCGGTTTGATGCTGACTCCCGACGGCCCCAAGGTCATTGAGTACAACTGCCGCTTTGGTGACCCGGAGACGCAGGTCGTCCTGCCTCTGCTGGAAGGCGACCTGCTCAAGGTCATGACTGCCTGCACCGAGGGCACGCTGGCAGATACCGAGGTTAAGTTCTCCGACGGTGCTGCTGCCTGCGTCATTCTGGCGTCCGGCGGCTACCCGGTCAGCTATGAGAAGGGCAAACCCATTTCGGGTCTGGTGGACGGTCAGCTGCCTGATGAGCCGGATGTCACGGTCTATCACTCCGGCACTGCCATCACTGAGGACGGCCAGCTGGTAACGGCTGGCGGCCGTGTTCTGGGCGTGACGGCTACCGCTCCGGCTCTGCCCGGCGCAGTGACAAAGGCTTACGCCGCCGCTGAGAAGATCCACTTTGAGAAGCTGCATAAGCGGAGCGATATCGGCCTGAGAGCTTTGAAGGCAATTGCGGAGAAAAATTAAACGATAAAATAACAGGAGGGTCTTTCCCTATGGTATATCGTATTTATGTTGAAAAGAAGCCCGGCTTTGACGTCGAGGCAGAAGGTCTGCGCAGTGAGCTTGTCTCCCTGCTGGGCATCAAGGAGCTGGCAGGTCTGCGCCTGCTGAACCGTTACGACGTCGAGGGCATCGACGAAGCACTCTTCAACCAGTGCGTCAACACGGTCTTCAGCGAGCCGCCGGTCGACCGTACTTACAGCGAGCTGCCCGAGGCGGACGGCGTGTCCTTTGCCGTCGAGTATCTGCCAGGCCAGTTCGACCAGCGTGCCGATTCTGCCGCCGAGTGCATCCAGCTCATCAGTCAGGGTGAGCGTCCGCTGGTGCGTTCCGCCCGTGTCTACCTGCTGGAAGGCAAGCTGACCGATGAGCTGGTGGCTGAGATCAAGAAATACGTCATCAACCCGGTCGAGGCACGCGAGGCTTCGCTGAATACCAAAACGACCCTGAAGATGGAATACGCAGTTCCCACCGCTGTAGCAGTGCTGGACGGCTTCAATGAGCTGGACGAAGAGGGTCTGAAAAAGTTCATCGAGGACAAGGGTCTGGCAATGGATCTGGGCGACATCAAGTTCTGTCAGGAGTATTTCCGCTCCGAGAAGCGCGACCCGACCATCACCGAGATCAAGATGATCGACACCTACTGGTCGGATCACTGCCGTCACACCACCTTCGGCACCATCCTGAACAATGTCCAGATCGACGATGAGGTGGTGCAGGCCGCATTTGACCGCTACATGGCAATGCGTGAAGACCTGAACCGCACCGAAAAACCGCGCTGCATGATGGACCTTGCCACCATCGGCGCAAAAGAGCTGAAAAAGCAGGGCAGCCTGAAAAACCTCGACGAGTCCGAGGAGATCAACGCCTGCACCGTCAAGATCAAGTGCGACGTCAACGGCAAGGACGAGGATTGGCTCTTCCTGTTCAAGAATGAGACCCACAACCACCCCACTGAAATTGAACCCTTCGGCGGCGCAGCGACCTGCATCGGCGGTGCCATCCGTGACCCTCTGTCCGGCCGCAGCTATGTCTATCAGGCAATGCGTGTCACCGGCGCAGGCGACCCCTTGGTTCCGGTCAGTGAGACCATTCCCGGCAAGCTGCCCCAGCGCAAGCTGGTGACGACCGCAGCCGACGGTTACTCTTCCTACGGCAACCAGATCGGCCTTGCTACCGGTCAGGTCGATGAAATTTATCATCCCGGCTATGTGGCAAAGCGGATGGAGATCGGCGCAGTCGTCGGTGCAACACCGGCTTCCCATGTCCGCCGCGAGTGCCCGGCTCCGGGCGACGTCGTCGTTCTGCTGGGCGGCCGCACCGGTCGTGACGGCATTGGCGGTGCGACCGGTTCTTCCAAGGCACACAATCACGAGAGTCTGGAATCCTGCGGTGCCGAAGTCCAGAAGGGCAATGCACCCATCGAGCGCAAGCTGCAGCGTCTGTTCCGCCGTGAGGACGCCTGCAAGATGATCAAACGCTGCAACGACTTCGGCGCAGGCGGCGTTTCGGTCGCCATCGGCGAGTTGGCCGACGGTCTGTACATCGACCTGAACAAGGTCACCAAGAAATATGAGGGTCTGGACGGCACCGAGCTGGCCATCAGCGAGAGCCAGGAGCGTATGGCGGTTGCCCTCGCACCTGAGGATGTGGACAAGTTCATCGCTCTGGCAAACGAAGAGAACCTCGAGGCAACGCCCGTGGCAAAAGTCACCGAGGAAAAGCGTCTGAACATGGTCTGGAACGGTGTTTCCATCGTCAATATCAGCCGTGAGTTCCTGAACTCCAACGGCGCCGAGAAGCATCAGGATGTCCATGTGGAGAAGATGAGCGTCTGGCAGCCCCAGTGGAAGGGCGTCACCTTCTCCCAGAAGATGAAAGACATGGTCGGCGACCTGAATGTCTGCAGCAAGAAGGGTCTGTCCGAGCGTTTCGACTCCACCATCGGCGCAGCGACCGTTCTGATGCCCTTTGGCGGCGCATACCAGCTGACTCCGCAGAATGCGATGGTCGCAAAGCTGCCGGTGGACGGCGAGACGAATACCTGCTCCGGCATGGCATGGGGCTATAACCCGTACCTGATGAGTGCCGACCAGTATCGCGGCGCACGTCTGGCAGTCGTCGAGAGCGTCACCAAGCTGGTGGCGGCAGGCTTCCGCTATGAGGACGCTTACCTGACCTTCCAGGAGTATTTCGAGCGTCTGGGCAACAAGCCCGAACGCTGGGGCAAACCGCTGGCGGCTCTGCTGGGCGCACTGGATGCACAGATGGGTCTGGGCATCGCTTCCATCGGCGGCAAGGACAGTATGTCCGGCTCCTTTGAAGACCTTGATGTTCCTCCCACGCTGGTCTCCTTTGCAACGGCCATCGGCAAGGCGAACAAGGTCGTCTCCACCGAGTTCAAGAAACCGGAAAGCACCGTCGTCCTCCTCCGTCCGCTGATCGACGAGAAGACCGGCTGCCCGGATTTCTCTTCTCTGCGTGCAAACTATAAGATCGTCGAGCAGATGATGGAGCAGGGCATCGTGGTCGCTGCTTCCTCCGTCGGTTTCGGCGGCATCGCCGAGGCTCTGTTCAAGATGGGTCTGGGCAACCACATCGGCTTCAAGATGCAGGCCGATATCACCACCAGCCAGATGTTCGCTCCCATGTATGGCGCGATGGTTCTGGAGATGGTCTCGGATGCCCCGGCTGGTGAGCTGCTGGGCGTCACCACCAAAGAATATCAGTTCCAGGCCTGCGGCGACACGCTGGATATGGCCGAGCTGCAGGAGATCTGGGAATCCAAGCTGGAGCCGGTCTACCCCTACCGCAAGGCAGGTTCCACTGTGGAGAAGATCAACGGCAGCCTGACCGCTCCGGCTGCACCGAAGGTCGGCGTGGCAAAGCCGAAGGTCATCATCCCGGTCTTCCCCGGCACTAACTGCGAGTATGACACCGCCAAGGCGTTCGCCCGTGCGGGCGCAGAGCCGCAGATCCTCGTCATCCGCAACCTGACCCCGAACGATGTCACCGAGAGCTGTGCCGCTCTGGTAAAGGCCATCAACGAGAGCCAGATCGTCATGCTGCCCGGCGGCTTCTCCGGCGGCGACGAGCCGGACGGCAGCGCAAAGTTCATCGCTTCTTTCTTCCGCTCCCCGGCGGTCACAGAGGCGGTCCGCGAGCTGCTGCAGAAGCGTGACGGCCTGATGCTGGGCATCTGCAACGGCTTTCAGGCACTCATCAAACTGGGTCTGGCACAGTACGGCGATATCCGTGACGTCACGGAGAATGACCCGACCCTGACCTTCAACACCATCGGCCGCCACCAGAGTATGCTGGTGCGCACCCGTATCGCTTCCACCGGCAGCCCGTGGCTGAGCAAGTGCGAAGTCGGCGATCAGTACACCGTTGCCATCAGCCACGGCGAGGGTCGTTTTGTGGCTCCGCAGTCGGTGCTGGATACCCTCGTCAAGAACGGTCAGGTCGCTACCCAGTATGTCAACCTCGAAGGTGTGCCGACGATGGATCAGAGCTACAACCCCAACGGTTCGGTTCTCGCCATCGAGGGCATCACCAGCCCGGATGGCCGTGTCTTCGGCAAGATGGGCCACTCCGAGCGCAGCGGTGAGTATCTGTACAAGAACGTCACCGGCGACAAGTACCAGCCGATTTTTGAGGGCGGCGTGGACTATTTCAAGATTTAATGGTACAATAAAAGAAAAAACGCTGGAGGAATTCTTCAATGTCTCAGCATGACCGTTATATCAGCCCGTTTTCGACCCGTTACTCCTCCGATGAGATGCAGTACATCTTCTCGGATGACAACAAGTTCCGTACATGGCGTCGCCTGTGGGTGGCTCTGGCACGGGCAGAGATGAAGCAGGGTCTGACGAACATCACCCCCGAGATGGTGGAAGAGCTGGAATCCCACGTCGACGATATTAACTATGACGTCGCCATCGCACGGGAAAAGCTCGTCCGTCACGACGTTATGAGCCACGTTTACGCCTACGGCCAGCAGTGCCCGAAGGCTGCCGGTATCATCCATCTGGGTGCGACCAGCTGCTACGTCGGCGACAACACCGACATCATCGTGATGCGTCAGGGTCTGGAACTCATCCGCAAGAAGCTCATCGGCGTTCTGGCAAAGCTGGGTCGCTTTGCGGAAGAGTACAAGGACATGCCCTGCATGGCCTACACCCACTGCCAGCCGGCACAGCCCACCACCGTCGGCAAGCGTGCGACCCTCTGGGCGAATGAGCTGGTGATGGACCTCGCTGAGATCGACCACCGTCTGGAGACGCTCCAGCTGCGCGGCGTCAAGGGCACTACCGGCACGCAGGCATCCTTCATGGAGCTCTTCAAGGGCGATGCCGATAAAATTCGTGCGGTGGATGCGTCCATCGCCGAGGAGATGGGATTTGCACCCGAAGCGGTCATCCCGGTGTCGGGTCAGACTTACAGCCGCAAGGTGGACTCCTTCATCCTCAACGCTCTGGCAGGCATTGCACAGAGCTGCATGAAGTTCGCGACCGACCTGCGTCTGCTGGCAAACTTCAAGGAGATGGAAGAGCCGTTCGAGAAGAACCAGATCGGTTCCTCGGCCATGCCTTACAAGCGCAACCCGATGCGCTGCGAGCGTATCTGCGCTCTGTCCCGTTACCTGATGGTCGACGTGCTGAACCCCAGCTTCACCACCGGCACCCAGTGGTTTGAGCGGACGCTGGACGACAGCGCGAACAAGCGTGTCGCAATGGCAGAGGGCTTCCTCGCTGCGGACGCTATCCTGAACATCATGCTGAACGTCACCGACGGCATCGTGGTCTACCCGAAGGTCATTCGCAGTCGTCTGATGGCAGAGCTGCCCTTCATGGCAAGCGAGAACATCATGATGCAGGCGGTTGAAAAGGGCGGCAACCGTCAGGAGCTGCACGAGCGTCTGCGCCAGCACGCCATCGCCGCAGGCAAGCAGGTCAAGGAAGAGGGTCTGCCCAATGATATGGTCGACCGCATTGCCGCTGACCCGGCATTCGGCCTGACGAAGGAAGAGATCGTTGCCGGTCTGGTTCCGGAGAACTTCGTGGGTCGTGCGCCGCAGCAGGTGGACGAGTTTGTGGCAAATGTCCTCAAGCCCATCTTCGACGCGAACCCCGACGCTGTGGAGCAGCATGCTTCGCTGAGCGTCTGATAGCCCTCTCAGTCATTGCTTCGCAATGCCAGCTCTCCCAAGGGGAGAGCCATTGGCATGTCGGGAAAGTTTGAGCAGGACAAGAAAAATCATATTTCGTAAGAAGGATGGCCTTGCGGTCTGGATTTACGGCAGCTGAGATATTGCATCTTGTTTCGCAGTTGTGGATCTGGTCAGCAGGGTCATCTTGTTTTATCTTTGAAGAAACTTTACTCAGTTTACAGAGAATGCGCCGATACGCCAGTGGCTCCCACTCTGGGAAAGACTCCCTCCGGTCGGAGGGAGATGTCGCAAGGCGACAGAGGGAGGACAGCTGTCGCCGCAGGCGACTGAGAGGGCGAGGATGCTGACCGAGGCGCAGCTTTGCTATAAGAAGGAGAAAACCATGCGTTTGGACAAATATCTGGCGGAGACCGCCCAATGCACCCGGAGCGAGGCGAAGGTGATGCTTCAGAAGGGAAGAGTGACCGTCAACGGGGCAGTCTGCAAAAAGGGCGACACCCAGCTGAAAGAGGCGGATGCGGTGGCGGTGGACGGCAAGCCGCTGAAATACCAGAAGTTCGTCTACATCATGCTCAACAAGCCCGAGGGCGTGGTGAGTGCCAGCACCGACAAACGGGATACGACCGTGGTCGATCTGGTCGGCGATGCCTACCCGAGACGGGAGCTGTTCCCGGCCGGGCGGCTGGACAAGACCAGCACCGGCTTTGTCCTGCTGACCGACGACGGCGGTTTTGCTCATGACATCCTTGCGCCGAAGCGGCATGTCTCCAAGACCTACACGGTCGTCATCGACACGCCGCTGACCGACGAGATGAAAGCCGGTTTTGCTGAGGGGGTCACGCTGGCGGACGGAACCGAGCTTTCCCCGGCGGAGGTGGAAGCGGTCTCCGGGGACGGGCTGACCGTCCGGGTGAAGCTGAAACAGGGTGTGTATCACCAGATCAAGCGAATGTTCGGCGTGTACGGCGCAGGAGTCAACGCCCTGCACCGGGATGCCATCGGCGGACTGACTCTGGACGAAAACCTCGCGCCGGGCGAGTGGAGAGAACTTTCGGACGATGAGGTAGCAAAAATTACCACATGAGAGGGTCGGCTTTTCACCCGTTCTTCAAAAAAACATCACAATTTACCGGTAGAATAGAATCAAGAACCACGCAAAAAGGCACTTTTTAGGCCGAAAATGGGGCTGGCAGATAAATTAGACAAGAAAACAGAATTTTTTTTGTTGAAATATGTTGCAAAAGTAAATTCTTTTGTGTAAAATATAAAATGTAATGCGGCGAAATTGTTGAAAATCACAATCCACGCCACCGCGGTTTTCACAAAAGAGGAAAAGGGGTTTACCATTTATGGCCAATAGAGTATTTCAAAGCGTGATCTACCAGATGAAGGACGCGATCGACCGTGTAGTAGGTGTGGTGGATGAGACCGGTGCTGTGATCTCCTGCTCGGAGCTGAATCTGATCGGCGAAGTGCGCGAGGGCTTTATGGCAGAGCGTATGACGGCGGGAGACCGTTTTGTGCGAGACGGTTGCACCTATCAGCAGTTCTCCAGCGCAAAGCATAACGATTATGCGGTTTTCGTAGAGGGCGTAGATGAGACAGCCGGTCAGTTCGCGGCGGTGCTTTCTATCAGCCTGCAGAGCATCAAGCAGTATCATGACGAGAAGTTCGATAAATCGAACTTTATCAAGAATGTCGTGCTGGACAACATCCTGCCCGGCGATATCTACGCAAAGGCTCGTGAGCTGCACTTTGCGACCGATGTTTCCCGTGTGGTCTTTATCGTCCGTGTGACCAGCAGCGGCGATATCTCGGCTTATGACGTCGTCAGCAGCCTGTTCCCGGACAAGCAGAAGGACTTCGTCTTCAATATCAGCGAGACGGATACCGTTCTGGTCAAGGAGATCCGGAAAGGCATCGACCGTTCCGATATGGAAAAGCTGGCGGCCAGCATCGTGGATACCCTGTCCGGCGAACACTATATCAAGGCTGTCGTCGGCATCGGCACTCCCATCGCGAACGTCAAGGATCTGGCGACCAGCTTCAAGGAAGCTCAGATCGCTATGGAGGTCAGCAAGGTGTTCGACACCGAAAAGCAGATCATCCGTTATGATAACCTCGGCATCGCCCGTCTGATCTATCAGCTGCCGACCACCGTCTGCGAGATGTTCCTGCGCGAGGTCTTCAAGCAGGGCAGCATCGAGAGTCTGGATCAGGAGACACTGTTCACCATCCAGCGGTTCTTCGAGAACAACCTGAACGTCTCTGAGACCAGCCGCGGCCTGTTCGTCCACCGCAATACGCTGGTGTATCGTCTGGAAAAGATCAAAAAACTTACCGGTCTGGATCTGCGTGAGTTCGATGATGCTATCGTCTTCAAGGTAGCATTGATGGTCAAGAAGTACCTCTCCAACAATCCGGCCAAATATTGATGAAAGCTGTCGGTTGTTGCCGCAGCCCGGAACCGGTCGCTCGAAACCGATGCTGGCCGGTTTTTTTTTGGGGGGGGGGGTACTGACCGATTTTTAAGTCAGGAGTAACAAGAATTTCATGATAGACTTTGTAAATGTCTCTAAAGAATATAAGAAGGGCGGCAAGCTCGCTTTGGATGACGTCAACTTTCACGTTGATGACGGTGAGTTCGTCTTCCTGCTGGGTCACTCGGGCGCGGGCAAATCCACCCTGCTCAAGCTGATCTTACGGGAAGAGATGCCGTCCAGCGGAATGGTGATGGTGAACGGCAAGAACGTCGCCCGGCTCCGCCGCTGTCAGGTGCCGTATTTCCGGCGTCAGATGGGCATCATCTTTCAGGATTTCCGCCTTATCCCCAGTATGACGGTGTATGAGAACATCGCCTTCCCGATGCACGTCACCAACGTTGGGAGCAAGCAGATCAAGGAACACGTCGAGTATATGCTGGATCTGGTGCATCTGAAGGACAAGGCCAAGAGCTACCCGGATTACCTTTCCGGCGGCGAGCAGCAGCGTGTCGCGGTGGCTCGCGCGCTGGTACACGGTCCCAAGCTCGTCATTGCCGACGAGCCGACCGGCAACATCGACCCGGAGCTGAGCCTTGAGATGATGGACCTGCTCGAACAGGTGAGCAAGGCCGGCATCACAGTTCTGGTCGTCACCCATCAGCATGAGCTGGTGCGCCAGTTCAACCAGCGCATCGTTACCCTGAAGGAAGGTCGTCTCATTTCGAACATCCCGGCAGGCTCGGGTTCGGAAAGGATGAAGGTGGCGACGCTGGAACTGACCGACAAGCTGATCGCGAAAAAACAGGAGCTTGACCGGATGGGGAAGGTGCTGGCGATATGATGAAGCCTTCTACCTTTGGTTTCCTGCTGGTGCGCGGTGTGCGCAACCTCGGCAAGCACTGGGCGATGACCATCGCCTGCATCGCATCCCTGAGCGTCTGCATGACCCTGAACACCTTCGCGCAGCTGGTCGAAGTCAACATCGACAATGTGGTGAACTACCTCGGCCAGCAGAATGAGATGGTCGTCTACGTCGACCCGGACGCGGACGACGCCACCATCCAGTCAGTCGGTGAGGCCATCCAGCAGATGCCGGGCATCAGCTACATCCAGTATATGTCCAAGGAAGACGTTCTGAATCAATATCGGGGTTACATGGCGGATTATGCCATTCTCCTCGATGAGTTCGAGAACGATAACCCCTTTAAGGCAAATTACCGTGTCTCGCTGGCAGACCTGAGCCAGATGAAGGAGATGAGCGAAAATCTTGGACAGATCGAGGGCGTGTACAGCGTGACCGCTCCCATCGAGATGACCGAAGTCTTCATTCAGATCCAGAGAGCGGTCAAACAGATCGGTCAGGTCGTCGTCATCGTCCTGATGGCGGTCAGCGTCATCACGGTCGGCAGCACCATCCGCCTGAGCGTCTTTGCCCGGCGGCGTGAGATCGAGATCATGAAATACGTCGGTGCCACCAATGGCCTCGTCACCCTGCCTTTTGTTATTGAGGGTCTGACCATCGGCCTTATCTCGGGCGGCCTGACCTCGGCAGTCAGCATCAGCGGCTATCAGTACCTGCTGCAGGTGTCCAGCACCTTGGGTGGATTGTGGCAGATGCTGATGGGCACCGCTCTGGTGCCGGTGGCAAATGTCTGGTCGACCATCCTGACCGGAAGTCTGGTGGGCGGCGCCGTTGCCGGAGCCGTGGGCAGTATGTTCTCCATCCGGAAGCATCTGAATGTGTAAGGGAAGGGAGAACCGCTGTGCGTAAAGCAAAACATTTCGCAGGATTCCACCTGCATTTCCACTTGGCGTCTCATGCAAAGATCAAAACGGCACGCTCCAAAGCCATCCGGACAGCGAGTGCGTTTTTGGCGGCGGTCATGCTGATCTTCAGCGTGTCGATCTACCCGGCATTGGCCGCCACCAGCATGGCCTCGCTCCAGAACAAACTCGACAAGCTTTCCCAGTCCATCACCCAGCACAAAAAGGAACTGTCCAACGCCAAAAAGAAAGAGCAGGCAGCGAAAGCTCTGGAATCGGAACTGAAAGAAAAGGTCACCGTCCTTCAGAGCCAGATCAGCGTCCTGAAAGGCCAGATCGCCGACGTGCAGAACAGCATCGGCGCGAAGGAGCAGGAGATCGCGGTCAAAAAGGATGAGATCGCCCAGAAGGAAGGCGAGATCGCCCAGAAAGAGGTCGAGATCGCCGACCAGTGGGATGAGTTCAAACAGCATATGGCTGCGATGCAGGAACTCCGCGACGGCGGCACGGTCGCAATGATGGCGTCGGTCAAGGATATGTACGAGCTGCTGACTTTCAATGAGGTCATGCAGGATATCTCCCTGAAAGATACCGAGATTCTCGACGACATGAAAGCCGCCAAAGAGGGTCTGGAAAACGATAAGACCGAGCTGGAAAATGACAAGACTCAGCTGGAAGCGGAGCGCGCCGCTCTGAAAGAGAAGAAGAGCCAGCTGGACGCCCAGAACACCCAGATGCAGTCCAAGCAGGAGGAGCTGAATTCCAGCGTGAAGGAAGCCCAGATGAGCGCGGCGGAAGCGCAGCAGGCGCAGAAGGATGCGCAGGCGGCCATCGAGTCGGACGAGATGAACTATGAATCGGTCAAGAAGCAGATCCAGAAACTCATCGCGGAAGCGGCGGCGTCACAACCGCAGCTGGTCTTCAACGGCTTTATCTGTCCGCTCAAGAGCTATAAGCGCGTTTCCAGCGAGTACGGCTGGCGCAAGAACCCGGTCACGGGCGTCAACAAGCTGCACGCCGGTATCGACATCGCGGCCAACGGCGGCACGCCCATCTACGCAGCCGCGAGCGGTTACGTTCAGGTGGCGGGCTGGTCGAGCGGCGGCTACGGCAACTATGTTGTCATCTACCACGGCAAAATGTCCGACGGCAACACATACAGTACCCTGTACGGACACATGCGGTCGGTGGCAACGTCGACTGGCAGCTACGTCCAGCAGGGTCAGCTGATCGGATACGTCGGCAGCACGGGCAACTCGACCGGCAACCACCTCCACCTCGAGGTCTGGAAGGGAAGCTCGAACGCAAACACGGTCGACCCGAGAAGCTATATCCCACTGTAAAATAACCCTTACAGTTGTTTGTTACAAAGGAGGCCGTCTGGCTTATGAACGACAAAAAACGCAAGCATCTGCTGCAAATCGGCTGTCTGCTGCTGGCGGGAGTGTTCCTGCTCTCCCTGATTGGGAGTGTGGCGATGATGCTGCTGGTCTGACGGAAGGAGCAAAGCAATGAACCGTAAAATTTCGGTCGGAATGATGGTGACGATCGTCATTCTGGCAATCACTGTGACCTTTTCCATCACCATGCTGACAGCGATGCGGCTGTTCGACAGCACCGTTACCAGCGTCAAGGAAAAGGAGAGCATGTACAACAAGATCTCCGAGGTCGACCGGTATGTTCGTGCCAACGATTACTATACCATCGACGAGACGACCCTGTATGACCGCCTGACCGCAGGCTATCTGCTGGGCACCGGCGACAAGTATGCCCGTTATTACACCGCCACCGCCTATACCGAGCTGGTGAATACCCAGAACGGCACCCTGATGGGCATCGGCGTGGAGCTGGGCGTCAACCAGTCCGGCTATGCCAAGGTCATCAAGGTCTACGACGACTCTCCGGCACAGGAAGCCGGCATCAAGGTCGGCGATTACATCACGGCTGTGGACGATAACGACGTCAAGAGCATGTCCGGCGTGGACGCTGTGCAGACCCGTCTCCGCGGCGAGTCCGGTACGACCGTCAGCGTGACATGGCTGGACAGCGAGGCGGCAGAACATACCGCTGACCTGACCCACTCCGGCTATATATCCACCACGGTGGATTATGAGATCCTGCAGGGCAATGTGGGCTACATCAAGATCCGCCAGTTCGACGGCACGACGGCCAGTGAGCTGGACTACGCCATCCGCAGCCTGACGAACGACGGTGCGCTGAGCTTTGTGTTCGACTTGCGTGATAACGGCGGCGGCGTCCTCGAAGACGCGATCGACTGCATCGACCTCGTCGCACCCGAAGGCACGCTGGCCTATGCCGAGGACAAGGACGGAAACCAGACGGTTCTGGGCAGCAGCAGCGGCGACAGCACCATCACCCTCCCTATCGTCTGTCTTGTCAACAATAACACCGCAAGCGCGGCGGAACTGTTCGCAAGCAGCCTGCGCACCCTGAACGGCGCAAAGCTGGTCGGAACCACTACGATGGGCAAAGGCACCATCCAGAGCAGCCCTCAGCGTCTGTCGGACGGCAGTGCGGTCGTCGTCACGGTGGCAAAACTCATCTGCGGCGATGGCTCCTGCTTTGACGGCACCGGCCTGACGGTGGATGTGGAGCGTTCTCTGACCGTCGACGAGCAGAACTCTTTTTATGATTTCACGGTGGACACCGATCCTCAGATCCTGAAAGCCGTCAGCACCGCCCAGCAGCTGAGCGGCACCACCACCGTTGGCGGTGTGAACGATGCCGCCAACAGCGACGCAGCATCCGGCGAAGCGGCTGAGGGCGAGAACGCCGACAGCACCACATCGGAAAGCGATTCTACGGAGGCAGCTTCCAGTGAGGAGACTGCGGACTCTGCGGAGAGCGATGAGGAAGCAGCTTCTGAATCGGCAGCATCCTAACCCTCTCAGTCAAAGCCTGTTGGCTTTGCCAGACTCCTCCCTCTGTCGCTAATGCGACATCTCCCTCCGACCGGAGGGAGTCTTTCCTCAAAGGGAGAGCCATTGGCAGACCGGGTAAGTCTGAGTAAGCCGAAAAAAGTCTAATTGAAGTTTGAAAGCGTGGGCCTTGCGAACTGGATTCACGGCAGCTAAGATAGTGCATCTTGTTTCGCAGCTGTGAATCTGGATAGCAGGGCCTGCTTGTTTGTGTAAAGGATAGCTTTGTTCAGTCAGTTGCAAGTCAACCGATCCGCCAGTGGCTCTCCCTTTGGGAGAGCTGTCGAGCGGATGCGAGACTGAGAGGGCTACAAGAAAGGAAGGAATCTATGCCGGAGCTGACGGACCTCTCAGTCATCCGCAATCTCTGCGAAAAATACGATTTTGCCCTCTCGAAAGGGTTTGGGCAGAACTTTATCATCAACCCGGGGCTTCCCATCAAGATCGTCGACGCCAGCGGCGTGGATAAACACTATGGCGTTATCGAGATCGGCCCGGGCATCGGCGTCCTCACCAAGGAGCTGGCCAAGCGTGCGGCAAAGGTCGTCTCCATCGAGGTCGACGAACGTCTGCCGCCCCTGCTGGCCGAAACGATGGCCGGAGTGGATAATTTCAAGCTGGTATTACAGGATGTATTGAAAGTCGACCTGAAAGCCCTCATCGAAGAGGAGTTTCCCGGAATGCCGGTGGCCGTCTGCGCCAACCTGCCCTATTATATCACCAGCCCCATTGTCATGAAGCTGCTGGGCGACCGGCTCCCCATCGAGAGCCTGACCGTCATGGTGCAGAAGGAAGCAGCCGACCGTCTGGCGGCGGCTCCCGGAACGAGAGCGTCCAGTGCCATCAGCTGCGCTGTCAGCTACTATGCGACCAGCAAGATGATGTTCACAGCAGCACCGGGCAGTTTCTACCCGGCTCCCAAAGTTACCAGCGCAGTCGTCCGGATGGACATCCGCCCCACCCCTGCGGTGCAGGTCGAGGACGAGGAAGGGTATTTCGCCCTCATCCGCGCGGCGTTCGGGCAGCGTCGCAAGACCGCAGCCAACGCCATCGCAGGCGGCCTGAACCTGCCGAAAGATAAGGTCATCGCCGCCATCGAAGCCGCCGGTTTCGATGCCCGTATCCGCCCCGAAGCCCTCACCCTCGAGGACTTTGCCAAGGTGCAGAAGGCGATGAAGGAGCAGCTGTAAGAGTCAGCCCCCGAAACAGAACAATAGAGAACAAGACCTGTACCCCTCGGATAAACTTCCGGCATGGGGTACGGGTTTTGTGTTTTTGTTATAACGAATCCACCCTTGAGGGTGAAACCTTGCGCTTTTACAAAACAAAAAGCTCAGCGTATTTTCATACGTTGAGCTTTTTTGGTGGGCGCGGGTGGATTCGAACCACCGAAGCTGAAAAGCAGCAGATTTACAGTCTGTCCCCATTGGCCACTCGGGAACACGCCCAAATATTCACTTCACAGCCGTGAACCGACTGCTCAAATATAATACCATACTCGGGCGGAGTTGTCAACCACTTTTTTCATTTTTCTTGGGGATTCCGGGGTTTTGCGGCGTTTTCGAGCTGGTTCGACCGGTTTTGCGCCGGGAAACCAGACGCTTTACGGGTTTTCGGTGGGTTTCCTGTAGGCTGGGAGCTGTGCCAGTTCGCCCAGACGCTCGACGGCGACGGACTGCCCGACAGCGTTCAGGGAGCGGAAATGTTCGAGTAATTGCATTTCCAACGGGGAGCGGACAGAGCCTGCCGGTTCCGGAGTCATCATTCCCGTGCTTGCCGGTTCCGGGGTTGCCGGTTCCGTTGCCAAAGCATCCGCCGCCCAAAGGCTCGTCTGTGCGGTTGCGGTTTCAGGAGTTGCCGGTTCATTCTCTTCCTGTGATGCAGTGCCGAAAACCTGATTCAACTGAGAAAGCTTTGCCGCACCGCTCTTTTTGCGCAGGATATGCCGGGCAAACTCCGCCTGCTGCTGCTCCACAGACCCCCGAAGCAGCCAATTTACGTCCACGTCCAGCGCGTCCGCTACCTTTTGCAGGTTGTCGATTTTCGGATTGCGCCGCCCGTTCTCCCAATACTGGATGGTCTGGTACGGTACGCCGACCTGCGCCGCCAGCCCTTTCTGGGTCAGACCGCTGTTTCTGCGCGCCGACTTGATGCGTTCGCCGATGGTGTCGTTCATTTTCATCCCTCCTGCCGTCAGTATACCACCAAATGGCGGCAAATGCAACAAAAGTTTGTAAAAATCCTTGACGCACCAAACAGTTGTGATATAATACAAACAAAAGAACGTATTTCACAACTGAAAGGAGAGACAACATGAACCCCATTGCAGAATCTATCCACAATTATCAGGAATCCAAACAGTTCCTCCCGGCTGGCTACGACAACTTCATGCGCTACTTGAATTACGTTGATACAGAAGAAAAACTCTTCTCCCGGCTGACCTACTGGTTCGTATTTCGGGGTCTGCCCAACGAGCAGAACGAGAAGTTCGAGATGGTGAAAGACCGTGCGCGCGAGCTGAAGCTCTGGAACGGCCTTGAACTGAAGATCAAACGCTGGCGCGACAAAATCTCGGACGAATTCACCCACGACCAAGAGGGGTTTGCGGCCCGGATGGGCGAGGAGTATGCCGACTATTGTAACCATGGCGCGCCGGACGGGGAGAAAAAGCCAGCCGCACCGCTCTGCCTAGGCGATATCCCCAGTCAGCAGACCGAATGGCTGGTGCCGAACGTCATCCCGTTGGGTGAGATTTCGCTGCTGGGTGCGGACGGCGGTACCGGCAAGGGCATCTGGCAGGCGCAGCTCATCGCCTACGTCACGGCCGGAAAGACCTCGGGCTTTTTCCCACAGCCGCCCCAAAAGACCGGCAAGGTGCTGATTCTGGCCGGTGAAGACGACCCCGGCAAGGTGCTGAAAGGCCGCCTGCTGGCTGCCGGAGCCGACATGAGCCGGGTGCTGGTGGTGACCGCCGACGAGTATTATAACCGCACCGGGAGCCAGCTCTGCATCAAGGACAAGGCGTTGACCGACTTTGTGGACGAGGCCGAGCCGGTGCTGCTCATCCTCGACCCGTTGCAGAGCTTTCTGCCTGCCAACGTCGAAATGGCGAGCCGCAACCAGATGCGCGGCTCGATTTTGCCTCTGAAAGGCATCAGCACGGCGAAAAATCTCGCCACCCTCATCGTCATGCACACCAACAAAAAGCAGGGAGTGTCCGGCCGTGGACGCCTTGCCGACAGCTCCGATATCTGGGATATCGCGCGCAGCGTCCTGATGATGGGGCATTCCAAAAACGACGGCAAGATATACCTCAGCCATGAAAAAAGCAGTTACTCAAAGCCCAGCCAGACCGTTCTGATGCACATCGAGGACGTCCGGGTGGAGGGGCTCTGCACCGCAAAGGCAGTCTTTGACGGTTACACCGACAAGAAGGACGCCGACTTCATCGAGGAACGGCGATTCCGTATCGCTCAGACCAAGGACGATACCGCCGAAGCCATCAAGAACATCCTCGCCGAGAGCCGCCTCGGGAGCATGGCAAATAATCAGCTCCGCGCCGAGGTGATGAAAGAGGTGAGGTGCAGCGAAAAGACATACAATCGAGCCTATGCCGAGCTGGTAAAAGCAGGGGATATTACGAAACGTGCGATTCGCCAGCAGGATGGCAAAAATAAGTGGTTTTCTTACCTCCACTGTGGAGAAATGAACGACCAAGTTTGAAAATAATAATGAATGTACGCTTTATTTTTGAAGTTGTTCTATTTGGCCAAGATGCACTTGCAGACCAAATTCCAACTCGGTCAACGATGTTGAATTCGGCCATGTTGGGTAAGTTGCTTTTTGGACATAGCAACGATAAAGATTTCAGCTTGGTCTTATCGTTTCACCCCGGAGGAAACCCCGAAGAAAGCACTTCGCCGATAGAGCCCACCGCCCACCACGCAATAAGAAAAGACCGCTGCATTTCTGCAACGGCCTTGTATCATCATTCAGCTTTACTTTGAGTGTTTGAAAATCGAACTGAAAACAAAAAAGAAAAATAATGCGCATCCAGCGAGAAATGACATGATGAAACCTCCTTCGCATATTCTGTTTTTTTCCATTATAGCACACCGCAAATTCCCACACAAGTCAAACAAAAAGCAAACAGAGTGTTAAAAAGTGTGTTACACAAACGAAAAACCGCCTAGGTTTCAACGAATCTAAGCGGTTTTTCTTGGAGCTAGTGACAGGAGTTGAACCTGCAACCCACTGATTACAAATTGGATTTCGAGCATGTTGCATGATGCTTGCATGAACAATATTGTATAGATTTTACGTTAAATTTTGCTTTTAGCGTTGCGTCGTGTGCTTGCTTATTTTCTGTGGGATTCCCACAAAATTCCCACATTCTAGCAGTACGATAAACGGGATGTAAACAATTCGAGGGGGTGTATCACAGATGAACACCCTTCCCGGCGGTACGTACCGAATCGGAACGCACCATGCAGGGAGCCGGTGATTTACCGCCCCCGTCGTGTTTTCCGATGGGGCTACTGTGAAACGCCGTATTCTTTCAAAGGGTGTGGGCTGGATTCATGCCCACTTGTGGGTACGGTCATGAGGTGAGCCAGATGCACCCCATCGTTGCAAAGGTGGCCTAACGAAACGTTACCCCATCACCCCGAGGGGTAATACAGGAAGCACCCCACCCAGGGCGGCGAGTGCCGAAAATACCCGGCCAAAACAAAAAGGCGAAATTTTCCAAGCCAAACAAAAAGGACAGCCCACAAGCCCGGCACATGATATGTACCCCCAATACTGGACACCCAGTATTGGGGGTATTTTCATGAAATACAGTTATGAGTACAA
>CAVBWT010000036.1:0-27125 GCA_963599235.1 Lawsonibacter asaccharolyticus | reverse complement strand
CATCCCGCCCATAGGTTGCCAGATCGGACGGCAGCACGTCCATGTCATAACCGGCACGAATTGCTCGCTTCTGGTGGAGTAGGGAGCTGCCGCCTTACTATCTTGCAATAGCAGGTTTGCATTACCCTCTCCGGGAACCGTACTTACCTCTCTCGAAGTATACGGCTCTGTCATTGTTCGGTCAGAAAAAAACTCATAGATTGTGAATTAGATGGTGGCAGTGCTCACACACTACAAGTGTCTTTCGCCGTTTTGCTAACATTGCGATTTCCCACGGTTCTTTTCCTTTGAGGTTTTTCAGTTTATTGATATGGTGGATTTCGTAACGTTCGCTTTCGGTTGTGCCACAAAGTTCACAAATCCTTGCTTTCAAACGCTTCTCAAGCGGTGTTACTGATTGACCGTAAATAATTGCGGCATTGCTAACGCAATCTGTTGAAATTTTTGCATCTTTACAGTCCATATAGTTGGCGAAATAACGGCGTTTGGATTTCTTCTTCGTTTCGTAGGGGATACCCCATTCGCCAGTTCCGTCTTTATACATAGCAACAACTTTTGAGATTTTACTTTTGTGTTTCGCTGCAAGCGTTTTTAGGCAGCTGTATTCCATAAGGTAAGACAGGTATTTCAGTTTGCAGAAGTTGCTGGCGATTCCGTAATAATTACAAATGCCCCTCAACTCATCGTTGTAAACTGTAACTATTTCAAGGTCAGTAAGCCGTAGTAGGGAATTTCTGTGAACAGGAAACAGCTTCCCGTCCTTTTTCTGTATCGCTATACCCTTTGAGAAAATAAAGTTGTGGATTTTATCATCGAATGGTACAAGTAGCTCAACATGATTATTGAGGGTTCTCGCTTTTGTACCTTTCTTGTTCCGCTTCACTTTCTCACATCTTCTAACACGAACATCAAAACCTAAGAACCGGGCACACTCACTGCTGTGGGTAATGAGCGTCTTTTCTTCGCTGAGTTCCATCTTGAGCGTTTGCCCGATAAACTCAGAGAGTTTGCTCTTAATCCACTGGCAATCCTCTTTACTGCCCTTTACACCAATGATAAAATCATCTGCATAGCGGATATATTTGAGTTTTTTATCCGTCTGTGCTGTGCATGGGGCTTTCAAGAGTTGTTTGCGGAGTGTTTTACACTCTGCAATCATGCGCTCTCTTTCTGCTCCATTCTTTCTGTCGATGTGGTAGCAAAGATTTTTGATTCTATTGTGCAGTTCACGGTATTCCGGGGTTATTTGTCCCTTTTCAGGAGTGTCAAATTCGTCTTTTAACTGCATGACGAATTTATCAAGTTCGTGCAGATAGATGTTTGCCAGCAACGGTGAGAGTATGCCGCCTTGCGGTGTGCCGCTGTAGGTTTTGTGGTAAACCCAATCTTCCAAATAAGTTCGTCGTACTGGTGTGGGCTGATAGGTTTCATCTACCAAGGACTGAATGATTTTTTCAATCTTAGCTTCGCTGAAACCATCTGCTGTGTCTTGATTGGCACCTTTTGTCGATGCACCCTTGTTCGTGTACAGTCGCTGGTATGCCTGATAGTAAATATCCGGGCGCAGCAGATAGCGATACAGTCTTGTAAATACTTCTTCCTTATGGGCTAATGAGTCTTTGCTGATTCTTTCTAAAATTTCGGTTGTTGGTTGCAATGAGGTTTTCCTCCCCAATCAACGTTCTATTTTAGTACACAATAACTACGCTCCTTCGCCATGTAAGGGTCATTATCCCTCTCGGACTACTATGAGCGTTCCGTACCCATGCAGGATTTTCAGGCTCTACAGCCATAACCCTTTCGGGCGTTCCTGTGTAGGGTATCCCCAGTTAACATTGTGTGTAGGGAAATGCGGATTGTCGGTATGCGCTTTCGTTTCCTTGCCATAGGTTCTCCTACAGATTCCATGAACATTGAGATAACCGATGGATGGAAGAACATCATCCATCGCGTTCATGGCAGAGGTTTCAGACATTTTCCTCCGCCTGAAAATAACAGAAATTAGAAACTTGCGTATCAGTAAACCCAACTTCATCCTCGTATCCGCTTAACATGGCGGTTCAGTCGCACTATACTGTCTTTCAGTGACTTACCGCTTTCCTGCCGTGCTCTGTTCCCGTTTCAGCTTTCGCCTTTCGGTTAGGCAGGTTGCTTCTCGCGTTATCCTGCGAGGTAGTCCCTTACGCTACACTACACAATGCCCTGTCTGGGCGCACCTCCCCAATTCTCCGCAGGTCAAGGAAGTCATGCTGGGCGAAAACGGTGTAGCCTCTCACATGAAGCCGGGTGCGGTCTTCATCGACTGCTCTTCCATCAACCCGGTGGCATCCAGGGAAATCTATGCAGAGCTGCAGAAGAAGGGCGTTGAGATGCTGGATGCTCCCGTCTCAGGCGGTGAGCCGAAAGCCATCGACGGCACCCTGAGCTTTATGGTTGGCGGCAAGCAGGAAGTTTTCGATACCTATAAGCCGATTCTGGACGCAATGGGTGCTTCCACCGTTCGCTGCGGCGAAGTCAGCGCAGGCAACACCACCAAGCTTGGCAAACCAGATCATTGTCGCCTGCAACGTTCAGGCTCTGGCCGAGGCTCTGACTCTGGCACAGAAGGCTGGCGTTGACCCCGAGCTGGTCTTTCAGGCCATCAAGGGCGGTCTGGCAGATTCCACTGTCATGAACGCCAAGGCACCGATGATGATTGAGGGCGATGACAAGCCCGGCTTCAAGATCGACCTGCACATCAAGGATCTGAACAATGTTCTGGACTGCGCACACGCCGTCGGCGCACCGGTTCCCATGACTGCCGAAGTTCAGGAGATTTTCCAGTGGCTCCACAATCATGAGGGCGGCCAGAAAGACCACAGTGCCATTGCGCAGTATTATGAGTATCTGACCGGCATCAAAATCGGTCGCTGAGGAGGTTTGTTTTATGAATATGACACTGCGCCGGGATGCAGATACCATCATCGCGTCCAGCTTGAACGCGATCCTTCCGAATGAAGCGGTCTGCCGCGCTCTGAGGGAGTTTCGGCCGGGCGGCGGAAAGGTGCTTCTGGTCGCAGCCGGGAAAGCTGCGTGGCAGATGGCGCACGCCGCAGTGGAAACGCTGGGGCATGTGGACGGCGGCGTGGTCGTGACAAAATACAACCATGTCAAGGGCGATATCCCCGGTGTGGATTGCTATGAAGCCGGCCGTCCTGTTCCGGATGAGAACAGCTTTTCGGCCACCGAAAAGGCACTGGAACTGGTATACGGCCTGACTGCAAAGGACACGGTGCTGTTCCTCCTCTCCGGCGGCGGAAGCGCATTGTTCGAGAAACCGCTGATTTCCGGCGAAGAGCTACAAAGCATCACCAGCCAGCTCCTTGCCAGCGGTGCCGACATCGTGGAGATGAACACCATCCGCAAGCGGCTTTCCGGCATCAAGGGTGGACGCTTCGCACAGGCCTGCGCCCCGGCAAAGGTTTTCAGCATCGTGCTGAGTGACATCCTCGGCGACCCATTGGATATGATCGCCAGTGGCTCGACCGATGCCGCAGGCGGCTATGTGGACGGTGAGACGGCACAAGCCTTGACTGAAAAAGGTTTGAGTGTTTTCGATGTCCTTCAAAACAACGATGCCTATCACGCCCTGAAAACTGTCGATGGCCTTATTATGACCGGTGCGACCGGCACGAATGTCAATGACATTGCCGTTGCACTGGTGGGAACAGGAGAATGATGGAGTGCAATTTTTTGCTTGAAAAGGAAAACCCGAACTGTCAAAAAAATGATATTTTCTCTTTTTCTTGATTTCTCTCCACAAACAGGTTATACTGTAATAAAAAAGTCATTGAAGATGCAATAAAATTGTGGAAAATATAGGATGACGGAAAAGAGTCCTTGGGATGAAGAGAAGGGAAAGCGCATCCGGCGATGTGGAGCGAATGGGCATAGTGGAACGAGTGCAGCGATTGAGCTTTGGGAAAAAACTGGGACTTCTGATCGTGACACTGGTGTGCCTGAGCATTCTCGGGATGCGGTGGATCGGAAGCTGGAATCTTGGGGATGAGATCGTTGTAACCGCTCATCGGGGGTATAGCGTCTCCGCACCGGAAAACACGATACCGGCATTCAAGCTGGGAATTCAGTCGGGTGCGGAGTATGCCGAGCTGGACGTACAGATGACAAAAGATGGCGTGGTGGTGCTGACTCATGATACCAATCTCCGCCGCTGCACCGGGCTGAATGCCAATGTCTATGACCTGACCTATGCGGAAATAAGAGAGTTGGATGCAGGTAAGTATTTCAGCGTCCGGTTCGCAGGTACCAAGATTCCGACACTGGATGAGATCCTGCGGCTCTGCAAAGGGAGAATCAAGCTGAACATCGAGATAAAACCCAGCGAACAGACGCCGACACTGGAAGCGGAAGTCGTCCGGCTGATTCGGGAGTATGGCTTTGAAGAGGACTGTACAGTAACTTCCAAGAGCCGGGAAACACTGGCAAAAGTCAAGGCACTGGAACCCAAGATATGCACCGGGCTTATCACGCACTCAGGCTTTATCCCGTTTCAGGATGGCCGAGACATCGACTTTTTCAGCATCGAGAACAGTGCGATCACTGTGCTGACCGTTTGGCAGGCGCATCTGCGAGGCAAAACGGTCTCGGCATGGACGGTCAATAAAGAAGAGGACATCGAGCGGATGATCCGTCTCGGCGTGGATGATATCATTACCGACGACCCCGGTTATGTAAAGGAAACACTGCGCTCCCGGGAGGAAATTGAAGCGGAGACAGACCTGTGGGATGTTCTGGATGAGGTCTACCCCGAGGAAAACGACGACTCTGCAACCATAGATGACGCATAAAAAGCAAGTCTCTCTATCCATCGAGAACACGATGGACGGAGAGACTTTTTGCATTATAAGGCGTATTTTTCCCGGTACTCACTGGGTGTGCATTGAAATTCTGCCTTGAATCGTTTGACAAAATAGTTCGCATCCATGATGCCGACAGAGGTCGCAATTTCATGAATGGGGTCTCTGCTGTGAGCCAGACTGTGGGCTGCGTGCTGCATCCGCAGGCGGTTCAGGTAAGCCAGCGGTGTGATACCGGCTTCCTTTTTGAACTGCGAAATAATGCGGCTGGCTGGAACCTCTAATTCTTCGGACATGCTCTGCATGGTGATCGTCTGCGCATAGGAATGATCCAGATAGTACAGGACGCTGACAGTCAGATTGCTGTATCCGGCGGTCAACTTGCGCCGGATGGTCTGACAATATTCCCGGATAAGACGTTCATGCTCCTGATTGATTTCATCGACCGTCTGGGCCTGACGAATGATGCCAGCACTGACAGAAGAAATTTTATCGTTGACGATAGGAGGAATACCAGCGTTTATTGCACCAAATCGGATGACCGTTCGAGTAATGGCAGCTGTAAGACGAGCTGTTTCCAGAGTCTGTCCCAATCGCTTTAAAAAAGCGACAGAGTTGTGCAGTTCATTCCAGCTTTCCAGTGCTTTCACTACATCCCCTCGTTCCACAGAACGCATGAGCGTATTTTCCAATTGGTAGCGATGTGCCACAAGTTCGGCATAAGGGATATTGGAGGAGACATCCTGAAAGAAAGAACGTGTACTCTGATTACTGTAATGAATCTCCCGTACTTCTTCCGGAATCGGAGTATTCATCGCTCGGAAGAGACAATGGATGATATGCCGCTGAGCAGATTCCTGCGTGACAGGAACGTTTCCCCGGTGCGCGAGAAGATCATTGGGTGAAAAGTTTTTCAGTTCCAGCTGCTGAAGCAGACGTTCACAGTCGTTCAGTGAAAAGAACTCGGTACAGAACGGCCCGACCACCAACGGAACTCCATTGATCCGAAAAAAGAGCATTTTTACCCGGAACAAATCGGTCATACTTACAATTTCGTGTTCCGAAAGGCTTTCGAGAAAAAGCTCCATCGTATGAGGAAGAAGATATTCCTGCATGGGATGAAACTGATACTGTGCGCAGAACTCCGCGCGGTCAGCAGCGGTTTCCAGACAAGTGACAGGAACGCGTGTGATGTCCTGCGCCAGTTTGCAATATTCCAGTAGATCCATTTCGTTTTTCTCCTATTTTATGCCGTTTGTTTCTACTGCACGAATTTATGTCGTTCTAATTTGTTTGAATTTATTCTATCACATCTTTTGAAAAAATGGTATCCTTTTATCGTAGTCCTACGGCAGATGGATCCGTGCCAGAGGAAGATTGCCCGAAACGTGAAAATCAACAGGAGGAAAACTATGGCAAAAGATTACAATGCGCTTGCCAAAACCATCGTCGAATTGGTCGGCGGTGAAGAGAACGTCATCTCGCTGGCACACTGTGTTACCCGTCTGCGCTTCAAACTGAAAGACGAGAGCAGGGCAAATACCGAAAAGCTGAATTCGACCCAAGGTGTGATCAAGGTGATGCAGGCAGGCGGCCAGTATCAGGTCGTCATCGGTACCGATGTAGGCGATGTGTACGACGTCATTCTGAAAAACACCCACATCACGGCTGCTGGCGAAGCACAGGCTACGGAGGCTGAGACTGCCGCCGATACCGCTCCGGCAGAAAAACAGAAGCTGTCCGCAGTCCTCATTGATACCATCTCCGGTATTTTCACCCCGTTCCTGGGTGCGTTCACCGGCGCCGGTCTGCTGAAAGGTTTCTTGGTTCTGTTCACCACACTGGGCTGGCTGGACAAGGCCACTACGACCTATACCATCCTGAACGCTGCCGGTGATGGCGTGTTCTACTTCCTGCCCATCTTTCTGGCCTACTGCGCTGGAACAAAGTTTGGCGCAAAGCCGTTCATCTCGATGTCCATTGCAGCTGCGATGGTCTATCCCAATATGACCGCTCTGTTCAGCATCACTGACCCGGTTCCGGTGGATTTCTTCGGTATCCCGGTTCACATGATCAGCTATACCAGTTCGGTTCTGCCTATCATCGCTGCATGTTTTGTACAGGCAAGGTTTGAAAAGCTGCTCAATCGGGTGGTTCCTAAACTGCTGCGCGGCATTTTCATTCCGGTTCTGGATCTGGTCGTCATCGTTCCGCTGTCCTTTATCGTCATTGGCCCCGTCACCGACCTGCTGGGACGTGGCGTGTCCACTATTATCGAGACGGGTCTGAACCTCTGCCCTCCGGTAGGTGGTTTCCTGATGGCTGCTCTGTGGCCTGTTATGATCATCTTCGGTATCCACTGGGCGTTCGTTCCCATTGCATTGAACAATCTGGCTGTGCTGGGTTATGACTATCTGCTGCCCCTGACCGTTGGCTGCAACTTCGGCATTGCGGCGGCCTGCCTTGCAGTCTTCCTGAAGACCAAGAACAAAGAGCTGAAGGAAGTTGCAGGCTCGGATATCATTTCTGCCCTGATCGGCGGCGTCACCGAACCGGCTGTGTACGGCATCCTGCTCAAGTACAAGAAGCCCATGATCATCGTCTGCCTCGTCAACGGCATCGGCGGTGCCATCTGCGCGATCTTCAATGTTACCCGTGATGTGCAGATGTCGGTCAACCTGCTAACCATCCCGGCAATCTGGGCAGTCTATGGCCCCTGGGGTGTGGTCTCCATCGTGGTTTCCTTTGTCGGCTCGTTTGTCCTGACTTGGATGTTTGGTTACAGCGACGAGATGCTGAAAAAGTAATGTCCGAAAAATAACGCCGTGCTTCGCAGATGTTTTTCTTGAAGGATGAACAACTGCGGAGCTTTTTTGGTAAATAAACCACAGATACAATCAAAAACGGGAGCATCTTTCTATGATAAAAAACTCAGTACTTTATCCCATCACAAACCGTTATCGCATGGCTTTGCCGCTGGATGGAATGTGGCAGTTCCAGTTTGACCCGAAGTCCTGCGGCCTCGCCGAAAACTGGAAAAACGGCCTGCCTGACCCCATTTCCATGCCAGTCCCGGCAAGTTTTGCTGATTTTTTCACGGACGGCAAAGACCGTGATTACTGTGGTAATTTCTGGTATCAGAAGGATTTCTTTGTGCCGGAAACTGCACAGGGAAAAGTCCAGCTCCGCTTCGGCAGCATTACCCACAGGGCTATCGTATTCTGCAACGGTGTCGAGATCACTCGTCACGAGGGCGGTTTTCTCCCAGTCGTTGCAGATATCACGGATGTCGTTCATCTGGGTGAGGAAAACTGTGTTTGTGTCTGGGTGAACAATGACCTGAACGAAAGCACTCTGCCCTGCGGTACCCATAATGTGCTTTCGAGTGGAAGAAAAATCGTCAAACCTTATTTTGATTTCTTCAACTATTCCGGCATCCAGCGCAGTGTTTATCTGGTGACCCTTCCGGCGGAAAGCATCCGGGATTATGAGGTACACTACACGCTGAACGGTGCGGACGCACAGGTGGACTATAAAGTTTTCTGCGAGGGAGAAGGAGAAATCTCGGTACAGCTGCTGGATGCGGAAAATAAGATGGTGGCAGAAGCTGAAGGCGCAGAGGGCATTCTCAATGTGAAAAATGCTCACCTCTGGCAGGTGCGGAACGCCTATCTTTACACTATCGTCATTACGATGAAGCAGGGCGGAACTGTCGTGGACGAATATCGGGAGCGCATCGGTATCCGCACGGTGGAGATTCGTGGTACAAAAATTCTTATCAATGGAGAGCCGGTCTATCTAAAAGGCTTTGGCAAACACGAGGACTTTGATATTCTGGGCCGTGGCTTCAACTGGGCGGTCGCAAAACGGGATTTCGAGTGCATGAAATGGACGGATGCCAACTGCTTCCGCACCAGTCACTACCCCTACGCGGAAGAGTGGTATCAGATGGCGGATGAAGAGGGTTTCCTCATCATTGATGAAGTTCCGGCGGTCGGCATGATGCGCTCGACTCATAACTTCGCGGCGGCAGGCACCGGCCAGTACACCTATTTCTTCGAGACGCCCACTGTTCCAGAGCTGCTGAAAAACCATATCCAGCAGGTCGAAGAAATGGTGATGCGCGACAAGAACCATTCCAGCGTTTTCGCGTGGAGCCTGTTCAATGAGCCGGAAACGACCAGCGAGTATGCAAAGGATTACTTCACGAAGGTCTTCGAGGCCGCTCGTCCGCTTGACCCACAGAAGCGTCCGCTGACCGGCGCATTTGAGAAGAACAGTGCGCCCGACAAATGTCGCTGCTATCAGCTGTGCGATTTCATCTGCCTGAACCGGTATTATGGCTGGTACATCAGCGGCGGTGCCGAGATGGAAGAAGCCGAGGTCAAGTTCCGCGCCGAGATGGACAAATGGGCGGCCAAAAAGCTGAATGTCCCGTTCGTCTTCACCGAGTTCGGCACCGATACCCTCTCCACCGAACACAAGCTGCCGGCCATCATGTGGAGTCAGGAATACCAGAACGAGTATCTGGCGATGAATTTCAGTGTGTTCGACAGCTATGATTTTGTGCAGGGTGAGCTGGTCTGGAACTTTGCGGATTTCCAGACTTCCGAGGGCGTCATGCGCGTCAACGGGAACAAGAAGGGCATCTTTACCCGTCAGCGTCAGCCCAAGGATGCGGCGTTTACCTTCAAGAAGCGTTGGGAGACTTTGCCTCTGAACTATAAAGCAGAAGACAATAACACCTGAATATAATAAATAGAGCAAGGCACCCTGTCCATCTTTTTGGTGACAGGGTGCCTTGCCTTATCGTGTTGTAAAAAATTAGCTCAGCCGACCGCTTTCGACCGAGAAGCTCAGGTCGGCGACGGCCATCGTAGATTTGCGGTGGGAGACGAGAAGGACGGTCTTGTCCTTGCACTCGGCCTGAACTGCCTTGAGGATGACGCCCTCATTCAAACTGTCGAGGTTTGAGGTCGGCTCATCCAGCAGGAGAAAAGGCGCATCGTGCAGGAACGCACGAGCAACGCCGATGCGCTGGCGTTCGCCGCCGGAAAGCGCACCGCCCAGCTCACCGACCGGGGTATCATAACCTTTCGGCAGGCTGCGAATGAAGCCGTCCAGAGCGGCCTTTTTGCAGGCGGCTTCGACTTCTTCGTGAGTAGCGTTCCGCTTGGCGATCTTGATGTTGTTCTCGATGGTGTCGTCGAACAACTCTGTCTCCTGCGTCACAAGGCTTTCCTGTGCCCGGAGAGTGGAAGTGTTGACCTTGCGGATATCGTCTTCGCCGAAACGGATGGAGCCGGTGTTTACGTCCCAGAACCGCATCAGCAGGCGGAGGAAGGTGGACTTGCCGCTGCCGGAACGTCCGGTGATGCCGACGATCTTCTTTTCGGGGATCGTCAGACTCAGGTCACGGAGAACCTGCTCGTCGGCATAAGAGAAGCTGACATGCTCTGCCGCCGCACCGGTGAAGGCGATATTCTTGCCATCCGTGACATCGGCAGTTACGGGCTCTTCGTCCAGCAGGTCAAGAACACGGTCTGCGCTTGCAAAGACCTGCGTCAGGCTTGCGCCGAGGTTTGCCAAAGCGACCACCGGGCCAAAGGAGCTGAGAGCGGACAGGGTGCAGATGAGAACACCCTCGGCACCCATCTCGCCCGACTGATACAGACTCAGGCTGACGCCCAGAACAGCAAGTACAGTGAAGAGGATGAGAGAATTCGTCACGCCGACGGTGACGCCCTCCCGGTATTTCAAAGCTTTCTGCTTTTCGCCCAGCGTCTCGCTCTGTGCAGTGATACCGGCGGAACGAGTTTCGACATCCTGATATTGCAGGGTGTCTTTCAGTCCGCGCAGGCTCTCAAGCACACAACTGTTAGTGTCGGCCAATGCCTGCCGGTATTCTCGGGCAACAGTGTCACCACGCTTTGCTGACCAGATGGGGAGGGCAACGCCCACCAGCAGATAACCAGCCAGCAGCACCAGAGCAGGCAGAATATGATAACTTGCTGTAAAACAGGTCATGCCGATAACGCAGAGGATTGCGATACAGATGGGCGAAATGGTGTGTGCGTAAAAAACTTCCAATGCCTCGATGTCGGCGGTGATGAGAGAAATCAAATCGCCGCGGTCACGGCCTTCGAGCTTGGCCGGGGTCAGACGGCGGAGCGCACCGAAGACCTTGTCACGGATCAGGGCCAGCAGCTTGAACGCGATATAGTGGTTGGAAGCCTGCTCTGCATACCGGAGAACGCCGCGCAGCAGAGCAAAGATGAGGATGCAGACAAATGCGGTGCCGACCGAGCCCAGCGGACTGGGAAGCCCGGCGGCGGTCAGGATGCCGAAGCCGCCGAAGATGGTGATGAAGGTCGCGCAGAAATGTCCGGCGACGCCCATGATGATAGCGGCCAGCATGATGGGGAGCATCGGTTTGACAAGGACGATGAGCCGCCCGACGATCTGCAGTGGACTGCGGTGTGTTGTCTTGTTCATGCCTGCACCTCCCCAAGGTCTTCGAGTTGTTTTTGTGCCTGATACAACCGGCTGTATATACCATTCTTCGCCAGAAGTTCAGCATGACGACCCTGCTCGGCAATTTTGCCCTTTTCCATGACGTAGATGCAGTCGCTGTCTACGACGTTTGCCAGACGGTGCGAAATGAGGATGACCGTTTTCTTGCCTGCCAGTCCACGAATGGCCTGCATGATGTCGTTCTCGCTCTCGGCGTCTACATTAGAAGTAGCTTCGTCAAAGAGGTAGATGGGTGAGTCATGGAGCAGGGCACGGGCCATCGCCAGACGCTGACGCTGACCGCCGGACAGGTTGGAACCGCCCTCGTGCAACTCGGTCGCCAGACCATCCTGACTGCGGCAGAAGTCGGCAAGATTGACCTGTTCCAGTGCATTCCAGAGCTGCTGTTCGGTAGCGTCCGGCGCAGCCATCCAGAGATTCGATGCTACCGTACCTTTAAAAATGGTGGCATTGTGCGGAACCAGCGTCAGGGTGCGCAGGCGGTCGGCCTGTTTGATGTCTTCCACCGGGATGCCGCCCATCGTCACGCTGCCGGTGTACCCGGTGCGGCTGCCGGACAGCAGAGCCGCAATGGTGCTCTTGCCGCAGCCGCTCTCACCAACCAGCGAGACGAAACTGCCCTGCGGAATGGTGAGGGAGACGTCGTTCAGAATGGTGCGGTCTTTCTCGTAACCGAAGGTGATATGCTCCAGCTTGAGGGTGGTGTCGTGGGTGTCCAGTGTCCGGGTGCCGTCGGCCTTTTCGTCCGCCGCCAGTAGCTTGAAAATTTTCTCTGCGGATGCTGCGCCGTTCATGGCAATGTGAAAATAGCTTCCCAGCAGACGCAGGGGAAGGAAGAAGTCTGCCGCCAGCAGGACGATTTTCAGGGTCGCAGTCAGGTCGAGCTGCCCGGCGGCAAAGGCGGCGACTGCACTGATGATGCCCAGACCGGCACCGCCGTAAGCCATCAAGTCCATCAGGGTGACGGAGTTCAGCTGCATCGTCAGGACTTTCATGGTAATCTTGCGGAACCGCTCTGCCTGCGCGTTCATCTCTTCGTGCTTCCAGCCGTCGGCCTGATAGATCTTCAGGGTCGTCAGACCTTGGATGTTTTCGAGAAAGCTGTCGCCGAGAGTCGTGTATTCGCCCCAGTATTTCGCCAGCAGCTTCTTTGCAAACTTCTGCACTGCCACGATGGACATCGGGATAAGCGGCACGCAGCAGAGCAGAATAATAGCTGACCGTGCGTGGACGCCCACCAGCAGGATGAAGAGGGTCAGAGGAGCCAGCAGGCTGTAAAACAGCTGGGGCAGGTATTTTGCAAAGTAAGTGTCGATCTGCTCCACACCCTCACTCGCCAGCATAACAACTTCGCTGGTGGCGATGGTCTCGCTGTAACCGGCACCCAGACGGGTAAGCTTGGCATAGATATTGGAGCGGAGCGTCCGCTTGACATCCTTGGATGCCTTGTCGCTCATGGACGAGGCGCAGATGGTAAGGCCATACCGCACCGGAACGATGGCGACGCAGAGAAGCATCCCCTGCACAAGGCTGCTCTGGGTCAAAGTTCCGTCAAAGACAGAACCCAGCAGCCCGGCGATGACGGTGACAAAGACGACATTGCAGAGCATCCCGAGCCACTGGAACAGGACGTTCAGTCCGACATAGCGCAGTGCGCTGCGGTCAAAGGAAAGCAGTTTTTTGTTGATCACTGGGCTTTCTCCATTTCAAAATCCTCGTCGGGTTCGTACTCGCCGAACAGACGGTCGTATTCGCCGGTAAAGACTCGTTCCGGCAGGGCAGAAGTAAAGGCAAGGGCAGCTGCCAGACGTTCTTCCTCAGACAGCTCGATGCTCACCGGAGGAAAATGCTCCAGCACTTTTTGAAGCTGAGCATTGACCTCTTTTGCAACAAAGATGCCCCGGTCGGTCAGGTAAATTTTGCCGTAGTGTTCTTTTACGATCATGCCGCGCTCCATCAGCAGGTTCATGATCCGGACGACCGAGGGCTTGGTGACGCCCAGTTTTTCGGCAATGCTCCGGGAGCTGATGTCCAGATGGGTCTGCGAAACTTCGTAGATCGCCAGCAGATAGCGCAGGTGCGCAGCCGTCAGTTCCATATCCATCACTCTCTTTCTTTATGTTATCCGATGCTAACTTTTTCCATTCTAAAAAAGGGCACGGGCCGATTTTATGTTTCGACCCGCGCCCTGCGGTTTTATTTTAATGCTCAGTGACAACCGCCGCAGCCGCCGCAATTTCCATTACAGCCGCCGTCTCCACAGCCGCCACAACCGCCGCCGTGTTTGTGGGAGTGCCAGATGATAAGACCCACAAGACCAAACACGATCGCACCGACGATGATGGTCGGGAGATTAAAGTTTGTTGTCAGAAATTCCATCATAAGAAAGCACTCCTCTCAGCACTTGAAAGATTTTTACTTATTTGCGGTGATCTTCTTGGTGTCGATGCTGACCTCGTTGATGTTGGTGTACTTGTTAGGACGAACCAGCAGGTAGATGAATGCGACCAGAACAGCCACAGCAACGATGGTGAAGAAGTTGAAGCCGACCTCACCGGTGATCAGACCGCCGATCTGATACACGACCAGAGCGGAGCAGTAAGCCAGCAGGCACATGTAACCGATCGCGAAAGCAGTCCACTTGCCGTTGTTCATCTCACGCTTGATCGCACCCATTGCAGCGAAGCAGGGAGCGCACAGCAGGTTGAAGATCATGAATGCGTAAGCAGACAGAGCGGTGTAATCCTGAGCAACAGCAGCCCAGATCTCGTCGCCGTTCTCAGATAGCTCGCCGCCGAAGTGATACAGGACGCCGAAGGTGCCGACAACATTCTCCTTTGCGATCAGGCCGGAGATGGAAGCAACGGTAGCCTTCCAGTTGCCGAAGCCCAGAGGAGCGAAGATCCATGCGATCTTGGTAGCGATGATGGCGAGGATGGAGTTGTCCTGATCCTCGATCATGCCGAAGGCACCATTCTCAAAGCCGAAGCCCTGCAGGAACCAAAGGATGATGGTAGAAGCCAGAATGACGGAACCAGCACGCTTGATGAAGGACCAGCCGCGCTCCCAGGTTGCACGGAAGACGTTGCCCCATGCAGGAACATGGTATGCAGGCAGCTCCATGACGAACGGTGCCGGGTCGCCTGCGAAGATCTTGGTCTTTTTCAGGATGATGCCGGACAGGATGATGGCAGCCATGCCGATGAAGTAAGCGGAAACAGCAACGATGGAAGAACCGCCGAACAGTGCGCCTGCGATCAGGCCGATGATGGGCATCTTTGCACCGCAGGGGATGAAGCAGGTGGTCATAATGGTCATGCGGCGGTCACGCTCGTTCTCGATGGTACGGGAAGCCATGACGCCCGGAACACCGCAGCCGGTGCCGACCAGAACAGGAATGAAGCTCTTACCGGACAGACCGAACTTGCGGAAGATACGATCCATGATGAAAGCGACACGGGACATGTAGCCGATGTCCTCGAGAATGGACAGCAGGAAGAACAGAACCAGCATCTGGGGAACAAAGCCCAGAACTGCGCCGACACCGGCGACGATGCCGTCCATGATCAGGCCATACAGCCAGTCGGCAACGCCGATGCTTTCGAGGAAGCCGCCCAGAGCGTTCGGAACGATCTCACCGAACAGAACATCGTTGGTCCAGTCGGTAGCGAAAGAACCGATCGACCAGCCGCCGTCTGCAATGGAAGTACCCATCGACAGAGAGTACATCAGGAACATAATAAGGGCGAAGATGGGCAGAGCCAGAACACGGTTGGTAACGATCTGGTCGATCTTATCAGAGACGGTCAGGTTCTCAGTGCGAGCCTTCTTTTTGACTGCCTTGGAAACGACGGTGTTGATGTAAGCGTAACGCTGGTTGGTGATGATGCTCTCGGCGTCATCGTCCATCTCGTTCTCGCAGTCCTTGATATGCTCGTCGATGTGATCCAGCAGGGACTTGTCGAGTTTCAGCTCAGCCTGAACCTTGTCGTCACGCTCGAACAGCTTGACGGCGTACCAGCGCAGGAAGCGGTCATCGACCTTGCCCTGAATAGACTCTTCGATGTGAGCGATAGCGTGTTCCACGCTGCCGGTAAAGACGTGAGGCAGCTCACCGACTTTGCCAGCCTTTGCAGCGGCAACAGCCATCTGAGCAGCTTGCTCGCTGCCTTCGTTCTTCAGTGCGCTGATCTCAACTGCCTGACAGCCCAGTTCCGCGCTCAGCTTCTTCAGATCGATCTTGTCGCCGTTCTTGCGGACCAGGTCGATCATGTTGACCGCCATTACAACGGGGATACCCAGCTCAATGAGCTGAGTGGTCAGGTACAGGTTGCGCTCGATGTTAGTGCCGTCGATGATATTCAGGATGGCATCGGGTTTCTCGCCGACCAGATAGCTGCGAGCGACGACCTCTTCTAGGGTGTACGGAGACAGGGAGTAGATACCGGGCAAATCCTGAATGATGACGTCGTTTGCGCCCTTCAGTTTGCCTTCCTTTTTCTCGACGGTAACGCCGGGCCAGTTGCCGACGTACTGGTTGGAGCCGGTCAGTGCGTTGAACAGGGTCGTTTTACCGCAGTTCGGGTTGCCGGCCAGTGCAATTTTAATACTCATTGCGTGTCCTTTCCTCTCTTTGGAATCAAACCACTTCGATCATTTCAGCGTCGGCCTTGCGCACACTCAGTTCGTAGTTGCGCACGGTCAGCTCCATCGGGTCGCCCAGCGGAGCGACCTTGCGGACGTAGATCTGGACACCCTTGGTAATACCCATGTCCATGATGCGGCGTTTCACCGGACCCTCGCCGTGCAGACGAGCGACCGTGGCAGTCTCGCCAACCTTGACGTCTTTCAGAGTCTTCATTGAAAAATCCTCCTCTACTTGTCTTATACTATCGGGGTGGCCTTCGGTTCACCGGCCACCCTCAAACAGCGTATTACCGCTGTTCAGCCAATCATAATGCGGTTCGCCATCGTCTTGTCCAGAGCGATGCGGCTCTCCTTGACCTGCAGGATCAGGTTGCCTGCGATCTCGTTGACGACAGTGACGTCACTGCCGACGACGAAGCCCAGTTCCGCCAGATGCTGACGGATCTCATCCTTGCCGGTGATCTTACGGATCGTGACGGTTTCGCCCGCCTTTGCCATTGTTAAAGGCATCATGTACCATTCCACTCCCTGTATTTTGATATCGCTGGAAAGAATTCCCGTGACAGTTAGTCAGCAGCAACTATCAGCGTGGATAGTTTATACATACTAACCCGGATTTGTCAATAGTTTTTTCATAATTCAAAGTTAGTTCGTAGAAACAAACAGAAATTCCGCCCAAATTTAAAACGAAATTTAGACAGTTTTGACAAACAAACTGATATGACACAGCCGCCCGATGCAGTGGTCATTCTACATCGGGCGGCCGCGTGTCAAAAGGAGGATTTCTACCCGTCAGACATGGAGGTGCCTGACGGGTGCCAGGATAAAAAGAGAGTATTTGAAGAGAATGTCAAAATTTAAGCCGCCACAGCAAGGCGAGTGATGGGAGTACCGCTATGGAACAAACGAAGGTAAACAGCGGTACACTTGTTCAGCTGGGCAAAATGCCGACGGGCTGTTTCCGGGTCGCCATAGGCTTTCCAGCAGCCGCAGCAGGTGAAATTGCGCCCCTGATTCTGGATGAATCCCACAACGTCGGTCAAAGGATAACCCAGAAAGATGCCGATCTCATGCGGAAAATCGGCCGCACAGCAGAGCCGCTGGGAGAGCTGGCGGAGAAGTGTGCTGTAATCGTCGGGAGAGGCTGGAAGCGTGTAACCCTCCTGCGCTAAAAACTCCCGGACGGAACATTCGGCCAAAACTGTGCGAAGACGGGATTCTCGGTAGACATAGATGAGATACTGGTGTGTCCGGATACAGCCTTTCAGCACCTGTACTCGCAGCCCTTTGCCAGACAGTTGAGCATTCCAGTTTCGGACACGCTTTGCGAGGTCAGAGCTGTCGCTCGTCTCGTAGCGGAACAACCCGGCAGGTTTCAGACCGGCCAGCACCGGCGAGCATTGCTCGATCATGACCGTTTCAAAATTGCGTTCCATGGCCGGTTTCCTCCGTCTGTCTGATTTGAAATTGTTTGAAATAGCGTTCCCCAAAGAAGTTGTCTTATACGGAAAGTTTTGGTTAGACAATTCTAACCAAAACTTCTAAAATGAAGCAGCCTGTGGAACCCATTACAGTTCCTGCCGCCTGTCGGTTAGCCATCTCTAACGTGACTGTATCTTACCATAGCTTTGGGGAGTTGTCAACTGTTTTTTGAAAAAAGTTGGAGGTTGAAAGAATTGCAATTTGAGATTTGATAAAGTATACTCAGTTCGTATAGGAGGGATTACAATGCTTTTTGAATCATTTGAAACTGCCCGTCTGCGCCTGCGGCCAATGGAGACAAAAGATGCAGGCTTTGCGCTTTGCATCTGGGGCGACCCGGTGACTGGAAAATATCTCAGCGACCCACCATTGGACGAAATCGAAGACCTGAATTCTTACATGGAACTGCTCCGTCATTTGAGCGACAGCGATGATTGTTATTACATAATTGCAGAAGATAAGATGACCTGCCAGCCGGTCGGAACTTGCTGTGCGGTGGTGGAAGAAGACGGAAACCGCTGGGACATCGGTTACTGTATTCATCCGACCTGCTGGCGAAAGGGCTATGCGAAAGAAATGGTTGGCGCACTGGTCGAGTTTGGCAGGAAGAGCGGCGTGAAGAAATTTACTGCCGATGTTGCAGCGGAGAATGCAGGTTCCTGCGGTGTAATGCACGCATTGGGATTTACAGGTACTGAAAATGGAACCTTCCGCCGTGGCAAGACCGGGCAGGAGTTTGTGAATCTGACGTTCCAGAAAGAAATTGAGTAAAGAGCCTTTTTCCGGCAAGGAGGGAGTTTTCTAAGCAAATGTCCGGGGAAGTGGGGCTCCGGTGTTGTAAACACTGGGGCGGAACTGTGGGTTCCGGACTTCATTTGCGTGAAAAGCTCTCTCCTTGCCAACGATGCCGTTTCCCAAACACTCGCAGATGCACTTTTCCTCTTGTAAAATCCCCCGAAAGAGGGTATGATAGAGAAAAAACAAAGGAGCATTTACTTATGCGTGCTTACGAGCGACTGTTGAAATATGCACGGGTGTATACCACATCCGATCCCAATTCCGGCACCCACCCTTCGGCAGAGCGAGAGTTTGATTTGGCTCATATTCTGGTCGAGGATATGAAGGCTGTCGGCATCGAAAACGCCTTCGTGGATGAGCATTGCTACGTCTACGGCAGCATCCCAGCAACGCCCGGCTGCGAAGGTAAGCCTGCGCTGGGTCTGATCGCCCACATGGACACTGCGCCGGATGCCAGCGGTGAGAATGTTAACCCCATTCTGCATGAGAACTACGACGGCCATGATGTGACCCTGCCTGCTACCGGCATGGTGATGAAGACCTCGACTTTCCCGTTCCTCGAAAAGCTGAAAGGTGAGACGCTTATCACGAGCGACGGCACTACTCTGCTGGGCGCAGATGATAAATCCGGCGTTGCAGAGATTCTGACCGCTGTTGAAACTCTGCAGGCGGAGGGCCGTCCGCATGGTAAGCTTTGCATCGCTTTTACTCCGGATGAGGAGATCGGTGAAGGCGCATCGCTGTTCGACATCAAAGGATTCGGCGCAGACTTCGCCTATACCGTTGACGGCGGCGATGTGGGCGGTATCGAGTATGAGAACTTCAACGCAGCTTCTGCAACGGTGACGATTCACGGTTTCTCCGTCCATCCCGGCAGCGCAAAGGATGCAATGATTAACGCTTCCAACGTTGCAATGGAGTTTCATATGGCTCTGCCCATTATGGCACGTCCGGAGACGACGGAAGGCCGTCAGGGATTCTATCATCTCTGCCAGATGTACGGCGACGTCACCGATGCAAAACTGGGCTATATCCTTCGTGACCACGATGCGGAAAAGTTGCAGTACAAGAAGGATAATCTGCGTCATATCGCTGATTACCTGAATGGCAAGTACGGCGTAGGCACGGTCGAGGTCGAAATCAAGGACAGCTATCGGAACATGATCGAAAAAATCAAACCCCACTTCCACCTCGTTGAGACGGCACGCAAGGCGATCACAATGGCAGGTCTGGAACCTGAGGAAGTGCCGGTTCGCGGCGGTACGGATGGCGCAGTCCTGAGCTGGAAGGGTCTGCCTTGCCCGAACCTCGGCACCGGCGGCTTCAATTTCCATGGTGTCTGTGAATGCACTACAGTCGAGCGGATGGATAAGGCTACCGAGATCCTGCTGAACATCATCAGCCTGTATTCTAAATAAAAGAAAACGCAATGAAAAGGGAGACTCTACACGGAGTCTCCCTTTTTGTGATTTTAAGTTAACCTACGTTGATTTGGCCGACCGGCAGGATCTTGCGTTTGTTGTCATCAGGTTTGGCAGTCAGGCTGATCGCCAGAGCGACCGGGCCGACACGTCCCATAAACATGACCAGCATGTAAAGCAGCTTTGCGCCAGTATTCAACTGCGCAGTAACGCCCACCGACAGGCCGACGGTGCCAAATGCCGAGAAGGACTCAAAGATGGAGTCAACGACTGAAACAGCGTCAGAGGTGTTGTAGTAGACCACGACAGCCGAACCCAGAGCCGCCACAGCACCCAGAACGATGATCGTCAGCGCACGGTAGACCGTTTTGGACTCGATGTGATGTTCGCCGATCACGCAGTCGTCACGACCCTGCGCAACGCTCCGAATCGTCAGGATGACGACGGCAAAGGTCGTCACCTTAACACCGCCGCCCGTAGAACCGGGGGCCGCACCGATGAACTGCAAAAGGCTCATCATCAGCTTGGTGATGGGGCCGCAAGCCGCAAGGTCGACCGTGTTCATACCGGCGGTACGGGTCGAGACAGACTGGAAGATGGATGCCATGACTTTTCCCGAAACAGATAACTCACCCAGTGTGGAGGGATTGTTCCACTCCATCAGGCCGAACAACACCGCTCCGCCGATCCAGAGGATGGCCGAGAATGCCAGCACGACCTGTGCGTTAAGCGAAAGCCGCCGCTTTTTGCGGTACTCGCCGATCTCGACCCAAACCATAAAGCCCAGACCGCCGGCCATAATCATGAACATAACGACAGCCTGAACGTAATAATTATTGACATAGGGCACCAGCGAGGAGTACTGTCCGAACCGTCCGAACAAGTCGAAACCGGCGTTGCAGAAAGCGGAAATAGCAGTAAAAATGCTGACCCAGATGCCCTCTAAGCCGAACTGCGGAACGAAAGCGAAGGAGAGCAACATGATGCCGATGGCCTCGAACAGGGCTGCCAGCGAAATGACGATTTTCAGAACTTCGGTCGCCTGCGCCAGACCGCTTGCCGAGACGCTTTCACCCAGAAGCCGCAGGTCACGGAATCCCATCCGCCGTCGTGCCGCCAGTGCGAAAAAGCTGGTAAGAGTTACCAGACCCAGACCGCCGACCTGAATGAGGAGCAGGATGACCGCCTGCCCGAACCCGGAAAACTGCGTCCATGTATCCCGGACGATCAGGCCGGTCACACAGGTTGCACTGGTTGCGGTGAACATGGCGTCAATGACGCCAAGCCGCCCGTTTTTGCTGGAGAGCGGCAGAGTCAGCAGAAGGGTTCCGACTGCGATGAGGAGCAGAAAGCTGACACAGATGATCTGTGTTGCGCTGCTCCCGGCCAGCCAGCCGCCCTTCCGCTTCCGGGCGGAGGGTCTTCTGTTTTTTGTTTTAGGCATGGAATCCTCTTTTCTGGTCGAGAGGACTCAAACCCCGGCCTTGATTTTTATCTGAAAAAGAGTTATTATAATAACTGTGTCACAAATACGGTTTGCGTCTTCGTAGCTCAGCTGGATAGAGCGACTGCCTCCTAAGAATTCGTTCAACCTGATACCTTGGGTGCGGAAGTGATTGCTCTAATCAAAAGCAAGACCGGAATTTGGAATTCCTTCGAGAAATTTTGATGCAACAAGTTTAACACTGTTCCGGTTGTAATGCAATCGGTCACTTCGTTGTGAAAAGCATTCCACACATTCGTTTCCAAACGCGTTGAATTTCAAAAATTCAACGACAATACATAATATGCCTCAGTAGCTTAGCTGGATAAAGCGCCTCCCTCCTAAGGAGGAGACCGCAGGTTCGAATCCTGTCTGGGGTATCCTTTTAAGAAAATGCGAAGGTCATTTTTCCATGTGAAATATGATCTTCGCATTTTTCATTTTGAACCTATCACCAAAATTAGCCAGCTAATGCCATTAGCAGAATTTTCGGCTCCAGCTAATAAAATCAGGCTTCCAGCTAATGAAGCCCCATAAAGCACCTTTTGAACTCTGTTTTCTGGCTCTCTGCTAAAATTGGTAGCCGCTTTCCTGTAAATCCATGTAAATACAAGATAATCTGTGTAAATCTATTTTCCACATTCCTGCTAGAAACCGTGTAAAACACTTTTCTCCATACATAGCGCGTTCACTCGCTGTTCTCCCTGAACAGAACGATGAACGCGCTTTTTCTGTTTTCGGGCTGAACTTCCCGAATCGTCAAAGGAGGGTTTACTGATGAAAAAAGTTCCGACCGTCACGATTGACGGTATCCGCTACCATGCTTCCCGTCCGGCAGATTGCCGCGACTGCTTCTTCTGGAAAAATCGGAAGAAGGGCTGCGTTCTCGGCAAAGAGAACTGCTACTACCTGATTGAGCTGCCCAAATGCCCCAGCAAGTGCGAAGGATGCCCCTACAAGCGGGCAAAGCCCTGTGTACTGGTTCCCTGCTACAAAGACCTGATGGCACCGCTGGAGAAACGAGGTGATGCCAAATGAGCCACAAGCGAAACGAAGCACTGCGCCACGTCCAGCACTCCATGCACCATGTGATTGCAGTGGGCGAAGGTTCTGACCGTGCCCCGGACAGCTGCAAGCTGTGTCCATACTATCGGCCCGATTTCAAGTTCCGCACCTGCCTGTACGCGCACTGCCCTTATAAGAAGCAGGTCAATGTGTTCCGTTCCACACCTGAAAAATGGGATATTCTCTATGCCCGAAAAAAAGCCGACAAGAACCGCAGACCTTGATTACTTCTATGGGCAATCCGGTGAATTGTTCTCGTTCTATCGGATTCCCAAACTGCTGTTTCAAGACAGCCGCTTCCAACCGCTTTCCACGGATGCCAAAACACTGTACGGCATCCTGCTCGACCGCATGAGTCTTTCAGCCCGGAACGGCTGGTTGGACAAGGCCGGGCGTGTGTTCATCATCTATACCGTGCAGGAAGTGCAGGATGCACTGGGCTGTGCCGACAAAAAGGCCACTAAGCTGCTGCGTGAACTGGAGGAGTACGGCCTGATTGAACGCAAACGGAGAGGGCTGGGCAAGCCTAATCTCATCTATGTGAAGAACTTTTCGTTAGAATCGTCAAAATTGCGCTTTCTGAATCGTGATAATGACGATTCTGGAACCGTCCAGAATACGCTTCAAGAACCGGCCAAACTACGATGTAATAAGACTGAGATAAATAATACAGAGATGAACGATACTGATCCTATCTATTCTGATGAAAATGACTGGATGAGCGAACGCGAACAACTGGAAGAATATTTTTCGCAGTCCTTAGAGGTAAATTTACTGCTTAGGCTCTGCCCGGACGATGAAGATACCATCCATCAGATTGTAGATTTGCTGGTGGACACCTGCGCCACCAATCGCAAGATGCTGCGCATCGCCGGGGATGATAAACCAGCCGAAGTTGTGCGCAGCCGCTTTATGAAGCTGAACGCTGACCATATCCGCTTTGTGCTGACCTGTTTGGCAGAGAACACTTCCCCGGTGCGAAACATGAAGCAATATTTGTTGGCCGCACTATTCAATGCACCTACGACCATGAATCTCTACTATCAGAACAAAACGAACCATGACTTTGCGCACGGTTCCCAAAGGGGGTGATTTTATCGCAAAGAAATGTACTACGATTGCCATTGTCAACCAAAAAGGTGGCACTGGAAAAACCACGACCTGTGAAAATTTGGGCGTTGGCCTTGCTGCCGAGGGCAAAAAAGTTCTGTTGGTAGACGCTGACCCACAGGGCAGCTTAACTATCAGTATGGGCTGGCAGCAGCCCGATGAACTGCCCACTACCCTTTCTACCCTGATGACAAAAGCCATGAACGACCAGAGTATTCCGCCCGGTGAAGGTGTCCTGCACCACGAGGAAGGTGTTGATCTGATTCCTGCCGATATCGAATTGGCAAGCGTAGAAGTATCCCTTGTCAACACCATGAATCGGGAAAAGATGCTGAAACAGGTGCTGGAAAGCGCAAAGCGCGAGTACGACTATATTCTGATTGACTGCACACCATCCCTCGGTATGCTGACCGTCAATGCACTGGCTGTGGCGGACACAACCCTGATTCCGGTACAGTCACAGTATCTTTCTGCGAAAGGCTTGGAACAGCTTTTGCAAACCATCCAGAAAGTGCGGCGGCAGATCAACCCTCGTCTGAAAATAGAAGGCATCTTGATGACCATGACGGACAGCCGCACCAACAACAGCAAAGAAATAGATGCCTTGATTCGGCAGGTTTACGGCGGAAAAATCAAGGTATTCGAGCAGACGATTCCTCATTCCGTCCGTGCTGCTGAAATCAGCACTGTCGGAAAAAGCATCTTCAGCCACGCCCCAAAAGGCAATGTGGCAGAAGCCTATAAATCTCTGACAAGGGAGGTGTTGGCCGATGCCGAAAAGCAGCTTAAACGTAGTGCTGAAAGGTGTAGATGATATTTTCTCTACCGAAGAATCCCGGCAGGCGGAACAGCGCGAACAAGTACAGCAAATTTCCATTGCTGAACTGTTTCCGTTCAAGAACCACCCTTTCAAAGTATTGGATGATGAATCCATGGCCCGGACAGTGGAAAGTGTAAAGCAGCT
Source organism: Lawsonibacter asaccharolyticus (assembly GCA_963599235.1). GTDB lineage: Bacteria > Bacillota > Clostridia > Oscillospirales > Ruminococcaceae > Faecalibacterium. The sequence goes on along the minus strand of CAVBWT010000036.1, from coordinate 2,765 downwards.
TGGTGTCACAAATCCGCTGATTGCCCGCCCACGCCCGGAAGGTGGTTACGAGATCATCTCCGGTCACCGCCGACAACACGCTGCACAGCTTGCCGGGCTGGATACCTTGCCCGTCATTGTCCGAGAAATGGATGATGATGCTGCTATCCTGCTTATGGTAGACAGCAACCTTCAGCGTGAGAGTATCTTGCCAAGCGAAAGAGCCTTTGCGTACAAAATGAAATTGGAAGCAATCGAGCGTTCTGTTGGACGACCCAAAAATGTGGGACAAGTTGTCCCACATTATTTTGGAAAGCGCAGCACCGAGATTGTTGCCGAAGGAACAGGAGAAAGCTACAAACAAGTTCAGCGTTACATCCGTCTGACCAACCTCATCCCGGAAATGCTCGACCTCGTAGACCAGAAAAGAATCTCCTTTAATCCCGCTGTTGAACTGTCCTATCTGGACGAAAAACAACAGCGGGATTTTTTAGAAGCTATGAGCGACACACAGAACGCTCCCTCTCTGGCACAGGCACAGCGTCTGAAAAAGCTGGCGCAAGACGGGCATTTTTCTTACGATGCCGCTTTTGCCATCATGGGCGAGGAAAAGAAAAGCGAACTGGATACCGTAACCATCAAAAACGATACCCTGCGCAAGTATTTTCCGCGCAGCTACACCCCGCGCCAGATGGAAGAAACCATTATCAAGCTGCTGGAACAATGGCAGCGCAAACAACAGCGTCAGAACGAACGCTGACATACACTTTTGAACGTAAGACCCACTGGGTCTTTCTTTTTTGCAAAAATTTGGAGGAAAATCACTATGAACACTACCGTTGATTTCAAGACCGCAAAGACCATCGACATTATGAGCCAGCAGATCAACCACATGGACAATGCTGTAACCGACTTCTTCAACAAGATGAGCGATGTGCTGGAACGTCAGCTCGGCGATGATGAAGTTTACGCTGCCGTGGTCGCCCCGGAAATTGAACTGACCATCACTCCGCTGGAGAACGTCCGCAGTTACCTGCCGTGTTTCGATGACGCAGATTCCTGCTACAGCATCAGCGAGGATGTGCCGCTGGCTCTCTGTTATGACCCGCGTCAGGTCATTACGTTGGCTGGCAATCGTTACCTGTCCGGTGCCGTTGTCTTTGTCCGCTACGATACTGATGGCAACTTCGCAGCTCTCACCACCAGCGATCTGTACCTGATTCAGTGCTATCTGGCCGAGAACAGTGTTCCTCTGATGGCTGGCCGCGAGAAGATGGTCTGCATCTGCATTGACTGAGAGGTGCCGTATGGATACTGAAATGACCTACTCTGAGAGTTTCGCAGAAGTCACGGAGGACATTTACTGCTCCGCCGTTGATGTTTTGAAGGTTCTGGTTCTCCGTCTGCACGGCTACTTTGCCCGTTGCTTCTATTCTCTGTTGGATGCCCTGTATGATCATTCTTCCACCGATACCACACTGCGCACTCATACTAATGGTGCTTCCCAGTATGCCGTTACTGCTTCTTGCGCTCCTCGTCCTCCCTGAGAGGATTCTTCTCACATTCCAGTCCATACAGGAGGTTCGTTATGAATTTTATTTATTCGTTTATCATTTTTGAAGCTGGTGCCCTGTGCGGATTTTTCATCGCTGCCCTGATGAACACCGCCCGTGCCGGGCATGAAATCACCATCAAATTCAAGGAGGAAGCCAATGGAGCAGAAAAAGAACACGCTGTCGGTGCTGGAAATTGCACCGGGGCAGTACCCGAAGCAGATGGAGATCAGTAACAGTCTGGAATCTTTACAGAAGGAGGTTGGCGGCACAATCGCCGCAGTCTATCCTTTCGCTGACCCTGTGGCCATTGTGTGCAATGATGAAGGAAAGCTGGAGGGTCTTCCTATGAATCGCGCTCTGCGGGACGAACACGGCCAGACCTATGATGTGATCGCAGGAACCTTTCTGGTGACTGGTCTGGGCGAGGAAGATTTTGCATCGCTCTCCCCGGAACTGGCGCAGAAGTATGAAGAGCATTTCCACCAGCCTGAAACCTTCATCAAGCTGGGCGGGCGTCTGGTCATTCTGCCCACCCCGGATGAAGCCGTTCAGCCCGCAGAAGAAAAGCCCCATGCCAAGCTCCCGGCAGAGCATGACCGTTAAAATCATCTTGTTGCACAGGAGGTGATGATAGTGCAGGAAGAAATCGAGCATAAAACGGTCAACTTCGCCATCTCAACGACCAAGCTATCCGCCCGCACGCTCCTGCGCGGGATGCAGTTTTTGCTACGGCAGTACGACAAGCACGCTTCGCAAGGCAAGCAGAGCATGAAGCGGCTGGTACGGCAGAATCGCGGTGTGACCAATGTCGAGATTCAGAAAACAGGCATCAAAGACTTTGACAAGTACGCTAAGCGTTATCACATCGACTATGCCATCCAGAAAGATCTGTCCTTCACTCCACCCCACTATATGATCTACTTCAAAGCACAAGACACCGATGCCTTGAGTGCAGCTTTCGGGGAATATTCCGCATCAGTTTTGGATAAAACCAAACGGCCTTCGGTTCTGGCAAAGCTGCACGATCTGGCACAGACCATTGCTGATCTGCCAGACAAGGTGCGGCACAAGCAGGAGGAGCGTGGCTTATGAAGAAAAAGAATCTTTCCAAGCTGTTGGCTCTCTATCTGCCCTATGTGGTGATCGGCTTGTTTGCCACCAATCTGGGCGAGGCATGGCGGCTGGCCGAAGGTAAAGAGTTGGGCAATAAAATCATGGCGATGATGGGAA
>CAVBWT010000035.1:0-29443 GCA_963599235.1 Lawsonibacter asaccharolyticus | reverse complement strand
AATTTTACCGATTTGAGGTCGGCTTGTCAGGATTTTGGCAGAAAAGTACAGATTTCGGCAAATTATACCAGAATACGGAAAAAGGAAACAAAAAAGAATCCCTTGACTTTCCACATTGGATGGTAGTCAAGGGATTCTTTTTTGCTGTTCTTAGCGAATAGTAAGATCACAATACAAAACAAATATACATCCGAATGTCCGCATTACTGCTTTAGAAGGGCAAGAGTTCGTACAGGACGCTTTTAGTGCCACCGACGGGGGTCGAACCCGTACTCTGTCTCCAGAAAGGGATTTTAAGTCCCTCGTGTCTGCCAATTTCACCACAGTGGCATATAGACCCGGCTTACAAAGCCCTGTTGCAACATATCACTATGCCAAGCCGGGAATAGCAGGAATGAGATAAAAATCTTTCCACTACTTCAAATACTGAATTCGCAATAAACCCAAAGAAATGGAAAGCGTTCTGTAACAATAATATGATACACTAGAATCCTTATTTTGTCAAGAACTTATACTTTGCCGCCATGCAGTTCTTCATACATCCGGGCACGGCACTCTGCAACAGCAGGAGTCATATTGACATAGTGCTTGTGTGGGAACTCCGGGCGCAGTTCACTTTCCCAAGTCTCCTCGGTCAGCTGCTTTGCGATATAGGCTTTCTTTTCAGCGATAGAAGGAAGTTCAATCGCCAGCTCGCCGTGAAGGATATGAGGAACCAAAAGCTGCTTGACCTTGGTCGGCGTAATGGTGATGGTGCGCTCGATGGCGTCAGAGTCCAGATTTACCATTGTGATCGGCTTACCGGCCTCGATGACTTCGCCATCCATTGCGATAAGGTCACACTGTGCCTGACCATTTTCGTCGTAGAGACGCCATGGAATCTTCTTGCCCGGAATAATGGCTTTGCTTGCGGAATCCGAACACTTCATCTTGGGCTGATAGGTGCCGTCCGGACGCTTGACTGCGACTAGTTTATACACACCGCCAAAGACGGGGTCGGAAGCAGAGGTGATGAGGTTCTCGCCGACACCGTAAGAGTCAAAATGAGCGTGTTCATACAGCTCCATGTTTGCGATTTTTTTCTCGTCAAGGCTGTTGGAAGCGACCAGCTTGATATAAGGCTTGCCAGCAGCATCAAGGGCCTTACGCAGACGCTTGGAACCGCGAGCGAGGTCGCCGGAGTCGATACGGGCCGACTTTACACGACGGTTGGGGTCGTTGGGATACTTCTCAATGAGATAGTCATCCAGCTTGATGAGGTTGGGCAGGCCGCTCTCCATAATATTATAGGTATCCAGCAGCAGGCTGACAGACTCCGGATAGGTGTCCGCAAAAGCCTTGAATGCATCAAACTCGGTAGGGAAGAACTCGACGAAGCTGTGTGCAACGGTGCCAACAGCCTTGACATCGGAGCCGAACTTCATCTCTGCCAGACAGTTTGCAGTACCGGCACAGCCGCCCAGAATTGCAGCGTATGCGCCGTCGTTGCCTGCGCTTTCGCCCTGTGCCCGGCGAGTGCCGAACTCCATAACGTTACGGGGCGTATGGGTGTTCAGGCCGACAACACGAGTCGCCTTGGTTGCAATCAGACTGTGGAAGTTCATAGTCTGAAGCAGGTAAGTCTCAATCAGAATTGCGCCGACCAAGTCACACTCGATACGAACCATCTGTACCTGCGGATAACAGACCGTGCCTTCGGGCAGGGCGTACATGTCACCCTTCCAGCGGTAGGTGCGCAGATACTCACAGAACTCTTCGCTCATGCCCTTGGTGCGAAGCCAGTGGATGTCCTGCTCGTTGAAGTGGTAATCCAGCAGGAAACGGGTCAGCTTGCGCTGGCCTGAGCTGATGGAATAGCCCTGATCGTCCGGGTTCTTACGGAAGAACATATCGAACACCAGCGTCGTGTCCTTAAAACCGTGCAGGAACAGGCAGTTTGCCATTGTGAACTCATAAAAGTCCGTCACCATGGCAGGGTTATCATAATCTTCGTCCGGAATATACGGAATCACTTTCATTTCACTCATGGAGTTTTCCTCTCTTTGATCCGTCCACGGCTGCTCCGGAAAGGGAGCCATACCTGCCGTGGGAATAGTTTTATACGCCGAAAGGCCGCATAAAACGCTCCTTTTTACCCTGTCATGACAGGGTGTTGGTAACACTATATCACGGTTTGAAAGATGGCGCAAGGGGTTTTGTAAAGTTCTGCTCTATAAAAGGTATGATTTATTGTTCTTCCATTGCGTGGAACCGCTCCAGGAAGCTGTGTTCAACGCCCTCAGATTTATAGCCGGGCATGGTATCCAAGGCAACCGCATGGATGCTGCGGAAGATGCTGTTCTCGATGTTGGGATTATCCCGTTTAAGACGGCGGAGCAGGATCTTGACTTCCTGACGTTTGGAGCCGCCGCCACCATTATCGCACATAGTGCAGTTTTCGGTAAAGCGGCAGGCACACTGGATGAACTCGAGGTCGTTGTAACGCTTCCATGCAAGGATATCTTCTTCCTTGATGCAATACATCGGGCGGATGAGGGTCATTCCGGGGAAGCTGGTGCTGTGGAGCATAGGGGGCATGGCCTGCAGCTGGGAGCCGTAGAACATGCTCATGACCGTCGTTTCGATGACATCGTTGAAATGATGACCCAGTGCGATTTTGTTGCAGCCCAGTTCCTTGGCTTTGCTATACAGGTGTCCCCGGCGCATCCGGGCACAGAGATAGCAGGGATTTTTGTCTGTGTTATTGGCGACCGAGAAAATGTTGCTCTCGAAAATCGTCACAGGAATGTGGAGCAACTCTGCGTTGGACTCGATCTTATGGCGGTTGATCTCGTTGTAGCCCGGGTCCATTACGAGAAAAACCAGCTCAAACGGGACGTCACTGTGCTTTTGCAATTCCTGCATTAGTTTTGCCATCAGCATGGAGTCCTTGCCGCCCGAGATGCAGACGGCGATTTTATCACCGGCCTGAATCAGCTCGTAGCGTTTTACGGCGACGATGAAGGGAGTCCAAAGCTCTTTACGGTATTTTTTGATGATGCTGCGTTCGATCATCTGGTAGGGTTCCAGTTCGCGTTTCATTTCAAATCCTCTCTCTTGGCTGACCGGCTCAGTCGGCGGTCAGTTCACGGTAACAGGCGTCGAACGCCTTCATGAATTCCTGAATCTCTTCCTCGGTCGTCAGGTGGCTCAGGCTGATACGCCACGAAGATAACGCATTCCGGCGGTCACGGCTGACGGCAAACACTGCACGGGAAGGCAAGCCGTCCGACGAACAGGCCGACTTGACCGAGACACAGACGCCGTGTTCGTTCAGGACTCGCTGAAAGACGGTTCCCTTAACATTCTGAACACTCAGGTTCAGGATATGAGGGATAGCGTTCTCCGGGCTGTTGATGCGCACCTTCGGGTAAGCAGACAGGGCAGTGCGAAGCTCTGCGTTGAGCTGTTTTACTTTTTTGGTACGCTGCGGCAGGTCATTGACAGCCATTTCCAGCGCGCATTCCAGCGAGGATGCCAGCGAAACGGTCGGAGTGCCGCTGCGGTAGATAGTCGTACTTTCACCGCCGTGAATAAGCGGTTCCAGCGCAAGGCCGCGCCGCTTCAGCAGCAGGCCGATGCCGTTCAGACCGTAGAACTTATGGGCGGTCAGACTCATGGTGTCGATGCCCTCAAAGCTGACTGGAATCTTGCCGACCGCCTGTGTTGCGTCCACGTGAAAATGACAATTTGGGTAGGCCTTCAAAATCTCAGCGATCTGCGCAATGGGCTGCACAACGCCCAGTTCGCTGTCGACCATGGTGACGGCTACGGCGATGGTGTCCGGCCGGAGCAGCTCTTTCAGATGCTCGAGGTCAATGGTGCCGTCTCGCTGGATGTCCACAAGGTCGATCTCATAACCCTGTTCCTGTAAGGCGGTCAGAGTTCCGCTCACCGAAGAATGTTCCAGCGGTGTCGAGATGATGTGCTTTCCCACATGACGGGAGAGACGCGCCAATCCTTTCAGGGCGAAATTATTCGACTCGCTGGCACCGGACGTATAAATGACTTCGGCAGGCTGAACGTGGAGCAGGGAAGCGATGTTCTGGGTTGCACGGTCGATCTCTGCTTTAGCTGTTTCACCAGCCTGATGATGAGAGTTTGCGTTGCCGATGCAGGCACGCTCCACCGAGCAGAATCGCTCCAGTACCCGTTCGTCCGCCGGAGTGTTTGCGGAATAATCTAAATAAATCATGTTTTGCCTCAAATGTTTGCAATAATACTATAATAGTAGGTAATATTATAGTGTAGAAAATCTCGGATTTCAAGCTGAACGCCCAGAAAAGACTGAAAAAAGGTTGCATGAACCGGTGGGTTCTGGTATACTGAGTCAAGTAGAGAAGGAAAGGGGAGAGCAGAATGCGTCATTTGCGAGCAAAAGCGTTCTCCTTTTCTTTGGAAAAATCGGGTTCTTGAATTCTGAGGCATTGCCGCTTGAATGCGGTGGTGCCTCTTTTTTTGAGGATTCCATCATTTGTAGGAGGAAGTTTTCATGAATCGATCCATTGACTACTCCAAGGGCATCTATGATGCACGGCAGCTTGGCACCGGCCGGATGCTGATCCTTGGCGTGCAGCACATGTTCGCCATGTTTGGCGCAACGGTGCTGGTTCCGCTGCTGACCGGCCTGAGCGTTTCGACCACCCTGCTTTGCGCAGGTCTGGGTACCCTGCTGTTCCATTTCATCACTAAAAAGAAGGTTCCGGCTTTCCTTGGCTCTTCGTTCGCCTATCTGGGCGGCTTCTCCATTGTTGCTCCCATGCTGGAAGATGCCGACGGCAACCTGACCGTTGCCAACACGGAGATGCTGCCTTACGCCTGCGCAGGTGTGGCGTTCTCGGGTTTGGTCTATCTGCTGGTGAGCCTGCTCATTTCGACCTGTGGCATTCGCCGTATCATGCGGTTCTTCCCTCCGGTCGTCACCGGCCCTATCATCATCTCCATCGGCCTGATTCTGGCACCGTCTGCGATCACCAACTGTCAGGCGAACTGGCTGCTGGCGTTCGTGGCTCTGGGTACTGTTATCGTCTGCAATATCTGGGGTAAGGGCATGGTCAAAATTCTGCCCATTCTCATCGGTGTTCTGGTGTCCTACGCCGTCGCTCTGGTAACGGGTGCAGTCGATTTCCAGCGCATCGCCGAAGCCAGCTGGTTTGGCATCCCTCTTCATAAAGAAGCAATGGGTCTGTTTGCCATTGACGGCAGCCCGGAGTTCATCAGCGCACTGTTTACCATCATCCCCATCGCTCTGGCAACTATGATGGAGCATGTCGGTGATATCGCTGCTATCAGCGCAACCACCGGTCATAATTATATCAATGACCCCGGTTTGAACCGTACCTTGATGGGCGATGGTCTGGCTACCGCAATGGCTGGTCTGCTGGGCGGCCCGGCTAACACCACCTATGGTGAGAATACCGGTGTTCTGGCACTGAGCAAAATCTATGATCCTCTCGTTATCCGTATCGCTGCAGTTCTGGCAATCATCCTGAGCTTCAGCCCCAAGTTCGAGGCAGTTATCAACACCATCCCCACCGGAATCATCGGCGGCATCAGCTTTGTTCTGTACGGCATGATCTCGGCTATCGGTGTCCGCAATGTTGTTGAGAATCAGGTCGACTTTACCAACAGCCGCAATCTTATCATTGCGGCAGTTATTCTGGTTTCAACTCTGGGCTTCAACTCGGTGGGTGGTTTGACCTTCGTCGTCGGCAGCGTTTCCATTAACCTGTCTGGTCTGGCAATTGCTGCAATCGTCGGCATTCTGCTCAATGCAATCCTGCCCGGCAATGACTACGAGTTCGACGCCGCAGATGGTTCGGATGCAGCCACCAGCGGCAATCTGCAGGTCTGATCTTCGCAAGTGTGAACATTTCATTAAATGAGAATAATTCTTATTTGTTTTGCTTGACTAACTAGGAATTATTCGCTATAATAGCCTCAGAAACCAAGGCAGTCCGGTACCAAGGATTGCCCGAAAATAAACAAAACAATGGAGGATATTACTATGAAGAAGTACGTTTGCACCGTTTGTGGTTACATCGCTGAGGGTTCTATCCCTGAGTTCTGCCCGGTCTGCAAGGCTCCTGCTTCCGCTTTCGTCGAGAAGACTGGCAACACCTATGTTACCGAGCATGTGGTCGGTATCGGCAAGGCTGAGGGCGTTCCTCAGGATATCGTCGATGGCCTGCGCGCAAACTTCGAGGGTGAGTGCAGCGAGGTCGGCATGTATCTGGCAATGTCTCGCGTCGCTGAGCGTGAAGGCTATCCCGAGATCGCAGACGCTTACAAGCGTTACGCATTCGAGGAGGCAGAGCATGCTTCCAAGTTCGCTGAGCTGCTGGGCGAAGTCGTCACCGACAGCACCAAGAAGAACCTGATGATGCGTGCTGAGGCTGAGTGCGGCGCATGTGCTGGCAAGATGGATCTCGCTAAGAAGGCAAAGGCTCTGAACCTCGATGCTATCCACGATACTGTCCATGAAATGGCAAAGGATGAGGCTCGCCATGGCCGCGGCTTCGAGGGCCTGCTGAAGCGTTACTTCAATGTTGAGCTGTAATTTCTTGCAGTAAACTGAATCTGTAATAAGAACCCCACCGTTCTGGTATAAAACCGGAGCGGTGGGGTTTTGCTGTACAGAGCCATCAAAATATGCTACAATGAACCAAAACCAACCATGAAAAGAGGATTCCCCATGCGTGAAATTCAGAAAGGCCGTATCTACCGCCATTTCAAGGGCGACTACTATCTTGTCGAAGATATTGCCAACGACTCAGAGACGGGCGAGCCATATGTGATTTACCGGAAGCTTTACGGTGACGGCGGTTTATGGCTCCGTCCGCTGGAAATGTTCCTGAGTAAAGTTGATAAAGAAAAATACCCGGATGTCGCGCAGGAGTACCGCTTTGAATTGCAGGAGATCGCCAGCGTCGCCGGACACTAAAAATAGGGAAGGGGACTTCCCCGAAGGAGTGGTTCAGATGAATCAGAAAACTTCCCGGTACGCACTGCTGGATGAGCTGCGTGGACTGGATCTTATCAGCATGATGTTTTACCACGGCATGTGGGATCTCATCTATATTTTTGGAATCTGGATTAACTGGTACGCCGACTGGCCCGGTCATCTGTGGCAGCAGTCGATTTGCTGGAGCTTTATTTTGCTGTCCGGTTTTTGTCTGCCGTTCGGCCACCACAGTTTCCGACGTGGCGCAACCGTTTTTGGCGCAGGTACTGTTGTTACATTGGTGACACTGCTGTTCATGCCGGAAGATGTTGTCTGGTTCGGCGTGCTGACCCTGTTGGGTTCGGCAATGCTCATCACAGCACTGCTTGAAAAGCCAATGCAAAAAATTCCGCCGGTCATCGGTCTGGTTGTCAGCTTTGCGCTGTTTGTGCTGACCTATCACAGCTCAGCCGGATACTGGGGAATAGCCGGATGGAATCTGTATCTCCCGGCGGCATGGTTCCGGAATTATCTGACCGCTTACATCGGGTTCTACCCATTTGGATTCTACTCCACCGATTATTTTCCGCTGCTGCCGTGGCTGTTTTTGTTCTGGACAGGATTCTATCTGCATCATCTTGTCGGCAGAAAGCGGATGAAGCCGCTGCGCAAGTCGGTTTGTCCGCCGCTGGGCTGGTTGGGCCGTCATTCGCTGATCCTGTACATGCTGCATCAGCCGGCCATTTACGGTGTAATGAGCGTCGTTTTCTTCCTGCTGAGAAGGTGAGTCAGCTATAACAAACAACTTTTGCAAAATCCCTTGACAAGTTCTGGAACCTGTGGTATCATACAAGTGGTTAGAGAAACCTAACTGCGAAAAATGCGTCGTAAAACATGCGACGCATTTTCATGACAACGTGAGTTAGAATATGCTAACCTAAAATGAATAAGAGAGGTCGATCCTTATGAGCAAAGTAGCAATCGTATTCTGGAGCGCAACCGGCAACACTGAAACTATGGCAAACTGCATCGCAGAGGGTGCAGGCGATGCCGCAACCATCGTTTCCTGCAGTGATATGACTCCTGCAAAGCTGGGCGAGTTTGATGTTGTTGCATTTGGCTGCCCGGCAATGGGCGCAGAGCAGCTGGAAGAGAGCGAGTTTGAGCCGATGTTCTCTTCTCTCGAAGGCTCGCTGAACGGCAAAAAGATTGCCCTGTTCGGCTCCTATGGCTGGGGTGATGGCCAGTGGATGCGTGACTGGTGCGAGCGTGCCAAGGAAGATGGCGCAGTTCTGTTCAGCGACGAGGGTCTGATTTGCAACGAGACTCCCGATGACGATACGCAGGCTGCATGCCGCAAACTGGGTGCGGATCTGGCTGCATGGTAATTGCGGACAGCTGCTTGACAAATTGAGTTTGTCCTGATAAACTATTTACGAGCTGGAATACCGGCTTTTTTGAAGCACAAGAAGTTAGTCCAACTAAACTTGCGCGATGCCGGATTTCAGGATTCGTTGTACACAAAATACTGCCGGCAGGAGACTGAGCGAAAACTCGGTTTCCTGCTTTTTATTATCAGGAGGAATTCTATGCCACATATTGACCCCAAAATCGAGAAAAAACGTTCCGACGAGAAACTTCTTGTCAGCGAAATGATCTCCCTCTACTGCCGCAAACAACACCGCACACCGAAAGATCAGCTCTGCCCGGAGTGTCAGGAACTGCACAACTATGCACTGGCACGTATCGAACATTGTCCGTTTATGGAGACGAAGACCTTCTGTTCTGCCTGCAAAGTCCACTGCTACAAACCGGAAATGCGAGAAAAGATCCGAATGGTTATGCGCTGGGCAGGCCCTCGGATGCTGCCGAGTCACCCGATTTTGTCCATCAAGCATGTTGCGGTGACGATAAGATCCAAACGGGAAGCGAAAAAATGAACCGTTCTGCATAAACCTCTTTTGACGGGGCAGAATATCGTCAAAGAGGTGATAATAATGGAAAACACAGGTGTTACCTGCGATGTCTGCGAGTGCCGCCACAATATGAACAGCTGCAAATGTGATCTGCCGCAGATCAAGGTGACGGAACACTGCACCTGCACTTCACAGCAGGTCGAGACGCCGCATTTCTGCCAGAACTACGAAAAGAAGTAAAAACACTCTTTCTCGGGAACGAAAAATCCCTGTCCAGCTCTTCCAAAGCCCGGACAGGGATTTTTCTGTGTAGTTCTGTAAAAATCAGCGCAGTGTCACGCCGCAGGTCGCCAGACTGCGGACAAGCGTACCCACATTATCCTTCATCTGGATACCGGAAAATCCCAGCGTGAATGCTGTGCGAACATTTTCCATGCGGTCGTCGATGAAGATACACTCAGAGGCAAACAGACCATATTTTAAAAGAAAAGTCTCGTAAATTCGATGATCCGGTTTGTTGACGTGGACATCACAGGAGGCAACGCCGCCGTCGAACAGCCCTTGGAAATCCCGCTCCATCAGCAGTTTCAATGTGTCCTCCGGGATGTTGCTTAAGTAATAAACCGCATAGCCATGTTCTTTCAGACGGCGCACCAGCTCCTGCATCCGGTAACGGGGGCGAAGAATATGCGTCCACTCATCCAGAACGCCCTGTACCTCAAAGACGCAGTTTTGCTTTTTGGCATGAGCAAGCATCCGCTGGTTGGCCTCAAAACGGGAGATAAGGCCGGCATCCAGCAGCTTCCATTCCTCGCTGCCGAACGTCAGTTCGTATACGAGGTCTTCCCGTTCTGCATTGCAGAAACGGTCAACGAGATATTCTTTCGGTTTAAAGTCGACCATGACTCCGCTCAAGTCAAATATGATATTCTTATACATTTTATATTCCTCGTCAAAAGTACAAGTGTTTGGTCTTAGTATAGCACAACTGTGGGAGAAATTTCCACTGGATTTTGCGGATTTTTCATGATGCCCGGCCCGGCGGCATAAAATCTAAGGGAAGGGGGCGGAAAAATGACATTTCGGGAGCTTTGCGCGAAAGAGGTCGTTCAGGTACGGGAGGGGGTCTGCCTTGGCAGGGTGGATGACTTGAAGCTTGACCCGGATACAGCTCAGATTCAGGAGCTGCTGTTATTTGGCCGTCCAAAGCTCTTCGGCTTGCTGGGAAGGGAAGATACCCTGACGATTGCATGGGAAGAGATTGAGAAAATCGGAATCGATGCCGTGCTGGTTCGCACAGAGCTGCCGACACCGGAGCCCCGGACGGAGAAGCACGGCATTCTGGAACGGCTTCGCAGTTGGTTTAAAGGCTGAAAGTTTTTCATCCGGTTTTGATTTTCGGGCGAAAGTCTTGCTTTTGTAAAAAAGTAGTTTATAATAAGGAGCCGCGGACTGTTTTTTGTCCGTCGAGCCGTTTTGAAAAACTGATATCAGGAAGTGAAAGGATACTTCTTTATGGCAAACCAACAAAAACGCACGCCGATGCCGCTGCATATCGCGCGGCTGGCATTTCCGCTGGCGGCGACTTTCATCGTTCTGCTCCTGACCGAGTGGATCGCGCGCGGTACGCTGGATGCAGCGGTTTTTACCCAGTACATTTTTCCGCATTTTCCGGCCTATCTGCTGGCTTGGGCGTTGCTCTTCCTTGTATGGCTCAGCATCGACTGGCTGACCCGGTTCGCGCCGTTGGCAACGCTGATTTCAGCGGTGCTGGGCTGCGCACCGGCTGCGGTCAATTTCTACACCCTTCAGCTGCGCGGTGAGCCGTTCCTGCCGTGGGATCTGGCGCAGGTGTCGGAGGCGGCTGGTGTGGCGTCGGCAGCCGGCATTCATATCCAGACCAGTATGATCGTCGCTATCGTTCTGGTGCTGTTGATGACCGTCGGTTCGTTCTTCCTTTACCGCGGACGGCAGAAGCTCCACTGGGCACAGCGCATCGGTGGCTTTGCAGCAAGTGCAGCGGTGACCTGTGTCATGATTTTCGGCGTCTTTCTGCAGCCTGCCGTTACGCAGGCCATCGGCATTATGCCGGACGCATGGATGCAGGATCGTTATTACCGCTATTATGGCGTCATCACCAGCTTTCTCACCAATCTGACGAATCTGGAGATCACCAAGCCGGAAAATTACTCCGAAGAAGCCGTCAACGAGATTCTGGACGATGTGCAGGCAGGGGAGAAATATGCCACTCAGCCGCTCTACCCGGAATCCTATGGAGCGACCACCCCGGCGGATGAGGTAGAAAAGAAACCTACTATCATCTATGTCATGGATGAGTCCTACTGGGACGTCTCGGAGCTGGAAGATTATGGTTTCGTCTTTGATACGGACGTTTCCGCAAACCTCCATGCTTTGCAGCAGACCAGTGCCAGCGGCCGGGCATACAGTCCGAGTTTCGGCGGCGGCACCTGCGATGTGGAGTTTGAAACCCTGACCGGCTATTCTGTTTCGTATCTGCCCAACGGCAGCAAACCCTATCAGCAGCATGTGACGAAACCGATGTTCTCCCTGCCGAACTACCTCAAGCTGACCGAAGGCTACCAGACAGCGGCAGTACATTGCTTCTGGGCAAAATACTGGAGCCGTGATACGGCGTATCCCAATCTGGGCTTTGACGATTTTATCAGCCTTGAGGATATGCACCATGTCCAGAAAGTCCGCAAACGCTACTGGACGACCGGCCTTGTCACCGATGACTCGATGGCTGACCAGATCATTCAGCAGTATGAAACAATGAAATCCACCTCGGATGCTCCGGTCTTCCTCCATGCGGTCACCATGCAGAACCACACCAACTACAACCGTGACAACTACCCGGACGATGAGCGAGTGAAAGTCGTTGCCCATCCGGTCGGCATCAAACCCAGCACCATTGGCGCGTTGGAAGACTTTGCGACCGGTATCCGGGATGCGGACGCCATGCTCGGTAAACTGACCGATTACTTCTCACAGGTGGATGAGCCGGTCATTCTGGTCTTCTGGGGCGACCACTACAATCCAATCGACTCAAACTACGATATCTTCACGGCCAGCGGCTACGCCAGTGATGAGAGCAGCGACCCCCGTCTCCATCAGACGACCCTGTTGATGTGGTCGAACTACACCGATAAGGCTGTTGACCTCGGCACCATTGCGGCGTATGACATCTCACCGGTCATGATGAATATCTACGGTCTCGACCAGCCGCTCTATTTTAAATACCTTAACCGTCAGCTCCAGACTGCTTACCGGGCGAATACCCGGGGCGCCATCATGAACCGCGACGGCAGCACGATCCAGACAGCGACCTCGCTGCAGGAGCAGTGGAGTGCAAAGCACTGGATGCTCCAATATGACCTCATGTTCGGCAAGGGATACGCCCTCAGCCGGATGGGAATGGAGAGCCTGAACCAGACGACGGACAGCAAATAAGCGAAAAATCAAAAATATTTTTGTGAAAAACAGAGAAAACCTCTTGAATCCGTCGGCTTTTTGTGCTATCATATTTAAGCATTACACACGCATTACTATGCCCTTTTGTGCCTTTTATGGTGGAGAGCAGTTCCCGAACATCCGATATGTGAGGGAATCACGGTATGCGGAGGCAAAACAATATTTGGAGGTAATTTTACTATGGCAGTCGTTTCTATGAAGCAGCTTCTCGAGGCAGGCGTTCACTTCGGTCACCAGACCCGTCGTTGGAACCCCAAGATGTCCAAGTACATCTTCACCGAGCGCAATGGTATCTATATCATTGACCTGCAGAAGACCGTTAAGAAGCTGGATGAGGCTTACAACTATGTGAAGGAAGTTGCAGCTGAGGGCGGCGACATCCTGTTCGTCGGCACCAAGAAGCAGGCTCAGGAGTCCATCCGTGACGAGGCTCTGCGCTGCGGCATGCACTATGTCAACGCTCGTTGGCTGGGCGGTATGCTGACCAACTTCCGCACCATTCGTAAGCGCATCGACCGTATGCAGCAGCTGGCTAACATGAAGGAGAACGGCACCTTCGACCTGCTGCCCAAGAAGGAAGTTGCTAAGCTCGAGCTGGAGATGGAGAAGCTGGACAAGTATCTGGGCGGCGTCAAGAACATGAAGACCCTGCCGAAGGCTATGTTCATCGTCGACCCTCACAAGGAGCGTATCGCTGTTGCTGAGGCTCGCAAGCTGAATATCCCCATCGTTGCTATCGTTGATACCAACTGCAACCCCGATGAGATCGACTACGTCATCCCTGGCAACGACGACGCTATCCGCGCTGTCAAGCTGATTGCTGGCGCAATGGCTGACGCTGTTCTCGAGGGCAAGCAGGGCAACCAGGAGGCCGCTCCCACTGAGGATGCAGCAAACGCCTGATTTTCCGAGTTTCCCGAATTCAAACCTGTGAATAACGTGTAAGGGAGAATACTAAAATGGCTATTTCTGCAAAAGACGTTATGGAACTGCGCAAGCAGACCGACTGCGGCATGATGGAGTGCAAGAAGGCTCTGACTGAGGCTGACGGCAACTTCGAGAAGGCAATCGAGATCCTGCGTGAGCGTGGTCTGGCTACCGCTGCAAAGAAGGCAAGCCGTATCGCTGCTGAGGGCATGGTCTACGCTGAGTACTGCCCCGAGTGCAAGGTCGGTGTTGTCATCGAGGTCAACGCTGAGACCGACTTCGTTGCTAAGAACGACAAGTTCGTTGACTTTGTCAAGGAAGCAACCAAGGTCATCATGAAGCAGAATCCGGCTGACGTCGAGGCTCTGATGAGCTGCAAGATCGAGTCCGGTGAGACCGTTGATGAGGCTCTGAAGAACCTGATTCTGGTCATCAAGGAGAACATCAAGGTTCGCCGTTTCGTCCGTTACGAGGGTGTCTGCTCTGCATACGTCCACGGCGGCGGCACCCACGGTATTCTGGTCAACTTCGAGACCACCAACGGTATCGAGTCCAAGGACGAGTTTGCTGTTTATGGCAAGGATGTTGCAATGCAGGTCGCAGCTGCTAACCCCAGCTATGTCGACGAGGCTTCCGTTCCGGCTGAGGTCGTTGCCAAGGAGAAAGAGATCCTGCTGGCTCAGATGGCTAACGATCCCAAGAACGCAAACAAGCCCGACGCTGTGAAGCAGAAGATGATCGAGGGCAAGATCAAGAAGTTCTACAAGGAGAACTGCCTGATCGATCAGGAGTTCGTTAAGGATTCCGACATGACTGTTTCTCAGTACATCGCTAAGGTTGCTAAGGAACTGGGCGGCGATATCAAGGTCATCAAGTTTGCTCACTTCGTCAAGGGCGAAGGTCTGGAGAAGCGTGCTGATGACTTTGCTGCCGAAGTTGCAAGCATGGTGAAGTAATTTAATCTCCGCTAAGATTATAGAGAGCCGCAGTACCCGTTAAAAGGTGCTGCGGCTCTTTTTGCGTCTTGCAATCGGGAAAACTCTGTGCTATGATAAGCAGCAGGGGAGATACCGACCGAGTTCGGCGAAACCCTCTCGTGGCAATATCTCTGCTGGGTACGGGAGCATCCGTTTGCATGGCATACGCCGACGGAAGTCCTCTATGGCGATAAGGACAACCTGACGCCGTACCATGCTATCGAGAAGTTCCGCCAGAAAAGCGGCGCACATCTCACCATCGTGGAGGAGGGCGAGCATTGGTTCCATACCGAGCTGCAGCGCATCCTTCTCCGGGAGTGGGAACGGGGAAATCTCTGATAAGCATAAAGAAATACCGCTGACGGATTTGATTCCATCAGCGGTATTTTTATTGCATATCAGGCGATGCTCAGAACTTAGACGCGAGCTTCGCTGTTGTGTTCAGCAGCCTTGTAAGCGTTGAAGGAGTGGAACACGATGTTCAGACCCAGAACGATCAGCAGGACAGCCAGGATCAGCTGCAGGCCGTTTGCGATGAACACAGCACCCCAAGTGGTCTCACCAGCAGGGATGGTGACGGAAGCAGCAGTGCTGATAGCCTTCACCATTGCGATCAGACGCTGCACCAGAGCGGTGAAGGTGACGCAGAGCATGATGATGAGCGGAGGGAAGATCATCTTGTTGCTGCGGCCGGTGACCTTCAGGAAGACGCACAGGGTAGCCAGAACCAGAGCGGACAGCAGCTGGTTTGCAGAACCGAACAGCGGCCAGATGTTGGCGTAGCCGATCTGGGTCAGGATGAAACCAACGACCAGAGTGATGAAGGTGGAGAAGTAGACGTTGCAGAACAGCTTGCGCCAGCCCTCAGCATGCTCCATGTCATCGACACTGAACAGCTCCTGAAAAGCCATACGAGCAATACGGGAAACGGCGTCGAGACTGGTCAGAGCCAGAGCGGAAACGCACATGGTCATAAAGACGGTAGCGATGCTTGCAGGTACGCCGAACATCTCGAAGAAACCAGCGACGCCGCGGCTGAAAATCTGGAACGGAGTACCAGCAGCAGGGGTGCCATCCGCAGCAGCGGCAGCACCGGCAACGCACAGAGCGATGACGGCCAGGAAGCTTTCCAGAACCATTGCGCCGTAACCGACCTTCAGCATGTCTTTCTCGTTCTCAACGGTCTTGGAAGAAGTACCGGAAGAGACGAGGCTGTGGAAGCCAGAAACTGCACCGCAGGCGACGGTGACGAACAGGATGGGGAACATGGTACCCAGAGAAGCGTTGTTGAAACCAGTGTAAACCGGCAGGTTCATGGTCGGGTGAGCGACCAGCAGACCAACGACAGCACCGATGATCATTGCGGCGAACATGAAGGTCGTCATGTGGTCACGGGGCTGTTTCAGCAACCACATTGGCAGAACAGCGGTGAAGAAGATGTAGATGAAGGTGATGTAGCTCCAGGTAGCCTTGTCAAAGACCAGAGGGAAGTTCATGCCGATGACGAAGGAGAGGATGATGAACGCAACGCTCATGACGACTTCCTTCCAGCCGGACAGGTTGAACTTCTTCTGGATCAGACCGAAGACAACTGCGAACACGATGAACATAATGGAGACCATACCGGCAGAACCGTTGGTCTGAGCAGCCTCGACCAGTGCGCCGTCTGCGCCAAAAGCGTTGAAGGTGCCGGCGACCATGTCAGCGAATGCTGCGATAACGATCAGGCAGAAGACCCACTCGAAAATCAGGAACAGGCGGCGGCCGGTCTTGCCGATGTACTTCTCAATCAGCAGACCCATGCTCTTGCCGTCGTTCTTGACGGAAGCATACAGTGCGCCAAAGTCGGTAACGGCACCGAAGAAGATGCCGCCCAGCAGGACCCACAGCAGAACGGGCAGCCAGCCGAAAGCAGCAGCCTGAATTGCACCGGTGACAGGGCCGGCACCTGCAATGGAACTGAACTGATGGGCGAAGACCGTCCAACCATTCGTAGGAACATAGTCACGGCCGTCCTCATGGACGACAGCCGGAGTTTTCGCTTTGGGGTCGATGCCCCATTTGTTTGCCAGCCAGCGGCCGTAGAGCAGATAAGCTCCGGACAGGCACACCGCGGCGATCAAAACGATGACCAGCGTATTCATTTCTTTTACCTCTTTCCTTTCTTCAAACGGCACCCGAACGCAATGTCTCAGCGACACGCGGCTGTCTGTACAGCTGAGCGGTTTTGCGTTGAAAAAAGCCCTCGTCTTCCCGAACAGATATACTCTGTCCACCGAAGACGAAGGCTTATAAACTCTCCGCGGTACCACTTCGCTTGCTGTGTTAAAAACAGCCACTTTGAAAAACGTACAACGTATCATTATAATTATTATAATACGGATACGCCGCCCTGTAACGTAGGCTACACGACCTGTACTACTGAAAGTGAAAAACTCGCTCCGTTCCTACAGGCTGCTCGCAGGTGAGAGCCACTTGTTCTTTGCTGCCGTCTTGCATCTGACCGACGGCTCTCTGAAAGCAGGTGATACAAAGGGTCATGTCCTGTTCATTGCATTTGCCGATTGATTGTCCTAATTCTAGCCCAATTTCATAATTTGTCAATAACTTTTGGCAAAGTTGGGAGACAATACTATTTTTCCGGAGTGGATAGATAAAAATTTTAGACGATTTTGTTTCAGATGTGAGATGAATAAAACTGAACATCAGAACAGATGAATTTCACTAAACATGCCCGAAAAAGAGAGAAATACTTGACTTTCACACTTTCGAGTGCTAAAGTAATGATGTGCTAAATCAGAAAAGACAATGTTCCCAGCGAACCGATACAAGGAGGCAGCTATGGCGGAACGAAATCCCAGAAGAAATGAGACGACGGATGCGTTGTTTGACGCGATCCTCAGCCTTGAAACGCGCGAAGAGTGCTATAATTTTTTTGAAGACCTCTGTACGGTCAAGGAAATCTCCGATATGGCTCAGCGGCTCGAGGCAGCGAAACTGCTCCTGAGCGGCAGCACCTACGACCAGATCGTAAAGACGGTAGAGATCAGCACGGCAACCATCAGCCGGATCAACCGCTGCATCCAGTATGGTTCCGGCGGATACCGCAATACCATCGAAAAGCTTGAGGCAAAGGACTCCGCAGAAAAATAACATCCCACCGGGTCACTGCATAGGATGGATTACGCCTACCTTATAATAGGAGAAAGGATGGATCCACTATGGCAACGACCAATTGTCCGGAGACTCTCTGCTGCCCGGCTCTGCCGAATGTCACCCTCGATCAGGCTGTTATCGACCTACTGGAAAGCATTGCTCTGCAGGAGTCAGCACTGAGCCACATCCTCTGCGCCGAGAGCCAGAAGATGAAGACCGCTATGACGATGGAGGAACTCGATCTCTGCAAACTGCTGGAAGTCAACGATTCGGCTACAAATATGGTCCACGCAGTCGCAAATCTTGAGCTGGTGCTGAAAGATAAGCTGGAGTTCATCTCCAACAACCTCTATTACCCGGCCACGGATACCAGAGCGACGACACTGCAGGAATAAAATCTTATCGGTTCTGCCCACCTGATCCTCTGTCAGGTGGGCATTTCTTGATTTTACACAGCTTTTTATGAATAATCTGCATAAAAAGTGTGGGTCGGAATTGCTGATATGACAAAACTGTGTTATACTATTACTCGTGTATATAAAAGATGAAAGGGGAACAAGTCGTGCTTCATTATGATACCATTCTGTTCGATGTGGACGGAACGCTGATCGATTCCGCTCCCGGAATTATAAATACGCTGGAAGAGGTCTTTCAGAAAATGGGGGTTGACATTACGAATGTTAATCTCCGCCGCTATATTGGCCCACCGCTTCGCAAGACTTTCGCCGAACACTTTACTGACCCGGCTAAAATCGAGGAAGCCGCTGAACTGTACCGCGTGAGCTACCACGAAAAGGGCAGTCACGAGGGGTTCCCGTATCCGGGCGTTCCGGAGATGCTCCGCCGCCTGAAAGATGCCGGGTTTACTCTTTGCACTGCCACCTGCAAGCCTACACAGGTCGTTACGCCGATTCTGAAAGAAAATAGGCTGGCTCCGTTCTTTGATTTTATCGGCGGCGCATCAATGGACGAGAGCCGCGATACCAAAACCGACGTGATACGTCATGTTCTGGAACAGCCTCAGCTGGCAGGCAAGCGTGTTCTGATGGTCGGCGACCGGAACGATGATATGCGTGGAGCTGCAGACTGCGCTCTGGATGCCGCTGCGGTGCTGTATGGCTATGGCAGCCGCGAGGAGCTGGAACCGTTCCATCCGGTGCTGTTTGCGTCCAGCTGTGAAGATCTGGCTGACCAGATCCTTGGTACTACGCCGAAGCTCTGATAAATGAAGGGTGAATAACATGAGTCAAAAAACACAACCGGAAAAACAGGGCATGAGTTCCATGCAGAAACAGGCAGTTCTGGTCTGCGTCATCTGCGCACTGGCGGCACTGCTGACGGTAAGCATTACACTGACTCTCCTCAAACGCGGCAAAGAGCCGGAAGCCCCGTCCTCAAGTGCAGCTGCCAGCGAGGAGGAAACAACAGGTGATGACCTGTCTGACCACTACCAGATCAATCAGGAGTCTGCCGCTCTGCTGACCGAAACCGCTGACGCCGGGGACGACTATCTGAATGACGTGCTGTTTCTGGGCGATTCCAACACCGTCCGCCTGTACAACAACGGCCTTATCTCCCTGCAGCAGTTCTGCGCCAAAGAAGGAATCGGTACACAGGCAGCTCTGAATGAGCCCATCGTGACCTTCAAAAAGGACAGCAGTGTTTATACGATTCCGGAAGCGGTCACCAAAATGAAGCCTCGCCGGGTCATTATGACATTCGGAACCAACGATGCCGATATGGAAACCAGCGATTTCATTGCCAACTACACCGCCCTTGTGCAGGCAATCCAGTCCAGTTACCCATATACGGATATTATTGTGAATACGGTTCCGCCGATTCCTGAAAATCATTCCAACTATCCCAATATGGATCAACGCAAGATCGACGACTTCAATATGGCTCTTCTAAATATGTGTGAGCAGCTTGGAGTCAAGTTCCTGAATTCTGCTGAGGTATTGAAGGGTGAGGACGGCTATGGCGTTGCAGACTATTATAATAATGGTGATATCCACCTGACGCCGGCTGGTCTGAAAACGATGCTGAGCTATATCCGCACCCATGCTTACCTCAGTGAGGAACGCCGCCCGGATGTCAGCAACATTCCGACTCGCACTCTGGATTATGCGTCAAATCCCAGTTCTGCAGTGCAGGCTCCCAGCAGCTCTTCTGAAGCGGTAAGCAGCAGTGAAACGCCTGCGTCCAGCGCAAGCAGTGAAAGTCAGAGCCAGAGTACAAGCACGAGCGAAAGTACAAAAGAGGAACAGAAACAGTATGAGGTCAGCTATCGGGTCGATAAAAATGGCGGCGGCACTCTGAGCATCGGCAAGGATACCGGAAAAAGCAGCCTGAAATATACTGTGACGGATTCTTCCAAGTCGCTGACAGTGACCGCAGTTCCCGAGGAGAACCATGTTTTTGTTAAGTGGAGCGATGGCGTAACAAGTAAGACCCGTAAAGATACGAATTTTACGGAGAATATGGATGTGACCGCTGTCTTTGCGCCTTTGTCGCTGAAGATCACCGGAGAGAGAGCAGCTCAGGGAGCATCTATTAACTTTCGTGCTTCCATCAACGGCAAATACGGCAGTACGGATTCGATTCGCTGGTACGCGAATGGCGTCGAGGTCAAAGAAGCTGCCGGTCATTCTTCTGTGACAGTGCAGGTGACTGACACCCACGCTGCGACCTATAAAGTCCATGCGGTCGTCACCTACAATGATTGCTCTGTGACAAGCAATACGTTGACGATCTCGATTGTCAACGGCTCTTCCTCTTCATCGAGTTCCAGCAGTTCCGGAGCTTCCTCCGGAAGTACATCCAGTTCTTCTGGTTCCAGCAGTTCTCACAGCAGCTCGTCTTCCAGTACGTCCAGTACGTCCAGTTCGTCCAGTTCGTCGAGCAGCTCCAGTAGTTCGCATAGCTCTTCGAGTGCTTCGACCAGTTCCAGCAGCTCGAGCGCAGGCTCCAGCCACAGCACATCTTCAAGCACGTCGGCTTCTTCGGAGTCTAAGAGTGAATCGAAGTCTGATTCCAAGAGTGAGACGGCAAGCAGCTCCAGCAAACCGGCCTCGTCAGAGAATGATACTCCGGCATCCAGCTCGTCGCAGCATGCTTCGAGCAGCTCGGAATCTTCCAAGACCGAAGCTTCTGCCAGCACGAGCAAGGCAGAGTAAACGAACCCTTTCTTTCCTGCCTGCATAGGCTGGCAGGAAGGGAGGAATGCGGATGTTCTGCGAAGAGATTCGGGTACCCGGTCTTCCGGGTGCTGAGGACGTGACCGATGGCAGCGTTGACTATTATGAGATGGACTGGGAAAATGTAGACAATGGTGTTTCGGAAGAAGAGATGCCCAAATGTCCAGAAAAGCCCTGCGACGGTGCGAACCGCTGCAAGGACAACACACCCGACCAGTCGGACGACAATGCCTACGAAATTGTAGAAATCACGCAAGAGTGATGAAAACCATCAGAAGCCAGCTCTGCCGGGTTAGGGCTGGCTTCTCGCTGTTCTCGAAATGGACAGGCTTTTATGCAGGATGCCCGGCAACATGAATATGAGAGAGGGGAAAATGATTTATGGCAAAATACTATTGTGTTCTGTTCGATGCAGATAACACACTTTTGAATTTTGATGCGGCGGAAAACAAAGCTCTGGCCGAAACGCTGGTGAACTATGGCATTGAGCCGGACGCTGAGACGATGCAGACTTACCGGGAGATCAACTCTGAACTCTGGAAACAGCTGGAAAAGGGTCAGATCCGCCGGGAAAAACTGATGAATGAACGCTTTACCCGGTTCCTGAAGGCAATCGACGCCGCAGGCAATGGAGCCGAGATGAACCGCTTTTATCTGGAACAGCTCTCGACGCATCCCGACCTGATGTCCACCAATGTTCTGGATGTCATGAAGGAACTGTCCGAGGTGGCGACCCTCGCCATCGTTACCAACGGCTTCGACCGTGTTCAGAGCCGTCGTGTGCGAGAGTCCGGGCTGTTGAACTATCTTGAGGATGTTTTTGTTTCCGAGAAGCTGGACAGTGAGAAACCAAACCGCAAAATTTTCGATGCTGCGCTCCGTTCACTGGGTGTTGAGAATCGGGAACATGTCCTGATGGTGGGTGACAGTTTGTCCAGCGATATTCAGGGCGGCATCAACGCCGGGCTGGATACCTGTTGGTTTAACCCGAACCACGCTGAGAATCCGGGAAAAGTCTGCCCGACCTACGAGATCTCCAACCTCGAGGAACTGTATCCTCTGGTAATGGAGCCGGAAGAACTGGCAAATGTTGGACTGAAGAACCGCCGCCACCAGCTGTAAAAGGGAATAAGAAACTATGCTGATACATTTGGAAAAACTTGGAAAGACCTTTGGCGAAAAGGTCGTTCTCCACGATGTGACTGCCAGCGTCGAAAAAGAAGACCGGATCGGCATCGTCGGTCAGAATGGTGCAGGCAAAACCACTCTGCTCAAAATTTTGACCGGCGAGTATACCGACTACGACGGTGAGTTCAGTGTGACCCACGGTGTGACACTGGGTTACCTTGAACAGAACGCAAAACTTGATGCTACGCTGGATATTTACGAAGAAATGCGCTCTACTTTTGCACATGTGCTGGATGCGATGGTACAGATGCAGATCCTGGAACGCAAGATGGCCGCTTCGCCCGACGATGCTTCGCTTCTGGAACAGCACGATTCGCTCCAGAACATCATCGACGCTGCCGACGGCTATAATATGGATGTCAACATCAAAAAAGTCCTGTCCGGTATGGGCTTTCCGCAGGAAACATGGAGCAAAAACATCGGCGTTCTGTCCGGCGGTGAGTTGACCCGTCTCCATCTGGCAAAGCTGCTGCTCAAAAAGCCGGACGTCCTGATTCTGGACGAGCCGACCAACCACTTGGATTTCGCCACGATGGAATGGCTCGAAAACTACCTCAAGGGTTATTCGGGGGCAGTGTTGGTCGTCAGTCATGACCGCTACTTCCTTGATAATGTCTGTACCAAGATATGGGAAGTCTCTTTCCAGACCATGACGACTTATAAGGGCAACTTCTCGGCCTATCTGCCTCAGAAAGAAGCTGCCGACGCCCTTCGTCAGAAACAGCACGATGCCGACGTTGCACTGGCCGAAAAGCTGCAGGATTATGTCGACCGCAACCTTGTCCGTGCCTCCACCACGAAGATGGCGCAGAGCCGCCGAAAACAGTTGGAAAAGCTGGAGATCACCGAGGCTCCCAAGGACGAGACGAACCAGCTGAAATTCCGGTTCGAGTATGATGTCGAGCCGTGGAACGAGCTTGTCATCATGAAGAACCTCACCATCAAAATCGGTGACCGGACGCTGCTGGAACCGTTCAGCTATACGGTCTGCCGCGGCCAGCGTCTCATCATCGCAGGCCCGAACGGTGCCGGTAAATCGACCCTGATGCAGGTGCTGGACGGCAAACGCTGGCCTTCGGGCGGCATGGTGCGTCTCGGCACCGGTGCGCGGCCCAGCATCTTTGCTCAGCAGCAGAACCGTCTGGGTGCAGGCCGTGTCATTGATGTCATCTGGAACAAATATCCGCGCATGACCGAGCTGGAAGTCCGCAGCCATCTCGCAAAGCTTGGCTTCCGTGGCGAAACGGTCTTCAAACCCTGTGAGGCTCTGTCCGGCGGTGAGCTGGCACGTCTGCGCTTTGCGGAGATCGTTCTCGAGCGGCCGAATCTGCTTTTCCTCGACGAGCCGACCAACCACTTGGACATTTACACCCGTGAAAACCTGACCGAGGCACTGACGGCCTACACCGGCACCCTGCTGATGGTCACCCATGACCGCCACCTGATGAACAGCCTTGCCTGCCCGATTCTGTATCTCGAGGACGGTAAAGCGACGATTTATCCGAGCTACGATGCTCTGATGGGCCGCAACACTGCCCCGGCAGCTCCGGTCAAATCCTCCGAACCGGCAAAAATCGGTTACGGCAAGGAACAGCGTCGCCGCCGTGCAGAGCTGCGCGCCAAAATTAAAGCCTGCGAGGACGAGATGGAAGCCTGCGGCGCACGGGAAGTCGAGCTGGATAATGAGATCAATTCGCCCGAAGTCTATAACGACCCTCAGCTCCTGCGCGAAAAGAGCGATGAGCTGGCTGACCTGCGCTTCCATCAGGACGAGCTGTTCGCCGCATGGGAAGCTGCCATGGAGGAACAGGAGCAGTATGAGCAGTCGCTGGGTGGCGATGAATAACCGGACAGAAAGGGGAGAGTTCCATGCCGAAAAATGACCGCAGCTACAAAAAGACCCATGAGATTGCACTTTCCGGCCTGCTGTTCGCGCTGGCAATGGCACTTTCGTTCATTGAAGGCACGCTGGTGATCCCGGGCCTGATGCCGGGCATGAAGCTGGGTCTGGCGAACATCGTCGTGATGTACGCCCTCTTCTTTATGGGCGCAAAACAGGCTCTGGTTCTGGACCTGCTCAAGGCGTTATTCGTCTTCCTCGTCTCTGGCTGGACGGCAGGCTTTCTCTCGCTCTGCGGCGGCCTGCTCTCCCTGCTGGTAATGTGGATCCTCTATTATCACTTCCCGGTGCGGCCGACCTGGTTCATTCTGTCGGTCTGCGGCGCGCTGTTCCACAATGTCGGCCAGCTGCTGGGCGCAAGTGTCATTCTGTCGTCCACAATGTCGCTCTACTACGCGCCCATCATGCTGATTCTGGGCCTTGTCATGGGTGCAGTGACCTCTGTCACTCTGCGTGCCATTCTGCCTGCCTTGGGCAAAATCGGCTACAATACCCACGAAAAGGGTCGGGAGTAAGGCGTACCGCTTGCAACTGTCTTAAAATTTCGATATAATAAACTGATACCTATCCTAATATAGATTACCCAACACAAACACTGTCTGCCGCAGCGACTCGCGCTTGCCCGGACAGTGGGGAGGTTTACACATGTCTGAAAAAGTTACCGTAAAGGTGGAACGAAACATCGTCCATCTTCCGGCCATCGCCCTGCGCGGACTGGTGGTCTTTCCGAATAATCTGCTCCACTTTGAGGTGGGCCGCGACAAGAGCATCGCCGCTGTCGACTGGGCGATGAGCAACAACTCTGATGTCTTCCTCATTGCGCAGAAGGATATGAAGGTCGAGGACCCGAAGCCGTCCGACCTGTACACCTACGGCGTTGTCGCTGAGGTCAAGCAGGTCATGCGTGTCTCGGACGATTTGGTGCGCATCCTCGTCGAGGGCAAATACCGCGCCAAACTGACCGAGCTGGATGCCGACGGGAGCTTCCTGCTGTCGGCTGTCCGCCCGGCACCTGTCCGTCCGGCAAAGCCCGAGGAGACCCCGGAGCTGGATGTTCTGGTGCGCAATGTGAAGAAGGGCTTCGACGACCTGCTGGCACTCAATCCGCACATCGGCAAGGATGTCGTCTTTTCTATCACCACCAGCAACGACCCGGCCTTCCTGTCCGAGTACATCCCGGCAAACCTGCTCTTCCGGTTCGAGGATAAGCAGGCCATTCTGGACGAAAGCTCTCTGATGGGCCGCCTGAAACTGCTCATTGAGAAGATGCACCGGGAACGCCGGATGCTGGAGATTGATAAGGAAATCGCGCAGAAAGTTGACGAAGCGATGGACAAAAACCAGCGCGACTACTATCTGCACGAGCAGCTCCACATGATCAGCGAGGAGCTGGGCGAGGACGACGACACCACCGCTGAGGTAGAGGAGTACCGCCGCAAGATCACCGAGCTGCACCTTGCGCCCGAGTGCGAGAAAAAGCTGATGAAGGAGACCGACCGTCTCGCCAAGATGCAGAGCAGCAATCAGGAGGGAACGGTCATCCGCACCTATCTGGACACCTGCCTCGACCTGCCTTGGAATAAGTTCACGGAGGACGACCTCGACATTGCTAAAGCACAGCGCATCCTCGACCGCGACCACTACGGCCTGAAAAAGGTCAAGGACCGCATCCTCGAAGTTTTGGCTGTCCGCAAACTGGCACCGGATGTCAAGGGTCAGATCATCTGCCTCGTCGGCCCTCCGGGTGTCGGAAAGACCAGTATCGCACGCTCCATCGCCGAAAGCCTGAACCGTAAGTACGTCCGTTTGAGCTTGGGCGGTGTTCGTGATGAAGCAGAAATTCGAGGCCATCGCCGCACCTACATTGGCGCAATGCCCGGCAAGATCATCAATGCAATGATCACGGCGAAAACGATGAACCCCCTGATGCTTCTGGATGAGATCGACAAACTGGCAGGAGACTTCCGGGGCGACCCGGCGGCGGCTCTGCTGGAAGCTCTCGATCCGGAGCAGAACAGCACCTTCAACGATCATTTTATTGATATGCCGTTTGATTTGAGCCATGTGCTGTTCATCACGACCGCAAACGACCTGAGTGCAATTCCCGGCCCACTGCGTGACCGCATGGATGTCATCGAGCTGCCGAGCTACACCCGTGTGGAAAAATATAACATCGCCAAGAAGCATCTGGTTCCCAAACAGCTGGAAGCCTGCGGTCTGACCGGAAAAGTTACTTTCTCCCAGAGTGCCCTGTATGGTATCATTGATGGTTACACCCGGGAAGCCGGTGTCCGAAACCTCGAGCGCACCATTACAAGCGTTCTGCGCAAGTGCGCCCGGAAAATCGCTTCCGGCGAGGCAGAGACTGTTTCCGTTACCGGAACTACTCTCGAAAAGCTGCTTGGCCCTCGTATCGTCAAGCCGGACTTCCTCAACCGTACCAATGCAATCGGTATAGCGAACGGTCTGGCATGGACGAGTGTCGGCGGCGAGACGCTGCCCATCGAAGTTCAGGTCATTGACAATGGCTCCGGCAAGATCACTGTTACCGGTTCACTGGGTGATGTTATGAAAGAAAGCGCGCAGCTGGCCGTCACTTATGCCCGTGTCCATGCTGCCGAATACGGCATTGACCCGGAGCGTCTGAAAAAGTGCGACCTGCATATCCACGCTCCCGAAGGTGCCGTGCCGAAAGATGGCCCGTCTGCCGGTGTCACCCTGACGACTGCCCTTATTTCCTGCCTGTCCGGAATCCCGGTGCGTGGCGATGTCGCAATGACCGGTGAGATCACTCTGCATGGCAATGTTCTGCCCATCGGCGGTCTGCGTGAAAAGAGCATGGCAGCTTACCGTGAGGGAATGAAGACAGTCCTCATTCCGAAGGATAATGTTCCCGACCTGTATGAGGTCGACGATGAGGTGAAGAAGAACATCGAGTTCCTGCCGATGTCCAGCCTGTCACAGGTGCTGAACGCCGCTCTGCTCAAGCCGAAATCGGCAGCGACGGCCAGCCATCCCTCTCATGCTAAAAAAGTAAAATCGCCGGAAAAGGCCGCTCTGCCGCAGACGCAGGAGAAGCCGCAGCCGGGTACTGTCTGCTGAAAAGAACAGGAGAACGTATGAATTACAACAAAGCGGATTTCATCGCCAGCTATGGCATCTCGAGCCAGCTGCCCGAAAGCGACCGCCCGGAGCTGAGCTTCTCCGGACGCTCTAACGTCGGCAAATCCAGCCTGATCAATAAGCTGTGCAACCGCAAAAATCTCGCCCGTGTGTCCAGCACGCCGGGCAAGACCGCAACCATCAACTTCTATTCGGTGGACGACTGCTACTTTGTCGACCTTCCGGGCTATGGCTACGCCAAAGTTAGCAACGCCGACCGGGAACGCTGGGATGACCTCATCAACAGCTACTTTGAGGCGGAGCGTCGTCATACCCTGCTGGTTCAGCTCATTGACTGCCGCCATGCACCCAGTGCAGATGACCTTCAGATGCTGAAATATCTGCACTATCATCAGATTCCGTATATCGTCGCTCTGACGAAAGCGGATAAACTGAAAAAGAGCCAGCTGGCAAAAACGCAGGAAGAGTTCGAGAATGTCTGCCGTCCTTACGGCTGCCAGAAAGTCATCCTGACGAGCGGTGAAAATGGTTACGGTATCCCGGAACTGCAGGCGTTCCTGAACGCAGCCGTCGCCGAGGAGTACCAGAACGCTGAGACCGAGGATGCGGAGTAACGAGCTATGGCCTATAACGAATTTGCCTATTTCTACGATGAATTCAACGGTGAAGCTGACTATGATGCGCTCTATGCGCAGATCAAAAAGGAGCTGGACGCTCACGGAATCCCAAATGGTATCCTTGCTGACCTTGGCTGCGGAACAGGGGAGCTGACCCTGATGCTGACTCAGGCTGGTTATGATATGATCGGCATCGACCAATCCGAAGAGATGCTCTGTGTTATCCGTGATAAGGCCGAACAGTTGGGTCTTTCCGGTCAGCTGCTGCTCCTGCGGCAGGATCTGCTCAAGCTCGATTTGTACGGTACCATTCGGGGTGCAGTATCAACGTTTGATACTTTTAACCATATTCCGGACTTGGATACCGCCATCAAAAACGCCGGATTCTTTATGGAAAAAGGCGGCGTCTTTCTCTTTGATATGAACACCCCTTACAAACATCAAAAAGTTTTGGGTGAGAATGTCTTCACCTTTGAGGAAGAGGATGCAAGCTGTGTCTGGCGAAATCATTACAGCGAAGCCGACCGCCGGGTGGAGATCAATGTGGATATCGACTATCGGGAAACCGGCGAGCATTTCCACGAGCAGTTCTATGAGTATACCTACGACCTCGATACCATCCGCACTACACTCGAAAAACACGGCTTTGCGCTGGAAAGCGTCTGCGATGGTGAGACGTTCGGCTCACTGAATGACGAAAGTGAGCGATATTTCTTCTGCGCAGTCAAGCAGTATACTCAATTGGAGGAAAACTAATATGGCACATCTGATTCGTGGTCTGTCCGAGAACGGCGGCGTTGTTTTCGCCGGCATCGACTCGACCGATATCGTGCGCACTGCAGAAAAACTGCATACCACCAGTGCGACCTGCAGTGCGGCTCTGGGCCGTCTGCTGACTGGCGCAGCTCTGATGGGCTCGATGCTCAAGGATGGCGGCGATACCATTACTCTCCGTGTTTCAGGCGGCGGCCCTGCAGGTGTCGTTATCGCCTGCACCGACAGCACTGGCAATGTCAAAGGCTGCATTGACAATCCGCTGGTCGAACTTCCGCCCCGAGCTAATGGCCATCTGGATGTTGGCGGCGCAGTCGGTACAAACGGCGTTCTGACAGTGATTCGTGATAATAAGCTGCAAAAGGAACCCACTGTCGGTCAGGTTCCGCTGGTGTCCGGTGAGATCGCCGAGGATATCACTAGCTACTACGCATACAGCGAGCAGGTTCCGACGGTCTGCGCACTGGGTGTTCTGGTCGATAAAGACCTGTCCATCATCTGCGCAGGCGGTTATCTGCTTCAGCTTCTGCCCGGCGCGACCGATGAGGAAATCACTCGTCTGGAACAGAATATTGGTGCGATGCCGTCCATCACCGAGATGCTCCATAGCGGTAAGACCCCGAAGGACATGATGGAGCTTGCGATGGCCGGTTTTGAGCCGCAGATTCTGGACGAACGAGATGTTCACTATCAGTGCGATTGCAGCCGTGAGCGTACCAAGCGGATGCTCCTCAGCCTTGGCCGGAAGGAGCTGGAAAAACTCCGTGACGAAGATCCTCATTGCGAGGTCGTCTGCCATTTCTGCCATACCAAGTATGGGTTCGACCTGAACGACCTTCTGGAAAAGGTCGTTGCACATTCGGAAGCCAAAGCCGCCGATGGCGAGTAATTACTATAAATCCTGCAAGGAACTGAAAGAATGCAATCGTTTGGTTGAGCAATACTGGTTCACACAGGAATATGAAAAGTGCTT
This sequence comes from Lawsonibacter asaccharolyticus, assembly GCA_963599235.1. Lineage (GTDB taxonomy): Bacteria > Bacillota > Clostridia > Oscillospirales > Ruminococcaceae > Faecalibacterium. The sequence continues at coordinate 221 of CAVBWT010000035.1, read as the reverse complement.
TTTCGGACATTTGAAGCTTGCAGAACAAGGATATCCTTTGGCAGAATGCCAGATTGGATATTTCTATCTGGAAGGCTACGGTGTTGAAAAAAATTTAGAGAAAGCATTTTTCTGGACAAAACGAGCTGCTGAACATGGCGATTGGGATGCCCAATATAATCTTGCGACTTTTTATGAAAAGGGCATTGCAACACCAATCAATATGGCACAGGCGATATACT
>CAVBWT010000034.1:0-30575 GCA_963599235.1 Lawsonibacter asaccharolyticus | reverse complement strand
GGCGCGTGAAAATAGGTAGCCGCCGACTTAAACAAAAAGCCCTCGAGGATTTTCCCTCGGGGGTTTCGTTATACATACAGAAAGGAGAATCTATGGAAGTTTTACCGATCGAAACAAAACGGCTGACGCTCCGGCAATTCAGTGTAGACGACGCAAAGGATGTTTTTGCGATTCTGTCCGACGAGCAGACGACGCTGGACTGCGGCGGATACCACGCTTTCGATGAAATGGACGAAGAGTATGGCTGTCTGATGCAGAAATTTGCAGGGCAGACACGGTACAGCATCGTTTGCAAGAAGACAGGTCATGTGATTGGTATGATCTCAATGATGGATGTGGAACGTGCGGTTCTGTGTCTGGAACTTGGCATCGAAATCGCGCCGAACGTCCGAAGAAGGGGCTTGGCACAGGAAGCGTTGGAAGCAGTTGTTCAGGCATACTTTGAAAAGACCGATGTCGTGATGTTCATCGGCGGACACTACGCTTATAACGGAGCATCGGGTGAACTGCTGAAAAAGTGCGGCTTTACTTATGAGGGAACGGAACACAAGGCAATGCGCCACGCGGAACGTGGGCCGACGGATTTAGTCTGTTATTATCGGGAAAAGTAACATTTAAGAATTACTCTTATAGATGAAAATGAGGTCGGGAAAAGTTCGGCCTTATTTTTCTTTGAAAACCTTGACTCTACAACCGTTATAGGGTTTACTATCTGTGGAGGAAAGGGAAGACTCATCGGAGATATTGGAAAAGCGGCAAAAGAGGAAACGATGGGCGAGGGAAGAATATGGAAAAGAATCTGACAACGGGCAGTGTGCTGAAAAACATCTTTTATTTTTCATTGCTCTATCTGCTCTCATACTTTTTGCAGACGCTCTACGGCATGGCCGACTTGTTCATCATCGGGCAGTTCGAGGGTGTTGCAAGCACGACGGCGGTCTCCATCGGCAGTCAGGTGATGCACATGATCACAGTTATGCTGGTCGGCCTTGCAATGGGAACAACGGTCAGCATTGGCCGGGCTATTGGTGCGAAAAACAACCAGGAAGCCGCAAAGGTCATCGGCAATACCGTTACCATTTTTATGCTGGGGTCGGTCGTGCTGGCGGCAATTTTGTTTGGGCTGGTGGATCCAATCGTGCAAATCATTTCAACGCCGGAAGAGGCCGTCGCAGGCACCCGGATGTATCTCATGATTTGCTTTATCGGTATCCCGTGCATCACGGCCTATAATATCATTGCTTCGATTTTCCGGGGGATGGGTGACTCGAAAAGCCCGATGTATTTCATCGCAGTGGCCTGCGTCGCAAATATCGTGCTGGATTACTTCTTTATGGGGGCACTGCGTCTCGGGCCGGTTGGTGCGGCACTGGGTACGACCCTTTCGCAGGGAATCAGCGTTCTTATTTCGCTGGTCGTGATTTTGAAGCGAAAGACCAGCATCAAACTCTCCAAAAGGAATTTCAAGCCGAAGCGGAAAGTGCTGGGTCAGATTTTGAGCATCGGTCTGCCGGTAGCGTTTCAGGACGGTTTCATTCAGGTGGCATTCATCATTATTACCATCATCGCAAATCAGCGTGGTTTGACCGATGCGGCAGCGGTGGGAATCGTTGAGAAAATTATCAGCTTCCTGTTCCTTGTGCCATCGTCGATGCTGTCGACAGTCTCGGCACTAGGCGCACAGAACATCGGCGCAGGCAAGCACAGTCGTGCAGCGCAAACGCTTCGATATGCGATTTGTATCGCCGCCGGGTTTGGCGTGGCTGTTTCGATTCTGGTGCAGTTTGTGGCACAGCCGCTGGTTGGATTGTTCACAGCGGATGCTGCCGTGGCGGTTGCAGGTGCGGCCTATCTGCGAGGTTATGTGCTGGATTGCATTTTTGCAGGCATCCATTTCAGTTTCAGCGGCTATTTCTGCGCATATGGCAAATCAGGTGTTTCGTTCCTGCACAACATCATTGCGATTCTGCTGGTACGCGTGCCGGGCGTATATCTGACCTCGAAAATGTTCCCGGAATCGCTGCTTCCGATGGGCCTTGCGACAGCGACCGGTTCGCTGCTGTCGGTCATTATCTGCGTTATTGCATTCGTTTATCTGCGAAGGAAAAACATCATTCCCCGAGAAGATACCATAGAAAAGGCGGTGTAACGTGGCAGAAAAAGAGCTGTTTCAAATCGGCGATGTGGCGAAAATGTATCACCTGAGCGTTGGTACCCTGCGTCACTACGAACAAATCGGACTGCTGCGGCCGGAAAAAGTCGACCCGAAGACCGGCTATCGCTATTACAGCGTGCGCCAGTTCGAGCTGCTGAACAATATCCGATATCTCCGGGCGTTGGGGATGCCGCTGGAGGAGATCACCGCCTATATGCAGAACCGGGATGTCGATACCATTGAAGAGAAGCTTCGGCATCAGAAAGAGCTGATCGCCCGAAAAAAGCAGGAACTGGACTGCATTGAGCGAAAAATCGACAACCGACTGGCGCAGATCGCGGATACCCGAAAGTCGAAACTGGATGTTGTGCAGCTGGTGACACTGCCAGAGTTTCGGGTAGTTGGCATTCGTGACAGCATCCGGTTCGACTCTTATCTCTGGCTGGAAAAATCGCTCCGCCGTTTGCAGGAAAACCAGAAGACACCGCTGGTGTTTCAGGGAAAAGTCGGGGCCGGCGTCTCGAAGGAACATCTCCTTGCCGGTGAATATAAAAGCTATGATATGGTATTTATTTTACTGGACAAAGAGGACGACTACAAGGGTAAGGTGGAGACGATACCAGAAGGGCTGTATGTAACCGTCCGGTATCATGGGAGCCACGGAGAAGCGGAACCCTACTATGCGAAATTGATGCAGTATATCCGGGAGCAAAAACTGGAAGTGACCGGCTTTTCGCAGGAGCTTGCGCTCATCGACAACTCAATTTCGGTGAATCCGGAAGGCTATATCACGGAGATTCGGATACCGGTAAAAACAGGCGGAGAAGGGTAGTTGCATCTGCGGAAGAACGTGGTACAATAAAGGTAACAAAACAAAAAGGAGTGTTCCGGAATGAGAAAAGATTTTGGTGCAAATCCGTGGTTTTATCCCCTGCCGGTGTTAATCATCGGTACCTATGACAAAAATGGTGATCCCGATGCGATGAATGCAGCATGGGGTGGCTTGTACGACACAAATCTGGTTGAGCTGTGCCTTAGTGCAGACCACAAAACGACCAAGAATATCAAGGTCAAACAGGCGTTTACCGTTAGCTTTGGTGACGCTGACCATGTTGCCGCATGCGATTATGTTGGCATCGTCTCGGGCAATAACACGCCGGACAAGATGGAAAAGGCCGGTCTCACGGCAGAAAAGAGCAAATTTGTCGATGCTCCAACTTTTGCGGAACTGCCGCTGACGCTGGAGTGCAAGTATGTGCGCACCACCGAAGAGGGCAATGTTATCGGCGAAATCGTCAATATCAATGCGGACGAAAAGATTCTGGATGAAAACGGCTCCATCGACATCACCAAACTTCGTCCTATCTCCTATGAGCCGGTACACAACGGTTACTATGTCATAGGCGAAAAGGTCGGCACAGCCTTTTCAGACGGCAAAAAACTGAAATAAATGCTGAAAACAGCTGGAAAGGGGAGCAGCAATGCTCCTCTTTTTTTGCGTACAGGAGAAATTTTATGCTGAAAGATACACAAGTTGACCTCTGCGGACGAGTCGATTTTACCCGGGAGACACCTCTCCTCGAACGGAATGCGGCCTTTTCATTTGCGTGCAGGGGATGTGGCAACTGCTGCCGGGGACGGGAGGATATCGTGCTGTCCGGGTTCGATTTGTGGCGGATCGCAGTGCGTCTGCGCCTGCCGCCCCGGATCGTGGCACGGGGGTTCTGCAGGGAGAGCATCGGCACGGTCAGCCGCCTGCCGGTGCTGCGGCTGGCACCCGTAAAGGAGAACCGGAACAACTGCCCGTTCCTGACTGAAAATCATTGCGCCATCCATGACGCCGAGCCGCTGGTCTGCGCACTCTATCCGCTGGCACAGGAAATCGACAAGGAAGGGAACATCTCCTACTTTTTGCAGCCGACCGACTGCGGCGGACGGGTCATAGAAGCAAAAGTTGAGGATTATCTGAGCCGCTACGATGTGCCTGCACGGGAAAAGACCGATGTAAAATGGGCTGTGACCTGCATGGAACTTGAAGATGTGGTGGAGAAACTGGAAGGGCAGTTCAGTCCGGTACTGATGCGCCGGGTGCAGGCGAAACTTTGGCAGGTACTCTATTATCGATACACGCTGGAAGGCGAGTTTCTGCCCCAGTTCGAGGCGAATCTTCACTGGTTGGGGGAGGAACTGGACAAACTGCAAGAGTATCAGCAAGAGCTAACTTATCGAAAAAAATGATAGATAAATTCATTGTAATTGATAATTGAGGACGTCAACGCATTGTTTTCTCCCGGCGATTGTGCTATACTTCACGAGTGTAAAGCAGAGCTCACACGGCCTGCTGGATAATATGGTTTTCTGCACGGTGTCCTGTTGCCGTGAGAACTGATATGAGAGGGAGACATCATTATGCGTAAGATCACTCGTCGTTCGTTCCTGACTGCTGCTGTTGCCTGCGGCGCAGCTGCTGCGCTGTCCGCTTGCGGCGGCTCCGCTTCTTCCACTGCTTCTTCTGTGGCATCCTCGGCAGCTGCTTCTGGTTCCGCAGCTGCTGCGGATGGTGTGAGCTACGCCGTCGGCATCTGCCAGCTGGTCGAGCATGCCGCTTTGGATGCTGCAACGCAGGGCTTTGAGGATGCTCTGACCGCAGAGTTTGGCGATGGCGTTACCTTTGATTTCCAGAACGCTCAGAACGATTCCGCTACCTGCGCTACCATTGCAAACGGCTTCGTCTCTTCCAAGGTCGACCTCATTATGGCAAACGCCACTCCTGCTCTGCAGGCTGCACAGGCAGCTACCAATGAAATCCCCATCCTCGGCACCTCTGTCACGGAATATGGCGTGGCTCTGGGTCTGAGCGATTTCAACGGCACCGTTGGCGGCAATGTCTCCGGTACCTCTGACTTGGCTCCTCTGGATCAGCAGGCTGATATGATCGTTGAGTGGCTGCCCGACGCAAAGAAGGCTGGTCTGCTCTACTGTTCCGCTGAGCCGAACAGCCAGTATCAGGTCGATGAGGTACAGAAATACCTCGAGGACAAGGGCCTGACCGTTACCCAGTACGCTTTCTCCGACTCCAACGATCTGGCTTCTGTTTGCCAGAAGGCTGCTGACGAGAACGACGTGTTGTATGTTCCCACCGATAACACCGTCGCTGCAAATACCGGTATCGTGGACGGCATCTGCCGCCCGGCAAAGAAACCGGTCTTCGCAGGCGAGGAGGGCATCTGCTCTGGTTGTGGTGTTGCAACTCTGTCCATCAGCTACTATGATCTGGGTTATACCACCGGCGAGATGGCAGTCAAGATCCTGAAGGGTGAGGCAGATATCTCCACCATGCCCGTTGAGTATACCACCGTTACCAAGAAGTACAACAAGGCGATTTGCGATGATTTAGGTCTGACAGTTCCGGATGGCTATGAAGAAATCGAAGCATAAGCTGTTTTTACTTCACAGGAAATAAAAAATAGCGGAGGAGAGCTGAAAAACGCGCTTCTCCGTTTTTCCCGTGTAGAACGGGAGGAAAAAAGTGTATTGGTTTTAGGAGGGTTTATTTTGGAACTGTTTGCAAGATTGGCAAATCTGCCGGGTGCGCTGCCCGGTGCCTGTGCGCAGGGTCTTATCTGGGGCATCATGGCAATCGGTGTTTATCTGACCTACCGCATCCTCGATGTAGCTGACCTGACTGTTGATGGTTCGTTTGGTACCGGCGGCGCAGTCTGTGTCATGTGCCTGCTGTCGGGTCAGAACGTTTGGGTCTCCCTGTTCATCGCTCTGCTGGCAGGTCTGGCGACCGGCCTTGTCACCGGCCTGCTGCATACCTTTATGGGAATCCCGGCGATTCTGGCCGGTATCCTGACCCAGCTGGCTCTGTACTCCATCAACCTGAAGATCATGGGCAAGGCAAACCAGTCCATCAACGTGGATAAATATGACCTGCTCATCTCCCTGCGCTGGGTCAAGGAGTTTGCACTCCACAACCCTATCATTATGGTCGCTATCATCACGGCGGTGCTGGTCGGCGTTCTGTACTGGTTCTTCGGTACCGAGCTGGGCTGCTCCATCCGTGCAACTGGTTCTAACCCCAACATGTCCCGTGCGCAGGGCATCAACACCAACCTGAACATCGTGCTGGGTCTGGCTGTCTCCAATGGTCTGGTTGCCCTGTCCGGCGCATTGCTGAGCCAGTATCAGGGCTTTGCAGATGTCAGCATGGGCCGTGGTGCTATCGTCATCGGTCTGGCAGCGGTCATCATTGGCGAGGCAGTGTTCGGACGTATCTTCCAGAACTTTGCTCTGAAACTGGTTTCTGTTTCTCTGGGTGCTATCATTTATTACATCGTTATCCAGCTGGTTCTGACCCTCGGCTTCGATGCAAATCTCCTGAAACTGCTGAGCGCATCGGTGGTCGCCGTCTTCCTTGCAGTGCCGTATTGGAAGGGCAAATACTTCGCAAAGCCCACCGCAAAAAAGGCTAAGGAGGATGCAAAAAATGCTTGAGATCCAGAATGTTTCCAAGACCTTCAACGCCGGTACCGTCAACGAAAAGACTGCGCTGAACGGCCTGAACCTGAAATTGAATGAGGGCGATTTCGTCACCGTCATCGGCGGCAACGGCGCAGGTAAATCCACCATGCTGAACGCGATCGCTGGTGTCTGGCCGGTCGATTCCGGAAAGATCATCATCGACGGCGTGGACGTCACCCGTCTGGGCGAGCATCAGCGCGCTGCCTACATTGGCCGTGTCTTTCAGGATCCCATGACCGGTACTGCTGCCACCATGCAGATCGAGGAAAACCTTGCGCTGGCCGCACGCCGCGGCAAACGCCGTACCCTTCGTGTCGGCATCACCAAGGCGGAACGGGAGCAGTATCGTGAACTGCTCAAATCGCTGGATTTGGGTCTGGAAGATCGTCTTACTGCTCGTGTCGGCCTGTTGTCCGGCGGTCAGCGTCAGGCTCTGACTCTGCTGATGGCGACCATGAACAAGCCGAAGCTTCTGCTTTTGGATGAGCATACCGCCGCGCTTGACCCCAAGACCGCGCTGAAAGTTCTGACCCTCTCGGCAAAGATCGTCGAGGAGAACCATCTGACGACCATGATGATCACCCACAACATGAAGGACGCCATCAAGTATGGCAACCGCCTCATCATGATGCACGAGGGTCACATCATCTATGACGTCTCCGGTGAGGAAAAGAAGAACCTGCACGTCTCTGACCTGCTGGCAAAGTTCCAGATCGCCAGCGGCGGCGAGTTCGCAAATGACCGGATGATTTTGTCTTAAATTTTGAAAACCTCTCAGTCGAGCTTACGCTCGCCAGCTCCCCTGATAGGGGAGCCTTTGGCAAAATAGGAAAGTTTTTCTCTTTGCTAAGGGCTCTCTTCCGTAGGAGAGGTGGCATCCCATGGGGATGACGGAGAGGTTTTTTATTGCAGTCTCCCCAAAACTTCTGTATAATAAGGGCAAATCAAAGAAATACAGGAGGAAGGCAAATGAAGCAATTTTTGAAAAAAGCGGCTGCGATTGCGGTCAGTCTGACCCTGATGGGAGGAATGCTCCCGGCGGCGAGTGCGGCATCGGACAGTGTGGAAGCAAAGCTTGCGTCGATGACTCTGAGAGAGAAAGTCGGCCAGCTCTTTGTCGTGCGGCCGGAGACACTGGACTTTGAAAAGACGTCGGATGGCAAGATCGTGACGGATGCGATGCGAGAGCATCTGAAAGAATATCCCATCGGCGGTATTGTGCTGTTCAAGCAGAACATCACCGACGCAGGACAGATGATGAAGCTGATTCAAGATTACCAGAACGCCTCGGACGTCGGCCTGCTGGTGGCAGTGGATGAAGAAGGCGGAACGGTTGCGCGGCTGGCAAACCATAGCGCATTCAGCCTTCCAAAATATGAAAGTGCGGCGACAGTGGGCGCGACGGGAGACGCAGAACAGGCGAGAGCAATGGGCCGGACGATTGGCGGCTACCTGAAGCCCTATGGTTTCAATCTGGACTTTGCACCGGTGGCGGATGTCAATTCAAATCCGAAAAACCCGGTCATTGGCAAACGTGCGTTTTCGTCTGACCCGAATGTTGCGGCAGCGATGGTCTCAGCGGCAGTAAAGGGTTTCCATGAATCCGGGATTCTCTGCACCCTGAAACATTTCCCGGGGCATGGTGACACCGGCGAGGACAGCCATTATGGAACAGCTACCACCACGAAAACGTGGGAGCAGATGAAAGCCGTTGAAATGCTGCCCTTTGAAGCCGGCATTGCGGCTGGTGCGGATGTTATTATGACCGCCCACATCACCACACCCAATGCGACAACGGATGGTCTGCCTGCGTCGCTGTCCTATACCATGCTGACCGAGCGTTTGCGCGGCGAGCTGGGCTATACCGGCGTCATCTCGACGGACGCACTGGAAATGAAAGCCATCAGCAATCATTATTCCCCGGCGGATGCGGCAATCACCGCTCTGAACGCCGGTGCGGATATTCTGTTGATGCCGACAGATCTGCGGCAGGCGTTTGACGGTGTGGTGAATGTGGTTGAGACAGGCAGAGTTTCGGAAGAACGTCTGAACGAGAGCGTCCGCCGCATCCTGACCCTGAAAGAAAAGGCTGGTATCCAGTTTGAAGTGCCTGCGCCGACAGAGGCGCAGCCGGAAAAAGCAGAAGAAACGCAAACCACAGAGACCGTGAGCGAACCTGTTCCGGAGAAAAAATCCGGATTTATGGGATGGATGGCACAGCTCTGGCAGTAAAAGAAGAAAACGGGAGATGCTGCACACATTGTGTGGGATCTCCCGTTTTCTATTGTATAGCTAAAATTACCGTTTGATATCGTAATTCATATTCATCAGGTTGCGGATGCTGCTGACATCGTCGGTAATGTTTGCGTCGCCGTGGATGGTGTGCTTGATGGCACTGCTTGCAACGGCAAAGTTTACCATATCCATGGCCTTGTAATTGTGGAGCATTGCATAAATCAGGCCGCTGGCGAAAGCATCGCCGCCGCCGACACGGTCAAGAATGTTGAAGGTGAATAGCTTACTCTCGAAAGTGTGACCCTCGTACCACATAAAGGCTTTCAGGCTGTTCTCACTGCCGCTGTGAGCATACCGCACATGACGGGCGATGCACTTCAGGTTGGGATAACGCTCGATGAAGTGCTGGAAGATCTCGTCCTGCTGCTCGTAGCTGGGCTGGAGGGGAACGCCGTCCTTCCAGTCGCCTTTGGAGTGGTCAGCTTCGTCCTTCCACAGGTGGTACGGCTCGATGCCCAGCAGCACATCGACGTAGGGCAGGCACTCGGTGCAGAAGTCACGGGCCTCCTTCCAACTCCACAGAGTGCTGCGGAAGTTGCCGTCAAAGCTGACGGTCAGACCCTTCTTCTTGGCGACCTTGAGCATATCGAGGATAAGGCCGCGGCAGTTGGGGGCGAGAGCTGGGGTGATGCCGCTCAGGTGGAGCCAGTCGAAGCCGTCCAGCAGCTCGTCGAGGTCGACCTGCGAGAAGTCGTATTCGGTGATGGCACTGTGCTTGCGGTCGTAGATGACCTTGGACGGGCGGATGCCGTAGCCAGTTTCCAGATAATAAGTACCCAGACGGTTGGACGGAGTCTCATTCGGCTCAGTCAGGATCATCGGGGTGCAGTGGACGTCGTTGGAGCGCAGCCAGCGCACCGCACTCTTGCCCAGACTGTTGTTCGGGACGACACTAAAGAATGTGCTGTCAACACCGAGGTTTGCCAAAGCGAGGGCAATGTTTGCCTCGCTGCCGCCATAGCTTGCCTCAAAACCCGATGCCATACGGATCTTTTCGTAGTTCGGCGGAGTCAGGCGGAGCATGATCTCACCGCAGGTGATGAACTTCTGCCCGGGGTTCTCGTTGCCAAGGATAGGGTTGAAATGTTCCATAACGATCCTCCTAAAAGACGGTTCGGAATCCTGTACGCTTCGTGTAAAAAGCAAGCCTGTTCACGGGAGACTCACTGTGCGCACATTGTTGTATCCATTATAGTGCTTTTCTGGAAGGAATGCAAGGGATTGCAGACTGCGGAAAGAGAAAATAAAGCTGAAATTTTGTGCAAGCTGTCCAAATGCGCCGGAATCACACACCGGTGAGGTCGAAACTGGGCGTGTATTCTTCTTTTGCGCTGCTTTTCTGCTGCATGTAACCGTCTGAGAGTCCCTTGTCCATTGCATAGTTGACGACCCGGCGGTATTCGTAGGTAGTAATGCGGCGGCCAATGCCGTGTTCCGCTGCTTTGTAGAAAGGTGTGTACTGGCTCATGACACTGGGCAGGAAACAGCCCGGGTCGGCGTTGTTCCATGTGGCCATCTGGTCGAGGACGGCAAAGCTGTCCTCAACATGGCCGGGCAGAGCAAGGTGACGCAGAATGACGCCTTTTTGCAGGATACCGTCTTTGTCGAAGACCGGATGCCCAGCCTGCGCCATCATCTCTTCAATGGCCGGTCTTGCCATTGCAAAGTAATCCGGTGCGGCAGAAAGTTCCGCCGACAGGGAAGAGGATACATATTTCAAATCGGCAAGCCAGATGTCGATATAGTCCTTCCATGCACGGACGCTCTCGACGGTCTCGTATCCGCCGGTATTGCAGACGATGGGAAGGTTCAGCCCCTGCGCCCGGGCTTCGTCCAGAGCAGCCATGATCCACGGCCGCCACTGACCGGGAGTGACAAGGTTGATGTTGTGCGCACCCTGCCGCTGCAAGTCGAGAAAAATTTCCGCCAGATGATCGACGGTAATCTCTTTGCCCAGCCCCTCAGCACTGATAGGGTAGTTCTGGCAGAAGCAGCATTTCAAGGTGCAGCCGGAGAAAAACACCGTTCCGCTTCCTCGGGTACCGCTGATGCAGGGCTCTTCCCAGAAATGAAGGGCAGCTCGGGCGGCTTTCAGGGTAGAGCCTGCGCCGCAGAAACCGATTTTACCGGCGGCACGGTCGGCGTGACACCGGCGAGGGCAAAGCTCGCAGGAGGAAGGGGGCGTGACAGGAATAAGTTTCGGCATATTGTCCAAGTCCTTTGAAAAAGTTTCATGAATGATTTCCGTGATAAGTATACCATTTTTACTCCCGAAAATGATATACTATGTGTGAAAATTGCATGCGATGCACAAATACTACATATTGCAGGAGGAAACCATGCGCACCGAAACCGACGAGATCCGGGATAACCTGAAATATCTGTCTCTGCTTGCACGGGATTACCCGTCGCAGGCAGCTGCGGCCAGCGAGATCATCAGCACGCAGGCATTGCTCAAGCTGCCAAAAGGTACCGAGCATTTTATGAGCGACCTTCACGGCGAGAACGAAGCTTTCGTCCACATCCTCAATTCGGCTTCCGGCGTCATCCGGGAAAAGGTGGATATCGTGCTGGGGACTGAAATTCCCGAGGCGACCCGTGCCGAACTTGCGACCCTGATCTATTACCCAAATGAGAAACTGCCCCAGCTGAAAGACCGCTGTGCCGATGAGGATGCTCTTGAACAGTGGTACAGCGAAACGCTGCTGCGCCTCATCGACATCTGCCGCTTGGTGTCATCCAAGCACACCCGGGAGCATGTGCGTGCCTGCCTGCCGTCCAGCTGCGGCTATATTCTGGACGAGCTGCTCCACGCTCATTTTGAAGACCACGACAAAGACCTCTACTACGGACAGATCGTTGGCAGCATCATCGAAAATGGCCGTGCCGACCGGTTCATTGTCCGTCTGTGTGAGCTTATCAAGCGTCTGGCAGTCGATAAGCTGCACATCGTCGGCGACCTGTTCGACCGAGGACCCCGTCCGGATATCATCCTTGATCTGCTGATGCGGCATCACAACGTTGATATCCAGTGGGGCAATCACGATGTTGTCTGGATGGGAGCGGCGGCAGGCAGCCCCATCTGCATCTGCACCGTGTTGAAGACCACACTGGCCTATCACAACCACGGGATGCTTGAGGACTGCTACGGCATCAACCTGCGCCACCTGCAGCGGATGGCGGAGCAGTTCTACGGTGAGGATGATCTGAGCATCTGGATGCCCCACACCGATGCGGCACGCGGCCCCTATACCGAAGGAATGCTCCACCGCTGTGCCGTCATGCACAAGGCGGTCACCATCCTGATGCTCAAGATGGAGTGTCAGGTCATCGACCGGAACCCGGATTTCAAGATGGAAGACCGGGATTATCTCCGCCGTATCAACTGGAAAAAGGGAACAGTCATGGTGGGCGACAAAGAGTATCCGCTGCGCGATACCTCCTTCCCAACGGTTGACCCGAATGACCCGGCGGCACTCAACGAGGATGAAAAAATTGTCCTGCGCAAGCTGATACAGTCTTTCCGCCAGAGCGAAAAATTGCAACAGCACATCGAGTTCCTCTATGCAAAGGGCAGTGTCTATCACATCGAGAACGGCAACCTGCTTTATCATGGTGTTGTGCCAATGAACAAAAAGGGCAGCTTTGCCGTGGAACGGTTCGAGGGTCACACCTATTCCGGACGTGCCTTGATGGATTACTGCGATGAGCGTGCGCGCCGCGGCTACTTTGCGCCTGAGGGCAGCGCGGCACGGCAGAGCGGACAGGATTTCCTGTGGTACCTCTGGTGCGGCAAGCTTTCCCCCCTGTTTGGCCGAAGTGCTATGACGACCTTTGAGCGGCTCTATGTTGCAGACCCGGCGACCCACAAGGAGATCAAGGATCCGTATTATACATGGTATAATGAAGAAGCGACCTGCCGCCGCATTCTGGCAGAGTTCGGTCTGCACGGCAGCAGCCATATCGTCAACGGCCACGTTCCGGTGCAGGAAAAGAACGGCGAAAGCCCCATCAAGGGCGGCGGACGTCTGGTCGTCATCGACGGCGGCTTCTGCCGCGCCTACCACGAAAAGACCGGTATCGCAGGTTATACGCTGGTCTATTCCAGCCGCACCATGTCGCTGCGTACCCATCAGCCCTTTGTCAGTGCCGAGAAGGCCGTCAATGAAAATATTGACATTATTTCCCAGAAAAACATCCTCGAGACGGAAAACCATCGCATTCTGGTTGAGGAAACGGACGAGGGCGAGGTGCTGCGTGAGCGTGTCCACGACCTGAAACAGCTCGTCCGTGCCTATCAGCTGGGCTGGATCAAGGAGACCCGAAGCGAGGATCAGGTGTGGTAAACGGGGATTTGCGGAACGGATATTTGTAAATTTTTTGGAAAAAGAATCAAAAAAACCGAATATCGGCAGATTTTCTGGGCAAAACAGAAAATAATCACCGTGCGTTAATTGGGGCTTTGCTTTTTGCAGGAAGTAGTGTATAATAGATTCACTGTATTTTAATGGTTCGTTGGCTGTTTTGTACAGGAAAAAAGTTGAACCTTGAAAGCGAAACCTTATGGGTCGGCGTGAGGGCAGACCTTCGACAAGGAGATCATAAAATTGGAAAAGTTTGTTATTACGGGCGGTAAGCCTCTGCACGGCGAAGTAACGATTTCTGGCGCAAAGAATGCGGCGGTAGGTATCCTGCCGGCGACCATCCTTGCGGCGGATGTCTGTGTGATTGAAAATCTGCCGAACATCAGTGATGTGGCAGTCAGCCTTAAGATTTTGAATGTTCTTGGCGCAAAGGTCAAGATGCTGAACAAGAATACCTACGAGATCGACACGACCCATCTCACCAGCACTAATGTGCCGGATGACCTGTCTCGCCAGATGCGTGCCAGCTACTACTTCCTTGGTGCGCTGCTTTCCCGTTTTGGCAAAGCACAGGTGGCAATGCCCGGCGGATGCAATCTCGGCCCCCGTCCTATCGATCAGCATCTGAAAGCATTCAGCGCACTGGGTGCGGAAGACAGCGTGGATTATGGGATGATCACCGTCCGTGCGCACGAACTGACCGGGGCACGCATCTTCTTCGATAAGGTCAGCGTCGGCGCGACCATGAACGGTATGCTCTCTGCAGTCATGGCAAAGGGTCAGACCATCCTCGAGAACTGCGCAAAAGAGCCGCATGTCGTCGATTTGGCAAACTTCCTGAACATGTGCGGCGCAGATGTCCGTGGCGCAGGCACCGATGTTATCAAAGTCCGTGGCGTCGAGAAGATGCACGGCTGCACTTACAGCATCATCCCCGACCAGATCGAGGCAGGCAGTTATATGGTGGCCGCAGCTGCTACCGGCGGCGATGTCCTCATCAAGAACGTTACTCCCAAGCACCTTGAACCCATCACCGCAAAGCTCCGCCGTGCCGGTGCTGAGGTGGAGGAGTTTGATGATGCAGTGCGTGTGACCCGGAAGGGCGATATCCTGCCGACCAAGATCAACACGATGCCACATCCCGGTTTCCCGACCGATATGCAGCCCCTGATGGGCGTTCTGCTCAGCGTGGCAAAGGGTACCAGCACCATCACAGAGGGCGTCTGGGATAACCGCTTCCGCTATGTGGACGAGCTGCGCAAAATGGGCGCGAACGTTCAGGTGGACGGTCAGGTCGCCGTGTTTGAGGGCGTCGGGAAGCTTTCTCCGGCTCCTCTCCGCGCAAGCGACCTGCGTGCCGGTGCTGCGATGGTTGTTGCCGCTCTGATGGCGGATGGCACCAGCGAAATTGAAGAAATCGGCCATATCGAGCGCGGCTACGAAGATATCGTGGAAAAACTGCGCGGTCTCGGTGCAGATATTAAAAAAGTTGAGCGTGTTCCGGCTGCTCTGGAACAGGCTATGTAATCAGAACGAGAGTCAAAACGTCTCCGGCACTGCGTTAGCGGTGACGGAGACGTTTTTTGAGGTTACTATGTCAGAATTTACATCCCTTTATTCCGGTTCATCCGGCAACAGCAGCGTGGTGCGCTGCGGCGAAAAGTATCTTATCGTTGATATGGGAAAAGGCGTCCGTACTACGGGAAATGCCCTGAAATCGCTGGGGCTGTCAATGGAAAACTGTGACGGCATCCTTGTTACCCACGAACACAGTGACCATGTGAAAGGGCTGTCTACCTTCCTGAAAAAATACCCGATGCCGGTCTACGGTGCAGAAGAAACGCTGGGTTTTCTTGAAAGAAACAAAATCGTTCCGGCCACCTGCGACATGACGCCGTTGACGCTGGGCAGGGAAGAGGAAATCGGCTCTTTCGGAGTCAAGGCTTTTCCCACCAGCCACGACGTACCCTGTGTGGGCTACCGCATCCATACGCCGGACAGCAAAACCATGACCATCGCCACCGACCTCGGCGTGCTGACTCCGGTAGTACATGAAGCTCTGTCCGGTTGTGACCTCGTTGCACTGGAAAGCAACTACGACCTTCATATGCTTCGCAGCGGACCTTACCCTTATACCCTGCGTGCACGCATCGAGTCGCCCCGGGGACACCTCTCCAACGATGAGTGTTCGGCAAAGCTGCTCGAGCTGATCCAGGAGGGCTGCAAAAAGTTCGCCCTTTGCCACCTCTCACAGGAGAACAACACTCCAATGCTGGCCTTGCAGACCGTTTTTACCACCCTCGGCGCAGCCGGTGTTGTACCGGAAAAAGATTGTGTCGTACAGACCCAGCGTAGAAATGAGGTCAGCCCGGTGCTGGAATTTTGATTGTATACCGGAGAGCTATGTTGAAAAACGTCCTGCGAGTAAGCTGGATTTAGGCTTTTGCAAAAATAGTCTGAATTTGAGGACGAAAAACAGTTGACAAAACCCGTCTGCTTTGCTAAACTAAAGAAGCACTCGCAGGGTTAGCTCATCCGGTAGAGCGACTGCTTCCCAAGCAGTAGGCGGCGGGTTCGAGTCCCGTATCCTGCTCCATGAAAGGCACGCTGATTCGTTGAGAATCTGCGTGCCTTTCTCGTTTCTCAAAGTTTGGATTCACGAAAGGATGCCTTATGATATTTGTTCCTTTGCTGCATTATTTCAAATGCAAAAACAGTTACAGCGGCAACGAAGAAGGAATGCGTTATCTGATGACGCCGGGAAAGCGGAAGGTTCCCGACCCGGCAGGAGGTGAGGGTGCAGAAAAAGAGGAAGAGATCCTCACGGTCGAGGTTTGGCCGGGGCCGTGGACCATCGACATGACCGACCCGGAACTTCGCCGGAAACAGGTCTATCCGCTCAGCGACGAGGGTCGTGCGGAGGCCGCAAAATATCTGAAAGAGACATACGAGGAGGAGACGGATTTCTGGAAGAACCGCCCGTCTATTCTGGATTGTGACCCGTGGACGCCGCCTGCGCCGGAACAAAACGAGAACGCATAACAAAAAATCGAGGAATTGAATGATATATCGTTTAAAAAAACTGAAAGGTGACAGCATCCCGGTGCCGCAGCTGGTTTTCTCCAAGCTGGGCGTTGCGGAGGAATACAATGTCCGAGTCGCTCTGTATGTGCTGGCGACCGGCATCACCGACCCGGAAAAGATCTGTGCCGACCTTAAACTCCGCAGCAAGCTTTCGGCGGAGAGTGCGCTGTCCTTCTGGGCCGGTGCCGGATTGCTGGAACGTTACGACGAGAACGCTGCACCGGGCAACGAACCCAGCGCACCGGCTCCGATGACATGGCAGGAGATCGTGGCGGCATCCCGTACCGACCCGATGATCGCAAGTCTTATCAGCTGTGCGCAGGATAGTCTCGGCCACACCCTGACCCAGCGAGAGATGGAAAAGCTGGCGAACTTTTATATTCAGGACGGCTTTGCACCCGAAGTCATCATGCTCTGCGTGGCCTACGTTGGCAACGGAAAGCGAAAGACGATGGGAGCGGTTGACCATGAACTGAAAGTCTGGCGTGCTGAAGGCGTCGAGACAGGCGAACAGGCCGATGTACATCTCAAACTGCTGGCTCTCCGCGCCCAGCGCGAAAATTATGTCAGCTCGCTGCTGGGCATCCAGCCGGATGAGCTGACCTTGGGCGGACGCAAGGCCATTGCGCGATGGTATGAGGTTTACGGTTACGATGATGCAATGGTACAGGAAGTGGCGGTGCAGGCTGGGTCGAAACGTGATCTGTGGTACTGGAACAGCATCATGAAGACGTGGAATGCGAAGGGTCTGCGGAATGTCCACGATGTCCGTGGACCGGTGGCGAACGAGGGCGCAAGCCGGAACATCCGGGTCGACCGTGAGACGCCCAGCGGAAACGATTTCCTTAGGAACACTTCACTTGCGACATCGCTCAACCGGCTCAATCGGCTGAAAAAGAAATCCACACCGTAACGCTTGATTCGGGAGGTTTTGTATGCGTACAAAAAACGAACTCTATCAGGAGGCCATGCGGACGGTGGCTGCCCGGCGGCAGATCGCCAAGGCACAGGCAGAGGATGCTCGTGCGGTGGCCGAAGCTGCAATTCCGGCTCTCCGCCATGCGGAAGACGAAATGCGTGTGCGCGGCATCCGGTGCGCTTTAGCTGGCGCGTCTGGTCGTGACCGCACCGAGGCAAACGCTGCTCTGAATGAAGCAAAGCGGAAACTGGCTGAACTTTTAGCAGCAAGCGGACGTCCTGCCGACGCCTTGGAACCACGATTTATCTGCAAGCTCTGTCAGGATACCGGCGTCGTCAATGGCCGCACCTGCCAGTGTGTTCACCGTGTCATGCAACAGCTTCGCCGGACAGAGATCGAAAAACTGTCCAGCCTGTCAATTTCCAGCTTTGATACAATGAAACTGGAATATTATCCCAGCGTGGACGACCCCGGAACCGGTATGAATGTCCGTACTTATATGGGTCATTTGCTGTCCGGACTGAAAGAGTATGCAGAGGATTTTGCTCCTGCCGAAAGCGAGAGTCTAATGCTGACTGGGAACGCCGGTCTTGGCAAGACCCATGCCGCTCTTGCGGTTGCAGGAATCGTTTTGAATAAGGACTATGATGTGATCTATGTTTCCAGTGCAGACTTTTTCAATAAAATTGAAAATACCCGATTCGATTCCAACTCGGACGCTGAGACACTGCTTCAGACGGCGACCGATGCTGACCTGCTCATCATCGACGATCTGGGAACGGAATTTGTTACGCCGTACTTTATTACCACTTTTTACAGTCTGCTGAACAACCGTCTTGGCGCACATCTGCCGACCATCGTGACGACCAATATCACCGATGGTTCTATGTTGGAAAAACGTTACACCGAGAAAATTTCCAGCCGGTTGTCATCGTTTGTTCCGTTCAACTTTGTCGGCCACGATATCCGTGCCATCAAAGCGGAAGAGTGACCGCTCTGATTTTATACAGGAGGTTCCAAAATGCCCGGCGATCTTCACAATCATTCGACCTGTTCCGACGGTTCTGTACCGATCCACCGCCTGCCGATTCTGGCGGCACGAGCCGGTCTGGATACGATGGCGATATCCGACCACGACACCCTTTTAAGCGTTCAATACTGCTACGACCATCCAACGCAGGACGGCGTAAAACTGATCCCGGCCACCGAGCTGACTGGCTACGATTACGAGCGGCATCACCGGGTGCATCTGCTGACCTTCTGGCCCGACCCGGAAAGCCCGGAGCTGAAAGCCCACTGCGACATCATGCGCCAGCGGCGGAACGAGTGCGCCCTGCAAAGCGCGAAGGAGCTGGAGGCCATCTATCCGCAGTTCCGCACGGAGCAGGCGTTGGAATATGCAAAAGACAGCGGTGTTCTGTTCAAGACCGGCATCATGGAAGCTCTGCATCAACTGGGAATGTGTGACGGCATCTATACCGACTTGTACCACAAGCTTTTCGGCTGGAATCCACGGGGCATCGTTTTGCACTCACCGGAGTATCTGCCGGTGAGGGAGGTTCTGGCAACGGCGAAAGCGGCCGGTGCAGTGGTCGTGTTTGCCCACCCGACAGTCTACAAGAGTATGCCACTTCTCCGAGAGCTGGTAAAAGAGGGCATGGTCGACGGCATTGAGGTCGACCATCCCAGCAACAGTCCGGAGGATCGGGCCGAGTGCATCGCCCTCTGTGAGCAGTACGGATTGATCCACACTGGCGGCACCGACTTCCACGGCGCAAATCACACCCGGCCATATCCTGTCGGCACCTGCACCACCCCGGACGACCAGATAGCGCGCATTGAGGAATTGGCAAGGGAGAGAAAACAATAAGTAACGGAAGCGGTCGGGGAGCTTTTCTCGCAAACAGCCCGGAACCCACGGTTCCGCCCCAACGCTGACGCGCCGGGGCCCCACTTCCCGGACATTTGCGAGAAAACTCCCCGACCACTTGAAGCATCTGCCTAAATTGACCTTTTCAGTAGGTTGTAGTATAATAACAGCGAAAAGGCCGGGTCAGGCCGATGAAAAAAGAGAGGAAGTACACAACTATGAGCAAATCATTCAGCTATCCCAATAAGGGCACCTGCTCCAAGGAGACCCACATCGTCCTGAACGACGACCACACCATCGAGTCCATCGAGGTTGTCGGCGGCTGCAACGGCAACCTGAAAGGCATCAGCCGCCTGCTGAAGGGCATGAAGGCAGAAGACGCCATTGCCCGGATGGAAGGCACCACCTGCGGCCCTCGTCCAACCAGCTGCCCCGACCAGATCGCTCAGAATCTGAAAAAGGCTCTGGCAGAACTGTAAATCGAACTGCAAAAGCCGCTCTCTCCTGCAAATGTGCAGAGAAGGGCGGCTTTTTGCGTGGAGTGACACAAACTTCTGATTTTTTCCGCCGCTTTGGGGCTATACTTCTGCTGTATGCAAAACGAAAACAGCAAGGAGCAGGACGAATGAGCATTTGGGAAACGTTCGGGATCGGGAAGTACAAGGGCTTTTCCCGGGAGGCAGGGCAGCTGCTGGAAAAAGCTGTTCAGCTGGCAGGCGGTTTGGGATGCAAAAAGGCAGATACCGGTCATCTTCTGCTGGCGATGCTCCAGACCGACGAAGGCCCTGCGGCGCAGTTTCTGGCCGAGAAGAACATCTCAGAATTCGAGGTACGGCGGCAGGTGTCCGAAAATCGAAGCGGCCCGGCGGTCAAGCTGGAGAAAAACGCTTTCGCGCCTGACCTGCGCCGGGTGATGGATTACGCTCTCATCGGGGCGCAGAACGCCCGTCTGCCGCGAGCAGAGCCGGAACATCTGCTCTGTGCCATCCTCGAGGACGCTGACTGTGTGGCCGGTGTCCTGCTGGCGTCAATGGGTGTTCCGCTGACCGATGCCGTGCGAGAGTGCCGGCAGCTTTCCGGTCAGTTTATCCTGCCGCTGCAGCCGAGAGCATCCTCGGCCATGCCTCGTGGGAGCCGGGCCAGTGACAAATATTGCCGGGATTTGACCCGGCGTGCTGTGGATGGAGAACTTGACCCGGTTTTCTGCCGGGAGAAGGAACTTGACCGGATGGTGGAAATTTTATGCCGCCGTCAGAAAAACAACCCCTGTCTGGTGGGAGAGCCGGGCGTCGGAAAGACTGCTCTGGCCGAAGGTCTGGCTCAGCGCATCGCCAACAAAAAAGTCCCCCGGATGCTGCTGGGACGGCGTCTTCTTGCGCTGGATATGGCGAGCCTTGTTGCTGGAACGAAGTACCGTGGAGACTTTGAGGAACGGTTCAAGAATCTGCTCGAAGAGCTGGTAAGGGACAGCAGTGCGATTCTGTTCGTGGATGAATTTCACACCATTGTGGGAGCCGGTGCCGCCGAGGGAGCCATCGACGCGGCAAGTATTCTGAAACCCGTTCTGGCACGGGGAGAGCTGCAGCTCATCGGTGCGACGACAAATCAGGAGTTCCGCACTCACATCCAGAAGGACGCTGCGCTGGAACGCCGGTTCGGAAAAGTCCAGATCGAGGAGCCTACGCCAGAGCAGGCTACGGCGATTCTGGAAGGGCTTGCGCCGCAGTACGAGCGGTATCATGGTGTTCGGCTGCCAAAGGAAACGCTCCGAGAAGCGGTAGAACTATCGGTGCGGTATCTGCCGGGACGGTGCCTGCCCGATAAAGCTATCGACCTTGTGGATGAGGCGTGCGCGGCGGCGCGCATCCGTGCTGAACGGGAAGGTACGCTGAACCCTAGTCTGACCCGGGAAGAAATTGCCCATGTGGTGGCGCAGGCCAGCGGTGTTCCGGCAGAACGAGTCGGCGAAAAAGAACGGGAACGACTCGACCGACTGGAAGAGCGACTGAATCAGGAGATCGTCGGCCAGCAAAGGGCAGTGGCGGCAGTGGCCGGAGCGATTCGACGGAGCCGGACCGGATTAGGCGAACCGGGAAGACCCATCGGAGCAATGCTGTTTCTGGGGCCGACCGGTGTGGGAAAAACTGCTCTCGCAAAGGCGTTGGCATCCAGCTGGTTCGGAAGCGAAAAAGCACTTCTCAAGTTCGATATGTCGGAGTATCAGGAGCAGCACACGACGGCCCGACTTCTGGGTGCGCCTCCGGGCTATCTCGGTCACGACGAGGGCGGCCAGTTGACCGAGGCTGTCCGCCGCCGTCCGTACAGTGTGGTGCTGTTTGATGAAATTGAGAAAGCGCACCCGGACATTCAGAACGTGCTGCTGCAAATCTTGGAAGACGGCCAGCTGACCGACTCGATGGGTAGAAAAGCTGATTTTCGGAATACCATCGTTCTGCTGACCTCAAATCTGGGCGCAAGATTCCTCGCCGGGCAGAGTGCGCCGCTGGGCTTTGCGGCTGGTGCGGAGGCTGTCTTTGAGAAACAGTCGGCACAGGCCATCGAGGAAGCGAAAAAGTGGTTTCGTCCGGAACTCATCGGGCGGCTGGATGAACTCATCGTCTTCCGTCCGCTGACAACCGAAAATCTGAGTTTCATCGCGGAAAAACTGCTCTGTCAGCTGGAAGAGCGCGCGGCAAAGACCGGCTATACCCTGACCCATACCTCCCGGGTCGGGCCTGCGCTGGCGGCAAAGGCGACATCGCCATACGGCGCAAGAGAGCTGCGGCGTCAGGTCGACCGTGCGGTGGAACAGGCATTGGCGAATGAAATCGCCTCCGGTGCGGCGCACACCGGCCAGCACTGGATGGCAGACTGTACCGAGGACGGAAACGTGACCCTTTCCCAAAACGAACCGGCGGCCATCGGATAAAAACTGCTTGCTTTTGTGGACAAATTCAACTATCATAGAAGAAATGAGTTGTCCACAGGAGGAAGCAGGATGCGCTATCTGTTTTTGTTGAACCCGACCGCCGGAAAAGCGGACTGTACCGGGGAACTGACCCCAAAAATCAAGACGGCAGCTGCGAGAGCAGGCGTGCTGGAAAAAGACCTGAGCATCTGCTGCACCGAGTTCGCAGGCCATGCCCGGGAGCTGGCGCATGCAGCCGCTGTGGATGCGGAAAAGGCAGGAGAAAAACTGCGTGTCTTTACGGCAGGCGGCGATGGAACCTTCAACGAAGCGTTGACCGGTGTTTATGGTTTTGAAAACGCAGCGGTGGGCTGCCTGCCCTTTGGCAGTGGAAACGACTTTCTGCGCACCTACGGCACCCGGGAAGAATTTCTTGATTTGGACGCTCAGTTTGCAGGCGGTGAAACTGTTATAGACCTGATGCAGACCAATCTCGGTCTTTCAGCGACGATATGCGCCGCCGGTCTGGACGCACAGGTGGCGTATGGCATCCCGAAGTTCCGGCGTATCCCTTTTTGCGGCGGCGAGGTGTCCTACCTGCTCTCCATTGTCGAGCAGCTTTGCGGCTATATCGGGCGAAGGATAGAATATCAAATCGACGGTGAAACGCTGGAAGTGGACTGCCTGATGTGTGCGGTCTGCAATGGCCGGGCTTATGGCGGCGGTTTTCTGGCGGCACCGGAGGCACAGCCCAACGATGGCTGGCTGGACGTCTTCATCATCCGGAAAGTCGGGCGGTTCACGATTGCCAAGCTGCTGGGAATGTACAAAAACGGAAAGCATTTTGTGGACGGCGAGCTGGTCGAAAAGGCAAAGCCTTACTTCATTTACCGCCGAGCCAAACAGGTAACGCTCCGTCCGACCGATGGCCGTGGGCCGGTCATCGCTACTGCCGACGGCGAGTGCGCCCCCTGCGAGAGGGTGGAAGCTGTTGTCCAGCCGGGTGCAGGACGAATCATCCTGCCGGAAAAGGTGTATCAGAGATTCCAGAAAGTTTCGCCGTCCGTGTCCAAGACGACATGCTGATTTATAGGAGCCGTCACAAAGCGTGGCGGCTTTTCTTTTTGTGATAAAAGAAAATGAAAACAATAAATTCAACGTATCATGATAAAAACTTTGCCTGTAACAAATTCTTAACAAAAAAATGCGTAAAAAGTCTTGATTTTTAATGGCAAGATGAGTACAATACTCTTAGCACTCAGGAATGAAGAGTGCTAAACAACCCGGCGTAAGCGGTTGAGCCTGCCGGGTACTGAAAAAGTTTTAGATTAAATTTATTATAGGAGGGCAAGAACTATGAAGATTATTCCTCTTGCAGACCGCGTTGTTATCAAGACTGTTGAGGCTGAGGAGACCACCAAGAGCGGCATTATCCTGACCGGCAGCGCAAAGGAGAAGCCTCAGGTTGCTGAAGTCGTCGCTGTTGGCCCCGGCGGTGTCGTCGATGGCAAGGAAGTCAAGATGACTGTCAAGGTGGGCGATAAGATCCTCACCAGCAAGTACTCCGGCACCGAAGTCAAGGTGGACGGCGAGGAATGCACCATCGTCCGTCAGGGTGATATCCTGGCAGTTGTGGAAGACTAAGACTTTCCCTTTTACCGATAAATTTTGAGCTTTTAAGCTTTTTATAAGGAGCGATTGGATTATGGCAAAACAGATTAAGCAGGGCGAAGAGGCTCGCAAGGCTCTCTGCGCTGGTATTGATACTCTGGCAAACACCGTTAAGATCACCCTTGGACCCAAGGGTCGCAATGTTGTTCTGAGCAAGAAGTTCGGCGCACCGGTCATCACCAACGATGGTGTTACCATTGCAAAAGAGATCGAGCTGAAGGACGAGTTCGAGAACATGGGCGCACAGCTGGTTCGTGAAGTCGCAACCAAGACCAACGATGCAGCAGGCGACGGCACCACTACCGCTACCGTTCTGGCACAGGCAATGGTCACCGAGGGCATGAAGAACGTCACCGCTGGTGCAAACCCGATGGACATCCGCCGTGGTATGAGCAAGGCTGTCAACAAGGCAGTTGAGACCATCAAGGCACACAGCCAGAAGGTCAAGGATGCCAACGACATCGCTCGTGTCGGCACCATCTCTGCAGGCGACCCCGAGATCGGTCGTCTGATCGCTGAGGCAATGGAGAAGGTCACTTCCGATGGCGTTATCACCATCGAAGAGAACAAGACCACCGCTGAGACCTACAACGAGATCGTTGAAGGTATGCAGTTTGACCGTGGTTATCTGACCCCGTATATGGTCACCGATACCGAGAAGATGGAAGCTGTCCTCGACGATGCTGCTGTCCTGATCACCGATAAGAAGATCAGCGTCATTCAGGATCTGCTGCCTCTGCTGGAGCAGGTCGTCCAGAACGGCATGAAGCTGCTCATCATCGCTGAGGATATCGAGGGCGAGGCTCTGTCCACTCTGATCGTCAACCGTCTGCGCGGCACCTTCACCGTTGTCGCTGTCAAGGCTCCCGGTTTCGGCGATCGCCGCAAGGAGATGCTGCAGGATATCGCAACCCTGACCGGCGGCACTGTGATCTCTTCTGACCTCGGCTATGAGCTGAAGGATGCAACCTTGCAGATGCTGGGTCATGCTCGTCAGGTCAAGGTCACCAAGGAGAACACCACCATTGTTGGCGGTTTCGGCGACAAGGAAGCAATCGCTGCTCGTGTCGCACAGATCCGCAACCAGATCGAGGTCGCTACCAGTGACTTTGACCGTGAGAAGCTGCAGGAGCGTCTGGCAAAGCTGGCCGGCGGCGTCGCAGTCATCAAGGTCGGTGCTGCTACCGAAGTTGAGATGAAGGATAAGAAGCTGCGTATCGAGGATGCTCTGAACGCTACCAAGGCAGCTGTTCAGGAAGGCGTTGTCGCTGGCGGCGGCACTGCTCCCATCAATGCAATTCCGGCTGTTTGTGAGCTGTGCGATACGCTGGAAGGCGACGAGCGCACCGGTGCAAAGATCGTCCTGAAGGCTCTGGAAGCTCCTCTGCGCCAGATCGCAAAGAACGCTGGTCTGGAAGGCAGTGTCATCATCGACAAGATCGTTTCTGCAAACAAGCCCAACTACGGCTTCGATGCTCAGAATGAGGTCTATGTCGACGATATGATCGCTGCTGGCATCGTTGACCCGACCAAGGTCACTCGTTCCGCTCTGGAGAACGCAGCATCTGTTGCTGAGATGGTTCTGACTACCGAGAGCCTGGTCGCTGACCTGCCGGAACCCCCGGCACCGGCTGCACCTGCTGGTGATATGGGCGGTATGGGCGGCATGTACTAAGCCGAAGCGGTTTCCAAGGAATACTGTTAAATACCTTTTTGAGGCGGAGTCTTTTCGGAGGCTCTGCCTCTTTTTATGCAAAATTTGACACGGGGCGAAATTGTGATATCATTAGAGCAACACTACTTTTTATCAGAACAGCAGGCTGGAAAACGTCCTGCGGAAAGAATATGCGATGGATATCAGAAAGTTTACGGAATACAGAGAAAAAGTTGTCGGAAACTGCTCAAAAGTCATCCTCGGCAAGGAAGATGCTATCGAGAAAATTTTAGTCTCTTTCCTTTGCGCAGGTCATGTTCTGCTGGAAGATAAGCCCGGCACTGGAAAAACAATGCTGCTGCGTGCGTTTGCCCGGACGGTGGGCGGCGACTTCAAACGGGTGCAGTTCACGCCTGACCTGCTGCCTTCCGACCTGACCGGCATCAACTTTTATAATCAGAAGACCGGTGAGTTTGAGTTCCGGGCTGGGCCGCTCTTCACAAACTTTGTGCTGGCGGACGAGATCAACCGTGCAACGCCACGCACCCAGTCGGCTCTGCTGGAAGCGATGGAAGAAAAGCAGATCACGGTGGACGGCGTGACGAGCCGTCTGGCTGAGCCGTTCATGGTTCTGGCAACTCAGAATCCGCTGGAATCTTTCGGCACCTTCCCACTGCCGGATGCTCAGATGGACCGCTTTTTCATGCGGCTGTCGCTGGGCTATATGACCCGTGCGCAGGAGATGGAAGTCCTCTCCCGTCCGTCGACTCAGAATATTCTGGGTGAATTGCAGACCGTCGTGACCCCGGAAGAAACAGCCTATGTCCGTGCGGCATACCGGGAAGTGAAAGTCTCGGACGACGTGAAAAATTATCTGATGGATATTATCGAGGCGACTCGTACTCAGAGTGGTTTTGTCAGCGGTGTCTCGACCCGTGGCGCGCTGGCACTCTATCAGGCATCGCAGGCGTATGCCGCTCTGCATGGCCGGGATTATGTTATCCCGGAGGACGTCAAGCAGCTGGCTCCGGCAGTACTCTGCCACCGTCTCTCGCTGGGCAGCAGCATGAATGCGAAAGCGTCGGTACAGCGGATGAAAAAGCTGCTCCAGACGATCCCGGTTCCGCTGGAGAACGCACAATGACAGTTCTGATTTTTGTTCTGCTCCTTCTGGCCGTGGGCGTCGGGCTGGAACGCTGGCAGGAAAAGCACAGTCTTGAAGATGTTGAGGGTCAGCTTGCGCCCGAAGACTACCTTGTGGAAGCAGGAGAATCGGTGCAGGTGGAAATTATCCTGCGGAACACCGGAAAGTTGCTGAAACCTTTTGTTGGCGCACGCCTCCACCTGAAACCGGAGTTCCTGCCGGATGAGGAAACACGGAAACGGTTTGAGAAAGATCAGATTGGTGCAGGCGGTACGGTGCAGTTCCGGACGTGGCTCTGGCCGCATCAGGAAGCCTCTTGCATGGTGGGCGTCCGGCTTGAAAGACGAGGCCGCTATGTTTTTGAGCCGCTCCGGGTCGTGGGTGGTGATTTCCTCGGGATGAGGGAGCAGATCCGGCAGGAGCAAGGATTTCATGAGCTGGTCGTTCCGCCGAAAGAATGTGAGATGCCTGAAGTGGAGGCGGCTATCGGCGGTGTGCTGGGAAATCTGTCGGTGAATCGTTATCTCTACGAAGATCCTATCCTGACCGCTGGATATCGGGAATATACCAGCGGCGACCCGATGCACTCGATCTCGTGGAAGCAGAGTGCAAGAGGACGAGGGCTGATGGTGAAAAAATTCGACTATACGACCGAACCCCGAGTCGTTGTCCTCGTTCATGCAGACGATGCCGATGGACAGGCTGAAGCAGTTGAAAAATGCTACTCAATGGCGCGGACGGCTTGCCGGATGCTGGAAGAAAAGGCCGTTGCGTATCGGTTTGTGGTAAATACGGCATTCGACCTGCTGATGAACAATGCCTTTTCGGATGGCGGCTGGAACGCTCCGCTGGATGTGCCGCAGGGCTACGGGACGGAACATTTCCGCCGAGTGCTGGAAATGCTGGGCCGTGCTAACGGACAACCTGCTCGGAGCTGCGAAGCTTTCTTTGGAAAATATCTGTGTCCGCAGGAACAGCAAAGTCTTATCATCCTGACGAATGAACCGGAAGTCGTCCGGAATGCTCTGCCGATTTTGCAAGGCATTGAGCCGCTGATTTTAACGCCGGAGGAGGTGGGCGAGCAGTGCTGATGTTTCTTCACGGCCTGCGTCTTGCCGCTGACCTCGCATTTTATCATGCCTTTGCCGGTTATTTTTCAGCTTGCTTTGGTGGTGCGCCGACCATACTCAGTCTGATTTTGCCGTCGGTCTGTTTTGCTTTGGCGTCTCACTTTGAGGGAAGACAGCCGATGCAGACCCTCTGCGGCCTTGCCAGCCTGCTGGGGCTTCTCCTGCCCGGAACACTGGCCGACAAACTGGCGTATCTCCCGATGGCGGCGTATACGCTCTGGATGGTCGCAAAGGGAGATTTTTCCCTGAGCTGGGAGCAGCAGGTCGATGAGTTCCGCTGGTTCTGGAAGCTCTACCCGGTGTTTGCACTGGTGCTGGGTGTGGCATGGAACCACGAGGCAATTTTGTATAGCTCTCTCCCGATTGGGGTCATTGCGCTGATGCTCCGCATCTTTATGATGCAGACTCTCCGGCAGGAACCGGCAGTCTATACCTCGCCGGAGTATCTTGCTGTGACCGGCGGACTGCTGGCGGCGGTTTGCGCACTGGCTTTTCTATTCAGTCGGGAAGGTTTGATAAATGGTGTCGCTTCGGCCGCAGGCACGGTCTATTTTAGCGGACTGGTGCCGCTTCTGCAAAAAGTCATGGAGGGCGTTGCAGCGGCCGTTCTGTGGGTGTTCGATGCAGGCGGAAAGCTCATGGTTATGGTGCTGATGCACTTCCGGTATCGTCAGGATATGAATGACAACCTTATCAACGATTCGGCATCGAAACTTCAGGAGATGGCCGACGATGCCGATGCGCCCATCAATGGTCCGCTGATCGGTGCCGTGATTCTGGGCGTGCTGGCAGCGATTTTGTTGGTGTTCGTGGTGTATAGAATCGTACAACGCCCTAAAACAAAAGCAAGAACCGGCGGCGGAGAAGTGCTGAAACGTACTTCTACTGTTACCAGCCGTCGACGCTGGCCGGGCTTTTTTCTCGGCCCGAACGAACGTGTCCGCCGGGAATACCGCACATACCTCGACTACTGCGAAAAGCATGGTGTCACCATCCAATGCAGCGATACCAGCCTTGATATTGCAGGCCGGGTCGAAAGTATGGAACCTGCAGCGGAACAGGAACTCCGCAGTCTCTACCTGAAAGCCCGATACGCCGGTTCAGCTACGCCGCAGGATGCTTCCCGTGCGGCGGAACTGGTGAAAACCATTTGCAATTCATGAAAACTGTATCAACTCCCTCGTTTCGTCCATACTAAGACGGAAAGGGGGAGTTTTTCTGTCGGGAAAACGGGTGCTTGTCCTTTATAGCGGTGTAGTGCTGGGATTTGCTGTGGTACTGTGTCGGCTGTTTTGGCTCTGCTCCAACCAGACTTACGCTTCCCGTGCGGCGGCGCAGAGCGTCGTCACCCTGTCGCTTCCAGCACGGCGTGGAAATTTTTACGATTGCGATGATCATATATTGACCGGCCTGAAAACCGGATGGATGGCTCTCTGCCTGCCCGGAACAGACAGTTATGCCCGGCTGTACCCCTATGCCAATGCTGCAGGGCAGGCGAAACTTTACCAGAAGAGGAACGCCACGACACCTTTTTTAATAGAGGTCAATACCGACGTTTCGACTCTGGGTGTGAACTGCTATCCCTATGCCCGGCGGTATGCGGTGGCACCGCTCTGTGAGCATCTGCTGGGCTACTGCGATGGTGACGGCGTGGGCGTTTCCGGACTGGAAACGGCTTTTGATGAACTGCTGACTGGTTCCGGTGCGGGTGACACCATTCAGTGCAGTGTGACGGCGCAGGGAAAGCTCCGGGCAGGGAGTGAACCGCAGCTTCTCCGGGAGGACAGCGGTGCAGTGGGCGTCCGACTGACGATCTCCCGGGAGATACAGCGCGCGGCGGAAGCAGTCGCCGCACAGACCATGACGACCGGTTGCATCGTCGTGCTGGACACGGCAAGTGCGAGTGTCCGTGCCTGCGTCAGCCTGCCGGGATTTGACCCGGAAGATGTCTCGGCCAGTCTGGACGCCGAACACAGTCCGCTGATGAATCGGGCGTTCCAGAGCTATGCGGTGGGGTCGGTCTTCAAGCCGGTGCTGGCGGCGGCTGCACTGGAAGCCGGAAAGACCAACCTTATTTATAACTGTCCGGGATATCTCATCGTGGACGGGCAGATTTTTCGGTGCGCAGGCGGCATTCCGCATGGTGAAGTGGATCTTGCCGCTGCACTGGAAAAGAGTTGCAACGGGTATTTTATCCGGCTGGGACAGGAACTGGGTGCAGAAACTGTGCGGGAGACGGCGGAGCGGCTGGGCTTTGAAAAAGCACTGGAACTGACCGAAAATTTCCGCACTGCAGCCGGGACTCTGCCAAAACCGGAACACCTGACGTCCAGCGGACAATTTGCGAATTTTTGTTTCGGGCAGGGAGAGCTTCTGGCAACGCCGCTCCAAATCGCCGGGATGATGAACGCGGTAGCCTCGGACGGGTGCTTCCGGACGCCGCAGATTCTGGACTGCCTGCTGGATGAGATGACCGGCGAAGAATTGAATGCTTTAGCACACCGGAAAAAAGAACAGGTGCTTTCCCGGAAAAATGCAGAAACACTCCGGCAGCTGTTGGCCGGTGTTGTTGCAGAGGGAACTGGGCAGGAGGCCGCACCGCAGGACGGCACCGCAGGCGGCAAGACCGGTACTGCTCAGACCGGACAGTTCGTGAACGGAGAAGAGCTGAAAAATTACTGGTTTGCCGGATTTTATCCAGCGGAGAAACCGCGCTATACCATCGTGGTGATGCAGGATGCACAAACCAGCCCGGCGGTGTCCAGTGCGGCCATTTTTGCCCGGGTGTGCGAGATGTTGGGCTGAGTAGTTAAAATAAACTCGAAAGAAATCGACACGGTTTCTTCCGGGTTTA
>CAVBWT010000033.1:0-30673 GCA_963599235.1 Lawsonibacter asaccharolyticus | reverse complement strand
TTGTACTCATAACTGTATTTCATGAAAATACCCCCAATACTGGGTGTCCAGTATTAGGGGTACATATCACTTTGCACACGGCAGTCCTTTTTCTGTACTGTGATATTTGTATCTTAAACTTTCCGTCGGAGCAGGCTCATCGGCGGCAGCTCCGGGGTCGGGATGGTATACTTTTCCATTGCGTGCGGCGTAGACTCGACACGCTGACTGGCCTCGTTTTCAATCCACTCCGGGTTCAGCGGAATGCTGCGTCCATCCGGGCAGAGAACTTCCAGCGTATCGCCGAGGCTCCACTTGCCGCGCTGCTGGCAGTGTGCAACGCCTTTTTCCCAGCTGTCCACCGTACCGACGAACTCCCACTCCCGAATGTACGTCGCGCTGTCGGTAGCCTGCCGTGCCTGCTCCCGTCCAAAGTAGAAGCCGGGCGAATAGTGGCGGTGGCTGGTACGGGTCAGCTCATCCAGAACAGATTCCGGCAGCTCGAAGTTTTCGTTCATCGGGTCGGCCAGATACTGGTCGAGTGCCTTACGATAAGCCGCCGTAACGCTGGCAACATAATAGAACGTCTTTGCACGACCCTCGATTTTCAGACTATCGACACCTGCCTTGCAGATGAGGTCAATAAACGGTGCCGTACACATATCGTTTGCGTTCAGAATATAGCTTCCGTTCTCGTTTTCGCCAATTTCGTACAGCTGACCCGGGCGAGTCTCCTCGCTGAGGTAATATTTCCAGCGGCAGGGCTGAGCGCACTGTCCACGGTTGGAGTCCCGGCCGGTCATGTAATTGGACAGCAGACACCGACCCGACACACTCATGCACATTGCGCCGTGGACAAAAGCTTCGATTTCCAGCTCCGGCGGCGTTTTGTCACGGATAGTAGCGATGTCCTGCAGGGTCAGTTCCCGTGCCAGAACGACTCGCTTTGCGCCCATCTTATAGGCTGCATTTGCCGCCGCCCAGTTGGTGATACCAGTCTGGGTAGACATGTGGACTTCGATTTCCGGCGCAAAGGTCTTGCAGGCGTCCAGAACACCGAGGTCTGCCACGATAAAAGCATCCACACCGGCAGCAGCGGCATCTTTGATGGCCTGCGGCAGCCGGTCAGCTTCTTCATTCGTCGGCAGAGTGTTCATGGTCAGATAGACCTTGCGGCCGCGCGCATGAGCATAGATAACGCCCTCCGACAGCTGCTCCGGCGTAAAGTTAGAGGGAGCAGAGCGCATTCCGAATTCGGGCAGGCCGCAATAAACTGCGTCTGCACCGTAGTTGATGGCATAACGCAGACGTTCAAGGTCGCCTGCCGGAGACAGAAGTTCTGGGATCTCAAGCATGGTTTTTACATTCCTTCTCTATCAGTTTTTGGACGAAGAACTGCTGTAACTTTTATTGACCGCAGCAGCCTTTTCGCAGTTGACCATATGTTCGGCGTAAGTTTTTGCGTAGTAATAGTGACCTGACAGGTCGGTGACAAAGAAATAGCAGTCCTTCACCTCAGCATCGTACTTCGGATCAAGAGATGCTTGGATCGCCGCCATGCCCGGATTCGAGATGGGGCCGGCAGGCAGACCAGTACAGGTGTAGGTATCATACGCTTTGACGATGTTTTCCGGGATCTTCTCCCAGCCGCCATAGTAAGACGCGACCCAGTTCCAAAGGTAGTTGTTATCTGCATCGCTCTGAACATAACTGGACGCATTGCTCTGGAGCTTCGGATAGGGCGAGTTCTCCGACAGACGGTTCCGGAAGACCTGCGCCACATTCGAGTCCTGATCGTTTCCGGCTTCTTCCTGCACAAACGACGCCAGCGTGATGAGTTCGGGCAGGGTCATATCCTGCTCATCGAGCTTTTTGTACATTTCATCCGTGATCTGCTTATCGAAATGGGAATAGAACGTCGCAACGTAGTTATGGACAGTATCATCCACGAGGAACTCGTAGGTATCCGGGAAGAGATATCCCTCGCACTTCATAAAGCGGTCGGGAGCGTCTTTGTCATCCGGAACATACTTCCAGAACTTATACTCGCTGAAATCGCCGGTATTAGCCTCTTTGAGGAACTCCTCAGCTGTACACAGCCCGGCCTCTTCCATCTTTTTTGCCATTGCAATGGCAGTTGTTCCCTCCGGAAAGGTCAGCCGCACTGACTCTGCCTTAGCATATTCTGACAGGCCGCTGATAATATCATCGTAGGATTCCCCGGTGGTCAGAGCAAACTCTCCGTACTGAAGCTTTGCCGCCGCGCCGTTTTTACCGACGTACCAGCGGAAAAGCTGAGGAAATTTGATAACGCCTGCACTTTTCAGCTTTTTGGCGATCGTTGCCACACCGCTTCCCTGTTCAATGGAAACGGTCACCGTCTTACCGCCGTCCCTGCCATTGATCTCCTGTCTCGCCAGCAGGAACACCCCTCCTGCCGCCAGAACCAGCAGTAAAACGATGATGAGCAAAGTTTTTCCAATGCCGCCCTTTTTCTTTTGGGTATGGGTCGCTTTCTGTGCCATATGCACCTCTTCCTTTTTAATCCAGCATCAGCCGCATGTAGCTTTCGGACACATCGAACGGCTCCCCTTCAAAACGGATCATGCCGTACTCTTGCCGCTTGCCCTCTCCAAGGAAAAGGTTCTGCGCTGCGCCAACGGTGATGACCGCTTTCTCGACGATGACTTCTTTTTCACGAGCCGCTTCCATCAGCTTTTCAGCGGAACGGTCGTCCTCAGCCATCAGCTCGACAAAATAAAGGGTATCCTCCTGACGGAAATAGACGCCATAACCCCGTTCGCTCGAAACAAGTGTTGCTCCGCGTGAATACAAATCACCCAGAACAACAGCCATTCGGTCGGACGTGAACTGGACGGTATCCGGCCAGAATCTTGCTCTCAGCTCACAGAGCTTCTTTGCCGTTATCGAATCAAATTCAGCCTGACTCCAGATATTCCGCTCCACTTCCCGGTGCAGGCAGCGGAGAGCAAATGCACGCTGAAAGCCTTTATCCTCAAGCAGATTTCCCTGCTCCTCGCTGGCCGGGACTGTGACCGTAAAGCCTGCGCCGCGCAGTTTTTGCTGGGCGCAGAGATAGTCGACCAGACCGGCTAGCAGAAGACTGCCCTGACCGCAGAGTGCATACAGGTAATTGCCTGTTCTGCCCTGCAAAGTGACCGGGACTGCCAGCGCAAAAGCCATGATCCGGTCATTTTCTTCCGCAACATAGACGTTCTGCACACCGGCAAAACGCTCGATGGCAGTTTTTGCAAATTCTTCTGTGTCTCCACGCTCTCGCTTCCAGAGCGAAAGCACTGCCGCCATGTCCGACGGCTGCATTAAACGGTACATCAGATAGGATGCCTCCTTTATCATTTGTTATACGACCCTGTCAGCTCAGGACCTCTGCCGCAAGTGCCTGAACTTCGGACTGGATGGCCTCAATCGTACGCATTGAATCGCCCTCGGTGCAGTGGACAGTCTTCCACCCCAAATGCGCCGCACAGAACTCGGCAGCTTTTCGGCTCCGAGCCAGATATTCCAGATCTTTCTCGTGTACGTCCTTTTTGCTTTCATCGCCGTGATAGCGGCCGGTCATCAGCTTCTGGCTCACCGCCGGATCGACCTGCAGATAAATGACCCGGTCGGGTGCCGGCAGACCCAAAAGACGAAACTCATAATCAAACAGCCAGTTCAAAAAACTCTTCCACTGTTCCGGTGGAAGCTTGGAACACTGATGAACCGCATTCGAGGTAGTATAACGGTCTGCGATGATAACGCCGCCGTCGTTGTAGAAACCGCCCCAATCCTTTTTGTAGCTGGCATAGCGGTCGACCGCATAAAAGCTCGAAGCGGCATATGCGTTGACATCATCGGGCTTATCGCCAAACTGACCGGCCAGATACATTTTTACCAATGCGCTGGAATCGCTGGCATAATCCGGGAAGGTGATCTCTCTCACCTGTTCTCCCTGTGCTTTCAGGTTTTCCGCCAGCAGCTTGGCCTGTGTTGCCTTGCCGCTTCCGTCCAGACCTTCCAGAACAATGAGAATTCCTTTTTTCTCAGTCATTTCCGGTCTTTTCCCCTTTCAGTGCGGCATACTTTGCACGGACTTCCGCCGTTTTGCCGCAGCACATCTTGCCCTCCGGACAAGAGCCGGAAACACAGGCCGGACCGGCAGTGCGGAAGATATGGGGTGCCACCGGATAGACCAGCTCGAACATCTTTTCGGCCAGCTCCCGGATCTCCCACTGGGCACGGTTGCAGCAGCGCAGGTGGAAGAAGTTCTGCAAACTGCGTGCATTCATGGTGACGACCATCTTCGTCTCACAGGCATTGGGCAGAACAAAACGTGCATCCTCATTGGCCTGCTTGGATGCTTTGGCGCGCGCCTGCTTTTCGGGCATTCCTTCGGCCATCAGCCGAGCCGTATGGCCGTCTTCCAGCTTTTTGGCAAGGTCGAGATACCGCTTTGCATCCTCGTTCATGCTCTCGATAAAAGCTTCTTTTGCCTCCGGGATCGCTTCGATCTCAGGCGGAATGACATAACGGAAATCATCCAGCCGGACATACCGCTGGCTCTGGACACTGAACGATGCGATGCGGTGCCGGGTGATCTGTGCCAGCAGGGTGCGGCTGACGCCCTCAATGCCAAAGGTGAAGCTGGCATGTTCAATCGGGCTTGCGTGGCCGAGGTCGCTGAGCATATTCAGGAACTTTGCCGTCTTTTCCTCGTCCAGTCCGTCCAGCAGGTCGGTGATGTGCGCATCCGAATAGCAGAGTTTTGCCGCTGCTGCCACGACCTTTTCCGGATCGGGAGTATGCGCGATCAATCGAACGGTCATCATATTTGGTTATTCCTCCGTTATTTTGGTAAGCGGCGCAAAGTTTGCCATCGTCTTTTTCACGCCCACTTTTTCAAAGTTGATCTCCACGATCTGGTCGCCTGCGGCCGGTTTGACCTTTAACACCGTACCGCGGCCAAAAACCTTGTGTTCCACGATATCTCCCGGCTCATAATGCTTGGGCTGATTTGCTGCCGGGCGCACGGTCGAAGCGGTCTGCACGCTGCCGAAATCCGCTTTTTGCGCCGTTGCTTTGGGTGCTGCCGGGCGTCCGTAGCCGCTGCCAAAACTGCTGTGCTGAATGTTCGGGCTGGCTGAGCTGCTTCGGCCATAGCCGCCAAAACCATTGCTCCGCTCTCCGGCATTGTATTCCCGATTCAGGTATCTGCTGCGATTGCTATTGTAACCCGAACCATGTCCGCTGCCATAACCGGATGCACCTGAATAGCCGGACGCTCCGCCCGGCACGGTATCGCTGTAACCAGAGCCCCATCCGCCCAGACGGGAACGCTGTTCCAGCACCGGACTGCGTGTTTCCTCGAGGTATTCCGGCTCAATTTCCCGAAGGAAGCGGCTCGGCTCGTTCCGCTGTGTCCGGCCATAGAGCATCCGGGTAACGCTGTTGGAGATGTACAGTTCCTTCTTGGCGCGAGTAATGCCAACGTATGCCAATCGCCGTTCCTCTTCGAGATCAGCTTCGGAATATTTGCTCATCTCACTGGGGAAAACGCCCTCTTCCATGCCAATGAGGAATACATATGGAAACTCCAATCCCTTGGCTGAGTGGATCGTCATCAGCACGACCTGATCGGCACTTTCGTTGTAGCTGTCGATATCGCTGATGAGGGCGATATCCTCGAGGTAGCCTTCCAGACTGGCTTCTTCGCCGTGCTGGTCGCAGTAATTTTTGACGTTATTGACCAGCTGGCCGAGGTTCTGTAACCGATCGGCAGCATCCTCGTGGCCTTTTGCGATGTCCGCTTCCAGCATGGCCTTATAGCCGGTCAGCTCAATGACATCAGATGCAAATTCATCGAGGGTTCGTGTTTCCAGCGACTCCTGCAATCTCTGATAGATCTGCCAGAACTTGAGCAGCGGCATGATCGCACGAGAAAGTTTCGCGTACTGGTCGGCATGGCTGATGATATCCAACATGCTGACCCCTTCCTGCGCAGCAAGGTCTGCAATGACGTCGATGGTCGTTGCGCCGATTTTTCGCGCAGGTTCATTGATGATACGCCGCAGACGGACATCATCCCGGGGATTCGCCACGATAGACATATAGGAGTGGATATCCTTGACCTCTTTGCGGTCATTGAACCGCTGGCCGCCCACGATTTTGTGAGGAATACCGGCACGGGTGAAGTAGCTTTCGATGGGTGCCGACTGCGCATTCATCCGGTACAGAACCGCATGGTCGGAGAGATGACCGCCCTCTTTCAGATGCTGACCGATGATATCCGCAATGTGGCTTGCCTCGTCCTGCTCATTTTCAGCAGTATAGACATGCACCTTATCGCCCTCACCGTTTTTCGTCCAGAGGGTCTTGCCCTTTCGCTCGGTGTTGTGTTGGATGACGCAGTTTGCCGCATTCAGAATATTCGACGTAGAACGGTAGTTTTGTTCCAGACGAATCGTCTTGGTTCCCGGATAGATGCGCTCAAAATTAAGAATATTCTCAATGGTCGCTCCACGGAACCGGTAAATACTCTGGTCGTCGTCACCGACAACGCAGATATTTTCTTCCGAGCCGGTCAGCAGGCTGACGAGCCGGAACTGCGCAACGCTGGTATCCTGATACTCGTCCACCAGCAGATAGCGGTACTTGTTCTGGTAAAATTCGCGTACCTCTTTGTGTTCAGCAAGGAGGTAGACCGTCTGATAAATCAGGTCATCAAAGTCGAACGCGCCGGCGTCATGCAACTTTTTCTCGTAGGCCGCATAGATTTTTGCTGCCAACGCACCCTTGGTATCCTTTGCCGGAGTCCGGAGAGCCTCCTGCGGACTGATAAGCTGGTCTTTCCAGCGGCTCATCTGGTTGATAGCACTCTTGACTGGGAGAAATTTATCGTCAACGCTCAACTCTTTGTAAACGCTCTTCATCACGCGCTGGGAGTCATCGGTATCATAAATGGTAAAACTCTTCGGGTAGCCGATCTCCTCTGCCCACCGGCGCAGGATACGGACGCAGGCCGAGTGGAAGGTGGACGCAAACACTTCGTCGCCCTCTTCACCGCCCAGCATATTCCGCAGACGTTCTTTCAGCTCCCCTGCCGCCTTATTAGTGAAAGTGATTGCCATCACATTCCAGCTCCGAACGGCATCCTTCCGCAGCATTCCGTCCAGCCAGCTGGGAGCGTCCGTGCCGGTCATGATGGCAGTACGCAGAGCTTTCACGTCATCTTCCGTCACTTCCCGGGGAGTCCACTTGGAACCGTGCGCTGAACCGAACCGGATGAGGTTCGCAATACGGTTCACCAGCACAGTGGTTTTTCCGCTGCCTGCGCCAGCCAAAATCAGAAGTGGGCCATTGGTGGTAAAGACCGCTTCTCGCTGCATATCGTTCAGGCGTCCAAATTGCTTTTCAATATAGGTATCGCGCAGAGCGCAAAATTCCTGTTGGAGATTCGTTGCCATTGTTTCACCTATTCTTATCTTACAGTTTTTATCAGAATATAGTATATCACATTTCCCGGACATTGCACAGAGTTCTGGCACAAAAAACCGCCCACTTGCGGCGAGATGCCAACGAAATGGGCGGAAAATTGAATTTTTAAGAAATCATTAACCGAAGATGTTGATGAGGATACCAGCAGCAACTGCCGAACCGATAACGCCAGCGACGTTGGGACCCATAGCGTGCATCAGCAGGAAGTTCTGGGGGTTCTCGCTCTGACCGACCTTCTGGGAAACACGAGCAGCCATAGGAACTGCCGAGACACCTGCGGAACCGATCAGGGGGTTGACCTGACCGCCGGTCACGAGATACATGACCTTGCCGCACACAACGCCGGCAGCAGTACCAAAGGAGAACGCGATCAGACCCAGCACGATGATGAACAGGGTACGGGTATTCAGGAAGGTGTTTGCGGAGGTGGTGCAGCCGACCGACAGAGCCAGAAAGATGGTGATGATGTTCATCAGCTCATTGCCTGCGGTCTTCTGGATACGGTCAACGACGCCGGACTCCTTCATCAGGTTGCCGAGCATCAGCATACCGACCAGAACAGCGGCATCGGGAACGATCAGGGAAACGATGATGGTGACGACGATCGGGAAGATGATCTTCTCGGTCTTGGAGACGGTGCGCAGCTGCTTCATGACGACGGTGCGCTCTTTCTTAGCGGTCAGTGCCTTCATGATAGGCGGCTGGATAACGGGAACCAGAGCCATGTAGCTGTACGCAGCAACTGCGATACTGCCCAGCAGTTCCGGAGCCAGACGAGTGGTAACGAAAATTGCGGTAGGGCCGTCTGCACCGCCGATGATGGCGATTGCAGCGGACTGCTTCTGGGTGAAGTCGACCAGACCGGTAGCGACCAGCAGACGTGCGCCCATGTAAGTTCCAAAGATACCGAACTGAGCAGCTGCACCCAGCAACAGGCTCTTGGGGTTGGAGATCAGCGGAGCGAAGTCGGTCATGGTGCCGATGCCGAGGAAAATCAGCGGCGGATAGATGCCGAGCTTGACGCCCATGTAGAGCATATCGGCCAGACCGCCGTTGTTCAAAATCTCGATCCACATCGGGTGTTCAAGGCCGTCGCCGACGAAGTACTGCATGTGGATGATGCCGCTGCCGGGCAGGTTTGCCAGGATCATGCCGAATGCCATCGGCAGAAGGATCAGAGGCTCGAACTCTTTGACAATTGCGAGGTAGAGCAGGAAGCAGCCGACGCAGATCATAACTGCATACAGCCAGCCGCCCGGCTCACCGAGCTGTGCAAAACCGGAACTGGTAAAAATACCGACCAGAGTATCAATAAACTGTGACATGTTTTTCCTCCCGTGTTAAAAAGGTGCGGTGGTGTCGTTGACGCCAGCCTTGCCCCAGTTGTTGTTTCCACGGCGCACAGCCTTGAGGACGTACTTGCCGTTGCCCATCGCGGTGATGGCCGCCATGATCGCAGCCACGACATCACCCGGGATACCGGCCTCGACCTGAGGTGCGGCAGGAGCAGCAGCGGCAGGCTTTGCCGGTGCCGCAGGCTTCGCAGCAGCTTTCGGCGCAGCGGCAGCTTTTGCAGCAACCTTCTTACCGTTTATGGCGTCAAAGATCTTGCCCTCCAGCGTGATAATTGCCATCAGCAGCACGAGGATCATAAACACCAGTACGAGACCGGTTATGGTCACGATCGCATCATAGCCTAAATTCATGGTCTTCCTCCTATTTTACTTTATTTTTCGCTTCCGGACGATCCGGACAGCAAAAAGCGATTTGAAAATATTATACATTATTTTCCGGTGCGATTCAACAAGTATGAACAAAAATCATGCCAAATTATTAAAGAAAAATTAAGTCGTGAAACTTTTTACCGGCGGCCGATGCGAGGCGTTGCGTCGGTGAAACCGGTCTCCAGCTTGTCGCTCAGACCAAGGCTCATCGCCGTGCCCAGCGCGACGCAGTTGACCGGGTCGGGCGAAACAGTGACTTCGACTTTCAGTTCCTGACTCAGGTACTCCGTCAGACCGTGGAGCTGTGCGCCGCCGCCAGTCAGAACAACACCGTTGCGGTAGATATCGCCAGCCAGTTCCGGCGGAGTTTTTTCCAGAACCTGATGTGCTGCGGTGCCAATCTGCTCACTCAGCATCATGACCGGCTCATACAGATCGTTGGTGGAGACATTGACACGGACAGGCAGGCCGGTCAGCAGGCTGCGACCCTTGATCTCCATCGTTTCGTTGAAATCGGCCTTCTGAGGGCAGCAGGCAACATTCTTCTTCAGCTCCTCAGCGGTGCGCTGACCGATAGCGATGCTGAACTTGCTGCGGACATGCTTCAGGATCTCGTCATCGTAGTGGTTGCCCGCCACACGGACACTGGTCGCCTTGACTTTGCCGCCCAGAGACAAAACGGCGATATCGGTCGTGCCGCCGCCGATGTCGATGATCATCCGGCCATCCGGGACTGTGATGTCGATGCCGGAACCCAGCGCGGCGGCGATGGGCTCATCAATGAGGTAGACCTGACGCGCACCAGCGGCAACGACTGCTTCCACAACAGCGTCGCTCTCGATGCCGGTGATAGCCGCAGGCACACAGACTGCCACGCGAGGTTTGACCATATGGGAGCTGTAAACCTGATTGACAAAGCGGCAGATCAGTTCCCGGGTCATTGCGTGGTCGCTGATAACGCCGTCTTTCAGCGGAAAAATCGCCGAGATGTAGTTCGGGGTACGGCCCACCATTGCCAGTGCCTTGTCACCGACCTCCAACACGGAGTTCTTCCGGGTGTCCACTGCTACGATGCTGGGCTGATTCAGGACGACGCCCTGCCCCTCCTGCGCGATGATGATGGTCGTTGTGCCCAGATCAATACCGATATCATTCTGTGCCATAAATCTCCAGTTCCTTTCTCTCCAGCCCTATTTTGTTCTTATTAAGATGCCCTCCGGCAGAGCTTCCGCCCGGGCGAGGAGAACATACCAATTCAATTTTATAGTATAGCATAAACGCTTTAAAAAGAAAACCCTCTCAGTCAATGCCTTACGGCATTGCCAGCTCTCCCAAAGGGCGAGCCATTGGCATATCGGGAAAGTCTGAGCGCAAAACAATAAATGCCGGGCCTCGCTCACTTTTCCAGCGACTGCTGTTCTGGTGGAAGCTCTTCTTTCAGCAGCTCGCTCAGGCCGCTATACCGGAGATTCTGTCGAACATTCGACATCATCCGGTTGACGACATCCCGGCGTCCAGTCACGATGCAGAGCTTTCTTGCACGGGTGACGCCGGTATAGAACAGATTCCGATAACAAAGCCGCGGCGGAACCTGCGCCACCGGCAGGATCACCGCCGGGAACTCGCTGCCCTGACTCTTGTGTACCGTAATGGCGTAGGCAATTTCCAATTCATTGAGGTTCTCTGCCGGATAGAGCAACCGCCGGTCATCCATCCGGACGATCATCGACCGGTCACGCATATTGATAGACTCGACGATGCCGATATCACCGTTGTATGCTCCAACACCCTGTTCCCCACCGATACGCTGCCAGATGATCTCATAATTGTTGCGCACCTGCATCACTTTATCTCCCACACGGAAGACCCGAGCCGCACTCTGAAGCTGTGGTTTTCCCTTCTGAGGTGGGTTGAGCAGGTTCTGCAGCTCGACATTCAACGCCTGCGTTCCGGTCGGGCCGAGCTTGGTGGGGCAAAGCACCTGAATATCCCGGATGGAGTCGAACCCATAGCTGCGCGGCAGACGGGTCGTCACAAGGTCACAGACCAGTTTCTGCGCCGCCTCGCCGTCCGATTCCAGAAAGAAGAAATCATCCGTTTTACCGCCTTTTTGAAGCGGTTCATTCGAGATGATGTGATGGGCGTTCTCTACGATGAGGCTCCGCTCAGCCTGCCGGAAGATCTCATTCAGGCAGACCGTCGGGATCAGGCCGGAACGGATGACCTCGCCCAGAATATTGCCCGGGCCGACGCTCGGTAGCTGGTCGGCGTCGCCTACCATAATGATACGGCAGCTGTATCGCAATGCCACAATAAGAGCCTGAAACAGCTGGACATCCACCATACTCATCTCATCGAGGATGACGACATCGCATTTCAGGAGATTTTTATCATTATGGATGAAGCTGACCACACCGCCGGAATAATCTACTTCCAACAGACGGTGGATGGTACTGGCTTTCCGACCGGTCAGCTCACTCAGACGCTTTGCAGCCCGACCGGTCGGGGCACAGAGGGCAACTCGTTCGGCCTGCTGTTCCAGCAGCTGCAAAATCGCGTTGACGGTCGTTGTTTTGCCAGTGCCGGGACCGCCGGTCAGAACAAGGCAGTTCTCAGTCATGGCCTTTCGGATAGCTTCCCGTTGGAGCGGCGCATAAGCAAAGCCCTGCGCCAATTCCAGCATCTGAATATTTTTATCAAGGTCACGGGCAGTCTGCTTTCCTCTCCGGACCAGAATCGCCAGACGGTGCGCAATGTCCTGTTCCGCCGCCAGCAGGTCGGGCAGATAGATATACTGCGTTCCCTCGAATACCTTGACCCCCAGCTCTTCTTTGTCAAGACAGCGGTTCAGAATCTCGCCCAGCTTCTCAGGCGGCTGATGGATAAAATTTGACGCTGTGTCGATAAGCTGGTTTCGGGGCAGGCAGGTGTGGCCGTTGTTTGCATTGTGGCGCAGGGTGCGTAGAAGAGCCGCTTCGAGCCGCTGGGAACAGTCGCCCTCCATCTTATAGTATTGGGCGATGCTGTCCGCATGGCGGAAATCCAGCTGAAGCGGCTCCCCACAGAGCAGATAGGGATTTTGCGAGATGGCCTGCATCGCGCCCGGGCCAAACACCCGGAAGACTTCCATCGCCCGGCGAGGACTGATCTCAAACTGCGCCAGATAAGCGATGAGTTCGCGCATCCCGAACATTCGCTTGAACTCCTGCTGAATGCGGTCGGCTTTGTCCGCCGTAATACCGGGGATGCTCGTCAGCTGCGCCGGGTCATTGGCAATAACATCCAATGCGTGTGCGCCGAATTGGTTGATGATCTTTTCGGCGGTCTTGGCTCCAATGTAGGGCAGGGATTTGCTGGCAAGGAAGGCATAGACAGCTTCGAGGTCTTTCGGCATATCCGTCTCGCACTCCTGCACATGGAACTGCCGGCCATAGGTCGCATGATTCTCATATTTTCCCCGGCAGATGACGCTGACACCGGCGTGCAGCTCTCCGACGATACCGCAGACGACCGTGATGACACCGCCGCCCGACACCTCAAAGACCACATAACCGTTGTCCGGGTTCTCGTATATGATGTCCTCGACAGTGCCTTCCAGCTGTTCCAGCTCCTGCTCTTTCTCCATTTCCTCACCGCCTTTTTCTGACAGAATCAGATATAGTATAATCGTTTCCGGGCAGAAAAACAACCCTTTCCACCACAAGATGAAAAGGGTCGTCTGCGTTATTTTAATATTGTTATATTGCTGCGTGTCCCATCTCTTTCTCCTTCATCAGGCGGCGATGAACCGCAAAGTACGCCGGAATGAGGAAGAAGCAGGCGAAGAACCACGCTACCGGGTTGGCGATGCAGGCTGCAAAGTAACCCCAGAGCGGCACAAACAGGAAGCCGACCAGCGCACGGGCGATCATTTCAGCGACACCTGCAAACATGGCAAGTCCGGAGTAGCCCAGACCCTGAATGGTATACCGATAGATGATAAGGACAGCCAGCGGAATATAAAAGACGCTGTTCCAGAAGATAAAGCTCTGAGCATTTGCCATGATCTCCGTTTCGCCGCTGTCGAGAAACAAGCCGATGAGAGGCTTATCCAGCACCCGGAGGATGAGGAACGATGCGATGCTATACACACAGCCGATGCCAAGAGCAGTATTCACACCACGGTCAACACGTTTGAGGTCATGTGCGCCGATATTCTGACTGGCGTAAGTCGTCATGGCCGTACCGATGCTTTCCAGCGGCACCGACAGGAACTGTGCCGCCTTGCTGCCGGCGGTCTGCGCCGCAACGATATCGCTGCCAAGACCATTGACGGCACCCTGCAGAACGACCGAACCGATGGCCGTAATGCTGCACTGCAACCCCATCGGGATGCCCATATTGCAAAGCTTCAGGCAGTGCGTACCGCTGAGTTTTCCCTCTTCCTTCGACCAGCGAAGCTCATGATAATGGCGGACGATATAGATCAGGCTGCCGATACCGGCCACCGCCTGACTGAACACCGTCGCAAAAGCTGCGCCGAACGCACCCATTTTAAAGACGATGATACACACAAGGTCAAGACCGACATTCAGCAAACTTGCCACCAGAAGAAAGTACAGCGGACACTTGCTGTCGCCCAAAGCACGCATCAGCGCGCTCGTCATGTTGTACAGCAGCGTGAACGGGATACCCCAGAAGATCGTCCGGATGTAGATATCGGCGATGTC
This sequence comes from Lawsonibacter asaccharolyticus, assembly GCA_963599235.1. Lineage (GTDB taxonomy): Bacteria > Bacillota > Clostridia > Oscillospirales > Ruminococcaceae > Faecalibacterium. Next base: position 16,746 of record CAVBWT010000033.1, on the reverse strand, counting down.
GATGATATTTTCCGGCGTATTGGTCCAGACCAGAATCGGCCGGGTCAGGGCAACGGTCACGACCGTCAGCACCGCCGCAAACCCGATAGACAGCCAGACCGCATTTGCGGTGTAGCGGCGCATCTCGCTGTAATCCTTTGCGCCGAACGTCCATGAAATTGGGATCGAAAATCCACAGGCAATGCCGTTGACGAAGCCAAGGACCAGATAGTTCAGGCCGCCGACGCTGCCGACCGCCGCCAGTGCCTCGACACCCACGAACCGACCCACGATGATGGTGTCGGCCAGATTGTAAAACTGCTGGAACAAACTTCCCAGCATCAGCGGCACCGCAAACGCCAGCAGCAGTTTGAGCGGACTGCCCTGGGTCATATCTTTTGTCATACTGGAACCCCCTCCTAAGGGTGGCTGTTTTCCTCAAAGTTTTTCTCAAAGTTTTTCTCATTTTTCCCGACAAAAACGCCCTGCCGGAAAGTTGGCAGGACGTTTTTGTTTCATGAGTGGTATTATAATCGGGTTACAGTCATTTTTCAAGATAGTTCTTTTTATAAGGATAACCAGTATTTTACCGTAAAAATTAGTGATTCTGCGCAAAAGACTCAGCGTGTCAGTCACCGAGCTTTTCGTTCACTATTTTCCTCTGACAATCCCAATGTAATATTCCTTCGCCAAAACCGCAACCGACCGGTGGTAGAATGGACGGTAAAACATAAAAAGAGCCCTGATTCATGCAGTCACACAAGTCAAGACTCTTTATCTCTTTATTCCGAATAATGTGCTAGGAACTGTTTGGTGCGCTCCTCCTGCGGATGGTCGATGACCTGTTTTGCCGGGCCTTCTTCAACAACGACACCGCCATCCATAAACAGGATGCGGTCTGCCACGTCACGGGCAAAGTGCATCTCGTGGGTGACGATAATCATCGTGGTTTTCCGGTCGGCAAGGTCACGCAGGACACGGAGAACTTCACCGGTCAGCTCCGGGTCAAGGGCACTGGTCGGCTCGTCGAAGCAAAGAATATCCGGGTGGAGTGCCAGCGCACGGGCAATCGCGACACGCTGCTGCTGACCGCCGGACAGTTGGTGCGGATAATGACCAGCACGTTCCGACAGTCCCATCTGTGCCAGAAGCTCCCTTGCCTGCTCTTCCAGCTCGGCGTGGATCTTTTTCTTGTTCGCTTTGTAATCCGGGCGTTCCTTCGCCAGCAGTTCTCCAGCCAACATGACGTTCTGGAGCGCAGTATACTGTGGGAACAGGTTGAAGTTCTGGAACACCAGACCAAAGTGGAGACGCTTTTTGCGAATTTCACTTTCTTTCTGGGTGGCCGGGTCTGCGGCATCCCACATCACTTCGCCGCCGACCTTGATAACGCCAGTATCTGGCCGCTCAAGAAAGTTCAGGCAGCGCAGCAGAGTCGTTTTGCCCGAACCGGACGAACCGATGATTGCCAGTGCCTCGCCCTGTTCCAGATTGAGCGAAATATCTTTCAGAACGTGCGTATCTCCGAAATTCTTACCGATGCCGGAGGCTTCCAACAATGCCATAATTCATTTCTCCTCTCAGCAGCGGAAGTAATCCATCTTCTTTTCGGCCCAGTTGAACAAAATCGTCAGCGCACCGACAAAGACGAGGAAGAAGATTGCGGTCGAGAACAGCGGCCAGATAAGACCCTTTGCGCTGTACTCCTTTGCCATCATGATGATCTCTTTATTGGCGATGGTGTTCGCCAGCGAGGTATCCTTGACGAGGGTGATAATCTCGTTGCCCATCGGGGGCAGGATGCGCTTAATGACCTGAAGCAGGGTAACTTTGAAGAAAATCTGCGTCTTCGTCATGCCCAGCACCTGACCGGCTTCGGTTTGGCCTTTCGGCACAGCCTCGATGCCGCCGCGGTAAATCTCCGAGAAATAGCAGGCGTAATTGATGGCGAATGCCACGACCGCTGCGACCATGCGTCCGCTGGAACCCGACGGCCACGGATTCGTCATTCCCATCAGGCCGGGGCCAAGGTAGATGACGATGATCTGCAGCATCAGCGGCGTACCGCGGATGATCCAGACAAAGGTCTTGACGATTCCGCTCAGCGGCTTGCACCGGCTCATGGAGCCGAATGCCACCACCAGACCCAGCGGAAGTGCAAACACCAGCGTCAGAACAAATAATTCACAGTTGAGCAAAAATGCGCCGGACAGACGCCCTATAATTACACCCACAAAAATACACCCGTTTTAATTTTCGCCTTACGGCTCAGTGATGGCTCAGTCTGCCAGAGCCAAATCGTACTTGTCAGCCAGAGCCTGCATGGTGCCGTCTGCCTTCAGCTCATCGAAAGCCTCATTGACAGCCTCAGCAGCGTCGCTGCCCTTGCGGAAAGCCACGCCATATTCCTCAGCGTTCAGCTCGTCCACGATCTTCAGGTTTGCGTAATCGGTACCCTCGCCGATCATGGCATTTGCCAGAGTCAGGTCAAGGACAGCGGCATCAGCGGTGCCGGCAGCGACTTCCATCAGGCAGTCGGTCTGGACACTCTTGGAGACGTAATCCGCCTGTGCCAGATTCTCGTCGCCCTCAATGGCACTCTCACCGGCAGAACCAGCCTCAGCGACGACGGTCTTGCCGACCAGATCAGCGGTGGAAGAATAATCGGTGCCGTCCTTCACGACAACGACCTGTGCGTTCTTTGCGTATGCCTTGGTGCAGGCTGCGTTCTGCTGGATCTCATCGGTCAGGGTCATGCCGTTCCAGATGCAGTCGATGCTCTTTGCATCCAGCTCAACGATTTTGGTATCCCAGTTGATCTCAACGAACTCCGGCTCAACGCCCAGCTTCTCACAGACGGCGGTTGCCAGCTCGGTATCAAAACCGGTGAAGTTACCGTCAGCGTCAGTGTAGTTCATCGGTTCGTAAACTGTGTAGCCGATGGTCATCTTGCCCTTATTTTTAATGTAAGCGAGGTCACTGTCAGAGCTTTCGGAGACAGCCGAACCGGATGCCGCCGCGCTGGATGCAGTGGAAGAAGCTGCCGTGCTGGATGCTGCGCCGCCGCAGGCTGCAAGGCTCAGAGCCATTGCACCTGCCAGAAACATGGATACGATACGTTTCATAATACTTTCCCTCCTGCGAAAGCGGTTTTGTTTTACCACTTTACCATGCTAAATTGTTAAATCGCACCCATAGAATACCGCGTTTGACGTCCGTTTGCAAGAGGAAAGCGCAAAGTTTTTACAAAAAGTGCATTTTTGACAATTTTTATTCTGTTTTTTTGTAAATTTCGTGAAACAAGTTCTTCCGATTGGGCCGTTCCGTATGGTATACTGAGGGCAGGAGTCCCACCACACAAACAGGAGGTATTTTCTATGGACTGGAACATTGGTTATACGTTGTGGATGTTTTTTGCTGCCGTGCTAACCGGATGGCATGTTGCAGTCGTTCTGTTCCAGAAAAAGCGATTCAACTGCAAACTTGCTTTTTTTGCTCTGCTCTGTTTTTCCATTGCGCTTTTGGAAGAACTGAGAATGTTTGCTCAATGGCTCGACCACGGCGAAACAAAAATGCTGGAAAATGCCTTGCAAACGCTTCCATCCTATTTCAACTATTGTTTTCTCGCAATGGTTCTGCAAAATATCATCCTGTTTGCTGTCGATTGGTGGCGGAACCGCCGGGATAAAAAATAATGTCTATTCGATGCAGAGGGGAATCTTATGAAAGTATCGGTCAACGACTATTTTAAAAAGAACTGGGTCAAGTTCCTGTTCTTCGCGCTTTTCACGGCCTGCGTGTCCTTCTTTGCGCCGCTGAAAAGCTTCCAGCTCAAGTGGCTCATCGACTCCAAATCCAAAGAGGAAGCCTTCGGGTATCTCGGGCTGGTGTTCACCATCACTTTCGCAAGCTGGCTGTTCGAGCGTCTCAGCCGCCGCTCCTTCACGAAGCTGGCCTGCGGTGCAGTGGAGCAGGTACGGAATCAGGTCATGGAGCGCGTCCTTCGACGTTCCGTCGCACAGTATAATGAAGAAGGTGACGCTGCCTATCTCTCGCTGTTGACGACCGACCTTCGGACGCTGTACGATGACTATTACATGTCGATTTTCAACGCCGTGTTCTGGGGCGGTATCATGCTCTGCGCTCTTGGGCTGTATCTGTACATCAGTCCGGTTTTACTGGTAGCGATTTCGATTGTGACCGTGCCGCCGCTGGTTCTGCCTCGGATGATGAATAACCGGCTGACCCATGCCCGGGATGTGTTTTCGGCGCAGATGGCGGAATATACCGGCCAGCTGAAAGAACTCTTGGGCGGATTTGAACTGATCCGTTCTTTTTTACGGGAAAATTCCTACGATGACCGGCACCGTGCAGCCTCGCACAAGGCAGAGGAAAGCGAGCTGTCCTACCAGCAGAGCTTGAATGCAGTCATTGTGAACACCTCGCTTATCAGCAATCTGATTTTCCCTATTGTGCTGTTGATTGGCCTGCTCCTTGTTTTCAAAGGGAGCATCACAGTCGGCACCATGTCTACCGCCGCAAGCATGGCAAACTTTGTCATCACACCCTGTCACCAAATTGCGCAATGTTACGCTAAGATAAAATCTTCCCGTGGCATCCGTGCCCGGCTGGAAACTGCCATGTCCGGCAAAGCAGAAACGACCCACGGTGAAAGCCTTGATACCATCGGTCAACTGACCTGTGAGGATGTCCGCTTCACCTATCCCGGCGCATCGAAGCCTGTGCTGAACGGTGCAACGCTTAAAATTGGGGGTCAGCAGAAAACTGCCCTCGTCGGCGAAAGCGGCTGCGGCAAATCCACGCTGGCAAAACTGCTGTTCCAGTATTACCCTGATTACACCGGAAGCATCCTATTCAACGGATGTCAGGTACGTGACATCGACCGCAAAATCTTCTATACCCACGTCGGATACATTGCTCAGACCGCATACTTATTTAACGATACGATTCGGAATAACATCTGTCTGATGGAAGATTTCTCAGATGCACAGCTTCAACATGCGGTTGATTCCGCCGGGCTGACCGAGTGGATCACTTCCCTACCCAATGGTCTGAACACAATGATAAGCGAAAATGGCAAAAATCTGTCTGGCGGTCAGCGTCAGCGCATTGGTATCGCACGGCTGGCCCTGCGGAAATATGATCTCATCATTGCCGACGAGATCACCGCCAGCCTTGACCCGGAGACTTCCCAGCAGGTGATGGACAATCTGCTCTCCATGCCCTGCATGGTGGTCGCCATTACGCATGACGTTTCAGGTGCATTTATGCAAGGCTTCGACAAAATTTATCATGTCCGTTCCGGCGTTGTCACCGCCGAGTAAATATTTATAACCCGATACAAAAAGTTCCATGCTCAGCCGTCGTGGTGACGTCAGCATGGAACTTTTTTCGTTTGCTTTATCGGTCTCCCAGTGCTTTTCCAGTTGCCTTTTGCAGGTCATCCACTGAGATGGTGCAGAGTGCTGCAAGATCAGTGTCGGAGCCGTCGGTCGGGATGTTTGCGATTTCCGCCGCAGTCTTGCCCTTGAGGTAATCGCAGAAGCCTTCGCTGTGTTCGTACCATTCTTTACCCAGCTTGGACGCCTGCCGCATCCCATATTCATCGCCCTGCTCCAGCTTAGAGCGGACGGAATCCGGTGCGCTCACACCGCCGTCGGCGGAAACCGTCATTGCCGGTTCGGTCATGTCTCCCACTGCGCTGGTAACTCGTCCGTCGGAATCCACGGTCAGAGCAACGGCTGTAAAGTCCAGCTGTGCGTTCACATCCTTGTCGTCGGTAGCGGTCAGGCTGGAAGAACCATTTTCTGCCTCTATGCCGAGGGTCAGGCTGTCTCCCTTTGCTGCGCCCAGAACCTTGGCGTTGGCGCAGGCCTTTTCGATGGCATTCCGATAGCGGTCAACGGCAATGGTACAGCCGGACAGCAGGTCGGCGTCTTTGGGCTTGCCGTCCTCGTCCGTTTCCAGTTTGGACAGCTGTTCGGGCGTCATCCCCTTCAGGTAGTCAGCAAAGGTATCCGCCTGCTCCGCCCAGCCCTTTTTCAGTGAAGATACCGCCGCCAGCGGATAGTCTTCTCCACGCTGACGCTTGGTGCGGTAGTCGGTCGGCATTGAAACAACACCGTTTCCGTCGGCGGAGATGTTGACTTCCAGCTCATCCAGCCGAACATCGACCAATTTTCCCTCAGCATCCAACAGGACAGCCGCCGCAATGGTGTTGATTTTTCCTGTCCGGTCTTCGTCGACCGTCTCCGTCAGGATACCGAGACCGGTGCGCCACGCTGCCGTCTGGCTGTCGCTGGCACTGCTGGAACTCCCGGAACCGCTCATGCTCCCGGACATGCTGCCCGACGAACCGGAGTCCGGCTTTTTTCCACAGGCGGACAAAAACAGCGCAGCGGCGAGGGCTGCGCCAAGGAGTGCCTGATATTTTCTTCTCATGGATCTACGCTCCCTTTCCAATGGCTTTGGGAGTAGTATATCCAGCGCAAAACGAATTATTACATGAGAGGACTCAGTAATCTCAGCACACTATCCAGCAGGGTTCCGGGCAGGCTGGTGCGACAGTCGGAGAGCTGCACTTCCCGGCAGCAGGTCAGAGTATGCCGAACATCATCACGCAGGGCGGCGACCTGACTATTGTGCATCAGGAGCGTACCGCACTCAAAATGGAGGAACAAACTCCGGTAATCCATATTGATGCTGCCGACTACAGCAACTTTATCATCACTGACATAGCACTTTGCGTGGAGAAAACCCGGCGTAAATTCGTAGATTTTCACACCTGCTTGGATCAAGGGCACATAGTAGGAACGCGTCAGCCGGTAAATAAGCTTTTTATCCGGGATACCCGGCACCACCAGCCGGACGTCCACACCTCGCTTTGCCGCCATTTTGAGAGCATCCAGCATCTCCTCGCCCACAGCCAGATAGGGAGTATAAATATAAACATAGTCCTGTGCCTGCGACAGGATATCCATATAGACCGTCTCTGCAAGAGACTCCTCATCCAGCGGACTGTCGGCGTAGGGCTGAACCACGCCGTCCTGCGCTTTCGGAAAGGCCGCCGGGTTTGGCGCAAACACTTTATAGTCTGTTTCACTGGGGCGGAACGAGTTCCAGAAATTCAGGAACATGACCGTAAAGTTCCAGACCGCCGCTCCTTCCAGCCGGATGGCTGCATCCTTCCAATAGCCAAAGCGTTTTTCCTCGTTGATATACTCATCTGCGAGGTTGACGCCGCCGGTATAACCTATATTGCCATCCACTACCACGATCTTTCGGTGGTCACGATGGTTCATGACGATAGACACCAGCGGAACGACCGGGTTGAACGGGATGCACCGGATATGATGCCGCTCCATTCGCACCACGAAATCGCTCGGCAGTCCCAACAGGCTTCCGAAATCATCGTAAATAAGTCGGACATCAACGCCCTGCGCAGCTTTGCGCACAAGGATCTCCTCGATGCCGCTCCACATCTTGCCTTCGCTGACAATAAAAAATTCCAGAAAGATAAACTTTTCCGCCTTTTCGAGGTCGGCCAGCAGGTGTGGATACATTGCCTCACCGCAGGGGTAATATTCGGCGGCGGTATTTTTCCATGCCGGGTAAGGGCCGTAATTCGAGACGTAACGGCTAAGGCTCCTGCTTCGGGCTTCCAGCGTTTCCGACTGACCTTCCGGCTGTTTTAAATCGTCAAGATGTTGTTTTTCTACCTCCTGCATCCGCAGACGCATCCGTTTTGCCGGAGCTTTGTTGCCGAACAGCAGGTAGAGCGCACCACCCAGCAGCGGCAGCGTGCCGATCAATACGATCCAGATGATTTTATAGGCACTGTTCTCATCTTTGCGCACCAGATACAGCACGATAACGACGCTCAGCGCGCGCAATGCCGCATTGACCCAGACGCGCCCAGTCGTGAGCGAGAAAAACGCCCAGAGCAGCCATGCCACCTGAATTGCAACCAGAATGACCGTAATTACGACACGGTTGAGGACCTTATTGAAGAATCTTACGATCGGCAGCCGAAAAAACATAGATTTCCTCCCGGAATGGATTTTCCGCAGCGCATCCTTTGATGAGAAGTAGTATAGCGCAGTTTCACATTTTTTTCAACATTTCAGGTTAGATGTGCAAAACCAAACGCTCTGCGGAAGCTTTCCCTTCCGCAGAGCGTCATTTTTACGTCATTTCTGAAATCTTATCAGGCTTCGTCATCCTCATAACCGACCATCAGACCGCCCAGCTCGGCGTAGTAGCTGCACAGGCCGCCGCACTCGATGACCCGGACACTTGCGCCGTCAAAAACCGCCTGCACCATGTGCATCAGGCGTTCCGCCGCTGCCGGGTTGCCGCAATGGGCGATGACGAGTTTTCCGCCTGCGTAGCCGTGTTCTTTCAGTTCGAGGATAATGCGTTCCAGTGCGCCGTGTTCACCACGGGTCTTACAGAGAACTTCCAGCTCACCGCCCTCACTGGCCTGACCGATGACCCGGATGCCCAGCATCCGTGCTACTGCCGCCACTGCCGGTTTGATCCGGCCATTACGAGCCAGATTTGCCAGCGATTCCAGCGAGAAGAGCAGATGGGTGTGTTTATGATAGCGGAGCATCTCCTCGCAGATATCGTCAAATGGCTTGCCTGCCAGCACCTCTTCCCGGATATGCTCTGCCAGCAGCTGAGCTTCCGGGCCTGCCGAAAGACTATCCAGCACAAAGACATGGGTTCCGGGATGATCCTGCATATATTCCTCGGCAGCGAGCTGAGCGGCATTATAACTGCCCGACAAAGTGCCGGTGATGGTAACGGCGAACACCTGCTCTGCACCTTCGTAAGCTGCCAGCCAGTCGCTGACGTTCGGGCAGGAAGTGGAGGTCTTGCCCTTGTAGCTGCGCAGAGTCTGAGCCATCTCGACCGCATTCAGAGTGCCGTCATCCCGGTATTCCTCATGGTCAGTGATGATCTTCAGCGGCACACACTCAAAATCCAGCCCTTCAAGAGCGTAAAGATTGGCGGAAGAGTCCACAACGATCTTGGTTTTCATCATAACTATATCTCCTTCAGCGGTCAGAGACGCCGCATATCGTTCATTTTCAATTGTTTGCAGAACCATGATATCAGTTTTTCAAAAACCTGTCAATCGTTTTTCTGAATTCTTTCACAAGATTTTGATTTCATCTTGACCCCCAAGCCAAAATACGCTATACTTTCTGTCATGAAACAGGAATTAAAACGCCGTGTCACGGCCTGTGCTGCCGGGTTTGCCCTGCCCCGGTACCACGAACTGCCTCAGGTAGGACTTTATCTGGATCAAACCGTCCAGTTCATCAACGGGTACTTCCGCTCCTTTCCGGGCGTCGAGCTGACGCCGTCGATGGTGAGCAATTATGTCAAGAAAGGTGTGATCTCCCACCCCGTCAAAAAGAAGTATACCCGGGAACAGTTGGCGAGCCTGATGTATATCGCCGTTTCCAAAACCGTTCTCTCGCTGGAAAACATCGAAACGTTGTTTAAAATGCAGCGTGAGCATTGTTCTGCGGCGCAGGCATACGACTATTTCTGCGATGAGATGGAGAATTGCCTGCCCTATGTTTTTGGTGCATCCAGCACCATCATTGACCTTGCCGCCGATGCCGACGACGAGAAGCTTCTGCTGCGCAGCACCATCCTTTCCGCCGCAAATAAAATGTATCTGGACTGCTTTTTCGCCGCTTCCCGTCAGGAAGAAGCCCTCTGGCCGGGAATTTTGAACGATTTAACGTAAAAAAGACGTCTGTGCAATGCACAGACGTCTTTTTTGTTGCTGTTATTATCAGGTATCCTGAAGTTCGCCGCGGCTGGCTGCTTTCAGGTAAGCGAAGATGAAACCGTCGAGGTCGCCGTCCATGACAGCGTCGACGTTGCCGGTCTCGTAGTTGGTGCGGTGGTCTTTTACCATCGTATAGGGCATGAAGACATAGCTGCGGATCTGATGACCCCAGGCAATCTCATTCTGAACGCCCTTGATATCCTCGATCTTATCCATGTGCTGCTGTTTTGCGATCTGATACAGTTTCGCTTTCAGCATTTCCATAGCGTAATCACGGTTCTGGAACTGGCTGCGCTGGGTCTGGCAGCTGACGACGATGCCGGTCGGCTTATGGATAAGTCGGACAGCCGAAGAGGTCTTGTTGATGTGCTGGCCGCCGGCACCAGAGGAGCGGTAGACCTGCATCTCAATATCCTCGGGGCGGATGTCGACCTGAATCGTGTTATCCAGCTCCGGCATAACTTCCAGAGAAGCGAAACTGGTCTGACGGCGTGCGTTTGCGTCGAACGGAGAGACACGCACCAGACGATGGACGCCGTTCTCACTCTTGAGCAGACCATAAGCATTCGAGCCTTTCACCATCATGGACGCGCTCTTCATACCGGCCTCATCGCCGTCCTGATAGTCCAGAACTTCAACAGTCATGCTGTGTGCCTGCGCCCACTTGTTGTACATGCGGTAGAGCATCTCGGCCCAGTCCTGAGCCTCGGTGCCGCCAGTACCGGCGTGGAAGGTCAGGATGGCGTTGCTGTGGTCATATTCACCGTTCAGCATGGTCATCAGCTGCAGTTCATCGACAGCCTTGCCGACGTTATTGACCGCCTCTTCTGCCTCGGGAACCATATCGGGGTCGTACTCCTCGTCCAGCATTTCCAGCATGGTCTCGGCATCCTCGTACAGACCCTGCAGCTTCTCAAAACGGCTCAGCTTGCCTTTCAGGTCGCCGACCTCATCAAAGACTTTCTTGCTCAGCTCCATATCATCGTAGAAACCCGGGCGAGACATGGTATGTTCCAGCTCCTGCACACGCTTGCGGCTGGCCTCGATCGCCAGAGCTTCCTCCAAGTCTTTCACAGCAACGCCGTATTCGGCCAGCTTCACTTTCAGTTCATCAGTGGTAATCATTCTAAGTTTCCTCTCATTCAGGGTTGCTAATACGTTATCGCATCTCTCCGGTACCCGAAAAGATACAGTTTATACACAGATACTTCATTAGTATACCGAGAATTCATGGTAAAGTAAAGGGGAAAAATTACTATTATACTGGAAATTTGAAGATTTTCACCTTTTCTTTTCTCTGTTTGGGGAGTATAATACAGTTAAGTACCATTTTTACTGGAGGATCTTATGCCAAAATACTATGGCTGTCCCTGTGAAGGCTGCGGCAGGCCGCTGACGCTGAAGGACGATATCGTGGTCTGTCCGGACTGCGGCGCGCCGTACCACCGCACCTGTTACGAAAAACTGAGCCGCTGCATCCACAGCCCTGCGCATGACGCAGGCTATGAATGGAAGTTCCCCTATCAGGATTCTGAGCTTCGCACCTGCCCTTCCTGCGGCGAGCGCACCCTGCGCTCTGAGGAAAACTGCCGCTGCTGCGGTGCCAAGCTGCCGCCCGAAGGCTCTACCCCGGAACCGGGTGACCGTGCCGAGGAAGAGGGTTCGTTCGATTATTCCAGCCTCTACCGCCAATATCAGGAGTCCGGCTCTGCAGCCGACCCCATGAAGCAGATGTATCAGGCCGCTTTCGGCAAGGATGAGATGCTGGACGGCATCTCCTGCAAGGACTGGGAAGCTTACATCGGCCCGGCAGCTCCTGCCTATCTCGCCACTTACAGCCAAATGCAGCTGCGGCACAACAAGATCTCGATGAGCTTTTCTGCCCTGCTGTTCGGCCCGTTCTATTTCTTCTACCGCAAGGCGTGGAAACCGGCATTCGCATTTCTGGCTGCAGAACTGTTGCTGGCTGCACCGACCTTCTTGGACATGCTCAAGATCAGCGGCAGCTCCTTCGCTCCGGCATGGAGCGATTCCGCTTTGTTCATCTTCGCCCGGGTCTGTTCTCTGCTGAGCTTTCTGCTCATGGTCGTCCGCGGCATGTACGGCAAGTGGTTCTACCGCAAAAGTGCCGCTGCCCGTATCCGCAAAATTCAGGCAGAGTTCCCTGACCCACAGCAGCGTCGGGCTGTCCTGAGCGCACAGGGCGGTGTCAGTTTTGCGGCTGTCATCGGTGCGTTCGTTCTGCTGACGGTCATTGGCAGTGCATTCACCATGCTGCTCGGGCCGAATCTGCAGGCCCTTCTGGATGCTTTATACAGCTGACGCTGCATAAAATAAAAGTATTGTGAAACGTTGAAGGAGATTCATTATGAAAAAGGTCACGAAAGCGGTCATCCCTGCGGCGGGTCTTGGCACTCGCGTTCTGCCTGCAACCAAGGCTATGCCGAAAGGTATGCTGCCCATCGTCGATAAGCCGGCCATCCAGTACCTCGTTGAGGAAGCTGTCCGCTCCGGCATTACCGATATCCTCATCATCCTCGGCCGCAACCAGAGCATCATCGAGGATCATTTCGACCGCAGCCCCGAGCTGGAAGAGAAGCTGGCTGCTCCCGGCAAGGAAGCAATGCTGGAAGAGTGCCTTGGCATCTCCAACATGGCGAACATCTATTTCGTCCGTCAGAAGCAGACCCTCGGCCTTGGCCATGCGGTCAGCGTCGCAAAGGCATTCACCGGTGATGATCCCTTCGTTGTCATCTATGGCGATGATGTCATCTGGGGCGAAGACCCTGTCTGCGCACAGCTCATCCGCGCATACGAGGAGTTCGGCCGTCCGGTCGCTGGCGTCAGCGCAGTGCCTTGGGAAGATGTCAGCCGCTACTGCAGCTTGAAGACCACCCCCATCCATGACAACTACTTCTTTGTTGACGACATGATCGAGAAGCCCAAGAAGGGTCAGGAGTTCAGCAACTACTCCATCCTTGGCCGTGTCCTGCTGACTCCGGAAATTTACGATATCCTTGCTCATACCAAGCCCGGCGCAGGCGGCGAGATCCAGCTGACCGATGCAATGGCTGAGTACGCACGCAACAACGGCGGCATGACTGCCGTTGAATTCACCGGCAAGCACTACGATATGGGCAACAAGCTCTGTGTCGTCGAGGCTCAGGTCGAGCTGGCACTTCAGCATCCGCAGATCGGCGAGGCTTTCCGCGCCTACCTGAAAGAGTTCTGCAAGACGCTGTAAGCCGCACTTTTTTCAAAATTTTCATCGGTAGACCAAATACCATTCCAGACCAGAATCGCTGCAAATTGTTGCGATTCTGGTCTTTTCTTTCACCCGGTTATCATGTATAATAGGAGCGTAAATTGGGAAGTTTTGCTTTGAAGAGGTCAAACCGATGAAGAGTACGATGAACGAGATACAAAACCTGATCCAGAATCTGCGCCCGTTCCATGCGGATGTGCGGCTGTTAAACCGTGCCACATTAGAGAAAGTGACCGAGGGTCTACGCTCGAACCCACATGGCGAGCATCTTTGCTATGCCTGCCGGAACAAAGACTGTCTGTGCCGTCACTGTGCTGCGAAAAAGGCTCTGCGCACCGAGAAGGACTGCGGCAAGCTCGAGTTTTTTGGTTCTGATTTCGTTCAAATTATCGCCAAGTATTATGAGATCGACGGAGAGCCGTACATCCTCGAACTCGTCCAGAAGATGCCCGGCGACACCACCATCGACCCGGAGGACGAAGAAAAGTTCATCAGCGGCATTTCGGGCTATAACGCCAAACTCTACCATGATGCTCTGACCGATGTTTTCAACCGCCGCTATTACGAGGATGTTGTCCGCTCCCTGCCCGGACCGGCCGGTATCGCGCTCATCGACATCGACGACTTCAAGGTCTACAATGATACCTACGGCCATCATGCCGGCGATCTTGCACTGGAAACCGTTGTAACCGTGGTGCGCAGCTGCATCCGGAAGACCGATCTTCTGGTTCGGTTCGGCGGCGACGAGCTTCTTCTTGTCCTGCCCAACTGCCACCCCGAACACCTGCGGAAAAAGTTGGATGACATCCGGGAAAAGGTCTATCATTCGTCGGTTCCCGGCTATTCTCACCTGCGTTTGTCGGTCAGCATCGGCGGCGTGATCCAGACCACCAAGGACACGATGGAGACTGCTGTCGACCATGCCGACCGGCTCATGTATCTGGCAAAAGACCAGAAAAACAGCGTCGCGGTGCAGAACTCGTTGCACGCTCCGGTAAACACCGTCTCCCCCATCGAGACGCCTGCCCGGAAGAAGCCGCAGATTCTGATCGTCGACGACTCCGAGATGAACCGGATGATTTTATCCGCCATCCTCGAAAATGATTTCCGTATTCTGGAAGCGGAAGACGGCGAAAAATGTCTCTCGCTCCTGAATCAATTCAAGGGAGATATTGCCCTCGTTCTGCTTGACCTTGTGATGCCCATTATGGACGGCTTCGAGGTTCTGAACTATATGAACCGGAATCACTGGATCGAGGATGTGCCAGTCATCATGATCTCCAGCGAAGACGCGGATGTTACGGTGCGCAAAGCCTACGAGATGGGCGCGTCCGACTACATCAGCCGTCCGTTCGACTCCAAAGTCGTTTACCAGCGCGTTTTCAACACCATCAAACTCTATGCCAAACAGCGGAGGCTCATCTCGATGGTATCGGAGCAGATACGCCAGCGCAAACGGAACACCACCATGCTGGTGGGCGTTCTCAGCCAGATCGTTGAGTTCCGCAACGGTGAAAGCGGTCTGCACGTCCAGCACATCCGTATCCTGTCCGAAAAGATCCTCGAACGCCTGCTGGCGAAGACGAATCACTATCACCTCACCTCCACCGAGCAGGAACTCATTCCGCTGGCGTCCTCTCTGCACGACATCGGCAAGATCGCCATCGACGAGGAGATTTTGAACAAACCCGGCAGGCTGACAAAGGAGGAATTCGAGATCATCAAGACCCACACCACCCACGGTGCCGATATGCTGATGCGGTTGGAAAACTACTATCATGAGCCGCTGCTTCAGACGGCATATCAAATTGCACGCTGGCATCACGAACGCTGGGATGGCCGTGGCTATCCCGATGGACTGGTGGGTGACGAGATCCCCATCGCAGCGCAGATCGTCTCACTGGCAGATGTTTACGATGCACTGACAAGCGAACGGTGCTACAAGCCGCCTTATTCCCACGAAAAAACGCTCGAGATGATTTTCCACGGCGAGTGCGGAGCCTTCAATCCGCTCCTTCTCGAATGCCTGAGCGATATTCAGGCCACCTTGCAGGATGAACTTCGCAAGGCGATGATCGATTTCTGATAAAAAACCTCTCCGTCATTGCTTCGCAATGCCACCTCTCCTACTGAGGAGAGGCCTTGGCAATCCGGGAAACTTTTCCTTGTTGCCAAAAGCTCCCCCGATAGGGGAGCTGGCGAGCGTTAGCTCGACTGAGAGGTTTTCTTTAGTATTCGATCCCTTTTCTGGCTTTGATTCCCTTCTGATAGGGGTGGCGGTGGCACTTCATCTCGGTGGAATAATCCGCCGCTTCTGCCATCCACTCGGGCGGCTGATGGGCTGTCAGGACACATTCCTGTTCCGCCGGGCGTTCCAGCACCCCAAGGCGGAGCAGGTCTTTGTCCACCATATCCAGCTCCCACGCCGAGCCTGCCTCGTCCAGAACCAGCAGGTCGGCCGGTTCCGCCAGAGCCTTTTTCAGATTTTCGTTCTGCAACGCACAGGTCGCAGCTTTTTCTTCATCGTTCATCTGAAAAACGAACTTCTGCCCGGCTTTTCCCCGGTAAATTTTCGCGCCCAGCTGTTCGAGCAGCGGTATCTCACCGCTAGTGCCGCCCTTCAAAAACTGGACGATGACGACCCGTTTTCCACTGCCAAGCGCACGCAGAGCCAAGCCCATCGCCGCAGTTGTCTTTCCTTTTCCGTCACCCCAGTACAGGTGAAGCAATCCATTCATGGTTCCCGTCCTCCTTTTTCTTTATTATAAGGCAAGCCGGACGGTTTTTCCAGCCCGAATCACTCTTCGAGGGCTTCTGCCATTGCTGTGTCGGCTTCTTCCTGCGTGATGGTATTAACGATAAAGCCAAAGTAGACGATATGTCCGACCCAGACCACCGCCATGACGATGCGGCCGACCGGCACCCGGCCCATCATCAGAAAGCCCGGCAGCATGATAGCCGTCACCGTACCGATGAGCATCAATTTTGCTTTCAGGGTCATGCCCTTTCGTTTCATGTAACTTCCTATGTACTTTTTGTACATTGTAGTTCCCAAAAACCAGCTGTGGAGCCGCTCAGAGCTTTTGGCAAAGCAGAACGCTGTCAGTAGGAAGAACGGCACAGTCGGCAGGATGGGCAGCACGATGCCGACCACGCCCAGCACGAGACTGATGCAGCCGAGGGTGACAAAAAAGAGCTTTTTCATGGAGATTCCTTTCTGTTGGGGCGGAGTTCGCCGCATTTTTTGTTAGCTTTGTCTAACTTTCACTTCTGCAAAAAGACCGTAGAAACACGGCCTTTTCGTCGTTTGCCAGTGCAAACTGTTAGATGCTCAGTGTATCATCCCCACCCGAAATTGTCAAGGGTCAGAAGAATACAAAAGATCGTCATAGTTTGACACCATCGCCTCAAACAATGTTTCTTGCACAAGTTGAACACACTCATCGACATTTTTCTTTATGTCGCTCTCCCATATTCTTATCACTGTCCATCCCATATCTCTCAATTTTTCATCGTCTTCTTTATCTCTTTCAATATTTCTCAATATCTTTTCTTGCCAGTATTGTGAATACCCTGCCAATTCTTCCTCAAGCGAATTTTTCCCTCGAATCACCCAGTTATGTCCATGCCAAAAATCACCATCGCAAAAGACAGCAACTTTATATTTTGT
>CAVBWT010000032.1:0-30755 GCA_963599235.1 Lawsonibacter asaccharolyticus | reverse complement strand
CTGTTATACCACTTTTTTCTTATAAATTAAAGAGCTATGCCGTATTATTGAAAATGGCCATAATTATTGGTGAAATCTGTTAGTTACGTTATCGACTACACGAAAAAATAGAATTATTAGTGGAATCACAAAGAGCAAGCATAAGGCATTTTTTAATTCAGCATTATCCGTTGAAAGCTGCATCAAAATCATAGAGAGCGGATACTTTTCTTTGCTCTGCAAAAATGTCATAGGCTGTTCCAAAAGATTCCAGCTTTCAGCGATTGAAAGGAATGCTGCGACCGCAACATATGGCCGTATAATTGGAACATAAATTTTTCTAAAAAGTACCCAGTTGCTTGCACCATCACAAATTGCTGCATCGAACAGGCTGCTATCAATTCTTTTCGCTGCGAACCAAAAGAGTAAAATCATCCAAGGTTGGAAAGCCGTCATTATCAATAACCCCTTCAGAGAATCCAACCATCCGATATTCATCAGAACCAGATATTGGGGGAGCATGAGTGCTTGCTGCGGCAGTAGTAAAAAGAAAACACATGTCAAGATAAAGAACATTTGTACTTTGAATGATGAAACCCTAGCAATCGCATAACCTGCAGACAGTGCAATCACAATTTGAATAAGCACTCCCGCAATTGCAAGAATCACTGTATTTTTATAGGCACAAATGAATTCTATCAGAGAGTCCATCTGCCACAATCCATCTAAGTGCATATCAAATGTCGGGAAAACAAGAAATACGCATGGCAGCACAAAAATTACAGCAACTATCAAAGACAACATCCTATATGTAGCTTCTTTTCGTGGGTTCATCAGTTGTTCCTCTTTTTTCTTGCCAGGTACATTCCAATCAGCATAAAGGCTCCCATAAAAAGCACAACTAAAATAGATGCCGCTTCCAGTCGTGCATAGTTCATATTCATAAAATTGTTTTGCAGAAAGTGCTGAATACTATATAGTTGTTCATTCGGGTGACTTCCTCCAATCAAATAGGCTTCACGGAAGCATCGAAAGCTATTATAAATAGTCAAGATTCCACAAATCAATAAAGATCTCTTTATGATTGGAATCTTTATGTACCAAAAACATTGTAGGGGGGTGACTCCATCCAGCATAGCGGCATCTATGATCTCGGATTCAATGGATTTCATCGCAACCATAAAAATTAAAATTGAGAATCCCAGCGTTTTCCATAATACAATTACAAGGAATACATAAAATGCAAATGGTGTTTCACCCCACTGGCTAGGAGATTTTCGTAAGATGCTTAATGCAATTGTTACAACACAAGCTGCCGGAAGTATTGAAGGAACAAGAAAGAACAGACAAAGTTTTTCTTGTCGGAGTTTTATATAAGCTTCCGCAATGAAAATGCCAATAATCAAATTGACGGGTACAATGATGGCCCACAAATGAAACAGATTTCTAACAGCGAGTGAAAATGCCTCATTTTCAAAAAGATCCACATAATTTTGTATGCCGACAAAATCGGTTCCTGTTCCAAGAAAGAGACTTTTCCAAAAAGCAATCAGGATTGGAAACAGATAGCAAAAAAATCCGGCAATAAGTGCCGGCAGAAGAAGTATATTGCTCTGAAGATTCTTTTTCATTTTATTCATCAAGGTACAATTTGAGCCGCGGAGTAAGTCGATCAACAAGCTCATCAAGGGTGATTTCATCATTCCAATACTGAACCATCGTTTCGCTTAGAAGATTTCCTCCATCCTCACTTTGATCAAGCTGCAAGGCACGGTACCAAATTGTGTGATATTGCGCTGCATTTATCTTGTCGCATATTGTTTCAAGTTGATCTAGCTGTGCATCAGTCAAATTGTCACCATACATCTCTTTTCGGTTTTCAATATCTTCTTGCCCTATTTTTTCATGGGATGCATCATAGACACTGAATTGATATTGTGCTTCCATACATTTTTTAAGACATCCACGTCGGACAGGGAACATATCTTTATCTGCAAACGCCGAACTCGACTGGCATTCTTCACTAAGAAGATAAGCTAAAAGTGCTTTTACCTCTGCTGGATGCTTTGTGTTTCGATTTCCCATTGCGTAAGAACCGATTTCAGCAGTAACACCGCCTAGCTCATTGGGAATGGGGAGTGTTACGGTTTTGATTCCAAGAGCCGCACACTGCCGAAGAAGTCCCACCGTCATATAGCTTGGGTCAAGACTAGCAAAAGGTTCACCGTTTGCAAAATAATCTTGGACTACTTCTGGATTGAAACTGTCAAACAAACCATTTTGCATCTCATAAGAAATTTCACCCGTACGGAATTCTTTCTCGTATGCCAATGTTTGCCGACAACTAACTGTGTCCAAGTTAATAGTGTGATTCTTGTAATCGATGATCGGCTGCGATAACGCGCTTGTCATGCTAAAGTCCGTCACAACCAGCATTGGTTTTTCCTTGTAGATGCGCAGCAGTTCATCCATCGTGGCCGCAAGGCTTTTTGATGCGGCTTGCATATCAAATCCGCTGTCTTTCAGAACGCTTTCTGCACTTGTTAGAGTTGGAACTGAAAAGCACAAAGGTAAAATATACTGTTTTCCTTTTAGTTTTCCAGCATCTAAAAGAGGCATATAAAAATTCTCTGCTGTGAATTCGTTTGAATCCATTACATCGGTAAGATCGAGAAAAGCTCCATTCATCATACTCTTTTCAATATCTGGAAATAGATTAACATTCGTCAATCGGTTTCCTTCCATAATAAAAAGGTCTGGCCCCTTGCCTGAAAGGATTTCCGTATTTAGCTGATGAATCTCAGCCTCGCGCTCTGCAGTATCACCCTCTTTGGGTGATACGAACTGGATTGTGATATTAGGATTTTCTTTTTGATAATCCAGCAGTTTTTCATAGATAGGACAATGTGTATCAGGATTTGTATAGTGAGCGGTAAGGTAGACTGTTAAAGTGACTGGATTTGAGCTATCCTCTGCGACTGGCTTGGTTAAATCTGTTTCCCTTTTGGTAGATGCGCATCCTGTGAGAAGAACCAGCAGGCTTACTATAATAGCACCGATGAATATGTTAAATCGATTATTTCGTCTATTGTTATACATGACTTCAGATTCTCCGACTTCTAAAATTTTGCTTCATACCAATACCAATGCGCCGCAATTCGTTCAGTATATTGTGTATTGTCACCTTCTGATTCTGCCCACGACCACCCATTTTCACTTTTCACAAACTCAACCGGAACATTTTGAAAACCATGTGGTTCATCATCTTCAGAGTAGTAAAAGCCCTTATATGTAGTATTCGGAACGAACCCGAAAGAGCCTGTACAAAATTCCACCATGCCATCTGAGTAATAATATACTTTCCATCCATTCCACTCTAGCGGTTCCATTGGACGTTCTTCTATCACTTTCTGCGCATAGTTTGTCAGCTCATCCTGATTCTGTAGTACATAAGACTGGATGGATTTTTTGCTAAATGGCCGAACAATCAACGCCGTAGCTACAGCAATACACCCTAGTGCGGTCAAGAGTCCAATGCAAACTCTTTTCATGTTTTTCTCCAGTCAACCGAAAACATATCACGCTGTAAGAGCTATGATATCGCAGACTTTACTTTAATGCGTGTACAATATGCTGTGCCATATCTGCATTTTCTTTGTCTACAAATATCTCTGTAACATACTTCGGCTTTATGCCTAGAGTTCCAATTCTTGCTTGATCGAACGTAGTACGCCGGTTGACATCTTTGGTTTTGCAATAGAATTTGATTCCAACCGCTGCCAGCGCATCTGTGATGCGATTGCATTGGTAAGGGTCAGAAATAACTGCAACTTGCGATTTGAAAAACTGTTCCAGCATGGTTATCCTCCTGCACTTTTCGGTTGCAATCTTGAGAAGATGAAATTTACAAGGCTTTGTTTAGATAACGAAATTTAAGTTCGATTTATTTCACTTGTCCATGAAATTTCTCAAAATTGTATAGTTGCACAAAAATTTCGGAAGATTTTGTAGCACGATCACGATTTATTGCGGACGCAACTGTTCAAAAGAAAGCACCAACAGCGTAGTCTGGCACTTGCCTGACTGCGCTGTTGTCAACTTCGGTATTTTATTACGCAAATTTCCTGCTGATCTTCATCCCAAAGAGCCAGTGTCCAACGCATAGTGGGAGCGGCTGCAGCATCTGCGATTTCTTTCACCGAATACATAGCGGCTGGCTTCAGAGCATTGAAAAAATGGTACCGTCCATGTTTCACATGAGGAAGCGGAAGCTCTTCTTCCAAATTCATGGACGAGAGCAGATTGTTAATCGCAGAGCGGCTGTGCGGAATGTCAATGACATTGCCGTTGCACTGGTAGGAACAGGAGAATGATGGAGTGCAATTTTTTGCTTGAAAAGGAAAACCCGAACTGTCAAAAAAATGATATTTTCTCTTTTGCTTGATTTCTCTCCACAAAATCATCAAGGAATACGCCCGAAAGGGCAAGTTTGATATTCTGCTGGTGTTCATGTTTGACCGCATCGGACGCATCGCAGATGAAACGCCATTTGTCGTAGAATGGTTTGTACGAAACGGCATCCGGGTATGGAGTACCCAAGAGGGTGAGCAGCGATTCGACAACCACACTGACAAATTGCTGAACTACATCCGCTTCTGGCAGGCGGACGGCGAAAGCGAAAAACTTCTGTCCGTACCCGTACCAGCCTGCGGCAGCTTGTGGAAGAAGGACACTTCAAGGGCGGCAGTGCGCCATATGGTTATGACCTTGTGAAAAGTGGCCGCATCAACAAGCGCAAGCACGAACTCTATACGAACTGCATATCAACGAACAGGAAGCTGAAATCGTTCGGCTGATCTTCGATAAATATGTATACGAGGGTTACGGCGCACAGCGGATCGCCACCTATCTGAACAATGCTGGATACCGTGCCCGCTCTGGAAAGTGCTGGCATCCGGGCAGCTTGCGAGGAATGGTCGGCAACCTGACCTATGTACGAAGAATTGATTTCTTATGCAGACCTGTACGACAGTGCCAGCTTTGAATCAAAAAAGATGATCGTCAGCCAGCTTATCCGCAGGATAGACGTTTATCGTGGATACCAAATTCATGTGGACTTCAACTTTGATCTTGCACAATATTTGGAGATAAGCAATGAGATTGCTTGCTGACAAACATAAAAACACCGCTGACTTCGATTTGAAATCAGCGGTGTTTATAACTCTCATTTGAGCTGATGGTGGAGAATACCGGGATCGAACCGGTGACCTCTTGCATGCCATGCAAGTGCTCTCCCAGCTGAGCTAATCCCCCGTAAACCAATGTCATCGCCTGACGACATTGGTTATTATACCAGCCAGCCCGAAGGTTGTCAAGCGTTTTTTTACAATTTTTGAAAAAAGCCGAAACCGCTTATTTCTGGTGCTTTTGACCGAAGCGATACTCCTTGCCCTCACGGATACGCTGGATATTGGAGCGGTGCATATAGATGACCATACCGCCCATAATGAGCGCACCGACCACGCAGACAGCCATATCGCCAGCGGCAACATGGCGGATCATACAATAAATTAGAGTAAGGACAGGATAGGCCGCCGCCATCGTGATACTGCCCAGCGAGACCATGCCGGTCGGGATAAGGCAGATCAGGAAGATGAGTGCCAGAAACGGCAGCAGGATGGGCTGAATCGCAAGGATGGCACCGCCTGCCACGAGAACACCCTTGCCGCCCTTGAAACCGAAATAAAGCGGTTTCAGGTGGCCGATGACAGCGAGGATAGCTGCCAGATACACGCCCAGATAAGATGAAACGTTTGCGCCCTCGGGCAGACAGCTGAACAGCCAGCGTCCGATGCAGACTGCCAGAACACCCTTGAGGACATCACCGGCAGCGGTCAGAGCCGCCGCCTTTTTGCCAAAGGTGCGGAGCATATTCGTCATGCCGGCCGCGCCGCTGCCGTGGTTGCGAACGTCATCATGATAAAGATACTTGCTGATGAGGATGCCGGTATCGACGCTTCCCAGAAGGTAAGCCTGCGCTGCCGTTGCGAGGACGATGAGAATCGTCAGCATGAAACAGACGCCTCCTTCTTATACATCCTTTGCGCGGACTTCGCCAGCACCACGCTCACGAATCACCAGACGGATCGGCGTATGCTCCAGACCAAAGTTTTCACGAATCTGATTGATGAGATACCGCTGATAGCTGAAATGGAACAGCTGCTTCGAGTTGACGAAAGCAACGAACGTCGGCGGACGGGTCGAAGCCTGAGTCAGGTAGAAGATCTTCAGGCGGCGGCCCTTATCGGAGGGCGGCTGCATCCGGGCAGTTGCACGAGCCAGCATCTCATTCAGGACACCGGTCGGCACACGGGCACCGTTCTGTGCGTCCACGTCACGGATGAGCTGCATCAGCTTGTTGACGTTGTAGCCCGTCTGTGCCGAGATGAAGATGATGGGCGCATAGCCCATGAAGCTGAAGCACTCGGCATAGCCTCGACGCTGCAGCTCCATCGTATTGGTCTCCTTACCCTCGACGGCATCCCACTTATTGACAACAATAATGCAGGCCTTGCCCTGATCGTGGGCGTAACCGGCAACCTTGCTGTCCTGCTCAGTGAATCCAACGGTGGCATCGACCAGGATCAGGGCAACACGGCTGCGCTCGACCGCAGCCAGCGCACGGACAACCATATAACGCTCGAGACCATCGGTGATGTTGCTGCGTTTGCGCAGACCAGCGGTATCGGTGAAGATGAACTTGCCGTAGGCATTGTCCACCGGAGTATCAATGGCGTCACGGGTGGTGCCAGCCTCGTTCGCAACGATCATGCGGTTCTCGCCGAGGATGCGATTGGTTAGGCTGGACTTGCCGACATTCGGACGGCCGATGATAGCGACCGGGATACGGTCTTCTTCCACAACGGTATCGCTGAAATCGAGGTGGGCGCAGACAGCGTCCAACAGGTCGCCGGTGCCATGACCGTGGACAGACGAAATGCCCATCACCTCGTCAAAGCCGAGGTTGTAGAACTCGTACAGCTCCATCGGGGTCTGACCGACGTTATCGCACTTGTTGACGGCCAGAATGACCGGCTTATGGCTGCGGCGGAGCATGTGCGCGACATCCTCATCGGCGGCGGTCAGGCCGTCACGGACGTCCACGACCATGATGATGCAGTCTGCAGTGTCAATGGCGATCTGAGCCTGCTCACGCATGTGAGCCAGAATGCCCTCGGTCGCCTTCGGCTCGATACCGCCGGTATCGACCAGCAGGAATTCGTGGCCGCTCCACTCGCAGTTTGCAAAGATGCGGTCACGGGTGATGCCCGGCGTATCCTCAACGATTGCCAGACGCTGACCGCAGAGTTTATTGAACAGGGTGGACTTGCCGACATTCGGACGGCCCACAACTGCTACGATCGGTTTGCTCATGGGGTCTCCTCCTTTCACAAAGGGGTTCAAATAAAAGCTTTAATGTCTCCGGCGCGAGATGTGCAAGCCGCTGCGGAGCAGTGCCTTTGCTTCGTCACCGCCGCCGGTAGGCAGGACTTCGACCTTTACGCCAAGCGTCTCGGACAACTGCTCAATGGTGATATCATCGAGAAAAACATCCTTCTCCTCACGAAGCATGACGGACGGGATTCCCAATGTTCCGCTCGTCAGCTTCCCCTTGCACTGGTCGATGATGTCCGTCGCCGTCACAAGACCGGCAACGCCGACATTTCCGCCGAAGAAATTATTCTTGATGGGATGCACGGCAATTTCAATCATCGGATACTGACGGTGCAGCTCGTCCATCATCTTCTGGATAAGGGGTGCTGCCATCGTACCGGTAACAACATCGAGTTTTTTACTACCATAGATGCGGTGCGGTTTTTCCAGCTCTTCGAGGAACTCTTCCTCATAGAGCCGCATCATGCCGACGCCATTTTCCAGCTGGTCGAAGTCCTCGTAGAACTCCGCCGGTGGGATGAGCCGTTCTGCCTTGAGATACCACTCATCACTGGGGTAGATGATCCGCTTGCCGTGCCGTTTTTTGCACTCGTCGCCGAATTTTTCCATGATGTCGATGACTTCCGCGCTTGTTTCCTTATCAAAGGGGACCTGCGGATATAGGTTCTTGCGGTAATCGGTCACGCCGCAGGGAACTGCGGCGATGCTCTGCACCATCGGGGTGAGTTCCAGCAGGTCGGTCAGCGTCCGGCGAAGCTCATCGCCATCGTTGACGCCGCGGCAAAGGACCAGCTGACAGTTGACCGCAATGCCGCCCTCGACCAGACGAGGCAGGTACTTGAGAACTTCACCGCCCCGTTTATTCGCCAGCATCCGGACACGAAGCTGCGGATTGGTGGTGTGAACGGAAATGTTGATGGGCGAAATGTGCATCTTGATGATGCGGTCGATCTCGTGATCCTGCATATTCGTCATGGTGATATAGTTGCCGAACAGGAAGCTCAGACGCTCATCATCATCTTTGAAATACAGGCTCTCCCGCATTCCCGGTGGGAGCTGGTCAATGAAGCAGAACATGCAGTGGTTGGAGCAGGAATGCTTCTTGTCTCCCAGATAGGTCGAGAAATCGCAGCCGAACGGCCCACGCTCCTCCCGATGGACATCCCACTCCCGGATGCCGTCAGCGACCTTGGCTTTCAGGTGAAAGCTCTTGCTGTCCGTATAGAAATCATAGTCCAGCGTATCGTTCAGCTGGTTATCGTCGACGCTCAGCAGCTCGTCGCCCGGTGCAAGGCCAAGGGCTTCTGCCTTGCTGCCAGCTTCAACGCGTTCGATTTTGATGCTCAAGCGTTCACCTTCTTTTTTGCTTTACTTTTTGTTCTCAGACAGAATAAGAAGGGGAAGGCGCATGCGCCCTCCCCTTCTGTACATAACACCAATTATGCCACCAATTCTGCGCAAATTAGGCCTTCTTGATGACTTCCTCGCCCTTGTAGTAACCGCAGTTGCCACATGCCTGGTGGGGGAGCTTCAGAGAGCCGCAATTGCTGCACTTGACCAGTGCAGGGGCCTCCAGCTTCCAAACATTGCTGCGACGCTTGTCGCGGCGGGCCTTGGAAAGATGTCTCTTAGGTACTGCCATATTTTTGCACCTCCTTGATGGGTTTCTCAGTTAAGCAGTGATTTGAGGATCGCGAGCCTTGCGTCTGTGGGAGTGGCTTCATCCTCCTGTGGAGGACAGACACATTCTGCCCTCTTTTTCCCACACCGGGGACACAATCCCGGGCAGTCGGCACTGCAGAGCAGCACCGTAGGGATCTGGAACATGAACTCCTGATTCAGCCATTCATCCACATCCAGATGGCCTTTTTCATCGAGCGGCAGGTCAAAATCCGGATCATCGAAATCCCGTTCTTTTACTGTCCACTCTGTGTCGACCGTCTCTTCCCGTTCTACCGGGTCAAGGCAGCGAGCGCACTCTCCGTGTACTAACGCCGTTGCCCACAGGGTCATCCGGACTTCCTCACCGTCGATCTCTGCATCAAAGCAGGCCGTCACCGGCTGTTCGATCCGCGCCCCGGCAAAATCCTTTGCAGACAAATCACACTGAAACTCTGCATGGTAAGGCTGTTTGCCAGCGGCGACAAACTTTCTCAGGTCAAATTGCATAGTACACCTCATAAAAGGCTGCTTAGTTAGTATACCGCCAACCCAGCCCTTTGTCAACACCAAAACAGGCAGAAAACCGAAAAAATTTCTTTTTGCCGGTTTCCTGCCCGTTTGGAATGGATCTTCAGGAATTTTTCAGAAGCTTACAGGTACTTCTTCACGTCGTGGGGCAGAGCAGCCTCATCTGCGCTGACGGTGACGGTGATCTTGACGGAATCGCCGGCAGCAGCTGCCATCTCGTCCAGAATAACGCCCAGACGGTTGACATCGTGATCCAGCACTTTCAGGATGCCGTCGATGTACAGGTCGGTGATATCGTAGTTGCTTGCCAGCAGGCCGGCAACAAAGCCGTACAGCATCTCGCCGCCAGCGACCTTGTACTCATCGAGGTCGATCAGACGGGCAGCCGGAGCGATATCATAGGTCAGCTTCATGCCCTTCTCAACAACAACGACGTTGCCCTTGGTGTTCTTGACCGAATCATTGATCATGTCGATCATAGCCTTGGTCTTACCGGAACCCTTTGCGCCAACAATCAGTTTAATCATAGTTCTGTCCTCCTGTATTTTCCACGCCTTGCGGCGGGAGATCTTTTTTCTTACTTCAGCTTTGCTTCCAGTTCAGCGGTCAGGTTCTCATAACCCGGCTTGCCCAGCAGAGCAAACATGTTCTTCTTATAGCTCTCAACGCCCGGCTGGTTGAACGGGTTGACGCTCAGCAGATAGCCGCTGCATGCGCATGCACGCCAGAAGAAGTAGATGAGGTAGCCCACATTATAAGCAGTCAGGTCATCCAGCTCGATCACGACCTCCGGCACGCCGCCGTCGGTGTGAGCAAGGATGGTGCCTTCCATTGCCTTGCGGTTGACAACGCTCATGTTCTGATCCGCGAGGAAGTTCAGACCGTCGAAGTTGCCCTCCAGCTTCTCAATGAAGAGATCCTGTGCCGGCTTCTTGACGTCGACGATCGTCTCGAACATGGTACGGGAGCCTTCCTGAATGAACTGACCCATCGAGTGCAGGTCGGTAGAGAAGATGCAGCTTGCCGGGAACAGACCCTTATTGTCCTTGCCCTCGCTCTCGCCGAACAGCTGCTTGTACCACTCGTTCATAAGGGTGAAGTTCGGCTCGTAGCACTCCAAGATCTCCACACTCTTGCCCTTGCGGTACAGGATGTTGCGGCTGGCTGCATACTTGTAAGCATCGTTGTCCGGGCTGAGGACGGAGAAACGCTCCATAGCGTCTGCTGCGCCCTTCATCAGCTCGTCGATGTCGACACCGGCAGCTGCGATAGGCAGCAGACCGACAGCGGACAGGACGGAGTAACGGCCGCCGACATCATCGGGAACGACGAAGGTGGGCCAGCCCTGTGCGTCAGCCAGCTGCTTCAGGGTTCCGCGTGCGCGGTCGGTAGTAGCATAGATGCGCTTATTGGCCTCTTCCACACCCATTTCATCTTCCAGCAGCTTGCGCAGAACGCGGAATGCCAAAGAAGTCTCGGTGGTGGTGCCGGACTTGGAGATAACATTGATGGAGAACTTCTTGCCCTTGCACAGGGAGATGATATCGTTCAGGTAGGTGGGGCTGATGCTGTTGCCGCAGAAATAGATCTTCAGGCCGTTGTCCAGCTCGTTGTGGTACAGACCCTTGACCGCCTCAACGACAGCGCGTGCGCCGAGGTAGCTGCCGCCGATACCGGCAACGACCAGAACCTCGGAGTCCTCGCGGATCTTTGCAGCCGCTTCCTTGATGCGTGCGAACTCTTCCTTATCATAATCACGAGGCAGATACATCCAGCCTAGGAAATCATTGCCGGGGCCGTTCTTGGCTTCCAGCTGCTTATGAGCGGCCTCTACCTGAGGGTAGATCGCCTGATACTCTTCTTCGCTGATGAAGCTTGAAAGATGCTTCGTATTCAGAACAAGACTCATTTTATCAGAACCTCCAAACATTTTTCGGGCCTTCTGCCCGGCGAGGATGTTTCTATGGTATAAGTGTACCGTTCCCACCGGGCAAAGTCAAGGCCAAAATCTCTGGTTTTCATACAATTTTAATGATAATCTTTTGGCACATCCAGCATCTTTTGTTCAGCCGTCCAAGGCACTTTTCAGACCGCCGTCTGATTTTATTTCGGTAGTGTGTTTCTTTTAACAAACCAGACTCTCCCACAGCAGCCGGAGCGCGGAATCGAAGGTCAACTTCGGTGCATCTGCGGCAGCTCTCACTTCAAATTCATTCACCAGTGCATCCCCGTCATAAACCGAGATTTTTCCGACCACCTGCCCCCGTTCGACCGGAGCAGTCAGTTCTTCGGGCAGGGTCAGCTCTGTCCGCAGGGTGTCGCCAGCCCCTTTTTTCCGCAGAACCGTTTCCGGCATCACCGCATAGTCCAGCGGCACAGCCCCCTCTGCGCTTCCTTTCACATCGAGCTGCAAAGGCCGGTTCGTCAGTGCCGGAAGCAGAGCTGCTTCATACGTTGCAAAGCCGTAATCCAGCAGCGTTGTTGCCGCATTGAACCGATCCGCGCTGGACGGTGCGCCCAGAACCACAGCGATGAGTTTCAGGCCATCCCGGGTCGCGCTGGCCGAAATGCAGACGCCTGCGCCGCTGGTCGTGCCAGTTTTGAGACCGGTAATGCCGTTATATCGCTTGAGCAGCTTATTCGTATTCACCAGCTGAGTCTGTCCGTTCCGCAGGCTGTCCGTCCAGATGCCGGTATAATGCAGCACCTCCGGATGATGGTTCAGCATGTGGCAGCTCATCAACGCCACATCCCGGGCCGTAGACAGATGGCCTTCAGTATCCAGTCCGCAGGCATTATGGAAGGTCGTATGCTCCATTCCCAGTTCTTTCGCCCGGGCGTTCATCTGTTCCACAAATACCGGCTCACTGCCGCCCACCAGCTCTGCGACGGCCACTGCCGCATCATTAGCCGAGGAAACGCAGATCGCTTTTATCATCTCGTCCAACGTAAACTGTTCCCCCGGTTCAAGCCAGATCTGGCTGCCGCCCATGTCATAGGCATGTTCACTGACCGGAACCAGCGTGTCCATCGTCAGCCGCCCCTCCTGCACAGCCTCAAAAGTCAGCAGCAGGGTCATCACCTTTGTGATGGAAGCGATAGGCATCTCTTCATCGGGATTTTTCTCATACAGCACCCGTCCGCTCTCCTGTTCCACCAGCACCGCCGCCCGGCAGTTCAGCTGTAAGGATGGCTGGTCGGCAGCAGCCGGAAGAACCTCTGTTCCGCTCAGGGTCGGTATCGCCGTCCGCGTCTCAGCCTTTGCCCCGTCTGGTGCCAGCACTGCGCGCAGTCCGAACCCCTGTGCCGACCCGAACGCCAGCGCGAACAGCCAGAAGCAGAGTGCGGCTGCGCAGAACGCCGCAAATCTTCTCCGTTCCATCTCTCCTACCTCCCTGCATCGTCACAAAAAATCTCTGGTTGCAGTGTATGCGAAGGCAAGGTACAAAATGACCCTTTTCCTATGAAAAAGAATCTGGTATAATAGGATTTTGTAAGCTTTTTTCCAAATCGAAAGGAATCCCCTCATGCGAGTTTGTTTTTATACCCTTGGCTGCAAGGTCAATTTAAATGAGACCGGCGCACTGGAACAGATGTTCCGCTCCGCCGGGTTCACCATTGCGCAGGAAGGCGAAGAGGCTGATGTCTTTGTCGTCAACAGCTGCACCGTCACCAACTTTGGCGACCAGAAAAGCCGCAAATGGCTTCGCCGGGCCAAGCGCGAGAATCCCGGTGCCGTCACCGTCCTGACCGGCTGCTATCCGCAGGCATTCCCGGAGGAGGCCGCCCAGTTCATGGAAGCCGACCTCGTCTGCGGCAATGGTGACCGGAAAGCTATCCTTGACAATGTAATGAAACTGCTGGATGGTCACGAGCGTATCGTCGCCATCACGCCCCATGCACGGGGTGAGCAGTTCGAGGAGCTGCCGGTCGAACGCTTCGAGACGCATACGCGTGCGTTCATTAAAGTAGAGGACGGATGCAACCGTCAGTGTGCCTACTGCGTCATTCCTCGCGCTCGCGGCCCGGTGCGGAGCCGTGCCGAAGAGAGTATCCTCAGCGAGCTGCACCAGCTGGCCACGTCCGGCTACCGGGAGGTCGTGCTGAGTGCCATTTCCCTGCCAAGCTATGGTCTGGACACCGGCACGAATCTCGTCGAGCTGGTGGAACATTGCGCCGAGGTCGAGGGCATCGAGCGCATTCGTCTGGGCAGCCTTGACCCCGACATGCTGACGCCCGAGTTCATCACCCGACTGGCCGCTGTGGACAAACTCTGTCCGCAGTTCCACCTGAGCCTGCAGAGCGGCTGTTCCTCGACCCTCCGCCGGATGCGCCGGGTCTACACTGCCGAACAGTATGCCGAGGTGGTTGCTCAAATTCGTGCCGCCTATGGTGACCGTCCGGTCAGCTTTACCACCGATTGCATCTGCGGCTTCCCGGGTGAGACCGTCACCGACTTTGAAGAGAGCTGTGAATTTCTGAAGAAAATCGGCTTCCTGAAAGTCCACGTCTTCCCCTACTCCCGTCGCAGCGGCACGCCTGCTTATGATTTCCCGGATCAGGTGCATGAGCGTGAGAAGCAGGAGCGGAGCCGGAAGATGAACGCCGTCGCAGAAGACGTCCGCCGGGAAGTCCTCGCCGGTTACGAAGGCACCGAAGACGACGTTCTGCTGGAAACACCGCTGTCTGAGACGCTTTTCACTGGTTACACCCGGCTGTATATCCCGGTCGTCGTCTCGGCACCCGGCCGCAAGAGCGGCGAGATCGTTCATGTCCGCCTGGGTCAGTACGACGGCGAGCGTGTCCGGGCTCAGCTCTGCTGATTTCTGAGAAGCCCACTCGGTTCCATGAATATTGTGAATCATATAACAAATTTTAAGGTTTGGTCTTTTCAGACGTTTTTGTTTGTGCTACAATAAAAGTGGATTATTCGGGTCGGCGTGTCGTTTGCAGCGATACGGTACCTCCGCCCGATGTAACACCGCAGGGTATTACAAAACCGCAAGTGCAGGTTTCTGCGGTATGTTGTTCTGTTGTTTCAAACGCAAGGAGAGATTGGAATGAGTTTTAGAGGAATCAACACGACGGTCATCCAGATCCGCCGCCAGGTGTTCACCGAGGTTGCGCGGATGGCCTACGCAAACGTCAAGGGCGAGCAGGCAAACCACCTGATGCGCAAGATCCCTTACACCATCATCCCGGGTGAAGAGGGCAAACTCCGCAAGGACATCTTCCTCGAGCGTGCTATCGTTGAGGAGCGCGTCCGTCTGGCAATGGGTCTGCCCACTCGCCGTATGGACGAGCATAACAGCGTCGTCTCCGGTCTGGAAGACGCTTCCATCGCCGATAAGTATTATGATCCCCCACTGGTGAACGTCATCAAGTTCGCCTGCAACCGCTGCCCCGAGAAGCTGGTCAAGGTCTCCGACCTGTGTCAGGGCTGTCTGGCCCATCCCTGTATGGAAGTCTGCCCCAAGAAGGCGATCACTTGGGAGAGCGGCCGTTCCACCATTGATCAGGATAAGTGCATCAAGTGCGGTCGCTGCGCGACCGTCTGCCCCTACAACGCTATCGTCAAGACCGAGCGTCCCTGCGCAGCTGCCTGCGGCATGGGTG
This sequence comes from Lawsonibacter asaccharolyticus, assembly GCA_963599235.1. Lineage (GTDB taxonomy): Bacteria > Bacillota > Clostridia > Oscillospirales > Ruminococcaceae > Faecalibacterium. The sequence continues at coordinate 15,515 of CAVBWT010000032.1, read as the reverse complement.
CTATCCATTCTGACGAGCTGGGTCGTGCCGAGATCGATTACAGCAAGTGCGTTTCCTGCGGCCAGTGCCTCGTCAACTGCCCGTTCGGTGCCATCGCTGACAAGGGTCAGATCTATCAGCTGATTCAGGGCTTCAACCGCGGCGACCGCATCTATGCTCTGGTCGCTCCGGCATTCGTCAACCAGTTCCCCTCTCTGGCTTCTGTCGGCAAGCTCAAGGCCGCTCTGAAGGCTGTCGGCTTCTACGACGTCGTCGAAGTCGCCATCGGTGCTGACCTGTGTACCGTCGATGAGGCACACGACTTTCTGGAAGAGGTTCCGGAGAAGCTGAACTTTATGGCAACTTCCTGCTGCCCGGCATGGAGCATGATGGCAAAGACCGCATTCCCGGATCTGGCTAAGAACATCTCCATGACCATGACCCCGATGGTCTTCACCGCTCGCATGATGAAACAGAAGGATCCCACCGCCCGTATGTGCTTCATCGGACCCTGCGCAGCAAAGAAGCTGGAGGCTTCTCGTCGTACCGTCCGCAGTGATGTCGACTTCGTTCTGACCTTCGAGGAACTGGCCGGTATCATGGAAGGCAAGGATCTGGACTTCGATTCTCTGGAGGTCGATCCCAACGAGGCAGCTCTCTGCTCCGCTTCCGGTGCAGGCCGCGGCTTCGCACAGTCCGGCGGCGTTGCAAAGGCTGTCGCCGACAAGATCAAGGAATGGCACCCCGATATGGATGTCAAGATCGCGTCCGCACAGGGTTTGGCCGAGTGCAAGAAGCTGATGATGCTGGCAAAGGCCGGTAAGTATAACGGCTACCTGCTGGAAGGCATGGGCTGCCCGGGCGGCTGCATCGGCGGCGCAGGCACCATCGCCGATCCGACCCGTACCGCTGTTCAGCTGAACAAGTACATCAAGGAAGCTCCGTTCCAAGATCCTGAGCAGAGCCCCTTCATGAGCGAGATCCACGTCCTGAAGGATGACCCCAACTTTGAGGTCTAATCTCTTCTTAGCTTAAATATTTGAATCCCACACGTCGCTTTCCGTCCGTTCCAGTCGGGAAGCGGCGTGTTTTGTTGTCCTTACCTTTTTCTTCATAATTTGTAGAACATATGTTGAGTAATTTTTGTAAATCTTTCATGAAGCCGATTGACATTTCTCAACGGGTATGCTACCTTTGTCTTGACAAACCCTGAGCCTGTCCGAACACAGGCTCTTCACAGAGGCCGCATTGCGGCAGGAAAGGCTGAATCTTTATGACAAATACATTCAAACGCACCGGCGCAGCAGTCATCTCTCTGGTGCTGCTGTGTATGCTGACTGTCAGCGCAATGGCTGCGGTCAAGCTAACCGTCGGTGTCAAATTCTGGAAAGAAAAATCCGACAAGGAATCTATGGCAAACAGCGGCATCGACTCTGACCGTGAGACCACCCTTACCCGGCAGTCCAACGGTACCTATACCCTGTCTCTGCCGATCAAGCAGGTGTCCAAGATGGGCGTCACCGGTTCCCTGACCGGTTTCACCATCGGCGATATGACTTATGACGGCGTGACGAGCGGCGACCTTGAGAAAGGCACTGCGGTTCTCACCATCAAGAACCTTCCGGCATCCGTCCTGACCGGCAGCGACGTAAACAAAGCCCTGCTCGTCACCTGCAACATCCAGATGGATATGAGCATCCTCGGTGAACTCAACACCACCGCCCGGATGTGCGTCTGGACAAAATAAGCGTTCCGCAAACTGAGAGCCGCCCGGCATGGGCGGCTCTTTTGGATTACATATCCAGTTTCTTTTCTACGAAATCTCCGACCATCTCATCCAGCTGGCAGATGGCTTTCTCTGCTCCTTTTGCCAGTTTCCGTGCCGTGCGCTTGGCCTGACGAGGATTCTGCGTCACCATCATGGTGCTTGCCATCCCCAGAGCCGCACCTGCCGCCATACCCAGCAGAACACCGCTGGCCGAACTCGATTTATGCTCGTTTCTCATAAAAAATCTCCTTTCGCTGCTCAGAGTCTGAAAATTTTCGGGTCGATATCCCTAGTATTTCCGACAAAGAAGCCACTATACGCTTTTTTTACGCAGGAAAATGTGGTATACTATATAGGTATGCTGATAAAATTGGGTCGTTCTGTCCGAATTTTATGGCACATTCTGCGAAGGAGGCCACTTTTTTTGCTGAAACATAACGAACCGAAAAAAGTTCTCTGTATCCACGACCTATCCGGCGTCGGTCGGTGCAGTCTTTCCGTCATCCTGCCGGTTCTGTCGGTCATGGGTGTTCAGCCTATTGCTCTGCCGACCGTCATTCTCTCGACCCACACCGGCGGCTTCGGCACACCCGCCCGGATGGATGGCTGCACTTACGGCGAAGCTGCCCTCGACCATTACCGGGAGCTGGGATTGGAGTTCGACTGCATCTACACCGGCTACCTCGGCGGCGAGGCGCAGGTCGCACTGGCGGAAAAGGCATTTGCTTTCTGGCCGGGAGCGAAAAAGATCGTCGATCCGGTGATGGGCGACAACGGCAAAGCATATTCGACCGTCACACCGGAGCTTATCGACCGGATGCGTTCTCTCTGCAAACAGGCAGACGTCATCCTGCCTAACGTGACCGAGGCCGGGCTGCTCCTGCAAAAGGACAGCCTGCCCGAAAGCTTTGACGACGACTCCGCACAGGCTCTGGCTGACGAGCTGACGCAGCTCGCTCCGGGTGCTGTCGTCACCGGCCTTTCGCTGGGCAAGTACATTGGCTGTGCAGGCGCAGGCCGCGAACGTTTCGTCATCAAAAAGCTGCACATCAACCGCAGTTTCCCGGGCACCGGCGACTTATACGGCGCAGTCCTCATCGGCTCTCTCATTCAAGGCAACGCCTTGAGTGCCGCCGCCGACAATGCCGCCGAGTTCGTGTCGCTGGCTATCCAGAACACTCCCTTCGGGCAGGATGCCCGTTTCGGCGTCTGGTTCGAGCCGCTGCTGCCTCGTCTCTGCCCCATACAGGAACTGTAAGGAGGCCGGACGATGAGTGAAAAACCAACTCTGAATATCGTGCTGGTCGAACCGCGTATCCCACAGAATACCGGCAATGTCGCCCGTACCTGTGCCTGCACTGCCTGCCGCCTGCATCTGGTCGGCCCGATGGGATTTGCCATCGACGACAAGAAGCTGAAACACGCCGGACTGGATTACTGGCACTATCTCGACATCAGCTACTATGACGACCTCGATGATTTTTTCGCCAAGAACAAAGGCCCCTTCTATTATTTTACGACCAAGGCACCTCAGCGTTACACCGATGTCTCTTATCCGGACGGTTCCTATCTCGTCTTCGGACGGGAAGATGCCGGTCTGCCCGAGGCATTGTTAGCTGCCAATCAGGAACACTGCATCCGGATGCCGATGCGTGACACCTGCCGAAGCCTGAATCTCTCCAACAGCGTTGCCGTCGGCGTCTACGAAGTCCTGCGTCAGTGGGATTTCCCGGAACTGCTGGACCACGGCCACCTGCGTGACTATGAATGGAAATGAGGAACACTATGAGCAAAATCGCGATCCTGACCGACTCCTCCTGCGACATGCCGCAGGAGCTGGCCGAGAAATACGGCATTGACATCATGAGCTTCCACATCCTGCTGGACGATGTGGATTATATCGAGCGTGTGTCTTGCACCAACGAAGAATTCTACCAGAAAATGAGGGAAGCCAAAGGCGTTCCTTCCACTGCCGCCATCACGCCCATCCAGTTCTGTGAGAAATACTGCCAGTACGTTGACGAAGGCTACACCGATGTCATTCATGTGCCCATCAACCGTTCCGGCTCTTCTACCTACAATAACGCTGTCATGGCACAGGGAATGCTGCGAGAAGAACGCCCGGAGCATCACCTGAAGATCCATCTGCTGGACCCCCACACCTATTCGATGGTATTTGGCTGGTATCTTTGCGAGATGGCTCGCAAGCTCCAGAACGGTGCCGAGGTCAGCCATGTCATCAACGAGTTTGAGACTCAGATGAACAAGATGGAGATCGTCCTCGGACCTTACAGCCTCAAGCAGATGAAGAAAAGCGGCCGCATCTCCGCCGCCGCTGCCTTTGCCGGTGAGCTGCTGGGTCTGCGCCCCATCATCACCCTGATCGACGGCAAGACCAAGGTCGAGAGCAAAGTCCGCGGCGATGACAAAGTTATCCCGGCCATGATCGACCTGTGCAAGAAGCGTTCCGAGGGCGTTGAAGACTTCGATTATATGATCGGCCACACCAGCATTCCTCAGGCCGCTGAACTGGAAAAAGCCTGCCGGAAAGCCTTTGGCAAGGCTCCGATCCTCACCTTCAACCTCGGCGGTGTCGTCTCGGCCAATACCGGCCCTGATACCCTTGCGCTCGTCTATGTAGGCAATCCCAGAGACTAAACGATCATTCTTTCAAAAAACTCCCGCATTTGATTTTGCGGCAGTTTTTTGTTGCAATCCGGTCGTTTTTATGATATACTCTCTGTCGCCGCATTTTCTGTGGCATTCCTGAAAGAGCAACTTAGGATTTTAGGCTCCCCGGTATGTCTCGAACCATGCCGGGCCAAACCCACAGGGGCTGGCGGCCCTGCGAGGTCAAAATCATACCGCTGGAGTACTATATCATGAATCAGAATTCTTCCGTCCGCAAGCTCGTTCGCTGCGCACTGGTCGCTGCAATTTATGTCGTCCTCTGCATGGCGTTGCAGCCGCTGTCCTACGGTGTCGTACAGGTGCGTGTGGCCGAGGCTCTCTGCCTGCTGCCCGTCTTCGGTGCCGAGTACATCGTAGGCGTCGTGCTGGGCTGCTTCCTTGCAAACCTGCTTGGTTCCACCATCGTGGACGTCATCTTCGGCACCTTGGCGACCCTGCTGGCCTGCGTCGTGACTTACAAGCTGCGCAACATCCGCTTCAAAGGTCTGGCGATTGCGGCCTCTCTGCCGCCGGTCCTTTTCAATGCCGTCATCATCGGCATCGAGATCGCTGTCCTCTTCCCCGACCCGTCCTCCTCGGCTCCGCTCTGGCTGGCCTGTGTCACCAACGGAATCTCGGTCGGCATCGGCGAACTCATCAGCTGCACTGTCCTCGGCGTTCTGCTGGTAAAGATCATCGAGGCCAACACCGCCCTTCTCAAAGTTTTCGTGGAAGCATAACGCTTCTTGTGTCTTTTATATGATTCCCTGACCGCAGGTTTCCCCTGATCGAGCAGGCCTCCTGCGGTATCCCCGAAAGGCTTTTTCCCGGTTGCTCGGCCTTTCTGAAATCGCATTCTCTGCTGCCGCTTTTTGTGGCAGCTTTTTTGTTTCTTAACCATTATTTCATTTCTTCTGCACGATTTTACAGAAAGTTCATTCAAATCCGGGCTAAAATCATCCTGTGGGTTTGACGCGTTTTGCGCTTTGGTGTATCATATAGATGTATCTGTGTTTTTATCCCGGGCGGTTTTCCGCCCCAATGGAATAGATGAGGTGTATTGAATGTCCCTTGCTGAAAGAATCTTCGGCAGCTTTTCGGATCGAGAGCTGAAAAAGATCAACCCGATTACCAAACAGATCCTTGCGCTGGAGCCTAAATATCAGGTGCTGTCTGACGCAGACCTTCAGGCACAGACGCCTGCCTTCAAGCAGCAGCTGGCCGACGGTGCTACTCTGGACAGCATCCTGCCGGACGCTTTTGCCGTCTGCCGTGAAGCCGCATGGCGTGTGCTTGGCATGAAGCATTTCCCGGTTCAGGTCACCGGCGGTATCGCCCTGCACCGCGGTGCCATCGCTGAGATGCAGACTGGTGAAGGCAAAACGCTGGTCGCCACCCTGCCGGCTTATCTGAACGCCCTGACCGGTGAAGGCGTCCACATCGTTACCGTCAACGATTACCTTGCCAAGCGTGACAGCGAGTGGATGGGCAAGCTCTACCGCTGGCTGGGTCTGTCGGTCGGTCTGATCGTGCAGGGCATGGACGGTGATGCACGCCGTCAGGCATATCAGGCAGATATCACCTACGGTACCAACAACGAGTTCGGTTTTGACTACCTGCGTGACAACATGGTGACCTACAAGGACAACATGGTTCAGCGCGGCCACGCCTACGCCATCGTCGACGAGGTCGACTCCATCCTGATCGATGAGGCTCGTACTCCGCTGATCATTTCCGGCCGCGGCGAGGACTCTTCCAGCCTGTATACGCAGGTCGACCGCTTTGTCCGCACCCTGCGTAAGAGTGTTGTTGTTGAGCTGGAAGACAAGGTCGAGACGGACGAGCAGACCGACGGCGATTATGTTGTCGACGAGAAGCATAAGACCTGCACCCTGACCGCAAGCGGCATCAAGAAGGCGGAGCAGTACTTCCACATCGACAACCTTGCTGCCACCGAGAACATGACCCTCGCCCACCACATCGACCAGGCCATCAAAGCCTATGGTGTCATGCAGAAGGACATCGACTACGTTGTGAAGGACGGTCAGGTCATCATCGTCGATGAGTTCACCGGTCGTCTGATGATCGGACGCCGCTACAACGAGGGTCTGCATCAGGCAATCGAAGCAAAAGAGGGCGTCAAAATTGCCGCTGAGAGCAAGACGCTTGCGACCATCACCTTCCAGAACTATTTCCGTATGTACAAGAAGCTGGCCGGTATGACCGGTACGGCAAAGACCGAGGCGACCGAGTTCACCGAGATCTACGGCCTGAACATCGTCACAGTCCCCACCAACCGCCCGAATATCCGCAAGGACTACCCGGACGCCATCTACAAGACCATCAACGGCAAGTACAAGGCCGTTATCCAGCAGGTTCTCGAGTGCCACAAGAATGGCCAGCCGGTTCTGGTCGGTACGGTCAGTGTCGAGAAGAGCGAACTTCTGGCTAAAATGCTCCAGAAATACACCCGTGATTTCAACGTTCTGAATGCAAAGAACCACGAGCGTGAAGCGGAGATCGTTGCACAGGCAGGTAAAAAAGGTGCCATCACCATCGCCACCAACATGGCAGGCCGTGGTACCGATATCATGCTGGGCGGCAACGCCGAGTTTATGGCAAAGGCGCAGATGCGGAGAGAGCATTTCTGCGAAAAACTGCTCAGCCCGGACAAGCCCGAGGATGCACTTCCGGCTTCGGTCGAGCTGCTGCTGACCGAAGCCAACGGCCATGGCGACACCGAGGATGCCAATATTCTCGCCGCACGCAAGCGTTTCGATGAGCTGTACGCACAATACAAGCCTGAGATCGACGCTGAGGCCGACGAAGTCCGTGCCGCAGGCGGTCTGTTCATCATTGGCACCGAGCGTCACGAGAGCCGCCGTATCGACAACCAGCTGCGCGGCCGTGCCGGTCGTCAGGGTGACCCGGGTGCATCCCGTTTCTACCTGAGCCTCGAGGACGATCTGATGCGTCTGTTCGGCGGTGACCGGGTACAGGGTCTGATGGACACGCTTCGCATCGACGAAGATACTCCCATCGAGAACCGGATGGTCACCAATACCATCGAGAGTGCGCAGAAGAAGCTGGAGGGTCGCAACTTCGAGATCCGCAAGAACGTTCTGAAATACGACGATGTTATGAACCAGCAGCGTGAGATCATCTACGGCCAGCGTCGGAAGGTTCTGGACGGCGAGGACATCAGCGCCGAAATGCACAAGATGCTCCGGGAGAACATCGACTCCAGCTGCAAGCAGTTCCTCGCAGGCGACGTTAAGGACGAGTGGGATTTCGGTGCGCTCCGCCGCCACTATCTGGGCTGGCTGACGACTGAGGCCGACTTCCATTATACAGTTGCTGATTATGATTCTCTGTCGGTAGAGGGCATCGCCGATATGCTGTATGACCGCGGCATGGATGTCCTGAACGACAAGGAGCAGCGTTACGGCGCACCGCTCATGCGTGAGCTGGAACGCATCTGCCTGCTCAAGTGCGTTGACCGGAACTGGATGGATCACATCGACAATATGGATCAGCTGCGTCAGGGCATCGCTCTGCGCGGCTACGGCCAGAAAGACCCCGTTGTTGAGTACCGTATCGAGGGCTTTGACATGTTCGACCAGATGGTCGATGCCATCCGGGAATCCAGCATCAAGATGCTGCTCACCATCGAAGTCCGTCAGGCCGGTGCCGCTCCCAAGCGTGAGCAGGTCGCCAAGCCCACCGGCGAAGGTTTTGTTCCCGGCAACGGTGTGCCCGGTGCGAAGGGTGCGCCCAAGGGTCAGCCTGTCCGTGTCATTAAAATTGGCCGGAACGACCCCTGCCCGTGCGGCAGCGGCCTCAAGTGGAAGAAATGCACCTGTGCGCAGTACCACCCGGAAGGCTCTGACAACAACTAATTTTGGCTCTCCTATCAGGAGAAGCTTGTATAATGTTCTTATAAGGAGCTGATACCATGATCTCTGCAAAAGAACTCTTGAATGAAGCAAAAACACTGGAACCCCAGCTGCAAACATGGCGGCGGACGCTCCACAAGCACCCGGAAGTGGGTTTTGACCTGCCCCAGACCAAAGCTCTGGTAAAGCAGGCACTGACCGAGATGGGCTATACGCCGCAGGACTGCGGCAAGGCCGGCGTCATTGCGCTGGCTGGCGGCAAGAAGCCGGGCAAGACCATCCTCCTCCGAGGAGACATGGACGCTCTGCCGATTCAGGAGCAGTCCGGCGAGGAATTTGCATCGGAGATCCCCGGCAGGATGCACGGCTGCGGCCACGACATGCACACTGCCATGATGCTGGGCGCGGCAAAGCTGCTGAAAGCCCACGAGGACGAGCTGGAAGGTACCGTCAAGCTGGAATTCCAGCCTGCTGAGGAGATCTTCCAAGGTTCGCCCGACATGATCGCAAACGGCCTGCTGGAAAACCCGAAGGTCGATGCCGCTGTGATGTTCCATGTTCTGGCCGGAATGCCCCTGCCTGCCGGTACCGTTCTGGTTCCGGGCGGCGGCATCACGATGGCAAGCTGCGAGCAGTACCATATCACCGTTCACGGAAAGGGCGGACATGGTTCTACCCCGAATGCCTGCATCGACCCCATTACCGCAGCGGCGCACATCCACATCGCCCTGCAGGAGATCAACAGCCGGGAGCTTGACCCCAACGGATTTGGTGTCCTGACGACCGGCTGCTTCAAGGCAGGTGCGGCCTCCAACGTCATCCCTGATACGGCGGAGATGTTCGGCACCATCCGCACCACCGACCCCGACAACAAGACCGGCGAACTCATCCGCAAGCGGATGACCGAAATTGCACAGGGCGTCGCAACGGCGTTCCGCTGCACGGCAGAGGTTGAGTTCAGCGATTACTGCCCCTGCATGGTGGTCGATAAGGCTTTGGCAGCGGATGCTCTGACCTATATGACCGACTTGCTGGGTCAGGGCGCAATGGACATGACGCCCATCACCGGCGGCAAAGCAGGCGGCGGCAGTGAGGATTTTGCCTTTGTCAGCCATGAGGTGCCGACGGTCAGCATGTTCATCTCGGCCGGCAGCTCCAAAGACGGCTACCTCTACGGCCAGCATCACCCGAAAGTCCGCTTCGACGACGGCATCCTTTTTGAAGGCTCTGCTGCATACAGCTACTTCGCTCTGCGGTGGCTGAGCAAGTAAATTCTCAAACAAAAAATCGGCTGCGCAACACAAAATGCGCAGCCGATTTTTATTTGTTTATCACAAAATAATCAGAACAGTCCGGTGATCTTACCATCAGCATCGACGTCGATGTTGACGGCGGCAGGCTTTTTCGGCAGGCCGGGCATGGTCATGATATTGCCGCAGATGACGACCACGAAACCGGCACCGGCGGCGAGGCGGACTTCGCGGACTTCCATCGTGAAGCCGGTAGGAGCGGCCAAGAGCTTGGCGTTATCGCTGAAGCTGTACTGGGTCTTGGCGATACAGACCGGCAGATTGCCGTAGCCCATCTCAGTCAGCTCGGCGATGGTCTTGCTGGCAGCAGCACTGAAATTCACACCGTCGGCACGGTAAATCTTCGTTGCGATGGCCTTAACTTTATCTTTAATGGGCATGTCGAGCGAGTAAGTATACTGGATAGGACGTTCTTCCATAATTTTGAGGACTTCCTCAGCAAGTGCCTTGCCGCCTTCACCGCCCTTGGCGAAAACCTCGCTCAGGACGCAGGGAACGCCCTGCTCAGCGCAGACCTGCTCAACATACGCCTGCTCCTCGGAAGTATCGGTCGGGAAAGCGTTGATGGCAACGACCACCGGCAGACCAAAACCGTTTTTCAGATTGTCGATGTGACGGACAAGGTTTGCCGCGCCAGCCTTGACTGCCTCGAGATTGGGCTGGTTCAGGTCGGCTTTTGCCACACCGCCGTGGCTCTTAAGGGCACGAACGGTTGCAACCAGCACACAGGCACTGGGCGCAATGTCGGCATAGCGGCACTTGATATCGAGGAACTTCTCTGCGCCAAGGTCTGCACCGAAACCGGCTTCCGTGATAACGTAATCAGCCAGCGACAGGCTCAGCTTGGTCGCCATGACGCTGTTGCAGCCATGAGCGATGTTGGCGAACGGGCCGCCGTGGATGATAGCCGGGTTGTTTTCGAGGGTCTGAACGAGGTTCGGGTCGAGGGCATCTTTCAGCAGGGCTGTCATTGCGCCTGCCGCACCGATCTCGCCAGCCGTGACTGGCTTGCCGTCGTAGGTGTAGGCACAAACGATCTTGCTCAGCCGCTCTTTCAGGTCAGAAATGCTTGTCGCAAGGCAGAAAATTGCCATGACTTCGCTGGCGACGGTAATATCAAAGCCGTCCTCACGGGGTGTGCCGTTGACCTTGCCGCCCAAACCATCCACAATGAAACGAAGCTGACGGTCGTTCATATCCATGCAGCGTTTCCAAGTGATGCGGCGAGGGTCGATATTGAGCGAATTGCCCTGCTGGATGCTGTTGTCGATCATCGCCGCAAGCAGGTTATTCGCTGCACCGATGGCGTGCAGATCGCCGGTAAAGTGGAGGTTGATGTCTTCCATCGGCACGACTTGCGCATAGCCGCCGCCGGCCGCACCGCCCTTAACGCCGAAGACCGGACCGAGAGAAGGCTCACGCAGGCAGAGCATGGTCTTTTTGCCAAGGGCATTCATGGCGTCAGCCATACCCACGCTTGTAGTCGTCTTACCCTCACCGGCAGGCGTCGGGCTGATAGCCGTCACGAGGATCATCTTGCCCTGCTTGCCAGCCTTATGGATAAGGCGGTGATTGATTTTCGCCTTGTAACGGCCATACGGGATGACATCTTCATCGGCAAGGCCGAGCGAGGCGGCAACTTCGGAAATCGGCTTCATTTTGGCTTCCTGAGCGATCTCGATATCAGACTTCATACGTCTTCCTCCTTTTTAACGAAAAAAGGGCAGCTTCGCGCAGCAATCGCGCAAAGCTGCCCAGACGGTCGGCATTGACAGTTCAAGCTCTTCCTACACTGTGGTACTCCACAAATTTCCGTCAGCAGGAAAAGCTTCTCTCGATAATGTTAAGATAGCACAACTGATCGGGATTTGTCAAGCGGCATCCCAAAAGTTGAACAAAATGTTCAGTATTTTCCGACTGTTCCCTGTGCCTGCGCCTTTTCGTTGCAAAGCACAAACATTCCAACTCCAAAAATAAGCCATGCCAGCGAAGAAATCATCAGCATTATAAAACTTTCACTGATTTGATTTTGCTGGATGCTTTTCACCGCCCAGATAAACGGAAATATTTTCGCAATAGGCGAAAAGCCATCTGGAAGCACTTCCAATGGAATCAATGCCCCTGTGAAAAACAGCATAAAGTGGCTGACTGAATTGACGAGTGCGTTTGCTTTTTTGTAAATCATTGCGATTCCTGCCACCACAAATCCCATGCCAAATGCTCCAAAAAGGCTGACTAGTATCACAGCGATAGTTAAAGTCAGATTTGGCTCCCCATGAAACTCAATTTTGAACATCACAGACAGCACTGCTGTTGCCAACATCAGCTTTCCACCCTCAACCAGAACTTTTACAGTCAGCCGCGCGATCATTACTTTCAAGAAAGAATAGCGTGCCATCATCAGTTGTTCAATCGTTCCCAGCCGAAATTCTTTTTGAATCATATCGCAACATGTTTGCAGGCACACCACCGTACTGCGCCAGAGTATCATTCCAATCAACGCGTACTCCTGTTTTTCTCCCGGGAAAAGTTCTTTTCCGGTTCCGATCAGAATTCCGGCACACAATAAAATAACATCAAAAATCCCAACGATTTGATTCAGTCTATAATTTTTCAGCTCTGAAATAAGTCTGCGCAATTCTATTTTTAGCAGTCCAAGCATCTTTATTTCCTCACGCAACATTATCAATATGTTCCTGTCGTTCCTTTTTTATAGACGGTATCCAAACATTTATGGAGTGTCAAAAGTCCGCTTATGATCCAGAAAACCGCAGTGATTACCAGACCTGTCAACGGATACCGGCTCATCTTACTAGAATTCGTCAAAATTTCACGGATGGCAAAGTTGCTCCAATAGAACGGAAACAATTTTATTGCGCATTGAATCCCTGCCGGAAACGAATCAATTGCAATCGTTGTTCCTGAAAAGAACAAAATAAGCGAAGATGAAATCGAAGCAAGGGAAGACACCTGTTTATATACAAGCGAAAGTCCTGCTATCAGATAGCCAAAACCATACATTGCGGCCAGTCCAGCAAAAAACACGATGACTGAAAGCCAGAATTCCATTTTCAGTATCATCGTAAAATTGATTTGAAAACATGCCGCGCAAACGACAAACACAAAGCTTCCTTTAAACAAATCAAATAAAATTTGCGCAACAATACGAAACATCAGTGAAACCGCCAAAGGAGTTCGTGTCATCAGCAATTGTTCCAATGTTCCCTGTTCAATTTCTTCTTCAATCAGAATACTGATTAAATCCACTGCATGAACACCAAAGTACCAATACATCAAGCCGAACAAAAACAGCATTTTCCCGACATCATCCTGTTTATTTTCAGAAAACGCATAAAAAAGTCCAAAAAACATGAAGAACACATTCAGGTTTCCGAAAATATAGTTCAGCCAGTAAATTTTCACATCACCAAAAACTTTCAGACACTCCGCTTTCAGTAGCGCAAACATTCTATTCATGCATCATGACCTCCTTGTAAATATCGGTCACGGACTGATTGCATTTTTCAATCTGTATCAGCTGCGGCATCTTCAATCGATTCTGAATCCATCCACAATCGCTTGTCCGAAAGACTGTAATATTTTCCTGTTTTTCTTCAACGACTGCATCCTTTGGCAAATCAGCTGTCGTCATCATTGTCAATCTATAACATGCTACCTTTTCATTCTGTCTGAGTGCAGACAATGGACTATCCCGAATGATTTGACCGTGATTCATAAAAACCAACCGACAATTCAATTCTTCAATCAAATGGATATCATGTGTTGTAATCAAAATTGTGCGGTGTTCATCAGCGGCCAGCTGTTTCAGCATTTTAATCACAGAATCTGAAGACAAAATATCCAGACCGAGGGTCGGTTCATCCAGCAAAAGAATATCCGGGTCTTTCATCAGTGCAATGATAATTGCCACCTTTTGCTGCATCCCTCGGGAAAATGAATTCGACGGAACATTCCGGAAGGCTTCCAAATCAAACATTTTCAAGTACTGATTGGCCAGCTCATCAATTTTCGTTTGCTGTAACCCGTTCAACAGTCCGAAATACTGAAGATTTTCATACGCTGTCAGGTAATAGTAGATATTTCGTGAACCCTCCAAAACCGTTCCGCATTTTCGATGCGCATACGCAAGATTCTTGTGAACGATTTTGCCATCAATTTTCACATATCCATCATCCGGTTTCAGCAATCCGCAAATCGATTTTACCAGCGTCGTCTTTCCTGCTCCATTATGCCCCAGAATACAAACAATTTCACTTTCCTGAACGGTGAGATTCACATCATTCAAAGCTTGCGTACTTTTTGTTTTGGAACGAAAGCATTTCGACAAAGATTTGATTTCCAGCTGCATGATTCGTCACTCCATTTTGCCGTGTTTTCTTTCAGAATAATCTTTTCTTTGATTTCTCACAACAAAATGGGAACAACTGCCGGAAATTATGTTCCCAAATCGGGTTATGACAGCAGATTCATGATTTTTCGAGGTCTTCATCAAATCAAAACTTCATTGACATTCTCTGTGTGATACGCTATTCTAACCTTGATTCACTGTTTCTCAGGAGGTTTCCATGAATATCTTGATATGTGATGACAACCCGGCAGATGCTGTTCAAATTGAAGATTCTCTGCGACAGCATTGCAATTTCATCGCTGTAAGCATAAATTTTTTCGTTTATACTGATTCACCGCAAATCGGATCTTTACAAGCTTTTGATATTGCCTTTCTGGACATTGATATGCCCGAACAGAACGGCATCACCCTTGCTCGCAAACTGCATGAAATAAAACCAGATGTTGTTATCATCTTTGTAACCAACTTTGTTCAGTATGCTCCGGAAGGCTATGAAGTCCGAGCTTTTCGTTATTTACTTAAAACTGATTTAGTCCAAAAGCTGATTCCGACTTTCGACCTTGCAGTTGATGAAGTTGTTAAAAATCATCAATGCCTTACCATCTCCATCAATTCTGAACCTCTCAACATTCCTTTGCAGGATATTTTATATCTGGAATCTCATCGGCGCATTATCGTTCTGCATCTTATTCACGAAGAAGACCCCAGTTATCAGTTTTATCGAACCATAACAGAACTTTCTGATAAGCTTGAGCCATTTGGATTTTTGCGGATTCAAAAAAGTTATCTTGTCAATATGAATTATATCGAAGTCTTTCGCTACGGAAAAGTCCAGCTAAAAGGCGGAAAAATCCTGACCTCCAGCGAAAAGAATCACACCGAATTGAAAAGGCGTTATCTTCAATGGAAAGGACAAAACCAATGGAGTATTTACTAACTTGTCTTTATACCACTCTGGACTCCTTCTGTCTTTTTCTCTTTCTGGACACTTTCATTCCTCGCCGTTGGAACGATTCCCGATTCTGGTTTGGCATTTTGGGTTATTCGCTAAGTTCCTCCGTTATTGTTTACAGTATTTCACTTTTCTTTAATGGAAATCAAGTCCTGAAAATCATCGTAGTGATTTTTCTCACTTTTCTTTTTTGTCGGATTCTCTATACTAAAACTTCACCTGTCCTTTTATTTTTGTTATCTCTTATCAGCTATGCTTTGATTTATCTGCTTTCTTTCGGAACCGGCCTTTTGACCGCTTCTATTTTAGGCGTTTCTGTGGAACGGTTTCGACTTGAAAAGCTCCCTTTCATTATTTACACTGTATTTTATTATTTCATAGCGTTTTCCCTTATCTTCTTATTTCACAATTTTTTCTCTTCTTACTTTCTTTTTCGTGAGAAACATAACACAACTCTTTTCCATGTGCTTCTTTACTTTATATTTCCAATTTCTTCATTTGCAACTCTCATCCTTTTATAATGTACCCATAACAGTGGACACGGAAAATAGTGTAGTCTCCGATTTTTAGA
>CAVBWT010000031.1:31769-32274 GCA_963599235.1 Lawsonibacter asaccharolyticus | reverse complement strand
ATTAAAGGCCGAGGATACTTATACCGCTTTCCATTCTCGGATGGAAAGGTATCGGTACCCTTTTCTTTAGTGCATCTCTTTTTTGTTGCCAAGAAAAGCCCGCAAGCTGTCCCACAGTGAAGTGTCCTCAACCTCCGCATCTGGCGGAAAGGACACCCTACTATGAATTTTGATCCGAATGCTATTGGCAACCGTATTTTTACTTTGCGTACAAATGCGAAGTTATCGCAGGAAAAGCTTGCTGAAAAACTTGGTGTTTCGCATCGCCACCTCGGAGATCTTGAAAGAGGAAGTTCCAACGGCTCTGTAAAAATCTTGATCGATATTGCAGAATACTTCCACGTCAGCATGGACTATCTTCTCTTGGGACGCAATTCTTCTAAAGATTTGCTCCAGAACGAACTTCAAGCTGCTATCGATCATCTTGAAAAAGTTAAAGGTCTTTTATAAATCACTTCAACAAGAAACGCTCCTGCCAGTTTTACACCGACAAGAGCGTTTCTTT
>CAVBWT010000031.1:0-31759 GCA_963599235.1 Lawsonibacter asaccharolyticus | reverse complement strand
CAGAAAATATCGGCAAGGGTGAGCAACTGTACTTCTCCGCGTTCCTGTGCCTGAAGCAAACCGTCTGTGAATCCGCCTTTCGAGAAAATGTAGTAGTGGTAGTTTGCTCCTTTTCCAAAGACTGCTGCATATTCCCGAATCAGTTCCAGCTCATCCAAACCGATTTTTTCATTGCGATATTTGCAGGAGCCGATGATATAGTCATTGCCCTCAACCGGCGTTCCGACAATGTCGATCTGTATCTGCTTCTTCTTTTTGGGGTCGGTTCCCCACCACTGCCCGATCTCGTTCAACTCGATGGGGAGATTTTCTGCATAATAGAGTAGATAATCCTGGCACATTTTTTCAAAAATCAGGCCCATATAGTCCGGAAAATACTGTTTCACTGCATGAGGGTAGGTCTTTACGATTCGTCCTGAATCAATAGCGCTTGCATTGACCGGAACAAAACGGTACCAGAACCGAAAGAAATTATCCGCCAGAAGATAGATCGTTTTTTTACCCGGTTTCTCAGTAATCGGTGTTTCCTTCTTGACGATTCCGAGGTCAATCAGCGTTTTGAGGTATTTTGCCACCACAGAGTTTTCTTCACCAACCTTTGTGGTGATATCGTTCAGGCGGGAAGCCCCCTCTGCGATTGCCTTGATGATTGCATTATAAATTGCCGGTTCGCGCAGTTCCTGTTTCAGCAGGTTCGCCGGTTCCTCATAAAGATAGCTGGAGCGATCAAACAAATTTTCCAGAAGCGCTTCGTCTACGCTGTCCCGAACATCCAGTTTGTTGATATAATGCGGAACGCCGCCTGTAATGCCGTAAATCAGGGCGTTATCTTCCTCTGGAAGATTCGGATGGAACACCGCAGTTTCCTTATAATCCAGCGGCATGATCTTAAATTGTGCTGTTCTGCGCCCATACAGCGGGCTTTCTTTGCCCAAGACCTGACTTTCCATAAAGCTCATGGACGAGCCACACAGAATCAGGTACATTTGGGACTCTGTCCATTTATGGTCGATGATATGCTGAAGCATTGCAGAAATAGCTGGTTTAGCCTTTGCAAGATAAGGGTACTCATCGATCACAAATACGATTCGCTGCTCTTTGGAGAGTGTTGTTAACTCTTCCAGTGCTGCATCATAGGTTGTAAATTCCGGAGATGATTCTGCATTGGGTCGCTCAAAACTCATAATCGCTTTGGACAAGGCTTCCAGATTTTCTTTTCCGGTCGTATTCAGTGCAGAGAAGAAAATGGTCGGTTTATCCTTGCAAAATTCATTGATCAGCGCAGTTTTTCCAACACGGCGTCTGCCGTAAATGACAACGCACTCAAATTTTCCGTTCTCATAGCGTTTATTCAGCTTCCGGAGTTCCTCTTCGCGGCAGTAAAATCGGCTCATTTCTTTCCCTCCCCAAAGTGCATCCATAAAATTTATACACTCATGAGTTAGTTTCTTACGAGTATAATACTTCATTTCTCACATAAAGTCAAGAAATATATTTTTGACGATTCATCGAAAAACAGGAACGATACTTCCTATTTTGCTCAAAAATTGTGAACTCTGAGTTCCTGTTCATTTCGTTTCGCATCGGTTACAATACGGCCATAGCTTCGGCAAGCTTCCAAAGCGGCCTTCAAGCTATCCCGTCCCTTGAAAATTGAACACGCATTCTTCAGTCACGTTCCTGTGATGATGAGCCACGTCCGTAACAAATGCGATGATCTCCCACTGAGGGAATGAGCGGTAGGTTGACGGTAAATGGATGATAGCTTCTCCATAGCTAAGAGCCATCACAGAATAATGATACTTCTGCCTTCGGGCAGCTCGGTGAGAACCACGGAGAGGTGAGATTCCTATGGATTCGGTACGCTGCCGAACGGCTGAAAGATTTCCCACACGAAAACAGAGTTTTCGCTTTCCGGGGGTGTCGGGGACAAGTACGGAAAAGTCTATAACTATAAATCACAGCATTTATGCTGTTTGAGATAGTAGGGCGGGCTGCGCGAGCAGTCCGCTGTTACATACACGGATAGAAAGGAGCAATCCAAATTGGCCACACGAGGCAAAAAAGAGAAAGAATATCCGCCCATGCCCGCGAACTGGATGTACAAGCGCGGTGATGTCTACATGATGGATCTGAACCCTTACAGCGGTTCCGAGCAGGGTGGTGTCCGACCGGCCATTGTCGTGCAGAACGATGATGGAAATTTCTTCTCCAAAGTTCTTTTGGTCGTTCCGCTGACAACGCAGATCAAAAAGCGAAATATGCCGACTCACTTTATTCTGCATAATCATTTTTTGAGCGCGCCATCCATGGCGATCTGCGAAAGCCCGCGGCCGGCAGATAAATCCAGAGTGTTAAGCTACCTTGGGCACCTGTCCAAATATGAAATGCGGCAGGTGTCCGTATGTCTGCAATATAGCTTTGGCTTTATCGGTTATAAAACATTCCGAAATTATCTCTCTGCTCCTCCGCAGGAAGATGTGATCGCTGCTGCAAAAGAACTTCTTTCCCAGCAGTTTCAAAATCTTCGGGTGCTGAACAGTCAGCCCCTTGCTCTCGCCAAGCACACAAAAGGCGATCTACATAGCATTGAGCAAATATCGGAAGGGATGCTTTCCACATCAACGGAATCTTCTGTTGAATTCATGGTCGCAGAACTGGACGATGCGCTTCAATCGCTTATGTTCCGCTGGAATATTTGCTATGAGCGTTATTCCAGCTGCCGCTTATCCGATAACGAAAAGAAGAAAATCGATTCGATTATCCAATCTGGAATTGACTTTCTGCAAAAGAAAAAGGAGGTTCCCTTATGAATGCAGTTGTAAAACCGTACCACGAGATGTGTCTGAACAGCAGTGAGCTGATCGTTCCGCGCGATACTTACCAGCGCGCTCTCCATCCTGCCCGTGTTGCCCGCATCGCTAGAGAATTTGACGAGCGTGTTGCCAATGAACCGAAAATCAGCTTCCGGGATGGTCACTATTATGTGATGGATGGGCAAAACACCATTGCCGCCCGGAAGTTCCTGAACGGCGGCGAGGATTTGCAGATTCGCTGCAAGGTTTATTTTGGCATGACCGAGCGGGAAGAAGCCCTCCTGTTTGCACAGCAGACAGGCATCTCTGAACGGCTGAGTGCTGGGCAGAAACTCCGCGCGCTGATTTTCGCAGGAGAGCCTGCCGCCATTGCTTTTCAGCAAGCCACCGAACTGGCCGGCGTTCATCTTTCCTTTGAAGAAGGTCGTGGCAAACGGCGGATCAGCTGCATCGCAACCGCCTATCATGAGTTTATCCGACTGGGGCCGGAACTGTATATCGAAGCCCTCGATGTTTTGCTGAATGCTTGGAACGGCGAACCTGACTCTATGAGTTCCGCAAACCTGCTCGGCATCTGCCGCTTTGTAGAACTGTATCACTCCGAGTACAATAAAAACCGCTTGATTGCCAAGCTGCGGCAGGTCGATGCGTTCACGATTTTTCGCCTTGCACGAACCGCAGGAGTAAACCTTCCCGGCAAGACGAAGTACCTTCAGCAGGTCTATACTATTTATAATGGTGGCAGCCGCCGGGCAGCATTGCCGCTCAAGTTTTAACCCGAAGTATAATCAAAGAGGTTTTATCCAATGAACAATCATGAAGAGAAAGCACTTACTGCGGTTTCCACCCCTGAACCTACGGCACAGGACAGCCGCTGCTATACCGTAGAAGACCTGATGGCGATGCTGCTTCTGAGCCGTCCCACTGTCTACCGTCTGCTGAAGCAGAACGAATTCCGATGGTTCAAGGTAAGCGGTGCCTACCGTATTTCCAAAACCAGCTTTGAAGCATGGCTCAATAATGGCACTATCGAACCCAATCCCGCCGTTTGACATCCTCAACATTTCAAACAAAATCTGCTATTCTTTAGCCGGGACGAAAAATCCCGGCTAAATTTTTACATAGATGGAGGTGTCCTTCATGGATGATGTGCAGAATACTTCGGCTCCCTTATACGGAAAGGCTGAACCTACCACTGCTAAAACCACTATGTCGGTTCGTGAGATGCAGCATCTTCTCGGCCTCGAAAAAACGGAAAGCTACTGGCTGCTTCATAAGAATTTCTTTGAAGTCATTCTGATAAACGACAAAATGCGTATCGTCATTTCCAGCTTTGAGAAATGGTATGCCAATCAGGTCAAATATCATAAGGTCAATGGCCCTCCGCCGGGCGAGGAACTTTGCAAGCGGTCATACTCCGTTCCGGAAGTTGCCGAAATATTGAAGGTAGAGGCTGAAACCGTGTATACGCTTATCCGGCAGGGCAAGCTGAAAACAGAAACGGTAGACTTCTGGATGCGGATTCCGAAAGAGGAATTTGAGCACTGGTATCGGTCACAGAGCCGTCACCGCACAGCAGCCGATCGGGAGCGTGACCGGGAAATCGAAGCGCAAACCATCTCCATCCCGGAAATGGCAAAACTGCTCGGCATCCCGCGAGAGAAAGTTTATGGCATTCTTGACTGCAAAAAATACCGAGATTGTTTCGTCATTGAGCGCGTAGCCGACAGGCGGCGCATTACCAAAAAAAGTTTTAAGGCATGGCTTAAAAGTCAATCTACATACCAACTTCAAAAGCCCGAAAAAGAAGTGCACGAGGAACCGCCGCTGAAACTGCAATGTCCCAAGAGTGGCAAATATTACAGTTTTCAGGAGATTCAGGCTTTCTACGGTATCAGCCGCCCGACACTCAATGCTTGGATTCGCAAGGAAGGCATTCCAACAATTGAGGTGGGGCAGGTAAAACGTATCCAAAAAGATGCGTTCGATGATGTTCTGAAATCCAAACGTAAAGTAGAGGAGGAATCATAATGGCCAGCATTGTCAAACGTAATAACAACTACTGCGTTGTCTACGCATACAAACGTCCTGATGGAACCCAAAAGCAGAAATGGGAAACCTTTAACGACCTAGCAGATGCCAAAAATCGCAAGAAAGAGGTCGAATATAAAGAATCCATCGGCACCTTTGTTGCACCCCAGTGCCGAACTCTGAATGACCTGCTTACAGAATATGTCACCCTGTACGGAAAAACAAAATGGGCACTTTCGACCTATCAGTCAAACACTGCACTGATTTCAAACTACATAACACCGCTCATCGGCTCAATGAAGCTGCAGGATATTACCACTCGCGTGATTGAGGGATATTACCAGCGGCTGCTCAAATACGAAGCTGTTGACCCTATGTGTGGAAAGAGGAAACATCAATATGTTTCTCCCGGCACGGTTCGTTCGGTTCACAAAATTTTGAGAAGTGCCTTTGAGCAGGCGGTAAAGTGGGAACTTATGGAAAAGAACCCCTGCATTTATGCCACCTTGCCCAAGTACACTGCAAAGAAGCGCGACATTTGGACTGCCGAAACCTTGTTCCATGCCTTGGAAGTCTGCGATGATCCACGGCTCCGTCTTTGCATCAACCTCTCGTTCTCCTGTTCTCTGCGTTTGGGCGAACTGCTCGGTCTGACTTGGGATTGTGTAGACATCTCCCCCGAAAGCATTGAAGCCGGGCGAGCCTCCATTTACATAAATAAGGAGTTGCAGCGTGTAGACATCGCTTCGCTGAACGCCTTGGAAGACAAAAATGTTATCACCCGTTTTCCATCGCTGAGTTCCCGCTGCACTACGGTTCAGGTTCTGAAAAGTCCCAAAACGGACAGCAGCATCCGAACCATCTTTCTCCCCAAAACGGTTGCTGAAATGCTTGCCAAATATAAAGCCGAGCAGGATATGACACGGGAAGCACTGGGTGCGGAATACACGGACTATAATCTCGTGGTTGCCGGCCCACTGGGAATGCCGACTGAACAGTCCACCATCAACGGTGCATTGAAGAAGCTGATTGAGAAAAACGGACTTCCCAAAGTAGTCTTTCATAGCTTCCGACACTCCAGCATTACATACAAGCTTAAACTGAATGGCGGCGATATCAAAGCTGTGCAGGGTGATTCAGGCCATGCACAGGCTTCGATGGTCACCGAGCAGTATGCACACATTCTGGATGATGATCGGCGTCTGAACGCACAGCGATTTGACGATTTCTTCTATCAGCATCATGGTGCAGAGCCTGAAATGCCCCATCACGCAGAACAGTCTGCTCCCGAAGCCGGTGAAGTCGATACCGATGCGGCAGCAGCACTTGCCAAACTGCTGGCTGACCCCTCTATGGCTGCACTCATTAAAAATCTTGCAAAGAACTTATAAGCCCCTATACATAAACAGCGACAGCTTTCCGATCTGGAAAACTGCCGCTGTTTTGCTTTTTCTGTGTCTTGCACATCAGCCCCCAACATGATACACTTCTATAAAAGGAGTGGTCGGCATGGAGCAGGTACACACGATACGGAAATATGAATATTACGACCGCGATACCCTTTGCAGTGTTATTGACGTAGATTTCACCACAAAGCAGGTGCGTGTGGAAAACAAAGTGGATTCCATTCTGGACACTGCCTTTGGGGTCAACACAGAACCCACTTGGGACGATTTTCTGGATTTTCTGGCAAGCCGCTGCATTCCGAAAACCCGCTGCGGCCTTGGCTACTACCTTGATGCAGTCGGTGTACCAGAATATGACCCCGTGCAGCTGGTGGAAAAGACACAGGGACGGATGGCAGAAGATCATAAATGGTTAAAGATCACCTGACCCTCCACATCCATTAAAATATCAGCGGCATTTTTCCTTATATGGAAAGCTGCCGCTGTTTGTTTTAAGATGATTCCGTTTCTTTGTGTTTTTTCGCCTTAGCTTCCTCTATATCCATCTTCAGCTGATGGGCAAGCTGCTTTACATAGTCGAGTGAGACTTCATAGTCTTCTGCGATTTTTTCTGCCGGTATTCCATCAAGGATACGAGAAATCACAATGTTCTGTGTAGCCTGTTTTCTTGAATCTGCAATCATTTCCTCAACAGAGGGGCAATGCTTATTATGCATCCAATTCAAGTAATCCAAGCGTTCAGCTTCTATCCGCGATAAAAGCCTGACTGCATACAAATTGTCATCCACATCGAAGCGAACTTCATCTCCGGGTCTGACTCCAAGTTTTTCCAGAACCTCATCCGGGAGTTTTACCGTCCCATCTTCACCGACTACAATATTAAATTTCTTTTCCATCGCATACTCCTAAAATCGTATAAAGGTCTTTTGCTTCTTCAGACGCCCTGCACATCGCTGCCACTTCTTTAACTAACGTAAGAATACCATAAGACCTTTTCTTTTACAAGACAATGCGCATTTCCCCTCATACCGTTACAAAGTCCAGAGTTTTCTCACAGAAAGCTCTGGACTTTTTTATCGAAAACATTTGTCCATCACACTATTTACTGCTGTGTGATCCGATTTGCAAATGTTGAACAAGCAAATATCCGTAGGGAATCGCACACTTCCCAGCTAATGAAAGGTGGGCAGTTTACACTGAACCTTCCACTTTTCATTAGCTCAGCTAATTTTCAGCTAATGAAAAGCCTTTTACTCGTTTTATTTCAGGTGTGATTTTGTTGACTCAAATTGACAGCGCAACAAAAAATTCATTGATAAAACGTGACTTGTTTTACCCACTTTTGTCTAGGATTTATTACTTCGGCCCCTACTCCTAAGCAGTAGGCCGGGTGTTCAAATCACCTCGAGGACATTTTTTGCGCGGCAGCTTCTGATTTTGAGAAGTTGCCGTTTTCTTATTTTAGAGCAAATCAGCTATCACGCCGCCTCATTGGTACTGCTGGACGCAGCGTTGAAGAGGGCGTCAAGAATGGTCGAAGCAGCCTGCTGGATAGAGGACGCAGCCTGTTCAAGCTCTTCCTGCGAAGGCAGGGAGATGGAAGACGACTCACTGGGAGTTTCTGCAGGCGTTTCAGCCGGAGTTTCCGGCTCTGTGGGCGTCTCTGTCGAGGCGTTCGGTTCACTGGGTTCTGTGGGCTGCTCCGCAGGCGTCTCGGTCGGAGTTTCTTCCGGGATGCTCTCGGCAGGTTCTTCAATGATGACGCTTTCCGCAGGTGTTTCAGGTACCGAGGTGCCTGCGTTGGGGTCAGCGGTCGGGGTAAAGACGTCCGTCTTTTCCGGGGTCTGGGTAGTGTCGCTGACGGTGCCCTCACCGTCAAGGACAGATGCAATCAGAGCTTTTGCCTCATTGACCGAGTTCTCATCCGGCTTCATGACGTACAGGCTCTGTCCCTTTGCGGAGTAGCACTGGCTGCTCTTGCCGCTGGTGCCGGTCACGGAGTAGCTCTGGATATCCCAGCTTGCGAGGTCGCTCAGCTGCATTCGGACAAGCGCAGTGATCTGATCCTGCGACAGGCTGGTAACGAAGCAGTCCGCTGCTGCATCCATCAGCTTGGAAAAGCTCATCAGCAGGGCAGGGGACTTCAGCTTGTTCACCATCGCGTCGATGACCTTCATTTGGTTGATGCCGCGCTGGATATCACCCGAAGCAAAGGCGTGACGTTCACGGGCAAAGGCCAGAGCGGATTTGCCGTCGAGATGGTTCCAGCCCTCGGCGAAGGTGGTCGGGTCGTAGTATCCCGGGCTGCCGACCGAGGTGAACGCCTGGTCGGAGTAGACATCCACACCGCCGATGGCGTCGATGATGTTAATGAAACCGGCAAAGTTGATGCGGATGTAATGGTCAACATTGATGCCGTACAGGTTGCCGAGGGTCGCCATGCTGGTCTCGACACCATATAGTCCGGCATGGGTCAGCTTGTCCTTGCTGGACGTACCGGCGAGGTCGACATAGTAATCGCGAGGTGTGTTGATGAGTGCGACCTGTTTGGTCTTTGGGTTGACAACAGCGAGAATGTTCACATCGCTGCGTGCCTTTTCGGTCAGCTCACCACGGTTATCAACGCCGCTCAGATAAACGACGAAAGGCTCTTTTGTGATCTGGTTTGCCTTTGCGCCAGTCAGCAGGCCGGAAGTTACGCTGCCGAGGGCAGACAGACCCTGCTGTGCCCAGATACAGCCTAATGCCATTGCAGCACAGAGAAAGATGGAGAACACCCGGGAAACAGTGCCGGGAACTTTGTATTCCTGACACCGCTTTACCAGCAGCCAGAGCAGAGCCAGCAGAGCAGTAATAATGACAAGGTAGAGTGCCGGGAGCATCTGAGTGCGCCAAAGCTGAACCAGTGCGGCAACACTCAGAATGGCCTGAAGGACGAGCAAAGGCTTTCCCAGCTTTGAAGTTTTGGCAGTCGTTGCAGAAGATTTGGATACAGGACGCTTCGGCGGCTCACTGCGATAATTGCGGTTGTTGTTTCGGGGTGGTCTTGGCGGAGGGGTCGAGTTGGACGGGGAGCGCGGAGAAAAGAAATCCGTGCTGTCCACTTCGACCGTACCCCGGTCCGGACGCCGCGCACCGCGATGGATATGCCGGGAAGTGTCTTCATCGGCACGGGAACGAGAACGTTTTTCGTCAGACATGGAAGTTACTCCTTTTAAAGGTGTCTCAGGACACGGGAACGACAGTCAGCACCGCACGGGCAGGCAGACAGGTCGCCGTCTGGTCTTCCTCAGTCAGCCAGCCGAACGTTTCACAGATATGGTCCGGGCAGGGAGAGTCGATGAAGCGGACGGCACCGTCCTTGACCTCGACGTGGACGGTCAGATAACTGGTGTCAACGTCGTAGGTCTTGTCCTGTGTGAGCGGAATGGACATGACAGTGTTGTCGTCGCCGTAAGTCAGCTCAGCGGCAAGGGCTGCGCCGGGCGTTTTGCTTGCGGAGCGGAGTGCGAAAAGCACACCGGCCGCTGCGAGGATGACGACGGCAAAAATCAGATTGATGAGTAATTTTTTGTGTTGCTTCATAGTTTATCCTTTGAGAGGGATCTGTTCCAGTTCGGCCAGCCAGAGAGCGGCGCAGGCATCGCTGGGCATCCGCCAGTCGCCGCGCGGCGAGAGGGTCACGCTGCCGATCTTCGGGCCGTCGGGCAGGCAGCTGCGCTTGAACTGCTGGGCGAAGAACCGCCAGTAGAAGTTCCGCAGCCACTTGTACAGCACATCGTCCGGGTACTCCGGACGGCCTGCGAAAGCGGCTTTTGCAAGGCGGAAAATTTTCGCCGGGCCAAATCCGAAGCGGAGAACATGATAAAGATAGAAGTCGTGCAGCTCATAAGGGCCGACAAGGTCTTCGGTCTTCTGTGCGATCTCACCATCTTTGGTCGGCAGGAGTTCGGGCGAAACGGGGGTGTCCAGAATATCCAATAGAACGTTTTTCAGCGTTTCAGTGGCGGCGATGTCGGCTTCGTACCGGACGAGATGCCGCACCAGCGTTTTGGGAACGCCAGCGTTGACGCCGTACATGCTCATGTGGTCGCCGTTGTAGGTCGCCCAGCCCAGAGCCAGCTCGGACAGGTCGCCGGTGCCGACCACCAGACCGCCGGTGCGGTTAGCGGTGTCCATCAGTTCCAAGGTGCGGACACGAGCCTGACCATTTTCAAAGGTGACGTCCAGCACGCTCTCATCCTGACCGATATCAGCAAAGTGGCTGTGGACGGTGTTCGCAATGTCGATCTCGGTGAAGGAAACGCCCAACTCGTCGCACAAAATCTCGGCGTTGGAACGGGTGCGCTTGGTGGTACCGAAGCAGGGCATGGTGACGGCCAGAACATCGGTAGTCGGACGGCTCAGCTGTTTCATGGCACGGACGGCCACCAATAGAGCGAGGCAGCTGTCCAGACCGCCCGAGATGCCGATGACAGCCGTTTTTGCATGGGCGTGTTCGAGACGTTTTGTCAGACCATCGGCCTGCATCTTTAAGATCAATTCACAGCGTTCGGCACGTTTCTGAGCATTGTGCGGAATGAACGGCGTCGGGTCGACCCAACGGGTCAGCTCTGTTTCGACCGGCTCCAGATTGAAGCTGACGGTCAGATAACCTTCTGCACTCGGCTCAAAGCTGGTATTCCGTGCGCGCTCGGATTCCATCCGCTGGCAGTCCAGCTCCGTTTCGGCGATGCCGCCCTCAAAGGGCTTTGCTTCGGAGAGAAGAGTGCCGTTTTCGGCGATGAGGTCATGGCCGGCAAAGACCATGTCTTGTGTGCTTTCGCCGTGGGCAGCGGAGGCATACAGATAGCCGCAGAGCAGACGGGCAGACTGATTCTCGACCAGAGCCCGGCGGTACTCCGCCTTGCCGACCGTTTCATCGCTGGCCGACAGGTTCGCAATGACCGTCGCACCGGCAAGAGCGTGGAAAGTGGAGGGCGGAAGCGCACTCCACAGGTCTTCGCACAGCTCAACGCCCAGAACGAAGCTCGGCATCTGGCGGCAGGCGAAGAGAAGCGAAGTTCCGAACGGCACTTCCTGACCGCAGACCGTGATCGTCTCGACCTCGGTGCTGCCCGGCGTGAACTGACGCTTCTCGTAGAACTCGCCATAGTTGGGCAGGTAGGTCTTGGGAACGATGCCCAGAAGCTTCCCGTGGCAGAACACGGCGGCGCAGTTGTAGAGCTTGCCGTGTACCATCAGGGGCAGGCCGACGAGGGCGAGGATGTCCAGCTCACGGCTGCCATCGAGCAGTGTCTGTAAACCAGTAAGTGCGCCCTGCTGGAGAGTGTGCTGCAAAAACAGGTCGCCGCAGGTGTATCCCGTGAGACAAAACTCCGGGAACACTGCCAGCTTGACGCCGTGCGCAGCGGCCTTCTGTAAATTTTGCAGGATCTGCTGGGTGTTATAGACGCAGTCTGCGACACGCAGAGCAGGCGAGAGAGCAGCTGCTTTCAAAAAACCATCTTTCATCGGAGGATTTCACATCCTGTCTTAATTTATTGTGCGTTTTTAGTCCGGCATCCCGGGGTGAGGATAGTATACCATAATCGGAGCAAAAACAAAAGAGCCGCCGCGAAACCGCAGCAGCTCCTGAAGGCTGAAAAATGGAAAACGAGATAGACCGTAAGCCGGGTTCTGTATTAAACGACGATCTGTCTCGACCTGCCATTGCTGACAGGCTCATGCCACCATCGGGACACGCGAGCAACGTGATACGTCCCATATAGGTGTTGCTTCCGGTAGGGTTTACAAAGCCGCATAGTCACCTATGCGCTGGTGAGCTCTTACCTCGCCGTTTCATCCTTACCGCATTGCTGCGGCGGTTTGTTTTCTGTTGCACTTTCCCTAAGGTCACCCTCGGCTGCCGTTAGCAGTTACCGCGCTCTGTGAGGCCCGGACTTTCCTCAGGATGGTCAAAGCCATCCCGCCGCCGTATGTTCCACTCGTTTTCCGCTCCTCATCATACCATAAAAAAACAAGATTTGCAAGTGGTACGAAAATTTGGTATAATATTGTTATCTTTTGACAAACAGAGAGGAGACAGGCAGGATGAAACTTTATTTCCCGGTTCCAGAATCTGCGGACGGCGTCCTGCTTTGCTCTTTTCTGCGTTCGTGCGCGGTTTCGACCGACTTGGCACGGGCAGTCAAGTTTCACGGCAGCGGATTTTTTGCCGACGGTGGGCCGGTTCTTGCCAATTGCCGCATTCATGCAGGACAAAAAATTTCGTTTGAACTTCCGGCAGAAGGCGAGGGCGTTGCCCCTCAGCCGGAGATACCGGTAAAGATCGTCTACGAGGACGCTTTTGCGCTCCTGTTCGAGAAGCCGCCTCAGATGGCCGTTCATCCGACGCTGAATTATCCACTTGGCACACTGGCGAACGGTTACGCGGCGTGGGCGGCGGAACGGGGCGAAAGCCCGGTGTTCCGGCCGGTCAACCGCATCGACAAAGATACCAGCGGCTTAGTTTTGGCAGCGAAGAATGGTTACGCTGCGCCGCTTCTGGCACAACGGGTCGAAAAGCTCTACTATGCCATTGCGGAAGGGGAGCTTCCGCTGGGGAAAGGCGTCATTGACGCACCCATCGGCCGGAAAGGTGACAGCATCATTGGCCGGTGTGTGACGCCGGACGGCAAGCCCAGCCGAACCGAATATACGATCTTAAAGGCAGAAAACGGCCTGAGTCTTGCGGCCTGCGTGCCGGTCACAGGCCGGACACACCAGATACGAGTCCATTTTGCTTCCATCGGGCATCCGTTGGCTGGCGATGACCTGTACGGTGGCAGCCGGGAAAAAATCAGGCGGCAGGCACTCCACTGCGCAAAGCAGACGTTTTACCTGCCGGAGAGCCGGATCGTATCGGACGGCGTAGAGATCATGATGCCGATGCAGTTGAAGCCGGTCACGGTAGAAAGCTCTCTCCCGGCGGATATGGCGGAGCTGATCTCTTCGGAAGAATGAAGAAAACGTGAAAAGACCGTGAAATCCATGCCCAAATTTTGTGACAAACCTTGTTTCGTCCGGTTTGGGGTGTATAATTAGAAGAGATATTGGGCGCGGCTGAAATGAGAGGCCGTGCGATGGAGATGAAACCTGAAATTCGATCAGGAAGGAGCTTTCCCTTTTGCTTGACGAAAAAACAAATGAAGTCCGACAGGACGAGCAGCCCACAGCCCTGCCGGTAAAAACGCGGCGCGAAAAGCTGCGGTCACGCTGGGCACAAATTCAGTGTAGCAGTCTGGTGCGGCGGCATCGGCTGCGCCGCAGGACGCAGCATCATATGAACCGCTTCTCGATGAAGGTGCAGGCAACACCGATCCTGCTTGCGCTGGGCGAGCTGTTCTACGTACTGGGCTTTTCCGCAGAATATGTGTTCATCCGGATGGGTCGTGCGATCAGAAACGCGGCTCTGAGGGTGAAAAATACGGTAGTGACCGTTTTTTATGATCTGGCAGTCATTGCATTCCCGGGCGCGGCGCAGGTCTTCCGGGAGCTGTTCGGCCCCATTTACCTGTTCTTCCGGGGCATCGCCGCACTTCTGGTACATGCAAACGGCATCCGGAAAAAAGAAGGCTTCGGTGCAGCAATCCTTGCGGCCGGCCACTATTTCAGCAGCGGTATCCGGCGGAACATCAAACTTCTGCCTCGGATGGCGATGTACCTGCTTCCGATGGCAGCATTTGCAGTCATGATGACGGTCTATACCGGAACCATGAGTCAGCCGTATGCGCTGGCGGTTCAGGTGAATGGCGAGACTGTCGGCTATGTCGCAAACGAGGAGGTTTTCAATTCCGCCCGTGACGATGTCGAGCAGCGTATCAATTACGCCGGTACGGATAAAACGGAATGGACCATCCAGCCGACTTTCACCATTTCGGTGGTACACCACGTTATGGACGAAAACGAGATGGCAAATGCCATCCTGACGAGTTCTAGCGACCAGATCAGCGAAGGTACGGCACTTTATCTGGATGATCAGCTGACTGCTGTCTGTTCGGACGGCGACGCTCTGCGCAGCTACATTGAAAGCCTGTTGGAACCTTATGAGAATACTGACGATTCGGATACGACCGTCGGCTTCAATAAACAGGTCACCCTCGAAGACGGCGTCTACTTCAAAGAGAGCTTTGAGGATTATAACGATATCACGTCGATGCTGACCGGTGTGCAGCAGGCGGAGAAGATCTATACCGTTCAGGCTGGCGATACTCTTTGGGGTATTGCACAGAAGAACGACCTGACCTTTAAGGAGCTGTGCGCTCTCAACCCGGATTTCAAGGGCGCACAGCTGGCTGAAAACTCGAACCTTCAGATCGGCGATCAGCTCATTATTACCAAAGAAGAGGCGATGCTGGAAGTCCGCATCACAAAGGTCGAAGTCAAACAGGAGGAGATCCCCTACACGACGGAAACGACCAAGTCCGATGAGTATGAAAAGGGCGTTACCAAGACGCTGCAGGAAGGTGAGAACGGCCTGCGGAACGTCACGATGCGAAACGTCTATAATACCAGCGGAGCCCTTCTGGAACAGACCATCCTCTCGACGGAAACAGTCAAAGAGCCGGTCACGAAAAAAGTTGTCGTCGGCACCAAGAAGACTGTAACCACCAGCGGCACCAGTGGTACAAAGTATATCACCGGCAGCGGTCAGTTCATCTGGCCGGTTCCGAACTATCGTTACTGCTCGCGCTGGTATGGCGGCAAGCACAGGGGCGTGGATATCTGCGCACCGGCAGGAACACCCATTTATGCGACCGCATCCGGTACGGTTACAAAGGCCGGTTACGAGCGCGGCGGCGCAGGCACGGGCTATGGAT
This sequence comes from Lawsonibacter asaccharolyticus, assembly GCA_963599235.1. GTDB lineage: Bacteria > Bacillota > Clostridia > Oscillospirales > Ruminococcaceae > Faecalibacterium. The sequence goes on along the minus strand of CAVBWT010000031.1, from coordinate 16,645 downwards.
ACTCGGTCATTATCAGTCACTCGGGCGGATATACCTCGGTCTATGCGCATTGTCTGTCTCTGGCTGTCCACGCAGGCCAGACGGTTCGTCAGGGTCAGCTGATCGGCTATGTCGGCAGCACCGGACGTTCCAGCGGCAACCACTGCCACTTCGAGATCCGCCGCAATGGTTCTTATATTCCGCCGCAGAATATTTTCCCGGGTAAAAAGTAATTGAATCTCATTGTCGTTTCAGACAAAACGCCACCTCCCCTGCACAGGGGAGGCTTTGGCATCTCTGGAAGCTTTTTTGACAGAGAGATTTTACAATGGGTCCCTAAAAATTCATATAAAAAGGAGAATGATTATGTCTACCCCTCACATCAGTGCAGAAAAAGGCGATTTCGCAAAGACCGTCCTGATGCCCGGTGATCCTCTCCGCGCAAAGTTCATCGCGGATACCTTCCTGAAGAATGTCCGTCAGGTCACGGGTGTCCGTGGAATGCTGGGCTTTACCGGTACCTACGAGGGCCGTCCCATCAGCGTGATGGGCAGCGGCATGGGTATGCCTTCCATTGGTATTTACTCCTATGAGCTGTTCAAGTTCTACGATGTGGACAACATCATCCGCATCGGCTCCGCCGGCAGCTACACCGATAAGGCCAAGCTGTTCGATGTCGTGCTGGCAACGGGTGCTGTCAGCGAGTCCAACTATGCCCGTGTGCAGAGCGGTTATGATAAACCCATTTCCTACCCGAGCGAGGAGCTGAATAGCAAGCTGCGTGCTTCCGCTGAGAAGCAGGGCATCAAGCTCATCGAGGGCAATATCCACTCTTCCGACGTCTTCTACCGCCAGCCGTCCGACGCAAAGCCGACCTACTGGGAAAAGCTGCGTGATGAGCAGGGCTGTGTCTGCGTTGAGATGGAGAGCTTTGCTCTGTTTGCAAATGCGAAAGTCCTCGGTAAGAATGCGGCCTGCCTGCTGACCATTTCGGATAGCTTTGTTTCTCCGGAGATCACCACGGCAGAGCAGCGTCAGAAGAGCTTTACCGATATGATGAAAGTCGCTCTGGGCGCAGAATACTAAGAACGAAAAGAGAGATTTTTGCGATGACAAAACTGACTCTTGAAGAAAAACAGGAACTCATCCGGATGGCACTGGAAGCCCGTGAAAAGGCATATGTGCCGTACAGCAATTTTATGGTCGGTGCTGCGCTGCGTGCCGAGAACGGCAAGATCTACACCGGCTGTAACGTCGAGAATGCCGCTTTCACTCCGACCAGTTGTGCCGAGCGGACGGCTCTGTTCAAGGCAGTGGCCGAGGGCGTGACGAAGTTCACGGATATTGCAGTCGTCGGCTCTCGCCGCGGCGAAGTCAACAAGCAGATCACCTCGCCCTGTGGTGTCTGCCGTCAGGCACTGTTCGAGTTCGGCGGTCCGGAATTGAACGTCATTATGGCAAAAAGCCCGGACGATTTCATTGAGCGGAGCATGGACGAACTGCTGCCCTTCGGTTTTGGCCCCTCCAACGTTGAGGGAAACAAAGCGGTCGAGGACTGAAAATTAAGAAAATAATCTGGGTGGGCAAAAATCCGGAGAAGAATCTTGTCTTATTAAGAAGTAATACTTTTGTGCAAATTTTATAAAAACTTTGTAAAGATTTTGTAATCGGTTTTTGCTTGCTTCTTTCAGTTCTCCTCGCTATACTTATGTATAGCAGATGTGCCAGTGCGCACATCGTATGAAATGATTTCAACTGTATCGTATAAAAGGAGAGATTCTTATGAAGATGATTTCTCGTCGTAACTTTCTGGCAGCTGCTGGTGTTTCCGCTGCTGCTCTGGCTCTGACCGCTTGCGGTGGTTCTTCCTCTTCCACCAGCACCGCTTCTTCCGCTGCTTCTTCTGAGGCAAGCGAGGGCGGCAAGATCGCAAAGGTCGCTCTGACCTGCGATACCGGCACGATCGACGACGAAAGCTTCAATCAGGCTTGCTGGACTGCTGTTTCCGGCTATATGGGCGATGACTGCCAGTACTACATCCCCGAGGCTGACGCTTCGGATGAGGATCGTGAGACCATGATCCGTCAGGCTGTCAACGATGGCGCGGAGGTCATTGTCTGCGTTGGTTATCTGTACGGCGCATCTCTGGCATGGGCTGCTGATCAGTATCCTGATGTCAAGTTCATCGCAATTGATGTCACTCAGGGCGATATCGGCACCGACAGCATCCCTGCAAACTGCTACTGCATCACCTTCAAGGAGGAGCAGGCAGGTTATCTGGCAGGCTACGCAATCGTTAAGGACGGCAAGACCAAGCTGGGCTTCCTCGGCGGCATGGCTGTTCCTGCTGTTATCCGTTACGGCTACGGCTACGTTCAGGGCATCGACGCAGCTGCTCAGGAGCTGGGCACCAACGTTGAAGTCAACTACTTCTACGGCGGCCAGTTCTACGGCGACGCAAACATTACCTCCCGCATGGAGGGCTGGTACTCCAATGGCACTCAGGTCGTCTTCGCTTGCGGCGGCGGTATCTACACCTCTGCTGTTGAGGCAGCTCTGAAGAACAACGGCTACGTCATCGGCGTTGACGTTGACCAGAACTACATCGGTGCAAACGGCGTTGCTGATGGTACTTATGCTTACAACCCGTTCATCACCTCTGCAATGAAGGGTCTGACCGAGGCTGTTAACACTGCTCTGTCTGATATCGAAGCAGGCGAGTGGAGCGAGATCGCAGCTTCCAACGGTAACTTCGGTCTGGAAGACGGCGATTACATCGGCCTGCCCACCGCAGATGACAGCTGGAACTTCGAGAGCTTCACTGTTGATGAGTACAACGAGGTCAAGAACAAGGTCGCTTCCGGCGAGATCGTTGTTGACAACAACTCCGACGACGCTACTAAGCCCACCGTCAGCGAGTTCACCACGGTCAACTATATCCAGTAATCATTCTGGAGAACCCAAAGGGCAGTCTCAGCGGCGCATCCCTCAGAGGATGCGCCGCTTTTTGCTGTTTAAAGCCCCCAGCTCGAGCAAATGCTTAAGCTGGGGGTTTCCTTATTGGTTTTTACTTTTTTGCAACAGCCTTATGGTACACGGCATAGGCGATCGCAGCCGAAAGAAATTCGGTGATCCAGAAAGCATGCCAGACACCGGTGGAGCCAAGGAAACGGCAGAGCAGCCACGCCAGCGGCATGATGAAAATAATATACCGGCAAAGGGAGATCACCAGCGACTCGACACCTTTTCCAAGACCTTCCAAAGCACCGGAAGAGGTGGTAGAAACGGCCGAAATGATGAAGCCGATGCAGATAATACGCAGGGCAGTCTGACCGATAGAAACCGTTTCCGGATTGGTGGAGAAGAGCGAGATGAGCGAACCGGATGCCAGCAGGCAGATAAGAGTACCGGCCGCCATGATACCGGCACTCAGAACAAGGGTCAGATTGTACAGCTTGGAGACGCGCTTGTGTTCGTTTGCGCCGTAGTTGTAGCCAACCAGCGGACGCATACCCTGTACGATGCCGTTTGCAGGCAGATAGAGGAAGGTCTGGAGCTTGTAGTAGATGCCCAGAACCACGACGTAGCTCTGAGAGAAGGTCGCCAGCAGACCGTTCAGGAAAGTGACGAGCAGAGAGGGCAGAGCGAGGTTCAGAATGGCCGGAATGCCAATGCCGTATAGTTTGCCGTCGAGAGCTGCATCCGGGCGCAGAAAGCTCTTGCGCAGCTGTACGGGGATCTCCATCCGGGCGTAGGCAAAGAGATATACACAGAGGGTCAGCAGCTGACCGATGCCAGTCGCGAGGGCGGCGCCTGCAATGCCGAGAGCCGGGAACGGGCCGATGCCGAAGATGAGCAGGGGGTCGAGCAGGATATTGCAGACACAGCCGGTCACGAGAGCGGCCATCGTCAGTTTCATTCGGCCGACGGCCTGAAACATCTTCTCAAAGGCAAGGGATGCCATGTTGATGATGGAAAACATGAAAACGATGGTGGAGTAGGTCACGCCCATCGAGACGACCGAAGTATCCGGAGTGAACCGTGCCAGAAATGCCGGCATGATGAGCGGACAGGCGAGCATCGCAATCAGGCCGTGCAGGACAGAGAACATCATACCGTGCGTCGCAGCGGCGTCAGCTTTTTCGCGGTCACCTGCACCCAGATAGAAGGATATCTGTGCATTGATGCCGATGCCAAAGCCGATGGAGACGGCGTTGACGAAGTTCTGGATGGGGTAGACGAGAGAAAGTGCGGTCATGGCCTGCTCACTGATTTGGGCGACGAAGAGACTGTCAACGATGTTGTAGAGCGAGTTTACCAGCATCGAGATGACGTTAGGCAGTGCCATCGAAATAAGCAGTGGAAAAACCGGCCTGGTTTTCATGAAGGTATCGTTCACTTGTTTTTGGCTCCTTTGCTTGAGATGATTTGGATTTTGGCGCACAAAAAAGCCACACAACGGCTCTTTTGCAAGCTGTTGTGTGGCGAAAAATAGCAAACACTGTAAAAATCCACACGATATTTTAGGAACTCTAAAATATCACATCCAAGCAGCGTTGTCAATAGAAAAGTCATACTTTTCACAGAACAACTCCCGGAACTATAAGCTTAGCCGTACAGCTGGCTCATGAGGGAAGAATACATCGCGCTCTTCTCAGACTTGTAGGTACTCATTGCCTGATCCGCAAGGGTGGTCGGCTGACCGTTCTCGGTCAAAATTTTGCGCATCTGGCTGACGATGCTGTTGACTTCCTTGTCGCACTCGGACTCCAAAGACTTGAGCTGACCGGCTTTACCCATGCAGATAGCGATTTTTTTTGTCTGCGTCTGCTTTTCAGCAGGCAAAGCTTTGTATTCTGCCTTTGCAGAGCTGATGGCACTGTTCAGGCCGCTCTGAGCCTTTGCCTGAACACCATACAGCTGGTTGATGAGGGAACGGATCTCAGCTTCGTAAGCAGGCTCTGCCGTCGTAGTGGCAGAGCTGGAAGAACTCTGTGCAGTAGAAGTGATGACGCTCGAAGAAGATTCGCTGGATGCGCTGGGCGACTCGGTAGAATCAGAGGACGCAACGGTATCAGAAGATGCAGCTGCCTCACCGGATGCACTGCTGGAAGCAGCGGTCGTACTCTGCGCAACAGACTCCGCATGTTTTTCAGCAATTTCCTCGATCGTGGTCTTGCCGGTGATGAGTTCCTGCAGCTCTTCGTTCGTCAGGGAGGAGAGAACCTCTGTTGTGGAAATAGAGGAAGCACTATCGCTGGAGGCTGTAGTCTCGTCCGTTTTGGACTGAACATCCTTGCAGGCAACCAGAGAGCAAGTCAGGGCGAGTGCAACGGTCAAGGAAAGCAATTGAAAATATTTTTTGTTTTTCATAAGTTTTATTGGGCGGTTTCCGTATCGCTAAAGCGGCAGAAACCGGAATGTTCAAAGAAAAATTACGGAAATTCCAAGAATGAAGCCGATCGATAGATTGGAAAAATACGATATATAATACTTTGATACTGTACCACATTCGTCCGAAAAGTGCAAGCGACGAATTGTAAGTAACCTGTGAAACTTGCTTGACTTTCCTATTTCGTCTTTCTACAATAGAGATGAAATAAAACGGCAAAAACTCCAAAATGAAAGGTGGAACAGAGATGAAATGGATGATCGTATCCGACCTGCATGGGTCGGCGTATTATTGCCGGGAAATGATAAAAGCATTTGAACAGGAGGGAGCGGACCGGCTGCTTCTTCTGGGCGACCTGCTTTATCACGGCCCCCGGAACGACCTGCCGAAGGGCTATGCACCGAAAGAGGTCATCCCACTGCTCAATGGACTGAAACAAAAGCTCTTCTGTGTGCGCGGCAATTGTGAAGCGGAGGTCGACCAGATGGTGCTGGACTTCCCGGTCATGGCAGATTACTGCATCCTTCCGGTGGGGCAGCGGCTGGTCTATGCGACTCACGGACACATCTATAATGTAAAGAATCCGCCGCCGCTGGCTCCCGGCGATATCCTGCTCCACGGCCATACCCATGTTCCGGCATGGACGGAGTTCGGCGAGGGGAATCTCTACCTCAATCCGGGTTCGCTGAGCATCCCGAAAGAGAACAGTCCACATGGATATATGACGCTGGAAGGAGAAATGTTTCAGTGGAAGACGCTGGACGGCGAGGTGTATCATGAGCTGAAACTCTGAGTTGAAAGAACCTCCCTTGCAATTTCCCTATCGGTATGATATGATAGCTTTGGAATCACGAACCATTTCGAGATTCCATTTGTTTGATTTTGAGGTTAGCTTCTGCTAACAAAATCACCAAAAACAGCAGGCAAAGCTTGGTGGTTTTGCCGATAGACTGTGAGATAAATACGAGGAGGTTCTCTGAAGATGGTAGAGACAGTATTAAAAGTGAACGGTATGATGTGCGGTATGTGCGAGAGCCACATCAATGATGTTGTGCGCAAGACGGCGGATGTGAAGAAGGTCACTTCTTCTCACACCAAGGGAGAGACAGTCATCACTTCGGAAGAGCCGCTGGACATCGACAAACTGAAAGCGGCCATTGCAGATACCGGTTATACCGTTGTGGGTTCTGAGACAAAGCCTTATGAAAAGAAAGGGTTCTTTTCTTTCCTGAAAAAGTGACCCTTCTGATAAACGGAGGTAACAGTTATGCGGATCCTGGTTTATGGCGCAGGCGTTTTGGGTTGTGAGCTGGCACACTTGCTGATCCAGAACAAAAAGAACGTTGTCACGCTTCTTGCCCGTGGAGAATGGAAAGACCGGATCGACCAGCAGGGTCTGGTGATCCGTCAGTGGGCGCAGCGCAAAACGACAGTGGACAGGGTGCAGACCATTGATACCCTCTTGCCGGAGGATACCTATGACCTTGTGTTCGTCGTGATGCAGGCCGGTCAGCTGCCGGATGTTCTGCCGATTCTGAAAGAAAACCAGAGCGAGTATTTCGTCTTTGTTGGCAACAACCCCTATGCAAAGGAGACGATGCAGGCCATGCAGCGTCCGGCGGATAAGATTGCGTTCGGATTCCAGAATACAGCCGGCCGCCGTGAGAACGGGCAGGTCATCAGTGTTCATACGGGTGTCGGAATGACCGTCGGCGGCGCAACGGCTCCGCTGTCGGGTGTGTTCTGCCAGCGTCTGACGACCGCTTTCGACGGGGTAAAGTATAAGCTGACCTTTTACAGCGATATGGATGAATGGCTAAAGTGCCATGCGGCGTTCATTCTGCCGATTTGTTATGTCTGCTACGCCTGCAACGGCGACCTGACCCGTGCCACAAAGGAACAGCGGAAAGGGATTTTGGATGCTGCGTGGGAAGGCTGCGAAATGCTCAAAGCAGCAGGCGTGCCGGTAAACGATGCCGAGAACACGGACTATTACCGGGAAGGCACCAAGGGGCGTAAAAAGATGGAGAAAATGGTTTATCTCATGGCAAAAACGCCGCTTGGCCGTCTGTGTGCTTCCGACCACGCCATGCACGCAGTGGAGGAGATGAAGTACCTCGATGACGCATTCGAGGCACTCCGTTCGACCACTCAGCTTTCGATGCCGACATGGGAAAAACTGCGGAATGAGATGCCGCAGTGGAGAACGCTCCTTCTTCGGGCGGCACATCGCTGAATTTCAAGAGGGCTGCTGGTTTCAGCGGCCCTCTTTGTTTGAAGAAAAAAAGTTAGTGCTGACAAACGCATAGTGGATTTCGGTTTTCTTTTTGAAAGAAGTATGGTACAATAAAAGCAAAGCTTCAACAACTTAAAGAGAAAGAAGGCCGCAGATTGGCGACTGAAACAAAACTCCGGCAGCTGATCGACAAAGGCTGTCCGGTCTACTATTTTTATTCGAGCGAGCGGTATCTTGTCAGGCAGTTTGTCTCGGGCGTGACCCGGCTGTTGGCGTCGGGCGAAGACGAGGAGACAACGATACTGGACGGTGCGACGCCGGAAATCGAACAGCTCATCATGGCGGCTGGCACCATCTCGTTTTTCGGTACCCGGCGTGTGGTCGTCCTGCCGGAAATTGACCCGGCGGCGTACAGCGACAAAGATCTGGATGCACTTTGCGATACCCTTGCCAGTCTGGAAAACGCTGTCGTTGTGCTGGGAAGCGTGTTCGACATTGAACGCGGCAAGCTTAAACTCGGCAAACGGGCGCAGAAGCTTATTGCGCAGGTGAAAAAACTGGGCTATGCCGAAGAGCTGGCAAAGCCCAAGCCCTACGAGCTGAAAATGATGATGATCGAACGGGCAAAAGAGCAGGGAGCAACTCTGCCCGAGGGTGCGGCGTCGGCTCTGCTGGAACGCTGCGGCGAGGATCCGTTCCTGCTCGAGAACGAGGTGGACAAGCTCTGCGCCCTGTCGGGGTATCAGACAGTCACGGCCTCGATGGTGGCCGAGATGGGAACGGTCAGTCTGGAAGCGGATGTCTTCGAGATGATCCGGATGATCACCGCAAAAAATGCTACCGGAGCCTGCAAAAAGCTCCAGACGCTGCTCCGGCTCCAACAGGAACCTGTCGCCATCACTGCCGCTATGATCGGCAGCTATGTTGATTTGTACCGGGTCAAACTTGGCGCAGCCAAGCGAAAAAATTACAGCGCAGTTTTCAAGGATTTCGGTTATAAGGGCAGTGACTACCGGCTCAAGCGTTCGGCGGAAACGGCGTCGCATTATACCCTCGGTCAGCTGGAAACCTGTATGCAGGTGCTGCTTGACCTCGATAAAAGTTTGAAAAGCCAGCCCGTAGATGACCAGATCCTGTTGGAATCAGCTCTCTGCCGTCTTGCGCTGGCAGGGAGTGGACGATGAATGAAAATTTTCTGCACACCGACCGGGTGCTGATCGTAGAAGGCAAGTACGACGCCGCCCGGCTTTCGCACCTGACTGATGCGATGATCCTGCTGACGGACGGGTTCGGTATCTACAAAGATAAAAAACGTCAGCAGCTTTTCAAGGCTCTGGCAAAGAAAAACGGGCTTATCCTGCTGACCGACTCAGATGCCGCCGGGTTCCGTATCCGAACCTATATCACCAATCTGGTAGGCGAGAAAAATGTCGTGCAGGCGTATGTTCCGGCTATCCACGGCAAGGAAAAGCGGAAGCCTCAGCCCGGCAAGGAGGGTTTGCTGGGGGTCGAGGGTGTTGATGACGAAATCGTGTTGCAGATTTTAAAAGATGCTCTGGGTGAAGAAATCTCCGGCGAGACGACACGTCCCGAAGGACGGCAAATTACCTATACTGACCTGTATGACTGGGGCTTGTCCGGCACTGCAGGCAGTGCAGAGCGGAAAACAAAATTGTTGAATCAGCTGGGTCTGCCGCCTCGCCTGTCCAAAAAAGAATTGGTCGAGGCTCTGAACCGCCTGTATAGCTTTGAGCAGCTGGATGAAATGATAAATACGTTATAACGCACAAAAGCGATACGGTGCTTTCAAATGGCATCGTATCGCTTTTGTTATTGTATCAATTAGGATTCCGAAGTTTTACCCTCGCCGTCCAGAGCTTCTTCCAGCGTGTGCCATGCCAGCACAGCGCATTTGACCCGGGCAGGAACATGAGCAATGCCCTGCAGGGCGGCGGCGTCTTCCAGCTCGTCCAGTTCTTCAGGAGTGATCTTATCCTTTATCATCTTGAAGTACAGGTCGATGAGACGCCGTGCTTCCTCAACAGAACGACCCTTTACAAGGTCAATCATCAGGGAAGCCGATGCCTGCGAGATGGCGCAGCCGCTGCCGATAAAACCGGCATCCTCGATTTGACCGTCCTTGACCCGGAGCTGAAGGGTGATGTCGTCGCCGCAGCTGGGATTGACACCCTCGAGACTGTGGGTCGCACCTTCCACCGGGTGACGGTTTTCCTTGCTGCGGCTGTTCTCGGTAATGACCTGCGTATACAGCTCATTCAGATTCATAAACCCATCACCTTTCGTACCATTTCCAGATTGTTCAGCAGTGCGTCGATGTCTTCCGGTGTGTTGTAGATAGCAACACTGGCACGGCAGCAGGAACCAATGCCGAGGAATTCCATCAGGGGCTGTGCGCAGTGATGTCCGGCACGGACAGCCACGCCGCCAGCGTCCAGAATGGTCGCCACATCATGCGGATGAACGTCCTGCACATTGAAGGAGACGACGCCATACCGTTTGTCAGTGGTCGGGTCGCCGTAAACCGTCAGCCAAGGCATCGACTTCATACCGGTGAGCATCCGATCCAGCAGGGCATGTTCATGGTTCTGAAAAGCTTCCCAGCCGATGCTGTCCATGTAGTCCAGAGCAGCCGCAAAGCCGACCTCGCCGCCGACGTTCCGGGTGCCGGCCTCGAATTTCCGGGGGCCTTCCGCCCAAGTTGCTGTTTGCTCATGGACACTGCCGATCATGTCGCCACCGCTCAGGAAGGGCGGCATTTTTTCCATGATCTCTTTCCGGACATAGAGCGCGCCCATGCCCATCGGAGCATAAAGTTTATGAGCGGAGCAGGCAGCAAAATCGACATCCAGCTTCTTCACGTCCACCGGGGTGTGTGGTGCGCTCTGTGCGCAGTCCAGCACAACGACGGCATCCACAGCATGCGCACGGGAGACGACTTCCTCCACCGGAGCCCGGAGACCAAGCACATTGGAGACCATACCGATGGCGACGAGCCTTGTTTTATCGGTGATTTTCTTGTCCAGCTCTTCGGTCGTCAGATGACCGTCCGCACCGGGATAGAGATAGACCAGCTTTGCACCAACGTCCGCAGCGACACGCTGCCACGGCACAAGATTGGAATGATGCTCGGCGACCGAGATGACGATTTCATCGCCCTCGTGCAGGAAGTGCAGGCCATAGCTGTATGCGACCAGATTCAGGGATTCGGTCGTGTTCTGGGTGAAAATAATTTCATCGTCCTCCGCATGGAAGAACTGCGCGACACGGTGCCGTGCGTTCTCGTGGGCATCGGTAGCACGCATGGCGAGGTCATACACGCCGCGGTGAGGATTGGCGTTGTTGTGGAGATAATAATTTGTCACGGCATCCAGTACCTGTGTTGGATGCTGGGTGGTGGCGGCACTGTCCAGATAGACCAGACGGTTTCCGTTTTCGTCTGCGGCAAGGATAGGAAAATCCTTCCGCCAAGGATTATTCTGCATGGTCGAGCCTCCTTGCTGCTTCGTTTCGGACTTCTTCCCGAAGAGTGTCTAACGGGATCTTTTCGATGGCAGGGGCAAACCGGGCATCCACCATCAGGCGGCGTGCCTGCGATTCGGACAGGCCGCGCGAATGCAGATAATAAAGTTTAGCTTCGTCGAGACGGCCGATGGAAGCGGCGTGCTGACCTTCGACCTCTTCTTCACCGCAGAGGATGAGGGGAGTAGTGCGGTTGCGTGCATTGGGGCTGAAGAGCAGAACGTCCTCACTCTCATGGCCGACGCCGCGCTTTGCGCCACGGCGGAAGTCGATGGTGCCGCGCAGAATTTTGTCCGCATGGTCGGTCAGGACACCGGCGGTGTGCATCTCGCAGAGGGTGTCTTTGCCGGTGTGGACAGAGACATCGTTGAAGTCGAGAACACTCTCGCCCTGACCGAAATAAACAGCGTCGAGGTCATATTCGCTGTGACTCTCGGGCAGGATGGCACGGGTGCCGCAGGCGTTGAGCAGACCGCCCAGCTCGATACGAACCTGTTCGACCTTGGCATTCTTGGCGGATTCGACCGCAACGGCGTTCCAGCGGCGTGCATGACTGCCGAGCAGCTGGACCTGTACCAGCTTGACGTGGGCGTTTTCGGCGGCACGGATACGGGTCAGACTGCCGCTGATGCCGTTCTCAGCATCGCTGCGCACGACCTGAACCACGGTCAGCTGGCTGTCCGCTTTTGCGTCGATGTCCAGCACAGAGAGGGCGTTGGGGTGTTCAGCATCCAGCGTGGTCTCAAAAAGTGCGGGTTCTGCAACCGTGGTATTTTCGGCGACGGTCAAAGCGTTCCGGATGGTGGCATTTTCCAGAAGATAGGCATCAACTGCTTCGCCCATGCCGCTTTCGGGAAAGAGGGTAAAGCCCTCGTCGGACTCACCGATGCCGGCAGGCAGAGTGACGGCAATGTTGGCATCGCCCCAGTCATCGGCAGGAACCGCAGGCAGAGCGGCCGCAGCCGGTGCAGAATTGACACCCAGCTGATTCCAAGTCGGAACCGGCAGGTGATTGATCTCAGTTTTATACATACGTTACAGCCCTCCTATCAGCCGATGCTGCCCTTCATCTCAAGGTGGATGAGGTTGTTCATTTCAACGGCGTATTCGACGGGCAGTTCCTTCGCGATGGGTTCCGCGAAACCGCCGACGATGAGCGCACGGGCGTCTTCTTCGCTCATGCCGCGGCTCATCAGGTAGAAGATGGCTTCCTCGCTGATGCGTCCAATCTTTGCCTCGTGACCGACATCCACAGCGTCACAGCGGATGTCCATCGAAGGGACAGTGTCGGAACGGGAACGGTCATCCAGCATCAGGGATTCGCAGGAAACAGCGGATTTGGAACCCTTGGCCTCCGGCAGAACAACGACTGAGCTGCGGAAGTTGGAGATACCGCCGTCCCGTGCGATGGATTTGGTGGTGATGTGGGAGCTGGTGTTGGGTGCGGCGTGAACAACTTTCGCACCGGTATCCAGATCCTGACCGGCACCGGCGAAGGTGATGCCGGTGAACTCCATTCGTGCGCCCTCGCCTGCGAGAATGCTCATGGGATACAGGCAGGAGGTGTGGGAACCAAACGAACCGGACACCCACTCGATGGTGCCGCCCTTTTCGACCTTGGCACGTTTGGTGTTCAGGTTATACATGTTCTTCGACCAGTTCTCGATGGTCGAGTACCGGACACGGGCGTTCTCACCGACATAAATCTCCACACAACCGGCGTGCAGGTTTGCGACATTGTATTTCGGGGCAGAGCAGCCCTCAATGAAGTGTAGGTAGGCACCCTTATCCACGATGATAAGGGTATGCTCAAACTGACCGGCACCGGGCGCGTTCAGGCGGAAATAGGATTGCAGCGGAATCTCGACGCTGACGCCTGCCGGAACATAGACGAAGGAACCGCCGCTCCAGACAGCACCGTGCAGAGCTGCGAACTTATGGTCGGTGGGCGGAACCAGCTTCATGAAGTGCTTCCGAACCATCTCGGCATACAGGCCGTTCAGCGCGCTCTCGATGTCGGTGTAGACGACACCCAGTGCGGCGACTTCGGCGCGGACGTTGTGATAAACGACCTCAGAATCATACTGCGCACCGACACCGGCCAGAGATGCACGCTCGGCTTTCGGGATGCCCAGACGCTCAAAGGTGTTCTTGATGTCGTCCGGAACCTCGCTCCACTTACCTCGCATTTCGGTGTTGGGGCGGACATAGGTGACGATGTTGCTCATGTCCAGACCCTCGATGGAAGGACCCCAGTCCTGCACCGGCATCTGGTTGTAGATTTGCAGGCTCTTCAGGCGGAAAATGCGCATCCATTCGGGGTCGTGCTTTTCCTCAGAAATTTTCTCAACGATCTCGCTTGTCAGGCCGGAGTTGACCTCAAACGCTGCATTGGGCTTGTCTTTGATGTCGTAAATGCTCCGGTCGACCTCGGCGACATCGGTCTTTTCGGTATCAAAGGCTCTCATTTGGCTTCGTCCTCCTTCAGCGCATGGAAGCCCTCCTCGATGATCTCATTGACAAGGCTTCCGTCGCCGGTGCGCACGATGTGGGCATCATCTAGAACATGGACGTAATCGACCTTGAGACCTTCCAGAATTTTTGCGTTGTGGGTGATGATGATGAGGGCGTTGTCCTTGTTATGGTAGGCTCGGACGCCGCTTGCGACGGTCTTGACGGCATCAACGTCCAGACCGGAATCGGTCTCGTCCAGCAGAGCCAGCGCAGGTTTGAGCATCAGCAGCTGTAAAATCTCGCTCTTCTTCTTCTCACCGCCGGAGAAACCAACGTTCAGATAGCGGTCGGCGTAGGATTCATCCATGCCGAGAGCTTCCATCTGCTTGGCAAGCTCTTTCCGGAAAGCAAAAACCTTGACTGGCTTGCCGGTGATGGCGTTCTGTGCCGTGCGCAGGAAATTTTCCAGCGTGATGCCGGGGATCTCTTCCGGCGTCTGGAAAGAAAGGAACATACCGGCACGAGCGCGGACGTCCGCCGATTCGTGGGTAATGTCCTGACCCTTGAATATGATCTGGCCATGGGTGATGTTGTAGCGAGGGTCGCCCATCAGGGCACTCATCAGGGTAGATTTGCCTGCACCGTTGTGACCCATCAAGACATGTGTCTCACCCGGATATACGGTAAGGTTCAGACCGTCAAGAAGGACTTTGTTCTCCTCGCCGACTGTGACCTGTAAATCTTTGACTTCCAGCAGAGGACTGCGCATGGAATACACCTCCAAATAACTTTAAACTATGAACAACTCAATTCCGAGCAGCTCAGTAGGATAACTCTCTGACCTGTATACTATACCACATCGCTGGGAATTGCAAGGCCTGTAAAAAAGAATTAACACTCTTCGTCAGTTAAAACAAGAGAAAACCACAGCAGTCCAGATTGATTTGTGCAAATCGGAAGGAGATTGCTTTCCCGAAACGGATATCTACGGTATACTAAAATAGAAAATCGAGTGCATTTTGGCACCGAAAAAAGGAGTTTAGGATATGAAAACGAAATTTGGTATCGTGGGCTGCGGATTCCTCGGGAATATCGTTGCCGACGCATGGAAGAACGGCCTGCTGGAAGACTATGAGCTGGTCGTCATCTCCATCGGAGCTTTTGCCGACCTCGCATTTTACGAGGAAGTCAAGCAGGCGGCGAAAGAAGGCGGAGCAAAAGTTCATCTGGCAAGCGGTGCCATCGGCGGCTTTGATGTTTTGCAGACCGTTACCCTGATAGCCGAGGCCCAGAAGCTCAGCGAAAAGGCCGGTATCGAGACGCACACCGGCGCAAAGGGCTTCCGGAATACGTCGGTCAGCCTGATTCCATCTGCTGAGGAAAAACTGCACGACTACGCAAAAGAAGTGATCTTTTACCGTGATATCCCAGCCGGCGATGAGGAAATCGTCCGCCGCATCGGAGATGCTGATGCTGTTCTGGTGAGCTATACCTCTCGCATCGGGAAAATGTCATCGAGCAGTGCCCGAATATCCGTTACATCGGCATGTGCTGCAGCCTGTATTCGGAGGCGAGCGCAAATGTTGATATCGCCTATGCACGCACCCGGAATATTCAGGTGCTGGGTATCCGGGATTACGGTGACCGCGGCGTGGTCGAGTACATTCTGCACGAACTGACCGGCCTGCTCTTCTGTGATACCCACGCCGCCGCAGGCAGCGTCTCACCGGAGTTCTTCAACCGTGAAAATGTCCATAGCCCGAACGTCTCCGCCGGTCGCACCAAACAGGCCTTCGTTCTCCTCAGCCAGAAAGTTCTGGAAAATCTTGAGACGGCATTGAAATCGCGTTGACAGCAGGCGGCTTCTCCGCTACAATAATAAAAACAACGAGAAAGGAGTAGGTGCAATGACAGAATTAGACCGGCTGGATTTCCGAGCGGATTTGATGAGCGGTGACAAAGTCGCCGGACGAATCGAGTCGCGCCATTTGATATCGGTTCGGCCAGAACTTTTACCGCTCTGCTTTCAGCATGGCGGAGATGTTTCGGAGTGGTTGGAACATCGAGCGATAGACGACCATCGCACCCATTCCCGGCTTTTAAAGAAAGTTCTGCGTCTGAAAGAGCGAGATGATGTCAGTACCGCTCTGCACTTTAATGCCGCTACGATTACCGATTGCTATTGGGTGAGACAAAAAGGAAGCGATTTGACGTGGGAACAGGTGAAATTTCAGGGAAATGACTTCGCTGATCTTGCTCTGTTTGGGAAACTGTCAGATTTCTCAAAAAAGCCCAGCCGCACTCCTGAGCTGACGAATACCGGAAGCTTTGAAAAGTGTTGGCGGTATGAGGATGGCGCGTGGTGGATGTATAAGACTGGTACGGAAGAAGAGCGGTTCTCGGAGCTGTTCGTGTATGAACTGTGCAAAGCAGTCGGTTTTCCGGTTGCAGAGTATCAAAATCCTATATCCGAACCAAGGATTTTGCCGGCGGAACATTGAATTTTGAACCGGCGGCATATTTGGTTGGGGATGAGGAGGATTACCTTACCAATTACGAAGCGTTTTCGGAGTTTGGACAGGCCATTGCCGACCAATATGTAGAACTTCTGTTGATGGATACTTTTTGCCGGAATGTTGACCGGCACACGTATAATTATGGTATTCTAAGAGATCCTGAAACGGGAAGAGCCGTGTCGCTCGCGCCCAATTTTGACAATAACATTGCGCTTATCAGCGGTGGAATGGACGAAGAACCTCGCCATGAAGACCTGCTGACGGAATTGTTAGAAGAATTTGAGTCACAGACGGGTGCGATTCGCAGCTATACAGAGCGGCATCCGTTCCCAGCAATAACACCTGAAATAATTGAACGATGTTGCAAAGCGACCGGGATCCCGGTAGATATTTCGTACATCCAGCAGTTTGTTATGGCTGGATACCGCATGACACCACTTTTAAAGCTGTAATAAAAAGCCAGTCTCCTTCATTGATATGCTACCCCTAGAGTAGACAGAGTAAAAACAAAAGCTCTGAGTACTCTGG
>CAVBWT010000030.1:0-36475 GCA_963599235.1 Lawsonibacter asaccharolyticus | reverse complement strand
AGATTTTCAAGATTCTCTTTTAGACTTCTTGGACTTCTCAGACTTCTTGGAATCTGTTATCTCACTAAATGGAGCTTCCTTACAGCCGGGGGCTTACTGACCGCTTACGCTATTGAGGCAGTTGTTAAAGCAGTTAGCTTATTGAATTTGAAGCAAGAAAAGAACAGAATCAATAAGCGTATCCAGTCATTGTTACAGATTGCTGATGACATGACACCAGATTCTGTCGAGTATACGGAATCAGTTCTTCCTGCTGGAATGGGCGGTTTTCACCAAAGGTCTGCGCACCAAGCAGACAGGAAATCATCATAGCCACCTTATGCGCTACTTCATTATCAAAGCTCTCTCTGCCTTCGGTATCAACTGACGTTGGTGAAGTGTCTACCTTTGTATTATCTACCGCCACTCTCCAACGGTTCTCCGCTTCATTGCCAAGGCAGTCCTTTACTTCCAGCAGCATCAGAAAATCATCCGTATCGCAGATGAAGTCAACGCCTTTTGCGCCTGACAGCTTATTGAACCGTTTCCGATAGAATTTGGTATCATCAAATTCGATGGCCTTTTCACCCGGAAACGTAAATTGCAGTTTTCCCTCAGTTAATATCATAAGTCAAATCCTGTTCCCGATTATACAGCTCGTCAAACTCTTCCATAATCGAATTATGGTCAAGGTCCGCCAGTTCTTTTCCTGTCTCCATCACAATTTTTCCGTCCTCGTCACGGTACAACGAGATGAACTGCACATCGATAGGCTTTCCTTTAGGATATTTTGCCATCAGATTAAAGCTCTGCATGGTAAAATAAGCATGGGTCGTAACAAACACCTGAACTCCTGCACGAGCCAACGCACCCAATGCCTGCGCAACGGGCTCCACCATCTTCGGGTTCATATTGGTTTCAGGCTCATCCCAGAACAGAATCGAACCTTTGCTAAGACTGCCAGACTGAATCAGGTAAACGATTGTTGCGAGCTTTTTATAGCCCTCGGACAGCAAGCCCATTTCAAAAGAACCTTCGCCCTCTACATTCAGGTAGAACTTTTTGTCTTTCTGAATGACCTTTCCCTTCATGCAAGGGCGTTGGAAAATGAGAAAATTGCACAGCGTAACAAAACTGTTTTGTTGTCCTGCTGCTGGAAGGTGACTTCCAATCTAGTACTCGAACCAAGAAAATGAACATGGACAGAATCCAACTCAGCATTGAAAAGAAATTGAAATGGCTGAATTGCAAGGTTTCGGTCGTGGATGCCAGTACATACAGGAGCACCCTCTTTGAAGTGGAGCGCATGACCTGAAAGGATACCTTATTATGATAGGAAGAGTGTTCGTTGGGTAAAAGAACAGAAACGAACGCATTTCCATCCATCACCATCAGCAGCTCAGGCTGCTATCAAGAATCCTCGCAAGTAATTGCGTGAGCTGTTGATGCGCCAAGCATAAAACCCAATAAGTAGATTGACCACCCCGGTTTCTGTAATAGGAAGCCGGGGTGGTTTTTAGTTGAAGAGAAAGGGTATGAAAAACTCTCGCACTTCCGCAAGTTGTGGATAAAATTTCAAAATAAGCGCATATAGATCGGAAAACTCTGTATATATGCTTGCAATTTTGTGAAAAGGGTGTATTATTCTCTTTGTCAAAAAGAGACAGGAAAATCACAAAGGGGGACTTCATTCTATGTCACTGAAGAAAATTGCGGCGGCAGTCAGCACCATTGCGCTGATGCTTGCTGTGGTTCCTTCCGCATTCGCTTGCACGGCTCTTTATGTCGGCAGCGACCTCACCGAGGACGGAACGACGATGTTCGGCCGTATCGAGGATCTGGGAACCAACGATTACAACAAACTGTTCTATGTCAGCCCGGCCGGTAAGCACACCGCAGGGGAAGTTTACGATGGCTGCTATGGCTTTACCTACACCTTTACCCACGACAGCTACCGCTACACTGCGCGCCGGGATGATAACGGTTTGGGTGTCTGCCCGGACTGCGACGGTACGCACGACCATACGCCGTATGAGGAAGCCGGTACCAACGAAAAGGGTGTTATGGTCTCCGCTACGGAGTCTCTGTACGGCATGAAGACTGTACTGGCAGTTGACCCGTATGTGGACGACGGCATCGAGGAGGCCGAAATCATGACGGTTCTGCTCAGCGAGGCATCTACCGCCCGGGAAGGCGTCGAGCTGCTGGCCTCCATCTACGATAATGCAGGCGCGGCTGGTGGTTCCGGTGTACTCCAATATCAAGCTGACGAAGAAGTTCTCCGTTGAGGATGCTCTCAATTTCTTCAAGACGGAGCCTATCGCCAAGACGAATAACATCGAGACTCACCTGTTCCAAGTCAGCTCGACCGGTGACCTGAACACCGCAATCGTCGAGTGGACTGCTTTTGATGATAACGTATACAATGCTTTTGTTCCTTACTATCCGATGCTGACGACCGATACTGCAGACTGCTACAAGGTCTCTCCGGGCACGGTCACTCGCTCCGATGAGCAGCCGACCAAGGGTGTCTGGTACAAGGATCAGAAGGGCAGATACTACACCTATCCGGAAAACTGGACTGATTCCTTCTACGGCGCAAGGGATGCTCTTTCCAACCTGTTGACCTATGGCAATGTCTCGGAGAAGGATAAGACAGGCGTCAAGGCGAGCTACGCTTCTCTCCAGCAGGAGATCATGGCAAATTACGCCAATATGAAGGCTGCTGTTGCCGCTGCAGACACTCTGGAAGCAAAGCAGGCTGCCGCAACCATCGCAAGCAATGCGATGAGCGATAAAGTCCATACCGCAACCGTCAAGATGTTCAACAAGCTCCAGAACAAATATAAGGTCTGCGCATGGATTCAGTCGAAACTGCAAAAAGTTTCCTGAGCCTGACAAAGTTGCCCTATAATTAAATGCAAATGACCTGACTTCCATTCCGGGAGTCAGGTCATTTTTTGCTTCCTGATTTCGTGTTTTTTCTTGCCTGAAACGGAAAAGGGGTCTATAATAGAATTATCTTTAAAAATGCGAGGGCAGACAGATGAAAGAGAAAAAGGGAATCCGCATCGAGCGAGTCAGCAAGATCGAGATTTGCGTCACCCTGATTTTGGCGGTGCTGTTTGTCTATGTGATGGTGCGCAGTCATCAGGAATTTCAGGTGCTGCAAACCTCCACGGAAGAGTACATCCAGTGCGAAAAGGCGGCGAGGCAGCTTCAGGAAGGATCGACCTATCTGACAGAACAGGTCAGGCTCTATGCGACGACTCAGAAGACGGCCTATCGGGATCAGTATTTCAAGGAGGCAAATGTCACTCGCCGCAGGGAAAACGCTTTAGAAACGCTTCGGGAGTACTTTGATGGGACAGATACGTTCACGCTGCTGAAAGCCGCCCTGCGCAGCTCGCAACAGCTGATGAAGACAGAATATTACTCCATGCGGCTGGTAGCAGAGGTGTCCGACCCGGATCCGTCCGGCTGGCCGGAAGAGATCCGGCAGGTCACTTTGAAAGAGGAAGATCAGGCTCTTTCGGCGGAGGAGAAACTCAGCAGGGCGCAGGAAATGGTAAGCGACGATGCATATCAGCAGGTAAAGGCAGAGATCACGGCGGACGTCTATTACTGCACGGGGAGTCTTGTGACTCTGATTCGGAATCAGCAGGGCCGTGCAACGACGATCTTCACGGACATGCACTATAAAGAAGAACTGGGGATCTCGATACTCATCGTCCTGATGGTGTTTTCCTGCATCGTGATGCGGCGGCTGGTCGTCAAGCCCCTGATGATCTACAACCAGCGTATCAAGGATGGAAAAATCTTCCCGGTCATCGGAGCCGAAGAACTCCAGAATCTGGCTCGGACTTACAATCATGTCTATGAGGAAAATCAGGAAACGCAGAAGCTCATCCGCCACGAGGCTGAGTATGACAGCCTGACGAATCTGCTGAACCGCGGTTCTTTTGAGAAACTGCAGAAGGTCTACAACAATGGGAATAGTCCGTTTGCGATGATTCTGGTGGATGTGGATATCTTCAAATCGGTCAACGATACTTACGGCCATGCGGTCGGCGATGAGATTCTGAAAAAAGTCGCACGGCTGCTGAAAACTGCCTTCCGAAGCATCGACTATGTGTGCCGCATCGGCGGCGACGAGTTCGCCATCATCATGGTCGAGGTGAACCCCAGCCTGAAATATACCATAGTGGACAAAATCACTGCAATCAACAAGGAATTGTCCGAGCCGACCGACGGACTTCCGGCTGTCTCACTGAGCGTCGGCGTTGCCTTTACCGACCGGGAAAATCCCGGCGAGAGTATCTTTAAGGATGCTGACAAAGCTCTTTACTACATCAAGGAACACGGCAAGCATGGCTGCGGCTTTTACGGAATAACAGAATAACGCAAAGAAGAAGAGCCTTCCCGTTTGGGAAGGCTCTCCTCTTAATTGCTCTTTGGAGTTCTCCGGATAAAACTACTTGGCTGATTATGCGAGCAGGCAGTAGATACCGGTGACAGGCCACCAGAAGCCCTGATTCAGTGCAGAGTAAGCACCGATCACCAGACTCTTGATGTCCTTACTGATGTAATTAGAGAAGTCATTGACAGCGGCATTGATGAAACCGGAAGCACTGTCGCCCTTATGTGCGTTGACAAAGGTCTTGATGTTCTTTGCAGCCCAAATCTCGTTGTAGATGGAGATACCAGTAACAAGAACACCGACGATCATGCTAGGGAGACCAGAAGCACCGCCCTGAGTATAGGTCATTTCTTCTTCAGTCATGACGTTATAGTTCGCGGGCATCATCATTTTCTTTTCCATAATAGTACTCCTTTGTAAACAATAATTCCCGAACAGTGTCAAAGGCACTGTTTTAGCAAATCAATAAACATGCGATCTTGCGAAGGAAATCGCCATACTGACCGGGATCGCCACGACCGTGACCATCGTTGCGATGGCGACGGAATCACGCAGGAAGTTTGCCGGAGAGTCGCTCATGTCCTGATGCAGATCATCAACGGCTTTGCTGATGGTGTCAAAGATATTTCCCTTGTGATTCTTGGGGTCACTCAGCCAGCTCTTCGCCTGCGAGACGCCCCAGATGAAACTGGAACCCAGCACAAGCGCACCGACGACCGTTGCCGTACCCTGAAGGAAAGTCCATGCACTGAGGGAACCGCCCTCGGTATAGGTCATTTCCTCGTCGGTGAGAGAAGCATAACGAGTGGGAAAATTCAAATTCTGAGTCATAGATTCGTTACTCCTTCTGTATAAGTTATTTTACTACAATCTGTGCTTTTTAGCAAGTAGTCTGAAACAAAAAACGGAAAAACTGGTAAACAGTATGAAAAACAAAAGAAATATTTGTGAAAATAGTCTGCAATAATTTAGCAAACATGCCCGGATGATGGGTCAGCCTGCGACGCCCATGCGGTAGAGGTACGGGTCGCTCTTGAAGCTGTCGAAGCTGTACAGGACAAGGATAGAGTCATAGCCGTTGTCCTCGATGAGCTTGTCCAGACCGTAATTGTAATTCCGGAAGTCCACAATGTCAATATCAGCGTAGTTTGCTGTCAGATAGGGGACAAAGCTGTTAGCAAAGCTGTCCTTGATGACCAGAATTTTACCGGTGCCGTCGCCCTCGATGCGGCTCAGGCCGTTGTTTCCGTGGATGAACATAGCGTATTTGTCGTAGACGCTGAGCTTATCAGTGTCATACAGGCCGGTCGTCTGGCCGTCGGTGGGCTGGCCTGCGCCGGTGACATTATAGATCGTCAAGGTGTTGCTCAGGTCATAGTAGGTGATGGTGTCCGGGACGGCGTTCCATGTCCGAGCCTTTGAATAATGAGTGCCGTAGAAATTATCCACCGTGATGGCAGTATGAGCATTACGGTCAAAGGGGGTCAGCTGCAGGACATTGCAGAGCTTGCTATAAGCGTAATAGGCACCCAGTGTTGTCCAATGATGGTCGGTACGGTAATAAAGATATTCGTCCTTGTGTTCGGATAAAACCTCTCGCACGTCCACAAATCGGCCTCCGGCGGCCTGTACGCTCTCGGAAAGGGAATCAAGATACTTGTCCTCATCGAGGAGCGGAGCGTTTGCAGGCACGTTTTCAGGATAGATGGCGGATGCCGCCGGAACCAGCATGACATTGACTTTGCCCGGGTATCGCTGACAGAGTGAAGTCAAGGCGTCCGTGTTTTTCAGCAGGGTGCGTGTCTCACTGGAAACAAGACCGTAGGTGCGAGGAAACATCATGTGCTGCTTTCCCAGCAGGATGCCGCCGCTCTGTTCCTTCTGGAACAGAGCCGTCTCGACCATGCTTTGCAGGCTGATCCACTGGTCGCGGCCAAACACCTGATCTTTGACGTACTTGGTGTAGGAAGTAAAGTAGCTGTTCAGCCCGGAAGCGGACACGCTGGAAAGGGTGGGTCTTTGGGTGAGGGTGGTGTTCTCCAGCTCACTGTAAGCCCGGTCGGGCGTTATAAGGTCGAGGATGAACAGCCCTACAAAGAACAGGCTGAATACCAGCAGAACGGGATAGTTTTTGAGAGAGGAGAGTTTTTTCTTGTGCATGAGTCTCCCTCCTTAGAAATTGAAATACAGGAACGGGCTGTTGGTGCTGCCGACCACATAGGCCGTCGAGACGACAAGGAGCAGCAGAATCGCTGTCACCCGGGTCACGGTGTGGCGGCGGAGCAGGTTCCAGAATTTCTCGATGAGCGGTGTGCAGCAGATGACCGAGACCACCAGCAGAACACCATAGTTGCGCAGGAAATAGAGCGGAGAGACGCCGCCGGACGGGAGAAAGAGCTTTTGGAAGAGCAGCCCGAACTCGACACCGGCATCGTTGCCGACGAACATCGCCCAGCCGACCACGACGAGGAACATGGTGTAGATATGCGGCCAGACCCTGCCTTTTTTCAGGTAAGGCAGGAGAAAAAGCTTCTCGATCGCCAGCAGTATGAAGTAGTACAGACCCCAGCAGATGAAATTCCAGTTTGCACCGTGCCAGATGCCGGTCAGCAGCTCGACGATGAAGAGATTCAGGATCTGCCGTTTCAGGCCCTTGCGGTTGCCGCCCAGAGGAATATAGACATACTCCCGGAACCAGCCGGAAAGAGTCATATGCCAGCGACGCCAGAACTCGGTGATGGACGAAGAGATATACGGGTAATTGAAGTTTTGCGGAAAATCAAAACCCAGCATCTTGCCCATGCCGATGCCCATCATGGAGTAACCGGAAAAGTCAAAATAGAGCTGGAGCGAGTAGGCAATGACACCCAGCCAGACCAGCGGCGTGGAAGCGTTCGCAAGGCCGACAAAGGTGGTGGATGGACTGTCGGCAATGCCGATGATGTCCGTCCAGAGCGCACCGATGGCGTCGGCCAGCAGGACTTTCTTTGCCAGACCAAAGGTGAACAGGGTCATGCCATCCTCGATTTGCTTGAGAGAATAGCGATTTTTATAGACATGCAGTTGTGCCGAGACGTCCCGGTATTTGACGATGGGGCCGGCGATGAGCTGAGGGAACATGACGACATAGGCACTAAAGTCGATGATATTCCGCTCGGCTTTCACATCTCTGCGATAAACATCGATGGAATAGGAAAGCGTCTGGAAGGTGTAGAAACTGATGCCCAGCGGCAGGACACTGATGCCCTGGATCATGGCAAAATTCGTTCCCAGCAGACTGTTCAGGCTGGAAAGGACAAAATTCGCATACTTAAAATAGAACAGCATCCCCAGACTGCCGATCAGGGCGATGAGCAGGAACACTCTGCGGAGGAGCGGTTTTACATCGAACCGCTCAATGGCAAGACCACAGATGTAGTTGATGAGGATGAGAGCCACCATGACCGGAAAAAACCGGACTTCGCCCCAGCAGTAAAAGACCAGACTGCACAGGAACAGAACGGTATTTTTCAGTTTGGCAGGTGCGAGATAGTATAAGGCCAGCGTAATAGGTAAAAAGCGAAACAGAAATAAAATGGTACTGAAAACCAAAGCGTCAGCTTCCCTTCGTAAGAATAAATGACAAAACAGGCCGATGCCGGAAGGGGATCGGCCTACTTAAAAATTTACTTATTGATTACGTTGTCAACAGCCTTCGTCAAGTCTGCGCTGCACTCATTGGAAGCGATGACCATCACAACAAGATCGTCGTTGCTCTTGATCACAGCGTTCTCGACGTTGGATTGTGCCTGCGCAAACTCGGAATAGTTGCCGTAGAAAGCAACCTGATCATCTTTATAAGAAGTCAGAGCGGCTACCACGTCCTGCGCCTTGCCCTCAGCAGGCTGGATGACGAGGACAAGACCGGCGTCGCCGTTGTCATTGCTCTTGACGCCCTTATAGCTGGTGACGTTTTCGGCTTTCAGCCCGAAGTCGTACTCGATGTTCATCGCCGCGATCTCGAACTGGTTGGAGATGGGGTTGGACTCGAGCAGGGTGTTCACGATATCTCCCAGTTCCTCCGAGCCGTTGGTCGTGTCATCGGGCAGGACGCTCGACGCAGAGGACACCGAAGAGGAAGAGGAGGCAGGAGCCTCAGAGGAAGCTGCCTGCGAAGAGGTGCTGGAAGAGGAGGAGCCGCAGCTTGCCAGAAGTGCGCAGCTCAAGATGGCGGCAGCAGCCGCAGCGAACGGTTTGAAACGATTCATCATGATAAATTCCTTCTTTTGTGTTTTCAAAAGTGGTCTGCCGACTCAAAATAAAATCCGAAGCAGCAAAAAACGACAGACCACAATTATCTTATCATATCAGGGTCGGAAATGCAAACAAACCGGAGATTTTTTAAGCTTTCTTTACCCGGCTTTTCAACCCTTGGCGGCAATGGCCTGAATCGCCGCAATGTAGTCCTCGAAACAGAGGCCGCTGGCGTTGATACGGGCGGCATTTTCAGTGCCAACATACCGCCAGTGCCACGGCTCATAGGTGATCTCGGTCTTGTCCTCGGCACCTTTCGGATAACGCAGGATGAAGCCGTATTCCCCGGCGTGTTCACAAAGCCAGCGGAAAGCGGCTGTGTTCTCAAAACCTTCGTCCAGACCGGTGTGTTCCGGGCTGTTCAGGTCGGCGGCAAGACCGCAGTTGTGTTCGGAGTAGCCCGGCGGATTGACGATGGCAGCCGCTTTTTCCTTTGCGGTGGCCTCATCATAGCCTTTGTCACGATAGTATTGGGTCTTTTTCTCGTAAAGATTCGTCTGATATTTGACACTACGGTAGCCGCTCTGCATCCAGACGGTCACGCCGTCGGCAGCGGCTGCTTTCTGCATCTTCAGGAAAGCGTCACAGGCCACGGTCTGAAGGGTCTTGTTCACCGCGGTAGAGGAACCGCACTCTTTGGTATCAAAGGTATAATTGTCCGGCATCTTGTTGGTGTGATTGACTAAGATCATCAACGGGTCGTTCAGAATGGCTTTTGCTTCGGCAGCAGTCAGCCCCAGAGCATTACCCGGAACCGTATTTTCAGATTCGGACGTTGTAACGCTGGAAGCGTCGGTGCTTGCTGCCGGTGTAGCGGAGCTGGCCGGAACGATTGAGGAGGCCGAAGCTGCCGATGCGCTGGGAACACCGTTGTGACGGGAGAGCAGGAACGAGACGATGCCGACCGCAGCGCAGACCACGAGGACAAGCCCGGTGATGCGGCGGATGGCACGGTTCCGGCGGCGGTGAGGGTCAGGATGATAGGACTGATTCATAGAAACTCCTTTTGCATAATAACAGCCCCAAACGGGAAAACTGTTCCCGGAGGCGAATGGGATGAAATTATCGGCACAGGAATACGCGCGCCGGGTCAAACGGGCCGGGCCAAACTCGCCACTGGGAAAAGACTGCCTTTGGGCGTTCTGCGTGGGCGGCGGCATCTGTCTGCTGGGAGAAGCTCTCCGGCAGTGGTATCAGATGAAGGGCCTCGATCCGGAATTGGCCGGGACTCTGACAAGCTGTACGCTGATCGCGCTTTCGGCAGTTCTGACAACTCTTGGCCTGTATCAGAAACTGGCGGCACATGCCGGAGCCGGTTCTCTGGTACCCATCACCGGTTTTGCGAATGCCGTCGTCAGTGCAGCGATCGAGTTCAAGGCCGAGGGTCGGGTGCTTGGCACTGGCGCGAAGATGTTCACCATTGCCGGGCCGGTCATCGTGTACGGCACGCTGGCAGCGGTGGTATATGGCTGTGTCTATTGGCTGACCGGAGCCGCCGCTGTCTGAGCGTCGGAATACGGTTCTTATCTACAATACGCAAGAAGACGTGAAAAAATTGCGGCATTCCGGCAAAAGAATAGTATAGCACAAAATCCGAAGAAAAACAGCCCTGAAAGGGGGAAATTTGTGATGGCGACACGGCACGGAGATACCCTCTGCTTTACGCTTCCGCCTGTCATTGCGTCCTATGCTGCGGTGGGCGGAAAAAAGGAGGGCGAAGGTCCCCTTGCCGCCGGTTTTGACGAGCTGAACCCGGACAACCTTCTGGGACAGGCCAGCTGGGAAGCTGCCGAGACACAATTGCTTGTCCGGGCGGCAAAACTCTGCCTGAAAAAAGCTCACACAACCGAGAAACAAATCAGCCTTGCCCTTGCCGGCGACCTGCAGGCGCAGTGTACGGCCTCCAATTATGCGCTGCGAGAGCTGGACATCCCCTTTGCCGGGGTGTTCGGGGCGTGCAGTACGATGGCCGAAACGCTGGGCTTAGGAGCCTGTCTGTGCAGCGCAGGGCTGGCTGATGGTCTCCTCGCCATGACGTCCAGTCATTTTTGCGCGGCAGAGCGTCAGTTCAGGACGCCGCTCAGCTATGGAGCAGTCCGGACGCCCACAGCACAGTGGACGGCCACCGCCGCCGGAGCCTGCCTGCTCCATCCGACCGGTGAGGGCGTCGGCATCCACGCCGTAACTTTTGGCCGGGTGCAGGACTACCAAATCAAAGATATCAACAACATGGGCGCGGCGATGGCACCGGCTGCCGTTTCGACCCTGCTCCACTATCTGAACGATACCGGCACCGAACCGAAAGATTTTGACGTCATCTACACCGGCGACCTCGGGCAGGTCGGAAGCCGACTTTTCCGGGAACTGCTGACCGCCGAAGGCATCGTGATGAAAAACCATCAGGACTGTGGATGTCTCCTTTACGATGCAGGAGAGCAGACGGTCAAGAGCGGAGGCTCCGGCCCGGGATGCAGTGCGGCAGTGCTTTGCGGCCACATCCTGCCCCGGCTGAACCGCAAAAGCCTGAAACGGGTGCTGTTTATCGCTACCGGTGCCCTGATGAGCCAGACAACTTTTCTGCAAAAAGAAAGCATCCCAGCCATTGCGCATTTAGTCGAGCTGCGCATGTCGGGATGCTGAAAACGGGGGATAGAAGATGAATTATTTCTGGGCGTTCGTGATAGGCGGATCGATTTGCGTCGTCGGCCAGCTCCTCATCGACCTGACCGGTCTGACGCCTGCCCGTATCCTGACCGGATACGTCGTTGCAGGTGTGCTGCTATCCGCTCTGGGCTGGTACGCACCGCTGGCCGAATTCGCCGGGTGCGGCGCAACGGTTCCGCTGCTGGGATTCGGGCATCTGCTGGCAAAGGGCGTTCGCATTGCTATCGCCGAGGAAGGAGCCATCGGGATCCTGACCGGCGGTCTGACCGCAGCAGCGGCAGGCATCACGTCAAGCTTGGTCTGCGGTGTCATCTGCTCATGGATAGGAAAAAGCCACGACCAGAACTAAAACTGGGGCTTCCTCCAGTTCAAAAGTAAGGCGGAGTTGATGATAACGAGAACGGAACCGGCATTATGGACAAGCGCGCCGACGACCGGGTTCAGGATGCCGGTGATCGCCAGCACGATGGCGACAAAGTTCAGGGTCATGGAGAAGGTCAGGTTCAGGTGGATGGTCGTCATCATCCGCTTGGACAGACCGATCAGATGAGGCAGTTCCTTCACCTCGTCATCCACAAGGGCAATGTCGGCGGCATCGACTGCGATATCACTGCCGACGGCACCCATCGCGATGCCGACTTCGGCCTTTTTCAGGGCCGGTGCGTCGTTGATGCCGTCGCCAATCATGCAGACTGGTTCGCCGCTGGTCTGGAACTGGTCGATGGCAGTCAGTTTGTCCTGCGGCAGGCAGTTGAACCGGACATCGGAGATGTGGAGCTTCCCGGCAATGGCACGGGCGGCGTTTTCGTGGTCGCCGGTCAGCAGAACAGGCCGGACAGACAGCGCGGAAAGAGAATCAATCATAGACGAGCTTTCCTCACGCAAGGTATCGGACAGGGCGATGAAACCGGCAAACACGTCGTCAATGGCGATGTAAGTGACCGTGGAGCCTTGCGCGAGATAGCGTTCTGCGTCGGAAGGGGCAGAAAATGCAACATCGTGTTCGGTCAGAAGTTCGGCATTACCTGCGAGGATATGGTGTCTATCTACGGAAGCTGAAACGCCGCGTCCGGGGATCATCGCGAAATCAGCCGCCGAAGAGAGAGCCTCGCCCTGCTTTTTGCAGCAGGTGACGATGGCTTTGCCCAGCGGATGCTCCGAAAACTGTTCTGCCGATGCCGCCATCCGGTAAAGCTCCGTGTCGCTGAGCGAGGAGAGCAGGCTCTTGCAGGCCACGACTTCCGGTGTGCCGTAGGTCAGGGTGCCGGTCTTGTCGAAAGCGATGACCTTGACCCGTGCCAGACGCTCGAGGGCGTCACCCTCCCGGACAAGGAAACCGTGCTTGGTGGCGTTGCCGATGGCGGCCATGATAGCGGTCGGCGTAGCCAGTACCAGCGCACAGGGGCAGAAAACGACCAGAATCGTAACAGCACGGATGATCTGCCCGGTGACCACCCATGTGATAGCGGCGGCAGTCAGGGCAATGACGACGATCCAGGTCGCCCAACGGTCGGCCAGACCAACGATTTTGGCTTTGCCTGCGTCGGCGGACTGCACCAGCCGGATCATCCGCTGGATGGAGCTGTCCTCGCCGACCTTGGAAGCGGTCATCTCAAAGGCTCCGAACTGGTTGACGGTGCCGCTGGAAACCTCGTCGCCAACGGTTTTGTCTACCGGCAGAGATTCACCGGTCATGACGGCCTGATTGATAGAGGTTTGGCCTGCCGTGATGATGCCGTCGACGGGGATCGTTTCGCCGGGCAGGACACGGAGCCGGTCACCGACCTGAACTTGTTCAGCAGGGACGATAGTCTCGGTGTCATTTTTCAGGATGCGAGCGGTCTGCGGCGTCAAATGCACCAGCTTTTCAATGCCGGCTCGGGCTTTGGCAACGGTCAGCTCTTCCAGCAGGCCGCCCAACTGCATGATGAAAGCGACTTCACCGGCGGCAAAATCCTCGCCGATGAAGACCGATGCGATCAGTGCCAGCGACACCAGAACGTCCGCTTTGATGTCGAACGCCGTCACAAGGCCGATAAAGGCTTCCAGAATAATGGGTATGCCGCACAAGATGATGGCGACCCACGAGATGTTGAAAGGCAACGGCTGAACATTCAACAAACTGAGAACCAGCGCAATACCGGAAATTACCAGCAAAGTGATGTCCTTTTTTGTGCCGCCAAGTTCTATCAGCTGTTCCAGCTTTTCACAAAGGCGTTTCATGTCCTTTCGATTCCTCCTTGATATACATATAGGGGTATAGGTTCTGTCGTTCGGCTGTATTATACCAATAGGGGTATAGGTTGTCAAGGAGGGAAACAAAAAAGAGACTGCAAAAACAGTCTCTTTGAAAAATGCTTCAGCCCATATTTGCGAACCGCTCGACGGCTTTGGTAAAGTCCTGAATGGTCTTGTCAGCGTCGCCGTGTTCCAGTCCGTCACGGACGCAGTGCTGGATGTGGCCTTCCAGCACGATTTGACCGCACTTGTGCAGGGCGGATTTTGCCGCATTGATCTGGGAAAGGATGTCCTCGCAGGGAACGTCTTCGTCGATCATCCGGTCGATGGCCTGTACCTGACCGATGATCTTTTTCAGCCGACGGTGCAGGTTGTCGGCGTCCATACATTGCTTCATGGTTTTCAAACCTCCATACGGGTGGGAGTATCGGTAGTTCTATTGTAACGGCTTTTGCCGGGTTGTCAAGCGGCGTACAGATGACAAAAACCCCTGCACCGTTCCCGGTACAGGGGTTTTGTTCGTCAATCGAATACGCGATCAGGAATCAGATCAAGCGTTCTTGTTAGCACGCTTGGCCATACGGCTGATCTTGCGAGAAGCGGTGTTCTTCTTGATGACACCCTTAGCGCGAGCCTTGTCGATCGCGGAAACAGCAGCCAGGACAGTTGCGTCCTTGTCAGCGGCATTCGCATCGATGGCAGCGTCTGCCTTCTTGACGACTGTTTTCAGGTTGGTCTTAATGGCCTTGTTGTGAGCCTGCTCAGCTGCAGCCTGCACGACGCGGTCCTTCTGAGATTTGATGTTAGGCATTCGTTCCACCTCCTTGGCTACCTATAACAGCGCACCTTATGATACCATATTTACCGTACCAACGCAAGCGTTTTTTCGATTTTTGTTTCAAAAAGTTTTAAAATTCCCATAATCAAGACATCTCAGAGCCTGAAAACAGAAAAAGGAGCGGAAAATGCGATATACGGATATGGCGGACGAGTTGTACGCTGCCGCACGGACGGCGACAGCAGCAGGCGTCCGGATGAGAGTTTCCCGGCAGGGGAGCATCACTGTGACCCGGGTGGAGGTCTCCCGGGATGACCTCGAGCGTCCGCGAGGGCGGTATATCACGATGGAAACGCCGAGCGTGAGTGTTCTGGACGAACGGGATGATGCAGTCATCGAGCTGGCGGCGTCGGAGCTGCGAAGCCTTCTCCCACCCGAAGGCCCGGTGCTGGTGCTGGGTGTTGGAAACCGCAGGGTCACGGCGGATGCTCTCGGCCCTCGTACCGTGCAGAAGATTTTTGTCACGATGGGGGTCAAACGCATTCCGGTGCCGGGGATTCGGCCGGTGGCGGCAGTTTCGCCGGGCGTCTCTGCAGCGACCGGCCTGACCCTGCGGCAGCTGGCCTCTGCGCTGGTAAAAGAACTTCATCCGGCGGCTCTGGTCTGCGTGGACAGTCTCTGCTCGATGGAACCGGAGCGGCTGGGTCGGACGATGCAGTTTTCGGATACCGGTCTTTGTCCGGCACAGCCGGACAGCACCAAGCATCTTGATGCAGCAGGAGTAGGTGTTCCGGTCATTGCGGCAGGCATCCCGACCCTCATGGAGTCTGAAGAAGGAAAAGATCTCGTGGTCACACCACGGGAACTGGACAGCGTGATCGCTCACGGAGCCGCCCTGCTGGGTGCGGCCATCAACCGGGCGTTGCAGCCACGGCTGAGCATCGCACAGCTCTGCTGGCTGGCCGGGTGATTCTGAAATCCAAAACCGGTGCATAGGATGTGACAAGGCTCATAGGAGAGGAGGAAACGCCATGCGCCGTGACTTAGAACCGCCGGAAAGTGGACAAGGACGAGCCTTCCCACTTCTGGCAGCGGCAGGTTTGCTGCTGGTGCTGACCTTTTTTGCGCATGGCGTAGTGTTGGCACTGGCGGCTATTATTGCAGGCCCTCTCCCGGCGGCACAGACTGCCCTTTTCCTGAGCCGGAAGTCGATGGAAAACGCAGTCTCACAGGCCGAAGAGCCTGCATCCGAAGCCCCAAGTGAGCCGTCTGCGGTATCCGAACCGGCAGAGTCTGCTGTCAATAAGATAGATGACATCGAGCCGTATCTGACGGCCTTGCAGGATGATTCTGCAAAACCGGAGAATGCAGGAACGGTCATCGAGAAAAACTATCCGCAGGGCAGCGGCGAAAAATTCATTGCCTGCGGTACAGGAAGTATCAAAAACAATACACGGGTTCCGGCGGCAGAAGTTGCTGCGGAGATCGAGAATCCGCTGCCGTTCACAGTGGAATGGAACAGCCCGGAACCGCAGATTCTCATCATGCACACCCATGCCACCGAGGACTACCGCCTGTCCGCCGGGCTGTGGTTCTCGCCGGACGATAGTTCCCGAAGCACCGACCGGAACATCAATATGTGCGCGGTGGGTCGGGTCATGACCGATACCCTTAACGCCGCCGGGCTGAATACCCTCCACGATGAGACGCTGAACGATTATCCGAGCTACACCGGCAGCTATTCCAACAGCCGGGCGGTGGTGCAGCAGTATCTGGCGCAGTATCCCAGCATCAAAATCGTTCTGGACGTCCACCGTGACGCCATCGAGACGGAGAGTGGTTCCCGGATGGCACCGATCTGCACCGTTAACGGTCGGCAGGCGGCGCAGGTGATGATCATCTGCGGCAGCGACAACGGCACGACGGTCAAGCTCCCGAATTGGCGGCAGAATCTCCGCTTTGCCGCCGCATGGGAAACGGCGATGGAAGGAATGTATCCGGGCTTTACCCGTTCTACCCTCCTGAGCTATCGCTTTTATAATCAGGACCTGACGACTGGGAGCCTGCTCATCGAGATCGGCGGTCACGGAAATAATCTGAATGAGGCCCTTTATGCCGGTCAGCTCGCCGCACAGGGGCTGGTGGAGGCGTTGAAATAAAAATCGCTCCGTCATTGCGAAACAACGACGGAGCGATGGACGGGAATGATCATTCGTAAACAACGCAGCCCAGAATGGATTTGCCCAGACGGGTGATTTGCTCTTTCTGGTCGTTTACGCTGGCGTAATGGGAGATGCTGCAATCTGCGGCAAGGACAATAGCATCTGCAGCATTAACTTCAAGGACAGCGGTCGACGAAGTGAGAACACTCTCGGCGGAAGTCAGCTTCTTGCGGCGGAGTGTATCGGTAGTCTGCAGTGCGGCGGTCAGTGCGGACAACTTCTCAGTAGTCAGATCACCGGTGACAAGGATGCGGTTTGCTTCCGGCGCACGGCTCGCAATAGTAGCGGCGATGAGACGAATCGTCTCGTCATCGTGGCTGCCATCCGGACGGCCTTCCATTTTGTTGAGTTTGGCGTCAAACTTGACAGCCTTTTTTGTAACATCGTTTGCCAGAACGCCGAGGATCGGCAGGTTGCAGGTGGATTTGAGGTCGTTTGCGGAGTAGACTAGGCCTGCAGTCAGGAATTTGACGATGGCAATGACTGCGATCAGGACAATGCCAAGAGCGAAACCAATGATACCGAATTTAACGAGCGAGGTGGAACCGTCGCCCGGATCCTTAGGAACTTCCAAAGCATCCAAATCCTGATCTGCTTTCTGGATGTACTGCTCCAGCATGTCGTGGTCTGCTTTGAGGCTCGTCATCTGGTTCTGAAGATCTGTCATGTTGTCACGGGTAGCCTGCTGCTGGTCACGCAGGTCGGTCGAGACAGTGACGCTGCTGGTGCGAGAGAGCTGGGTAATGGTGTGATGACCAACAGTGGACTCGATAGTACCGTACAGGCTTTCCAGCTGGCTCAGCATGGCATCGAGGATCGCATCGGCTTTTTCCTCGGAGTCGGCGTTGACATTGATGGTGAGCAGACGGGTCGAAGAATCACTGCTGACACCAATCAGCTCACGCATATAACGCTCTTCCATGTCAAACTTTTTAGCAATGGCAGAAACGTTTTCGTGGTTCATCAAGAGGGAAGAATACGCACTCAGAATCGAGTCGGTATAATCGGGATTCTGATAATCCATGCCCGGCAGGATTTTGTAATCGGTGGTGACATACATGTCAGCACGGGCATTGTAGACGTTGTAAGGATCGATGCTGTTCAGAACAGATTTCTCAATGTATTCCTCAGCATTGTCGATGTTGAACTGAAGCGTCGTCTGAGAACGCTCGTTGTCACGCAGTTGTGCATTATAATTCTTAACGTCACTGTCATGAGTCGTCTGCGCCTCGCGGTACTCTGTCATGTCTTCCTCATAGGTCTGCTGCGCAGAGGTACGGGGCGTCGAATCGCCATTTTCAGCAGCTTTCTTAATAGAATAATTCAACAGAATATTCTTTACAACGGCAAGGCCGATGAACAGCACGGCACAGACAAGTGCGGCAGCCAGCATCTGCCGGTACTTGTGCAAAACAGCAAAGACCAGTGAGATGAGATTGATTTTTTCTTCCTGCTCATACTGCTCATATACGATCTGGTTTTCAGTCATAGTGTCCTCCTAAAAGACTGTACTTTCAAGGTGAAGAAACGCTCCAACACCTAAACACAAAGTGTGGACAAAGCACACAACCCACCATTTTAATAATATCATTTTTCGGCAGTGAATTCAAGCTGAAATGAAAATTTTTTGATTGACAACTTTGCGAGCTTGTGCTATTTTTAAAAAACCGAAAGGCAAAGATCGGGAAAAGTAGCGCAGAGCGGAAGCCACAGAGAGCGCGGCAGAGCTGAGAGCCGTGTGCGGATGATGCGTGAACGAACACCCGGGAGCTGCAAACTGAACCACAGCGTTTCCGCTGTCAGTAGGTACGCCGCATGTCCAGCGTTATGAGGACAGCACTTCTGATTTTTTCATGAGTGCGTGAGCGACCGGGGCGTCTCCCGGTAATTCAGGTGGCACCGCGGACATTACGAGACAGCTTGTTCGCCCTGAACTTTCAGGGCAAAAGCTGTCTTTTTATTTTTGATTCGGAGGAGAATTCCCATGGAACGTACTGAGATCGTTTCGCTGTACAAAAACACTCCGGCCGACGGCACCGTTGTCACGGTCTGCGGCTGGGCAAAGAACATCCGTGATTCCAAGAACATCGGTTTCATTGCGCTGTCTGACGGCGGCTGCTTCAAGACCCTGCAGGTCGTTCTGGAATCCGGCAAGCTGGAAAACTATGAACAGGTCGTTCACACCGGTCTGTACAGCAGCCTGCGTGTTGTGGGTCGCATCGTCCTGACGCCGCAGGCAAAACAGCCCTTTGAGCTGAACGCCGACAGCGTTGAGATCTTGGGCGACTGCCCGGCGGACGAATATCCGCTCCAGAAAAAGAAGATGAGCATGGAGTATCTGCGCACCATGCCCACCCTGCGTCCCCGTACCAACACCTTCAACGCAGCATTCCGTGTCCGCAGTGTTGCTGCTTACGCCATCCATAAGTTCTTTCAGGAGAACGGCTTCGTCTACGCTCACTCTCCGCTGCTGACCGCATCCGACTGCGAGGGCGCAGGCGAGATGTTCCGCGTGACTACCCTCGACCTCGAGAATATTCCCAAGAACGAGGACGGCACTGTGGACTACACGCAGGACTTCTTTGAGAAGCCGGTCAACCTGACCGTTTCCGGCCAGCTGGAAGCCGAGGCCATGGCAATGGCATTCGGCAAGGTCTACACCTTTGGCCCGACCTTCCGCGCTGAGAAGAGCTTTACCACCCGTCATGCAGCCGAGTTCTGGATGATCGAGCCGGAGATGGCGTTCTGCGACCTGAACGGTTATATGGACACCGCCGAGGCCATGACGAAGTATGTCATTCGCTACGTTCTGGACAACTGCCCGGATGAGATGGATTTCTTCAACAAATTCATCGACAAGGGTCTCATTGAGCGTCTGGAGCTGGTGGCGAACAGCGAATTTGGTCGTATTACCTACACCGACGCTATCGAGATCCTGAAGAAGAACAACAAGAAGTTCCAGTTCCCGGTCGAGTGGGGCGTTGATATCCAGACCGAGCATGAGCGTTATCTGACCGAAGTCGTCTTCAAGAAGCCGGTCTTCGTCACCGATTACCCGAAGGAGATCAAGAGCTTCTATATGAAGCAGAACCCGGACGGCAAGACCGTCGCCGCAGCAGATATGCTGGTTCCCGGCATCGGCGAGCTGATCGGCGGCAGCCAGCGTGAAGAGGACTACGACAAGCTGGTGACCCGTATGGATGAGCTGGGTCTGGATAAGTCCAGCTATGACTGGTACCTCAACCTACGCAAGTTCGGCGGCGTCGAACATGCAGGCTACGGCCTTGGCTTCGAGCGCATGATCATGTACCTCACGGGTATCCAGAACATCCGTGACGTCCTGCCGTTCCCCCGTACCGCTTACGGCTTCTGAGTTTCAACCAAATCTTTCAAAGAGCTGCCGCAAGGCGGCTCTTTTTCAACAACGAGGTGATTCTTTGTGGAAAACATTGCGCCTGCCCTGCTGGACTGGTTCTATAAAAACCAGCGTATCCTGCCCTTCCGCACCGACCCAAGACCCTATCATGTCTGGCTGAGCGAGATCATGCTCCAGCAGACCCGTGTCTCGGCGGCATTGCCCTATTATGAGCGGTTTCTCGCCGCCCTGCCGGATATCCCGGCATTGGCTGCCTGCGATGAGAAAAAGCTGCATAAACTCTGGGAAGGTCTGGGCTATTACAGCCGGGTGCGAAATCTCCAAAAGGCGGCAAAGCTGGTCTGCGAGAACTACGGCGGACAGCTCCCGGCCGATTACGATGCGCTTCGCGCCCTGCCCGGCATCGGGGATTATACGGCTGGTGCCATCGCATCCATCAGCTTCAACCTGCCGATCCCGGCGGTGGATGGCAATGTGCTTCGTGTCTTTTCCCGGCTGTACAATGACGACCGGCTCATCACCGACCCGGCGGTCAAAAAGGATTTTACCGTCCGGGTCATGGAGCATCAACCAATGGATAAGCCCGGCGACTACAATCAGGCGTTGATGGAACTGGGCGCATTGGTTTGTGTGCCGAATGGCGCACCGCTCTGCGAAGAATGTCCATTGAAAGACTTCTGTCAGGCAAAAAAGGCCGGAACTGCGCTGAGCCTGCCTCAGAAAGCCAAGCCGAAAGCCCGGCGCATCGAACCGGTGACGGTGGCACTGATCGAAAGTGAAGGAAACCTGCTCATCCGTCAGCGGCCGGAAAAAGGTCTGCTGGCCGGTCTGTGGGAACCGATTCTTTGGGAGAATGAGATGCTGACCGCTGAGCAGCTGAAAACCCGGCTCGAGGAGATGGGGCTTGTCTGCAATGAAATAAAAATCGAGCCGCTCCCGGCGGCAAAGCATATTTTCAGCCATATCGAATGGCGGATGTCCGGCTTTTCGGTCGAGGTCATCCCTCAAAAAGCACCGGCAGGAACCGTCTGGGCCAGCCGGGAACAATTACAGGCGGAATACACGCTGTCCGGAGCTTTTAAAAGCTACAAAAAGCGGTTGGGTTTGTAAAAACAAGCTTGTATTTTTTTCGTGCAACGGGTATAATAAGCCCATAAGGCGATACGATACGGAGGATGCTGCGGATGATCTTTCTGGTAAAACTCTCGCTTCACATGCTTTCCGCATTGTGGAAAGTTCTCGAGCTGATGCTGCGAGTCACTCGCTGGAAAAACAAGCTGAAACATCGTTTTGACCGAAAAAAGGAGTGTGCTGAACCTATGAAGAAGTCTTATTTGATTGCTGTCATCACCACCCTGGCCGCTGTTGCTGGCGCGCTGGCCGCTGTTGCAGTGTATCTGCGCCGCCGTGAGAAGGAGCTGGACGAGTACGAGCGTCTGCTGTTCGGTGAGGACGGTGCCGTTACCACCGAGGAGGCCGCTCCTGCTGAGGATGCTGCGCCTGCTGAAGATGCCGCAGAATAACGCGGAAGAAATGTAAAAACAAAGAATCATCGGGCGCACCGGCAGTCTGTTTTTCAGGCTTTGTCGGTGCGCCTTTTTGCATATGAGGAGTGTACATAATGAAACGATTTCTGTTGTGGCTCGTGGGTGTCGTTCTCGGCGTTGTGGTACTGCTGACGGCGGTCATGGGCGTGAGCTATGCGTTCAAGACCGGGGGTTCCATGCCGGCATCTGAGACTCATTTCGGAGAGACAGGGCTGGAAGTGAACGGTTACTGCTGGCAGGTGCCGCTGTTGGGCGGTCAGCTGGATAAAGTTTTTGCAAGTCCGGAAACACTCAGCGTCCAGAAAGCCGGCGTCCTCTACGATGCGCACCCGGCTTTAAACTTTCCGGATTGGGTCAGTTATACTTCGCTGGTGATCGAAAATGCTGCCGGGGAAGTGATCTTTAACGGTACAGCTACCGATTACGAGAGCTTTCTCTTCCCGTCCAACGGCGATTACAAGGCGCAGCTGAGCATCTGGCGTGTGCCGGAAGGCGGAACCATCGCCCAGTTTGAGGGTGGAAAAAATGGGAGCGTCCGGCGGAATTCCGGTCTGGAACATCCGGCAAAGCCGACGGGCTGGTATCATTTCAGCTTCCGGTTCACCTTGCAGGCCAGTGCCAATATTGAGCTTTCGACGGAACGGGTCGAGCAGGGCGGCGTCATCGGCGTTGCCATCAGCGGCATGACGGGTGATACAGCTCCCACGATTGAGACCGACCTTGGCAATGTTCAGTGTGTCCGCAGTACAAGCGGCTGGCGTGCTTACCTTCCGGCGGCATATAATGCCTCGGCAGGCGGCCACGAAGTAGTCATCACGGTCAACGGCGAACCTCAGAGCCGGACGATTACCGTCATCCCGAAGGACTTCGGTACGGTGGACACCGACCCGGAACCGAATGTCTCCAATGCTGCGAACACTGAGTTCCGGAATGCCGTCTGGCCGCTCTATGAGCAGCCTGCACGGGAAAAGCTCTGGTCCGGCGGCTTTGTCAGCCCGGCGGAACACTCCATGACGCTGGTAGGTTTCGGACAGGTCAAGGTCGTCAACGGCAAACAGGGGAATAAATCGAATTCTACCAAGCTCTATACCATCCCGGGCGAACCTGTCCGCTCACCGGCGGCTGGCGTCGTCGTGCTGGCACGGAACCTCGCCCTGACCGGCAACACCGTCGTCATCGACCACGGCTGCGGCCTGCGAAGCTACCTCTACGGCATCCAGACCCTTTCGGTCAGCGAGGGACAGACCTTGGAGCGTGGGCAGGCAGTCGGCGTTCTGGGCGAAGAGCTGACGATGGATTTCAAGCTTGGCAGCAAGAGCATCAACCCGACCCTTCTGTTCCAGTCCAGCGGCGGATTGTTCTGGAAAGAAAACAGCTGATTTTTTGAAAAAAGCTGTAACGTTTTCTCCCTTTGCGCGTTATTGAGGTGAAAAGCAAAGAAAAAGGGAGGTCGTACAAATGAAAACGAGTTGTGATATCATCCGTGACCTGCTTCCGCTCTATGCGGACCATGTGACGAGCGACGCCAGCAACGCGCTGGTGGAAGAGCATCTGAACGAGTGCCCGAACTGCCGGAAAGAACTGGAACAGATGCAGCGGCCGGTTCCTGTCAAGCTGGAAGAGGTGCCGGCGAGACCATTGGAGAAAATCAAAAAAAATATCCAGAAAAAGCGGTTTTTTGCAATTGTTGCGGCAGTAGTGGCGGTG
The DNA here is from genome assembly GCA_963599235.1 of Lawsonibacter asaccharolyticus. GTDB lineage: Bacteria > Bacillota > Clostridia > Oscillospirales > Ruminococcaceae > Faecalibacterium. Next base: position 13,251 of record CAVBWT010000030.1, on the reverse strand, counting down.
GTCTGTATGATTGCAGTATCTGCGAAGCTCTATACTGCACAGACCCCTGTGACCGTAGAAGAAGCGAAAATATGGACATATAACACAAAGAAAAATGGAGCAAATCTCTGCAATCTGGAAGTGCAGGGAAGAGATGTCTATATTCAGCTGGTCGATACATTCAGCTGGGGCAATGAGGTCATTTCGGTTCGGTTGGTTCGTCCGGCTTGTCCGAAGTTTCACGCTTTTCTTGAACCCCTTGTAAGCAGATTCTTTGCACAAAATACAGAGATGACAACCTGCATTGCGGTTTCCAATACGCAGGTGTTGGAGGTGGAGTGTGCAGACGATACGGTATATTACCGGCAGGGGCAGCAGGTCTACCGTTATATCATGCGAGATTGTAATGGAGATATCCAGTATATCTACGGTTCGGAAGATCAATTGGACGGACAGTTTTCCAGAGGTTGAGTTATGGACATCGAAACCGTATACCGGCTCTATTTCAAAGATGTTCTGCTGTTTCTGCGCGGCCTGACCCATTCCGAATCACTGTCTGAGGAGCTGACGCAGGAGACGTTTTTCAAGGCACTGGACGGTCTGAAAAACTTTGACGGCCAGAAGGACGTCCGGGCGTGGCTGTTCACAGTGGCACGGAACTGTTACTACTCTTACTGCCGCAAAAACCACGAAACGCCGCTGGACGAAGAAAACAGCCAGCCTGCGGCAGAAACGCCGGATATCCTCGAGCTTCTGGTCGATAAAGACGCCGCTTTCACGGTGCATCAGTGCCTGCATCAGCTGGACGAACCCTATAAAGAGGTGTTCAACCTCCGGGTGTTCGGCGAACTGTCGTTTGAAAATATCGGCATGATCTTCGGACATAATGCCAGCTGGGCGAGAGTGACCTATTACCGCGCGAAAGCAAAGATCCAGCAGAAATTGGAAGAGCTATCCTCATAATATCACAGCATAAAGCAAAAGGAGCGGACACCCTGCGGCGTCCGCTCCTTTTGCGTAAGAGATAAAAATCAATGGGGAAGCAAATCGGAATAAGGATTCTTCCGTGCGTCTGAAAAATCATACTCAGACAGCATCTCTTCCGAGGAATGTTCAAACAAGATCCGCAGATAATCCCGGCCGCCGTAAAGCACACGGTCGATATAAATTTCGTTTCCGTGGTAAGAAATGTGATAAAAAATCAGGTACTTTCCGCTGACAAGAAAACGCTCGTCACGGCTGGCATCAGAAATCGAAGACAGCAAAGCTCCACTTTCTGCAAAGAGTTCCAGCTGGTCGATGGAGTCCATGATATTGCTTATTGTGTGTTCTGCGGCAGTAGGATTTTGAAGCTCAAATGAAATATAATCCCAGATAGCATCCATGTCGCGTCGAGACTGTGAGGTGTAATTGATTTTATTTTTCATTGGCTCTTGCGCGGAAATGCGCCCTCATATCTTCGGAAGAAAACAATTCTTCAGTCTCGGCGGAGCGGCGGCCTTTGGCGATCTCATTCATCAGGCGAATCGTTGCCTGCGCTTTCTCATAGTCGTGCATATCGACGATGGCGTACTTTCCGCGTCCGTTCTTCGTCAGAAAGACCGGTGAACCCACTTCAACGTCACGAAGAACCTCGGTGTAGTTCCGTAAGTCAGAAATCGGTTTGATGTTTGGCATAAGCTCAACTCCCTTCTGAATCCAGTATACCGGAGTTTGCTGTAAAATTCAACAGCAAATTTGCAGCAAACAAAATAAAAAGGAGCGGACGCCATACAGCATCCGCTCCTTTTGCGCTTGTTTTAGAAATTCAGATTTTAGGAAATCGAGTCAACATCCCACTTCATCCGGACGGCATCAGCACCGTCGAGCTTGAGGTTGAGTGCGCCGGCGTTATCTATGACCTGCTCGGGAGTGCGTGCGCCGCAGAGGACGTGCAGACCCGGGATCATCTTAGCTGTCAGTGCGATGACGAGCTGAGCAGTGGTGCAGTGATACTTCTCGGTCAGGTCTTTCCAGCCGTTCAGCATCTCGATGGCCTGCGCCCGGCGGCTGAGCTGGAAGCTGGGGTTCGAGTTCCGGGTGCTGCCCTCGGGATAGGTCGTCTGCATGGTGACCTTGCCGGTCAGCAGACCCTGTTCCAGCGGAGAGTAGGCCTGAATGGACACACCCAGTTCCTTACAGGTCGGCAGCAGCTGTTTCTCGATACGGCGAGTCAGCAGGTTGTACTTCTCCTGAATGACGTCCAGCTGGCCGTATTTGCAGTAGCCGCGGATGATGTCGGCATTGACATTGGATGCGCCGATGGCACGAATTTTACCCTGCTCTTTCAGCTTCATCATGGCCTCGACCGTCTCTTCCAGCGGATAGAGGTCAAAATCCGGGCTCTGCCAGTGGGTATAGAGAACATCCAGATGGTCGGTGCCAAGCCGTTTCAGGCTCTCTTCGACGTCCTCAATGATGCTCTTGGCAGACAGGTCACGATAGACCGTTACGCCGTCCACGATCTTGTGGATGACCGGCGTCTCGTGCCGCCACTCGAGGCCGCACTTGGTGGACAGAATGACCTTGTCCCGGTCAATGTGGCGGAGTGCCTCTCCCACGACCTTCTCGCTGTGGTACAGGCCGTAGATGGGCGCGGTGTCGACCCAGACGATACCCTGCTCGACTGCGGTCTCAATGGCTTTGACGGACAGAGCGTCATCGTTGTCGCCCCACCAGCTGCCGCCGCCGATGGCCCATGTGCCAAGGCCGAGGAAAGGGGCGGACAGACCGCTCTTGCCGATATTGATTTTCAGATTCATAATTTACCCTCTTTGCCAGCAGCGGCTTCTCGTAGCTGGCATTCTTTGTTGGATGCTTCTTATCTATATAGAAAAGAACTGCGGCGCAGGGGTTGCCTGAACCGCAGCTTTCTCTAACAAAATTGGAATGTTGCCGAAGAGAACTTGGCTCTACTTAAATATTGCCAAACTCACTCAGCTTTAATTCATCGTTGTGAGTCTCTGCCCAGCGCACTGCCCAATCGGAAGTGAACAGAAGCAGACGATTGCCCTTCATATCCTCAACGGCTTTGGTGTCGCTGGTGAGGTCAAAGTCACGCAGGTCGTAGGTATCGGGATCGTTCTTGATCCAGCGCAGCTGCTCGAAGGGAAGCTGCTGCATCCGGATCTCGACGTTGTACTCGGTGTTCAGGCGGTATTCCAGAACTTCCAGCTGCAGGACGCCGACAACACCGACAACGACTTCTTCCATGCCGCCGCCGACTTCACGGAAGATCTGAATGGCACCTTCCTGCGCGATCTGCTCCATACCCTTCACGAACTGCTTGCGCTTCATGGTGTCCTTCTGCTCGATACGGGCGAAATGCTCGGGAGAGAAGGTGGGGATGCCGGCAAACTCGACTTTTTTCTTGCCGGTGCAGAGAGTATCGCCGATGGAGAAGATGCCCGGGTCGAACAGGCCGATGATATCGCCTGCGTAGGCTTCGTCAACGATGGCACGATCCTGCGCCATCAGCTGGGTGCCGGTGGCAAGCTTGATGTTCTTGCCTTCCTGCACATGGTAAGCCTCCATGCCGCGCTCGAATTTGCCGGAGCAGATGCGCATGAATGCAATGCGGTCACGGTGCGCCTTATTCATGTTGGCCTGAATCTTGAAGATGAAAGCCGAGAACTCATCACGGCAGGGGTCGACCGGCTCACCGGTCAGGCTGTCCACACGAGCCAGCGGAGTCGGGGTCAGGCGGAGGAAGTTCTCGAGGAAGGGTTCAACGCCGAAGTTGGTCAGAGCCGAACCGAAGAAGACGGGGCTGAGTTCACCGCGCAGCACCTTGTCAAGGTCGAATTCCTCGGCAGCACCGTCCAGCAGTTCGATCTCATCCACCAGCTGCTGATGCAGATAGGGGGTCAGCAGCTCGTCCAGTGCCGGATCGCCCAGCTCAGCCTCGGTCTCCTCGACCTTCTTGACGCCGTTCGCACGGCCGTCGCTGGAGAAAGCGAGAACTTTCCGGGTGTTGCGGTCGAACACGCCCTTGAACTCCTTGCCGCAGCCGATGGGCCAGTTCATGGGATAGGTCTTGATGCCGAGGATCTCCTCGATGTTCTCCATCAGCTCAAAGGGGTCACGAGCCTCACGGTCCATCTTGTTGATGAAGGTGAAAATGGGGATGTGACGCAGGGTGCAGACCTTGAACAGCTTGATGGTCTGAGCCTCAACGCCCTTTGCGGCGTCGATGACCATGACGGCGGAGTCGGCCGCCATCAGGGTACGGTAGGTGTCCTCTGAGAAGTCCTGATGGCCCGGAGTGTCCAGAATATTCACGCACTTGCCTGCATAGTTAAACTGTAACACCGAAGAGGTGACAGAGATACCACGCTGCTTTTCGATGTCCATCCAGTCGGACACGGCGTGCTTCGCGCTCTGCTTGCCCTTGACGGAGCCGGCCTGATTGATGGCTCCGCCGTACAGCAGCAGTTTTTCGGTCAGGGTCGTTTTACCGGCGTCCGGATGGCTGATGATAGCAAATGTCCGGCGACGCTCGATTTCTTCACGATTCGTCATAAAATAGCTTCTCCTGCTTGAACTGCCCGGGCAAAAACCGGACAGGAAATGAATTGCAAACGATTTATCGGTGTTTTACATCGGAACTCTCCTGTAAGAGCATAAAATACACACAAACCTTATTCTAACAGAAAATACACATGGATGCAAGACTTTTTGTCATTTTTTAAGAACAAGGCAGGGCAGAGGGGCGGTATCAGCCCAGTTTGCGAAATCACACACAAGAACGGTGAATTCTGTCAGCGGCAGGGCACGGAGCCAGCCGAGGATGCTCTGCTTCTCGTCGGTGCCGATGACCCGGCCGCTGTACAGGATGGCACTCAGCACACCGCCGGGACGCAGGGCGGTCAGAGCGGCTTTCAGAGCCGGGATGCTGCTGTCTGCTGTGGAAAAAACGCTGTGGTCGGCACCGGGCAGCCACCCGAAATTGAACATTACAGCGTCGGCAGAGCCCGGCTCAAGGTAGTTCAGCAGGTTTGCGTGGCTGTCGCAGTGGAGTTCGGCACGGTCGGCAAGACCCAGTTTTTCGAGGTGCGCCTGCGTGGAAGCAATGGCCTCGGACTGGATGTCAAAGCCCAGTACCCGGCCATTTTTCACCAGCTGGCAGAGAAACGCCGTGTCGCCGCCGTTGCCGCAGGTGGCATCCACGCAGAGGTGCGGCGATACCAGACGGGAGGACAGAAAATCCTGTACGAACTTTACGGCCGTCAGGTCAGGCGTCCGGCGGCGGAAGAGCTGTTCACCTTCGGAAGAAAAGCCGAATTTGCACCAAAACGCAAGTTCGTCCGGCTCCTGCGGCATCGGAGCTGAAAAGACCGTCGCCATCTCTCGGTCATATCCGCCGAATTTCCGGAGGACTTCTTTTAAAAGATAGGAACCATAGCCTTTCCGCCGCCACTGAGGAAGGATAAAAAAGGCGGTGATCTCTGCACCCTTTTCCGCCGGAGTCAGCAGGCATTGGCCGATCTCAGTTTTCTCTTTGTATAGGGCAAAACCGCCCGGAATTTCAGACAGATTCATGAATATACCTCCATCGTACTTTTCTTTAGGATATAAGGATAAGTAGCTTCTGTCAACCTTCAAAGTACGACCTTATTTCACATATTCTTCACGGGGTCAGCGATTGATTTTCACAATTAGCAGATACAATAAAGGCAGCTCAAGAGAAGCGGAGAATCCACCTCCCCTGAACGAACCCTTTTTGAGAAAGGATGTAACCAGTATGGATAATGAGAACAAATGGGAATACGATTATTCCTCTGAAAATAAGCAGGCCGGCGAGACCGGATATCCCAATGTCGGCAGCAGCGGAATGAACACTGCGAACACTGCAGGAAACTATGGTGAGCCGGACAACGGCTTTCAGCAGCCGAAGAGTGCAGCTCCCACCGGCAACGGCGGCGCAACCCCTCCTCCGGAGCATCCGGTGGAAACAGCGGCACCGTCTCAGCCGGAAAAGAAGCACCGCAAGGTGAACAGCAGCAAGATCGCCAAGAGTGCCATCGCGCTGGTTCTGGCTGCGGCAATGGGCTTTGCAGGCGGTTTCGTGGGCGCACGGTTCGGCAACGCCGGCAATAAGGTCGTCATCCAGCAGGTCGAGCGTTCGGATTCCAGCGACAGCACCGGTTCTACTGCAGGAACCAGCCTGTCCAGCGGCATAACGACTGCTCAGGTCGCTGAGATGGTCAGTCCGAGCGTTGTCGTCATCACCACCGAGCAGGTCGTCTACTCTCAGTGGTCGTGGTACGGTCAGAGTCAGGTCGAGTCTGGTGCCGGCAGCGGCGTTATCATCAGCTCGGATGGCTACATCCTGACCTGTGACCATGTTGTGAATGGCGCATCCAATATCACCGTTACCATCGGCGATCAGGATTACACCGCAACCATCGTCGGCGAGGATTCCACCAGCGATATCGCTGTGATCAAGATCGACGCTACCGGCCTGACTCCGGCCACCATCGGCGACAGCGATTCTCTGGCTGTCGGTGAAAATGTTCTGGCCGTTGGCAATCCGCTGGGTGAGCTGGGCGGTACCGTCACCAGCGGCATCGTCAGCGCGCTGAACCGCAGTGTCACCATTCAGGGCACCAGTTCTACCAACACCATGTCGCTGATCCAGATGGATGCTTCCGTCAGCCCCGGCAACTCCGGCGGCGGTCTGTTCAATATGAACGGCGAACTGATCGGCGTTGTCAATGCAAAATCCTCGAGTTCGGATGCCGAAGGTCTGGGCTTCGCGATCCCTATCAATGACGCCATCAAGGTGGCGCAGGATCTGCTGGAGAACGGTTATGTCACCGGTCGTCCATACATGGGCATTACCTATATCGCTGTTACCGATGCGCAGACTGCCGCACAGCTGGGCGTGAATGTTTACGGCGTTTACGTTGTGGATGTTGTGCAGGGCGGCCCAGCAGATAAGGCGGGTCTGAAAGCAGGCGACCGTATCGTCAGTGTGGACGGCTCGGAAGTCGCACAGAAAGACGATCTTGGCACCATTATTCAGAACCACTCTGCAGGCGATACCCTGTCCATCACCGTCGCGCGTGACGGCCAGATGCAGACGGTCAGCCTGACGCTGGGTGAGAAGACTGCTTCCACCAACAGCTCCACGACTACCCAGCAGGAGCAGGAACAGCAGCAACAGCAGGTTCCTTCTCTACAGGAGCAGCAGCCGCAGGGCTAATTTGACATCATCACTTGAAGTTCCTTTCTTCTTGTTTGACAAAGAGGGTCGATCACAGTTCCGCACTGTGGCCGGCCCTCTTGTGTATATAACTAAAGTTCGAGCGCAAGGCCCACCAGCTGCAAATTGAGGCAGGAGTGAACCGATATGCCAATGGCTCGCCCGCTGGGAGAGCTGTCACGAAGTGACTGAGAGGGCTAAATCAATCCAAACACCGTTGCGCTATACGGCAGAAGATTCGCCTGCCCCTGTAAAATCTGGCTCTTGCCGCGCCAGAGACTGGATGAGATGCCGTCGCTGAGCAGTTTCCAGTGTCCGCCCGGCAGAGCGACCGTCTGCGCTTTGTCGGTCGGATTGTAAAAGACGCAGAGGGCACGCCACCAGCTTTTGTCGTTGGGTGCAGCGGCCAGCGACCAGCCTACCAGCGGCTGTTCCAGAGAGAAAAACTGGATGGCCTCCGGACTGGCGGAATCTGACGCGCTCAGCCGTGGGAAAGTCGTCCTTAGACCGATGAGCCCCCGGTAATAGTCCACAAGGCTGTGAAACTGCTCTGCGCGTTTCCAATCCAGACGGTTGAGGGCAGGAGACGAGTGATAGCTGTTCCCCTGTCCTTTTTTGGTGCGCGCGAATTCTTCACCGGCCTGCCAGAACGGAAGTCCCATGCTTGTCAGGACGATGCCGGCGGCGAGCCGGTTCTGCGCCAGCGCAACCGAGTCCATGGCGGCGAATTCCGGACGCTTGTACCGCACCAGAAGCAGCTTATCCCAAAGGGTAAAGTTGTCGTGAGCGGAAACATAGGTCACGATCTGGTTAGGCTTGTGGGGCGGCAGGGTATTGCTCCGGCACCATGCGGCTACCGCTCCGCCGATATCCCAGAAGGAACCGGGCTTGCCCTCGACGTAGCCCGGCTCCCGAGCGTTGAAACAGCCGCCCTTGATGGCGTCACGGGTGTTGTCGCAGAAGATGCCGATGCGGTCGTTCAGCATGGCGAGGTTGTTCTTGTTGGCCTCGTACCGGCGCAGTCCGCTTCCGCCGCCCTGCCACGGCTCGCCGTACATCAGGATGCTCCGGCCATTAGGCAGTTTGTCCAGCTCGGCACGAAGCAGATTCATTGTTTCTACATCATACAGACCCATCAGATCGAACCGGAAACCGTCGATGTGGTATTCTTTCGCCCAGTAAAGCACCGAGTCGATGAGGTACCGCCGTGCCATCGGACGCTCGCTGGCAAACTCGTTGCCGCAGCCGCTGCCGTTGGAAAAGCTGCCGTCATCGTTCTGGCGGAAAAAGTAGTAGGGAACGGTATTGTTCAGGACATTTTCGGAACGGTACATGTGATTGTACACCACATCCATCACAACGCCGAACCCTGCGGCATGGAGGGCGGCGATCATCTGCTTGCACTCCCGGAGCCGGATTTCGCCGCGTGTCGGGTCGGTGGAGTAGCTGCCCTCCGGAACATTGTAGTTGGTCGGGTCGTAGCCCCAGTTATACTGCCGGGTCAGCGGTTTGCTTTCGTCCACACTGCCAAAATCGAAAATCGGCATGAGCTGGACGTATCCGACGCCCAGCCGACGCAGATAATTCATGCAGGTAGGATGGATGCCGTCCGAGTTCAGTGTCGTGCCTTTCTGGGTGAAGGCAAGGTATTTTCCGCGCCACGCCGGATGAACGCCGCTGGCCGGGTCCTGCGAGAAATCCCGGACGGAGATCTCCCAGATGGAACGCCGGGCAGGGGCGATGGCCGGACGGACATCCTGCGCCCATCCCTGTGGGTCTACCCGGGGAAAATCGACGATCATGCTCCGGGTGCCGTTGACGCCGGCCGCTTTCGCGTAGGGGTCACCCGTCTCAAATACTTTGCCGTCAGCGTGGACGGTAAACGTATAATAATGACAATGCTGGTCGCCGGGCAGGTAGACCGACCACACGCCCTGTTCCTGCTTTTTGAGCGGAAACGAACCGATGCAGACGCCGCCGTCGCCCCGGCGGTAAAGGTTGACCGTGACCTGCTGTGCGGTCGGAGCCCAGAGCCGGAGATGGGTCCCGGCCGGGGTGTATTCCGGCCCCAGAGGGCCGTTGTAGGTGGTTTGCTGCGCAAAGGCTTCACTCTCAAAATAAGCCTTCCACTCCGCAGGAGTTTTCATTCTGACTTCATCCTTCTTATCAAAAACCAATACTTGTATAGTTCATTCTGTGAATAGTGTACATGCCACACGGGATATTTTCAAGGCTTTTCTTGCAAATTTCCCCAAAGTACACTATACTGAGAAAAAACGCAGTTACGGAGGCGGCTATGGGATACACGAACGATTGGGAAAATCTGATGAACGGCGTGTTTGGCGCAGGCGGAAAGCTCAAATTCACGCCTGGCACCCCGAAGGCGGACGAGGAAGCACCCAAAACGACACCGTCCGGCGGTCTGCCCGACCTGAACGCGGCCCTGCTGGAACAGCAGAAACGGCTGGATGAGATGCTCAGACAGCAGAATGCTGCCCTGAAAAAGCAGAATACAGCGGCGCAGTCTGCTCTTGAGGACAGCCGCCAGCTCCTCCGGGATATGGAGGATGACGGCCTGCTGGCAAAGGGAACCACGGAGGTCAAAACGGAACATCTCGGCAGTTTCGAGGGTCTGGCCAATGAGGTCAAAAAGTCGGTGCTGGGGCAGGACGCCTTTGTGGACAGCGTGGTGCGTGCCATGCGCCGCCCCTTCGTGCTGGGAACCGAACGCCCGGCGGCACGGAATGTGATTTTAGTTACCGGCGGCAGCGGCACTGGACGGCACTTCACGCTGGAAGAGACAGCTCGCTGCATGGCGGCGCGCGGCCTGCTCCAGAATGATAAGATTGCCTTCCTTGATTTGGCATTATACCCCAATTCCAGCGCGGAAAAACTCTTTTTGCAGGATCTCTATGCCGCTCTTCATGCACCCGGTGAGATCGTTGTTTTTGAACATTACGAGAGCTGCTATCCAGCGTTTCTGAAAACGCTGTCCGACTTGGCTGTCAAGGGGAGCGCACCGCTGTCCAGCCGGTATCTCGTCAATAAAGAAGGAATCCTTGTCGACGCTGGAGCCGCCCTTGCGCCCGGTGCGGTCAGCCGCATTGACCCACAGGGAAAATACCTCATTTTCTTCTCGAACAAAGGCCGGGATTCGCTGGCGGACAAGTTCGGTGCGCCCTTTGTTTCGGCACTGGGCGATGTCTGCGAGACAACTGCCTTTGCCCGGGAAGACTTGGCGGCACTGGCAGCGCAGCAGCTCAATGCACTGGCGCAGAAGGTCGGCACCCGGCTTGGCTTGACCTTTTCAGCCGGTGCGGACGTCCGGGACTATGTTGCGGCGCAATGCAGCCCGAAAAAGGGCGCGGCCGGGCTTGCGGCCTGTTGTGACAAGATGTTCCGCGCTCTGAGCGAATATTGTTTGCAGACCGACAAAAAACTGACCGGCACCGTCAAGCTGACCGCCCGGACGGACGGCGTCGACTTCCAGCTCAACGACAGTGAGCCGCAGAAACTCTTCGACCTGCTCCCGGCGGCATATACCGGCGCAGTGGATGAGATCAAGGCAGAGCTGAACGAACTTGTCGGTCTTGCGCCAGTTAAGGAGTATGTGTTTGGTCTGGCCGATAATATTCAGGTGCAGCAGCGGCGCGCGGCGGCAGGTTTCAAGACTGCCAGCCTGTCCATGCACATGATCTTCACCGGCAACCCCGGCACTGGTAAGACGACCATTGCCCGTCTGGTGGCGAAGTATCTGAAAGCCATCGGCGCACTCAAGGGCGGACAGCTTATCGAGGTCAGCCGCGGCGACCTCGTAGGCCGCTATACCGGCCATACGGCCCCTCTGACGAACAGCGTCATCCAGAGTGCGCTGGGCGGCGTCCTCTTCATTGATGAGGCGTACAGCCTTTACCGGGGCGAACAGGATAGTTTTGGTCTGGAGGCCATTGACGCCCTCGTGAAGGGGATGGAAGACCATCGGGATGAGCTGGTCGTCATCCTCGCAGGCTACACTAAGGAGATGGAGACGTTCCTGACCGCCAACAGCGGCCTTGCAAGCCGCTTCCCGAATAAAATTGAGTTCCCGGATTATACGGCAGATGAGCTGCTGGATATCACCGCTGTCCTTGCCAAAAACAGGAGCTACCGCCTTGCCGAGAGCTGTACCTTCCCGTTGCTGGGATACTATAAACGCCGTCAGGCTCTCGACAGCCGCACCGCCGGTAATGGCCGTCTGGCCCGGAATACCCTCGAAAAGGCCATCTTCAACCAGAGCCGCCGCCTTGTCGCCGAGCCGGCCGCAGAGCTTGACCTTATCCTGCCGAGCGATCTGGAGTTTGAAGAACAAATAATTTTATAAAATGATCTCAGAGAAGTTGAAAACAGTGTTGAAACAACACTTTTCAACTTCTTTTTTGTCGGATTCGACAAAGAAAATCGTGAAAACAGAGAAAATGTGAAAATTTCTTGACAAAATTGCCGGGGGGGGGGTACACTGAAGCTGGATAGCCCGATTTTTAAAAGATGCGGAAAAGGACTGTTACAATTCAGGAAAAGAGGAATCTGAAATGAGAAAAAGACGCTTGATTGCATCTATCCTGACCGTTGCCATGATGATTTCAGTTGCCGCACCCTTGTCTGCTTATGCGAATGCTGGTACTGTAACTAGCAACACAGCAACTAGCGACACACTGGATGAATTACGTGAGAAATATCCGGCAGGTAAATACTGGAACCGTTACGATAGTTCTATAAATAATCCTGAAGGATATACGGATTCTCCTTGTAATGACCATTTCGGACAATATTCTTATTATAAAGAAGGTGAACGCGATAACAAATATTATTGTTATTATATGGGAAAGAAGGCCCAGTCGTGGCAGGATTCAGGCTATGCATTTAAGGTGGCCTCCTGTTACGCTGGTTCTGGTCCGCAGGAATGGGAAAAGCTGACCGATGCTTCTGCTGTTGACAATTTGAAAACGGGTGATGTTGTCCGTTACCGCTATCTGAATTGTTATGATTGTTATATTGAGCATTCTATTTTCATCACGGCAGTTGATGGTGAGAATGTTTGGTACTCGGATTGCAACTCTGATGACAAGTGTGTTATTCGCTGGGATGAAAAGATTACTAAGAGTGATATTAAAAAGACTTTCAATACCAATGCCAATACCAATGTGCGTGTTTGCCCGGTTGATCTTATTGATACCTGCTCCACGGAGTATGCTGGTTGGTACAAGGTCGCGGCCAGTGATGGCATCAGCGTGAATAGTGTACACAACTTCAATTCTAAGATCGGCGAAATTCCCAATGGCGCAATCGTTTATATCACAAAAGCCAGCCGTCTGGGAGGAAGTCAGGTTGGCCACATCCAGTACAACGGCAGCGAATGTTATCTGGAAATGAACCTGCTGACTCGGATGAGCGGTATTGAAAGCGGCCGTCTGTGGGCTGGATATGATGACCCGGCAAGCAACTATCTCAACGGTGAAGTCACCATTCGGGGCAATGTTTTTGACTGGAAAGACCTGAATGAGAGCTTGCAGGTTCGTGTTGTAGCGGATTCCGGACAGGAAGCTACCTGCACGGCAAACCAGTCCCGGTATAATCTGCTGTTGGATAACTATACGATTGGAACGACCGCACAGCGGGATCAAGGCGCAAATCACGATTTTGAAACAAAATTGAGCGGCCTGTCGGTGGGCAAGCATACGTTCCATGTTCAGGTTTCTTCTCAGGGGAAATGGGTCGAAGTCGGCACGGTCGAAATGCCGGAAGTACATAAGCTGCTGAAGGTCACGGCAAATCCCACCAAAACGGAATATACCGTCGGTGATACGCTGGATACTACGGGTCTGGTACTGAAAGAAATCTACACTCTCGACAATGAGACGGTAGATAACTTGAAAGAAGTAGAGGTTACTTCTGGTTTCACCTGCGCTCCTGAAACTCTCGATACTGCCGGAGTACAGACCATTACGGTCGTTTACGGCGGTGTGAGTACCAGCTTTAATGTGACGGTG
>CAVBWT010000029.1:0-36647 GCA_963599235.1 Lawsonibacter asaccharolyticus | reverse complement strand
CAAAATGAACAGAAATCTTTCTGAATTTTTGTAGAATTTAATGGTTGACTTCTGATGTGCGAGATGTTGGCGATTTTGGGCGGAAAAACCGGGTTTTAACTTGCTTTTTTTGCTCAGGCATGATATTATATCCTTGTATTTGTATGCTGATCTGAATAGATCTTGATAAAAGGAGCGTTTTGATCCATGTCTGCTATTGAAATCGTCGGCGGCGTCGTTCTGCTGATCGTCTCGGCTGTCATCATCGTTCTGACCATGATGCAGCACACCCACGGCCAAGGCCTTTCCGGTGCCATCAACGGCAGTGCTTACGGTGCGAACAATGCCCGTCTGACCCCTGCGGATCAGATGCTGGCGAAAGTGACTCGCATTGCCGGTGTCGTCTTCTTTGTGGTGGCGATTCTGGCCTGCGTGTTCGCAAGTCGTCTGGCTTGAGCATACGCCGCAGCCCCGTGTTTGAGCGGGGCTGTTTTTCTGTTTTGAGGGAAGTGTGGGAATGCGCCCACAAATGGTAAGGCAAGCCCCCGGCGGAGGAGCTGCCATGGAAGCAAGGAGAAACAAAATTTATGGCAATTCGTGAGAAGATTGAACACGCGATCCAGAATCAGCCCTGCACCGTCAAGGACCTGAAGTCCAAGTTCGGCGGTGACCGTGGTTCTGACCGCAAAGTGATGGAAGCATTGGATGCTCTGGTTCACGATGGCGTTATCTGCCAGCGTCAGGGTGTTTTCTTCACCGTCCGTTCCGGCCGTGCGGAGAAAGCACTGCTCTGCAAGGTCGTCAAGCTGGGCAAGAACTTCGCTTTCGTTATGCTGGAAGACGGCACCAGTGATATCTTTATCCCGGGTCGTTTCACGCGTGGCGCAATGCCCGGTGACGACGTTCTGGTTGAAAAGTTTGCACATCCCCGTGTGGAGGGCAGCGATGAGGGCGAGATCCTCGCAGTTCTGAATGAGAAAAACGACCTTGTCGGTACGGTTCGCCGGATCGAAGGCCGTCTCAAGTTCGTTCCGGACGACTGCCCGGCGACCTCGATGCAGCTGATGCGTGACTGCGAAGGCGGCGCGAAGGACGGCGACAAGGTCGCTGTTGAGATCCTGCTGCGCGGCAACCGTCAGGAAGACCACCGTGTGGGTGTTGCCATGCGGTTCGGCAGCTCGGATGAGGCAAAACGCTGCGCAAAGGCTCTGCTCTATGCAAAGGACATCCGCACCCGTTTCCCGGAGAAGGTCCGCGACGAGGCAAAGAAGTTCGAGGATATGATCGTTTCTGAAGCCGATATGGAGGGCCGGATGGATCTGCGTGCCCTGCCTATCTTCACCATCGACAGCGCAGAGACCAAGGATATCGACGATGCTATCAGTCTGACCCGTACCTCGGATGGCGGTTTTGAACTGGGTGTCCACATTGCGGACGTTTCCAACTACGTCAAACCCGACACTGAGCTGGACAACGAGGCATTCAGCCGCGCGACCAGTGTCTACTATGCCGATCAGGTCGTTCCCATGCTGCCGAAGGCTCTGTCCAACGGCATCTGCAGTCTGAACGAAAAGGAAGTCCGCCTTGCGTTCTCCTGCCTGATGCGTCTGGATAAGGACGGCAACCTGAGCGATTATCGTTTTGTCAAGTCGGTCATCTGCAGCCGTGTCAAAGGCGTTTACTCGGAGATCAACGCTCTGCTGGCTGATACTGCTGACGCCGAGATTCAGGCCAAGTATGCCGAGGTCCTCGACCAGCTGCCGGCCATGAAGGAGCTGTACGGCCACCGTGCGCGCCTGCGCAAGGAGCGCGGCTGCATGGATATTGAAAGCGGCGAAGTGAAGCTCATCCTCGACGAGGACGGCCACTGCATCGACGTCAAGAAGCGCACTTCCGGTGAGAGCGAATCTATGATCGAGGAGTTCATGCTGCTGGCAAACCAGTGCGCAGCCCACTTCGCACGGGTCAAACAGATCCCCTTTGTCTACCGTGTCCACGAGGAGCCGAATGCCGAAAAGCTGGAGCGTCTCCATGCTCTGCTGCAGGCCTGCGGCATCAACGACCGCTTTGCAAAAGAGGTTCCCACCCCGAAGGAGCTGAGCGCGATTCTGGAAGGTGTCCGTGGTACGCCGTATGAGCAGATCATCAACACCGGTATGCTCCGTTGCATGTCCAAGGCTCTGTATGAGGAGAAGCCCAAGGGTCACTATGGTCTGGTGCTGAAGGACTATGCGCACTTCACCAGCCCTATCCGCCGTTACCCCGACCTCGCCATCCATCGCATCATGACCGATATGCTCAAGGGTACTGATAAGGAGACGATGATCCTGCGCTACACCGATTTCGCGGAGAAAGCAAGTAAGCAGTCCAGCGAACGGGAAGTCATCGCAATGCAGATCGAGCGCAAAGCAGAGGATTGCTACAAGGCAGAGTATGCACGCCGTCATCTCGGTGAGTGCTACGAGGGCACCATTTCCGGCGTGACCCAGCGCGGCCTGTTCATCGAACTGGAAAATGGCGTCGAGGGCTTTGTTCCGGCATCCAGCTTGACTCCGTCCGGTACCATCCTGACTGAGGGCGTCCGTCTGTCTGACCCTGTTTCGGGCAAGAGCTGGTCGCTGGGCGACAGCATGATGATCACGATCGTCCGTGCGGACGTCAACCTTGGTAAGATCGACTTCGAGGTCGCACCTGCCGTAAAGCAGTAAGAGGTGAGTGGAATGTCGATTCGTCATGCAGAAATGGCTGACCTTGACCGGCTGGCCGAGATCGAAGCTGCAGGTTATCCGGCGGCAGAAGGTGCATCGAAAGAGAGCATCCGTGGGTGTCTGAGCGTCTATCCGGATCATTTCTGGGTATTGGAACGGGATGAAAAAATCTGCGCTTTCATCAACGGTTTTGTCACAAATAAGGCCGACCTGACCGATGAAATGTACGATGACCCTAAGATGCACGACCCGGAAGGGGAGTGGCAGATGACCTTCAGCGTTGTTACCGCGCCGGAAGCACAGCATAGCGGCTGCGCCTCAGAACTGCTCCGTCGGGTGACGGCGGATGCAAAAGCAGCTGGACGCAAGGGCGTTGTCCTGACCTGCAAAGACCGGCTTGTTGGCTTCTATGCGCAGTTTGGTTTTGTGGATGAGGGAATCTCCGGTTCCACTCACGGTGATGTGGTCTGGCACCAGATGCGTCTCACTTATTAAATTTTTCATATTTCCAGCAAACACGGGCGGTTGTATAAAATTTATACACCGCTCGTTTTTTGTTTGTTGTGAACCGGTGCTTTTGGGGGTATACTAAGGCCAATGAAACAACGGACAGCAAAACAGAACGCTGTGCCGTAAAACATTTAAGACTCAGGAGGTTGTTCGCATGTATTATTCCAGTGGCAACTACGAAGCTTTTGCTCATCCCCGTAAACCCGAGGGTGTCGACCATAAATCGGCTTATATCATTGGTTCCGGTCTGGCAGCCCTGACCGCCGCCTGCTATCTTGTCCGTGATGGACAGATGAAGGGCGAGCGCATCCATATCTTCGAGAAAGATCCTATCCCCGGCGGTGCCTGCGACGGTTACAAGTACGATATCGGTTATGTAATGCGCGGCGGCCGTGAGATGGACAACCATTTTGAGGTCATGTGGGATCTGCTCCGCTCCATCCCGTCTCTGGAGACGGAGGGTGCCAGCGTTCTGGACGAGTATTACTGGCTGAACAAGGCTGACCCCAACTACTCACTCTGCCGTGCAACGGTCAATCAGGGTCAGGATGCCCATACCGACGGCAAGTTCGGCATCTCCGATAAGGGCGCAATGGAGATTATGAAGCTGTTCTTCACCCCGGATGAGCAGCTGCAGGATAAGAAGATCACCGACGTCTTTGACGACGAGGTTTTCTCCTCTAACTTCTGGCTCTACTGGCGCACCATGTTCGCTTTTGAAAACTGGCACAGCGCACTGGAAATGAAGCTGTATATCAAGCGTTATATCCACCACATCGGCGGTCTGCCTGATTTCACCGCCCTGCGTTTTACCCGTTACAATCAGTATGAGTCCATCATCCTGCCGATGGTGACCTACCTGAAAGACCACGGCGTTCAGTTCTACTACGAGACTAAGGTCACGGACGTGAAGTTCGATATCAAGCCGGGCAAAAAGCAGGCAAGCTCCATCACTGTCGACCACAATGGCGAGGTGGAGAATATCGACCTGACCGAGCAGGATCTGCTCTTTATTACCAATGGCGGCTGCGTCGAGAGCTGCACCATCGGCAACCAGAACAAGGCCGCAGGCTTTGACCCGACCATTAAGCCGGGCAACGGCTGGGATCTGTGGAAGCGCATTGCTGCACAGGATCCGTCCTTCGGTCATCCTGAGAAGTTCTGCTCCAAGCCGGAAGAGTCCAACTGGGAGAGCGCAACCATCACCACACTGGATGACAAGATCCCTCAGTATATCCAGAAGATCTGCAAGCGTGATCCGTTCAGCGGCCACACCGTCACCGGCGGTATCGTCAGCGTTAAGGATTCGAGCTGGCTGCTCAGCTGGACGCTGAACCGTCAGCAGCAGTTCCATGACCAGCCCAAGAACCAGCTCTGTGTCTGGGTCTACGGTTTGTTCAGCGATAAGCCCGGCGATTTCGTCAAGAAGCCCATGCGTGACTGCACCGGTAAGGAAATCTGCATGGAGTGGCTATACCATATTGGCGTGCCTACCGACCAGATCGAAGAACTGGCAGAGCATAGCGCAAACACGGTTCCGGTCATGATGCCTTATATCGACGCATTCTTCATGCCTCGTGCAATTGGCGACCGTCCGGACGTCGTGCCGCAGGACGCTGTCAACTTCGCTTTCCTCGGTCAGTTCGCTGAGACTCCTCGTGATACTATTTTCACCACCGAGTATTCGATGCGTACCGGCATGGTCGCTGTCTACACCCTGCTGAACATTGACCGCGGTGTGCCTGAGGTCTGGGGCAGCACCTATGATGTCCGCGCCCTCATTGATGCAACGGTCAAGCTCCGTGACGGCAAGAAGATCACCGATATGGATCTGCCGTTCATCCCTCGTCTCGCTCTCAAGGAAGCTCTCAAGAAGATCGAAGGTACCGATATTGAGAAGTTCCTGAAAGAGTACCACGCAATCTGATGCTATTTGCTCGCTGATAAATTAGACGAATCAGCTGTTCCTATCCTTTCTCTGATCCTGTAATGCAGGATCCCCCCATTTGAACCCGAACCCTGTGTTTCTGCGGAAACATGGGGCTCGGGTTTTTGTATGGGAATTTCCCATGAAATTGGTGGATTCGCACGAAAAGTATGACTTAACCTTGGGCAGGCTGCGCAAAATGGCGGTTTCGGGGTTGTTCCGGCTCGAAAAGTATGGTATCCTTAACACAAGAGAGTGCGCAGGAGGAACTGCGTCTTTTGTACGGAAACGGAGCAGCGGACTCGGCTGCTCCGAAATAAAAGGAGGTCATCTCTGTGAAGCGTTTCATTACTCGCCGCAGCTTTTTGAAGGCTGCCGGCGCAACCACTGCATTGACTGCGGCTGCCCTCAACATGCCTCAGGCGTTTGCAACGGAAGCGGACAGCAAAGCTGCTGTCACGATCCTCTACACCAATGATGTCCATACTTATATCGACAAACAGTCGCCGAAGCTGACCTATGCAGCCATCGCAGCCCTGAAAAAGAGCTATGAGGACGCAGGACAGGATGTTCTGCTGGTAGATGCAGGCGACCACATTCAGGGTACTGCTTACGGTTCGATGGATGACGGCGCGACCATCATCAAGCTGATGAATGAGGCTAGCTACGACTTGGCAACGCCCGGCAACCATGAGTTCGACTATGGCATGGCACGGGCAAAGGCAGTCATCAAAGAGGCGGATTTCCCGTATGTCTCCTGCAACTGGGTCGACGTGAGAACAGATCTGCGTGTTCTGCCGGATTACAAAATGTTCCGTATCAAGGGCAAATGGATCGCTTTCGTGGGCGTAACGACCCCTGAGACCTTTACCAAGTCCACTCCGGCTTATTTTATGAACGCAAGCCAGACCCGGTATATCTATGATATTCTGGGCGGTGACGACGGCTGGAAGTTGTACAATGCTGTGCAGAAGTCGGTCAACAGGGCTCGTCAGATGGGTGCGGATTACGTCATTGGTCTGGGACATCTGGGTGTTGACCCGTCTTCCGCTCCTTGGACGAGTGAGGAAGTCATTGCTCATACCACCGGTTTTGATGCTTTCATCGACGGCCATTCCCACACCGTGATGGAAAATAAACAGGTTCTGGATGCTTCGGGCAAATATGTTACCCTGACTCAGACCGGTTCCTACTTCGCAAATGTCGGCAAGATGACTATCGGGAACGATGGTTCTATTTCCACCGAACTCATCCCCGCTTATGAGGGCGTGGACGCTGGCGTGGCAGCAACGGCAAAGGACTGGATCGACAGCGTTGACGAGATGCTGGGCGAGGAGATTGCTGTGGGCGATCAGGTCTTCTACATCAACGACCCTGAGACTGGCAAACGCCGCATCCGTATGGGTGAGACCAACCTCGGTGACTTTGTGGCCGACGGTATTTATACTTACTTCAATGAGATCGAAGAGCTGGATTGTGATATCGCCATCATGAACGGCGGCGGCATCCGTACCGATGTTGCTGCCGGCTCGTGGAGCTTCAAGACCTGCAAACAGGTCAGCCCCTTCGGCAATGTGGCTTGCCTGATGTCGGTCACCGGCCAGCAGATTCTGGATGCTCTGGAATTCGGCGCACGCTTTGTGGGCACGGACGGCAAGGAAAACGGCGGTTTCCTGCATGTTGCAGGTGCGACCTATGAGATTCATACCGATATCCCGAACACGGTTCCGACCGACGATAAGAATGTCTGGCTGAGCAGTGCGACCGGTACGTCTCGTGTTCAGAACGTTAAAATTTACAACAAGAAACGTGGCGAGTATGAGCCGCTTGACCTAGAGGAAGAATACGCTCTGGCTGGCATGAACTACACCCTGCGCAATCTGGGCGATGGTTTTGCCATGTTCGATGGTGCGACCCTTATCAAGGATTACGTTTCGGAAGATTACCTCGTGATGTCCAGCTATGCGGCAATGTTCGGCGGTGTAGACGAGAATGGTCTGCCTCACCTGACGAGCAAGAACAGCCCGTTGGCAGATTATCCGAACTACCTCATCGACTACGAAGACCCATATGGCGCAGGACGCATTACCGTCCTGTATTCTATTGCAAACTGATAACTAAAAAAGGCGGTCGGAGCTTTGTGGTTCCGGCCGCTTTTTTTGTGGGTGTTCTTGTCTGATTGCACAAGAAGAAAACGATTTTGTTGTGCAGAGCGTCGAAAAAACGGGAGAAGGGGCTTTCCGAATCCTGCTCCGGATGCTATAATAGAATCATAAGTGAAGTTATTTTGAAGAAAGCAGTCTGGAAGAAAAGGGGAAGCATAGCATGAATGCGGTGGAGCATTTTACGACACGATATCTTGAAACGAAAGATCTGGATCAGTACAATGCACTGCTCCGGTATACCTTTCAGGTGACGGAAGAGGAACTGACAGCGACTGGCTGGAAAGACGACGAGATCAAGCAGTCAAAGTTCCCAGTGTTGGAACGTGCTGACGTTCTGGGATGCTTTGACGGTGATACGCTGGTTTCGCAGTTTGCAGTCTATCCGCTGAAGATGAACATCTACGACACCGTGTATCATGTTGGATTTGTGACAAGTGTCTGTACCTATCCGGAATACACCGGCCACGGAATCATGAAACACCTGATGATTCAGGGACTGACCCAGATGCACGAGGAAGGAAAATCTTTCGCCCTGCTTTACCCATATTCTATTCCCTTGTACCATCATCTGGGCTGGGAGATCGTCTCCAACAAAATTTCCTATATTATCAAAGACCGGCAGATTCCCACGAAAGTGACAGCTCCCGGTTATGTCCGGCGTGTGTCGTGGGATAACAGTGACTTCCACGAACTGCACTCCCATTTTGCGTCCATCACCCACGGCTGCCTGTTCCGAAACTCACTGGCGTGGGAGGAATACTGGCGTTGGGATGAGGATGATACCAATGTGGCAGTCTATTACAATGTGAAAGATAAGCCCTGCGGATATATGGTCTACCTGATAAAAAACGATATCATGCACATTAAAGAGATGATCTACCTCAACCGTGAGGCACAGAAGGGTCTGTGGGAGTATATCCATGCTCACGACTCCATGATCGACGAGGTGCATGGCAATACATATTTTAGCGAACCCATCGCTTTTGAGATGGACGATGGCGATATCAAGGAGACGATACGGCCCTACGCAATGGGACGGCTCATCGACGTAGAAGACTTCCTCGAAGATTATCCCTGCGACCCGGACGGCGGAACATTCTGCATCGACCTCGATATTACGGATGACCTGCTTCCATGGAATAACCGGGTCTTTACGGTCAAGTTTGCCGACGGCAAATGCCGGGTCGTCCATGAACCGGCAGAGTATCGGCTGAAAATGGGCATCGGAACGCTTTCGACGCTCCTTCTGGGCTATAAGACCGCTGACCGCCTCTATGAGCTGGAACGCATCGAGGGCAGGGAAGAAGCCGCTGAACGCCTTGACGATGTGCTGTTCCATAAAATTCCGTATATCTCGGATTATATCTGATCAGTTGACGATTGGATGAAATTCCGGTACAATAGGGTCAGAGAGGAGGATGCAAAATGAAACAAAAAGAACAGATTGCAGAACTTGGAAATGAACCAAATTATACGGTGTTTCGGTTTGGTGATCAAGTGATTCGGTTTCGTGCGCCGTACTCATTGGAGCGGTATACCGAGGTAAAAGAATGGAACCACGGCTATCTTGTGGCGATGGCAAAGTATCAGCACAATGCAGAACCGGAAGAAGAATATATTGATTTAGTACCGATCCTCCAAGATTTGTATTTTGACGCAGATGCGTTTTTGTCGCCAATCAAAGAGGTGAAAGTCGCAAATGGTTGATATTAAACAGGTTGCAGATGCAGCGGATATGATCGTGAATGGGTATGCGTTCACTTGTTGCCCGGAGGGATACCGGGTGTTGAATCTGAACCGACCGGATAAAGCAACGGTGTTTTCGGAAAATCTGGAAGTTCTGGAAACAAGTATGGACGATATTGAAATTCAAATCGCAAAAAACTATTTGGAAAAGAATCGAAAGCTTATGGAGGCATGAAATGCCGAAATACTACGAATTCAAGATTGCAGGATATTATCTGTATTTCACGTCCTACTGTATCATTGAATGTATGCACGTCCATGCAAGTGACCGGAAATTGACAGAAGCAGGTTCAGCAAAGTTTTTTGTGAAAAGCAATGGAGACACTGTATTGCAAAACAGGGGAATCCTGAATGACCGGGAGATTCGGAAAATTCAGGAATTTATCAAGCAGAATTATCAGGAAATGTATCTGAAGTGGTCAGAATACAGCCATGAAGGATACTACGGAAAAGAATAAAAAGCAAAAAGCTCTTTCGTTTTTCAGTCTGCCCAACGGCACTGAAAGCGAAAGAGCTTTTCTTTTTTCGCGAATTTATCAGACAGCAGAGAAACACACCGAGGAAAGACGGTTTATACCATTTTTAATGCGAGTGCTTCCGAAGTCTTATCCTGAGCGAGGTTGGATGCCTCAGGGTTGTTCATGGTATAGCGGAGGAGAAGGACTTCGCCGACATAGAGAACAGCCACCTTGATGGGAATACTGCCGGAATCCAGTGGGCTTTCCTGCGCACCGCAGAGCAGAACGACATCTGCAAGGGAGGCACCGGGTGAATCTTCGTAGTGGGTGAGGAGGATGATCTTTGCACCGGCATTTTTTGCGGTGCGGAGCGTCTCCATCATATCTCGGGTCGCACCGGAATAGGAGACGAAAAGAACAACGTCTTCGGGCGTCAGCAGGCTGGCAGTCAGCAGCTGGAAATGGCTGTCGCCAGCCGTTCGGAACTTGGTGGACAGGCTGGCAAACCGGGCACAGATGTCGTTTGCAAGTAGCATACTGCCGCCCTGACCAAGGCAGAAGACCTGCTTTGCGTTTTGCATCAGCTCGACAGCCTGATCGACCGCTTCCGTGGAAAGGGCATTCTGTGTGCCGTTGATGGCGTTCAGGAACAGGGCGGAGGCATGTTCGCAAAGAGTACTTGTGGTGGCACCGGGTTCCGGTTCCCGTGGGTTGAGTGGGGAACCAGTGGCGTTTGCCTGCGCAAGGGCAATGCGCATTTCGTGATAACCATCAAAACCAAGGGCACAGCAGAACCGGAATACGGTCGCTTCGGCCACTTTGCATTCCTTCGCAAGGGAGGAGATCGAGAGATATTGGGCTTCATCTGAGTGCTGCATGAGGTATTCAGCGACGGCTCTGCCTGATTTTGTCAGGCTGTCCTGCCGGTCATGCAGCAGCTCCCAAAAATTCATTGCCATGTTGTAGTCAGCTCCTTTGAATGGTTCCCGAAACGCAGTGCGAATGGAACCAACTTTCTTACACCTTCTTATATAAAGAAGTATAAAAGAAATTTTTCTTCTTGACAAGTGGGGCTTTGAACACAAATTCGAACCGGTTTCTGTGCAGAGCATCCAAAAATCACGAGAAATAGTCGCACTTTTATCTGAAAAACATTTTCAAAACGAGAAAACTAAAACGGAAAACATTTTTCAAAGCGAAGAAAACAACTCGGACGTTAATTGTCATAAAAAAGAAACAAAGACAATAAAAACTGTCCAAAATATCCAAAAAATACAAGTATCCAAGATTTCTGTACGGGATACACAAGAAAACTTTTTGAAAATTGTGTAAATGACCGGTAGACAAAAAGAAAATTATTTTCTATAATAAAGCCAACACAAGCGATTCACAGAATGGTGAACCGAACGGTATCACATGAATAAGGAGAATTTGTTATGAAAAAGACTATCTCTCGTCGCTCCTTCCTGAAGGCCGTTGGCGTGATGGGCGCAGCAGGTGCATTGGCAGCCTGTGGCGGCGGCTCTTCTTCCAGCACGGCAGCTTCTTCCACCGCTTCCTCTGCAGCGGCAAGCACTTTTGCAGCATCCGGTGCGAACATCAAGCTGTGGACATATCCCATCGGCGGCTGGGGCAAGGATGAGACGGTTCAGAACATCATCGCAAGCTTCAACAACAAGTATCCCGACATCAAGGTCACGGTCGAGTACCTTGACTACACCAACGGCGACGACCAGGTCAATACCGCAATTGAGGGCGGCAGCGCACCTGACCTGATCATGGAAGGTCCCGAGCGTCTGGTCGCAAACTGGGGCGCAAAGGGCGTCATGGCTCCGCTGAACGACCTGTGGATCGACGACGCAAAGAAGGACATCTATGAGTCTGTTGAGTCCGCCTGCAAGAACGATAAGGGCGACTACTACGAGTATCCGCTGTGCATGACTGCACACTGCATGGCAGTCAACATGACGAAGGTCAAGGAAGTCGGCGCAGACAAGTACATCGACGCAGACAAGCACACTTGGAGTACCGACGATTTCCTGGCAACGGTCGACGCACTGTATAAGGGTGGCTATGAGAATGTTGCAGCAGTCTACTGCGGTGGTCAGGGTGGTGACCAGGGCACTCGTGCAATCATCAACAATATGTACGGCGGCACCTTCACCAACGCAGAACACACCAAGTACACTGCAGATTCTCCCGAGAACATCAAGGCTATCCAGACCCTGTACGATACCGACGGCATCAACTTCGATGCTTCCATCGTGGGCGGCGATGAGATCACCCTGTTCCGCAATGGCACCCTGCCGATGGCATTCTGCTGGAACATTGCTCAGCAGCTGAACACCGATAACAATGATGCCGGTCTGACGAACGACGGCGACGAGATCCTGCCGATGGCATTCCCGACCAACAGCGGCGACCCGAAACTGTGCGGCGGCATCTGGGGCTTCGGTATTTTCGATAACGGCGATGAGGCAAAGATCGAGGCTGCAAAGACCTTCATCAACTTCATCGCAGCAGATCCCTCTCAGGTAGGCGACAGCGTTCTGGCTTCTACCTACTTCCCGGTTCGTGCAAGCGTGGGCGATATCTACGCTGGCAACGATATCATGAGTGAGTACAGCAAGTTCATGAACTATCTGGGTGACTACTACCAGATCACTCCGGGCTGGGCAACGGCTCGTACCGAGTGGTGGAACATGCTCCAGCGTGTTGGTACCGGCGAGGACGTCACGACTTCGGTCAACACCTTCGTTACTAACGCAAATGCGGCAGCGGCTGCCGAGGCATGATCTGAGCCTGTCCTGACAGCAAAAAGCTGAACGCGCCCCTTCCTCGAACATCCCGGCGAGGGAGGGGCGTTTTATGTGAAAGAAAGGTCTGGTGATTTTTTTGGCTGCAAAGACTGCAAAGATCAAGGAGCCGAAACGCAGCAGCGCACTCGTGCGGCAGGAAACCATCGCTTCCTATCTGTTCCTTCTGCCGAGTCTGATTTTCTTCCTTGGTTTCGTTATTTACCCGATGGTCCTGTGCGTCGTGACGAGCTTCTTTGACTCGACCATGAACCGTGCGGATATCTTCGTGGGTCTGGCAAACTATAAAGAGCTGTTTACCGACCCCATCTTCCTCGGAGCGTTGAAGAACACTTTTATCATCGTCATCGTCTCCGTCCCGGTCACCTGTGCATTCTCCCTGTGGGTCAGTTCGGCGATCGTCGACCTGCCCGAGTGGGCGACCAGCCTCTTCCGCTGTGTCTTCTATCTGCCGGTCGTTACCGGTTCGGTCGCTGTTACCGTCGTCTGGAAGTGGATGTACAATAACTACTATGGCATCTTCAACTACCTCGGCAAAGCAATGGGGCTGATCGATAAAAATATCAACTGGCTGGGCGATGAGAGATTCGCTCTGGGCTGCATCATCCTCATCCTGCTGACGACTTCCGTCGGCCAGCCCATCGTCCTGTATGTTTCTGCTCTCGGCAACGTCGACCAGTCTATCGTGGAGGCTGCCGAGGTCGATGGCGCGAACGATTTCCAGTGCTTCTGGCGGATCAAGTGGCCTGCTATCATGCCGACCACCCTGTACATTCTGGTCATCACCACCATAAACTCCTTCCAGTGCTTCGCACTGATCCAGCTTCTGACCAGCGGCGGCCCGAACCACAGCACCGATACTATCATGTACTACATCTACTACACCGCATTCAAGCTGTACCGTTATGGTTACGGCAACGCAATGGGCGTTGTGCTGGCGGTCATTATCGCCATCTTGTCTGCGATCCAGTTCAAACTGGGCAATCAGGAAAATTGAGGGAGGTGCGGAATTATGGCAGCAACAAAACAGAAGCCGTTGAAGCGGCACCCCAGTAAGCTCAAAAAGATGAGTGCCTACATGATTTTGACCCTCATCCTGATCAGTGTCGTGGCAGTGCTGTTTGCATTCCCACTGTACTGGATCATCACCGGTTCTTTCAAGACCGGCGCAGCCATCAACTCGACCACCCCCGAATGGTGGCCCCATGAATGGGTCCTGACGAACTATCAGAAACTGTTCGCAGGAAAGAGCGCACCGCTCTGGCAGCTGGCGATCCCGTTCAGCTCCTCGTTCAGCTCGACCGGCGACCCCATCTATTTCTCAGTCGGCCCCACCGTTCCGGCAGCTATCCGCTGGATGGTGAACACTGTTTTCATGGCAGTCATGTCCATGATCCTGACCTGCATCACTGCGGCAATGGCAGGTTATGCTCTGGCAAAGAAGCGTTTTGTCGGCCGCAAACTGTTGTTTACCCTCATCGTCTGTGCAATGGCTCTGCCCAAGCAGGTTATTCTGATTCCTCTGCTGCGTGAGATGTCCTCCCTGAACCTGTATAACACCATCTGGGCGGTCATTTTCCCCATCGTCGGCTGGCCGTTCGGCGTGTTCCTGATGAAGCAGTTCAGTGAAGGCATTCCCACCGAAATGATCGAGGCAGCCCGTATCGACGGCGCAAGCGAAGCACGTACCTTTATCAGCGTTGTGCTTCCGATGGTTAAGCCGGGCATCGGCGCATTGGCAATCTTCACCTTTATCAACAGCTGGAACGACTACTTCATGCAGTTGATCATGCTGTCCAGCACCAGCAACCTGACCATCTCTCTGGGCATTGCAAAGCTGCAGGCAGAGAACAGCACCGACTTTGGTCTGATCATGGCCGGCGCAGCACTGGCAGCAGTTCCTATCATTATCATCTTCCTCATTTTCCAGAAGTACTTCACCAAGGGCATCGCAATGGGTGCTGTTAAGGGCTAAAATTTCGACCGCTGCCTGCGGCAGAAACAGGGAGAAATTTTTGGCGCAGCGGTCTGCAAGATGCGAGGCTCGCCCAAGAGCCGAAGCAGATGCAGGGAACCGCAAGAGAGCATTGATGCAGTTACCCAAACAACAAGCATATCGGGCTTGATGCAAATTTAGAGAAGGAGACAGCGAATCATGAAAGACATCAAAAAGTATCAGGGCGTCATTCCGGCTTTCTATGCCTGCTATGACAAAGAAGGCAACATTTCGGTCGAGGGCGTAAAAGCTCTGACCCGTCACCTCATCGCAAAAGGCGTGAAGGGCGTGTATGTCGGCGGTTCTTCAGGTGAGTGCATCTATCAGCATCCGGACGAGCGCAAGAAGCTGCTGGAAGCAGTTATGAGCGAGGCAAAGGGCAAGATCACCGTCATCGCACATGTCGGCTGCAATAATACCGCCGATAGTATGGAGCTGGCGGCTCATGCCGAGAGCGTGGGTGTTGATGCCATTGCATCCATCCCTCCCATCTACTTCCATCTGCCGGAATACGCCATCGCAAGGTACTGGAACGACATGTCTGCTGCCGCTCCCAATACCGAGTTCGTCATCTACAACATTCCTCAGCTGGCAGGCACTGGCCTGACGATGAACCTGCTGCATGAGATGCTCAAGAACCCGAATGTCGTTGCTGTCAAGAACAGCTCGATGCCGACTCAGGATATCCAGATGTTCAAGGATGCCGGTATTGCAGCTCGCGGCGAGGGGAATTTCGTGGTCTTCAACGGCCCGGATGAGCAGTTCGTTTCCGGTCGTGTCATCGGTGCAGATGGTGGTATCGGCGGTACTTATGCCGTGATGCCGGAGCTGTATCTGGCAATGCACAACCTCATCAACGAGGGCAAGATCGAGCAGGCAAGAGCCATCCAGTACGACGCTGACCGCATCATCTATAAGATGTGCGAAGCACATGGCAATCTGTACGCTGTGCAGAAAGAGATCCTGCGCCGGATGTACGGCCTTGAGCTGGGCGGCGTCCGTGCCCCGATGCCCGGCCTCATCCCTGAGGATGAACCCATCGTTGCCGAGGCACAGGCAATGATTGAAGCGGCCATTGCAAAGCTCTAAAAAATGAAAAAGCACTCCTCTCCGTCTCTTTTACAGAGGGGGGAGAGGTGGGTGCTTTTTGTGATTTCCAGCAGTCAACAAAAAACAAGGAGAATGTCAAATCATGATCTGCGATATTCTGGCGAACCTGAACCGTTACCGTGGCATCCACAAAAACTTTGATACTGCCATCGACTACCTCACTGCATACCATGTGGCACATGAACTGACCGAGCTGCCGCTGGGCCGGACAGAGGTGGACGGTGAAAACGTCTTTATCAATGTGATGGAGGCCAATCTGCATCCGGACGAGGGTTCCCACCCGGAATATCACCACAAATACGCTGATCTGCAAATCGACCTGACTGGCGGTGAGGGATGGGGCTTTACCACCAATCCCGGCCCGGAGGTCGGTGCGTTTACCGGCGATATCGGTTTTCAGGACAGTGCGGATGTTGTCAGCGGTGCGTTGGGTGAAGGGCGGTTCGTCCTCTTCTTCCCGGGAGAACTGCATAAGCCCGGTGTTATCCACGCCGACTGCGCCCATGTCCGGAAAGCGGTCATCAAAATCAAGATGGAGGGTTAAACAATGGATGAGGAAAAACTGTTTGCTCAGATCAAAGGCGGTCTGATCGTCAGCTGTCAGGCACTTGAAACCGAGCCGCTGTACACCAAGGAGGGCGGCGTGATGCCCCTGATGGCAAAGGCTGCCGCTATGAGCGGTGCGGTCGGCATCCGTGCAAATACCGTGCGTGACATTACCCAAATCAAGGAAGTCGTTGACCTGCCCGTGATCGGCATCATCAAAAAGGAATATCCTCCCTGCACCATGCACATCACCGTCACCATGAAGGAAGTTGACGAACTGGTGGCCTGCGGTGTGGATATCCTCGCTGTACAGGGTACGGGCGCACTTCGTCCGGACGGCTCTACTTCGGCGGAGTTTATCCGTGCCATTAAAGCAAAATATCCCGATCAGCTCCTGATGGCCGATTGCGATAACTTCGAGAATGCGATGGCCTGTGCCGAAGCTGGTGCGGATTTTGTCGGTACTACCATGCGCGGCTACACCCCCGAGACGAAGGGAATCGACGATATCGACTTTGATTTCGTCCACAAGCTGGCGACCGAATGTCCGGCAAAAATTATTGCTGAGGGTCATATCCACTATCCGGAACAGGCGGTCAAGGCTCTGGAAGCAGGTGCGTTCGCTCTGGTCGTCGGCGGTGCAATCACTCGCCCGGCGGAGATCACGGCACGGTTTACCGGTGCCATCAACGCCATGAACAAGTGAAATTGAAAGGGAACTTACGGATGAACGTTTATTTTGCAATCGACATCGGCGGAACTTCAGTCAAACTGGGTCTGGTGGATGAGACAGGCACAGTGCTGGCAAAAACCGAAGAGAGCGTCAGCTTTGACGGCTGGAAGACTCCGATATTAACGACCGTCCTCCGCGCAGCTGAAGATTTTTTGAAGGCGCAGGGCAAAAAGCCGGAAGACCTCAAAGGCATTGCAGTCTCGGCGACCGGACAGATCGACAGCAAGGCAGGCGTCGTGGTTGGTACCTGCGGCAACCTCCCCAATTATATCGGCAGCCCTATCAAAAAGAAACTGGAAGAAAAATTCGGTCTGCCGGTTACGGTCGCCAATGACGCGAACTGCATGTGCCTCGGCGAAGTCTGGGTCGGCGGTGCAAGGGGATATACGGATGTTATCGGCATTACCATCGGCACCGGCGTCGGCGGCGGCATCCTGACCGGCGGACGCCTGCTGGAAGGTTCCCGTGGTCTGGGCGGTGAGCTGGGTCACTTCCGTACCCATGCTGTCAATGGCGCAATCTGTACCTGTGGTGCGGCTGGCTGCTGGGAACGCTATGCCGCAACCAGCGCACTGGTACGCTCTGCACGCTCGTATAAACCGGAGTGGGATAATGGCCGCATGATCTTTGAGCAGGCCAAAGCAGGAAACGCTCGTCTGAAGGCTCTTATTGAGGATTGGGTGGATGAAATTGCGCAGGGCCTGGAAGGTATGGTGCATATCTTCAATCCGCAGCTGATCCTCATTGGCGGCGGTGTGTCTTCCCAACAGGAACTGCTCATTGAGCCGCTGGCAGAAAAGGTGCGAAAGAACGTTATGCCTGCCTTTGCTGAAGGGCTGGAAATTCGTGCAGCTGAACTCCATAATGATGCCGGAATGGTGGGTGCGGTCTATTACTTCCGTAAGACCTACGAAAATCTGTGAAAATTATAGAAGGTGACTGCGATGAAAAAACACATTCTCTGTCTGGGTGATTCCAACACCCACGGCTACTGCGCAGACCCGGCGGATTGTGCGGATGGCGGTATCCGCTTCAATGAAGAGGAACGTTGGACCTGCCGTTTTCAGACTGCACTGGGCAGCGATTATCTGGTAACGGAAGAAGGTCTCTCCGGACGGACGACCGTCTTTGTCGACCCGATCCATGAGTCAATGGATGCTCTGTCGGTGCTGTATCCGATCCTGAAAAGCCATGAATTCATTGACCTGCTCATTATTATGCTGGGAACCAACGATGTCAAGGAGCGGTTCGCCGCAAATGAGTATGTTATCGGTGCCGGTATGGAGCGGCTTATCCAACGGGCTAAAACCATCGACTGCTGGGGAACTAAAGCACCAAATATTCTGGTGGTCGCGCCGCCGCGCATCGGCGATGGTTTCCATGATGCCGTTATGGGTGCAGGCTGCGTCGAGCGTTCCCGTGGCGTGGCGGAACAGTTCCGTATTGTGGCAGAGCGCAATAACGTGCATTTCCTGAATGCTGAGGATTGCGAGTTCAACCATGTCGACTTCATGCATCTGACCCGGAAAGGCCATGCGCAGCTGGCGGAGAAACTGGCTGCACTGGTGCCGGAGCTGGTATAAAATTTCAGAAAGGGCGTGCGGCAAATCGCGGCACGCTCTTTTCATATCCCACTCCCTTCCAACATACAATTTGCTGTAAGGAGGGGAGTGCGATTTGGAAAAACAGGAGCTTTTGGAGCAGGGCACGGTCTGCCGTGAGATCGGCGCACGGACAGGCGGAGATGTTCTGATTGGCGTGGTAGGCCCGGTTCGGACTGGAAAAAGTACGCTGATAAAACGATTCATGGAAACACTGGTGCTGCCGGCCATCGAACCCGAAGCGGCACGGCAGCGAGCAAGAGATGAACTGCCGCAGTCGGCGGCCGGAAGAACCATTATGACGACTGAGCCGAAATTTATCCCGGAAAAAGCGGTTCCGCTGGAGCTGGAAGGCGGCGGAGAATGCCGGGTCAGGCTGATTGACTGCGTGGGGTACATGGTCGAAGGGGCGATGGGTCACGAAGAAAATGACAAGCCCCGGATGGTGAAGAGTCCGTGGTTCGAGGAAGAAATCCCCTTCGACCTTGCGGCAGAAACGGGGACCCGAAAGGTCATTCGCGACCACTCGACCATTGGAATCGTTGTTACAACGGATGGAACCATCAGTGAGATACCCCGAGAAAACTACGTTCCAGCAGAAAAACGAGTCATTTCAGAGTTGGAAGAACTGGGAAAGCCTTTCGTCATTCTGCTCAACTCCACCCATCCGGACGCAGCAGAAACAAAAGCATTGGCGGAAGAAATGGAGCAGAGCTATGGGCGGAGTGTTCTGCCGGTCAGCTGCATTGATCTCGATGAAACTGATTTGAACGAGATTTTGCGCCGGGTGCTGTACGAGTTTCCGGTGCGAGAGCTGGATTTTGCTCTTCCGCGCTGGGTGACAATGCTCGACCGAGGGCACTGGCTGCAAACCGAAGTATACACGGCAGCAATGGCCTGTTCAGAACGAATCTCTCGGATGAAAGACGTAGCAGCGAAAAAAGATACTGCAAGTGCAGTTGAGATGGCTTGCGATGCTGTGGAGCAGACGACTTTGAGCGGAATGAACCTTTCGGAAGGAATCGTCCGCATCACCGTGATTTTAAAGCCGGACATCTTCTATCAGGTGCTGAGCGAACAGACTGGGCTGGAGATCGGCGACGAAGCAGGGCTGATGCCCTGCATTATCGGACTTGCCCGGGCGAAACGGGAGTATGAGAAGATCCGGAGCGCACTGGAACAGGTCGAGGCGACGGGTTATGGCATCGTAATGCCGACCATCGACGAACTTTCGCTGGAAGAACCTGAGATCGTCCGGCAGGGCGGACGGTATGGCGTCCGGCTCGAGGCCAGCGCACCATCCATCCACATGATGAAAGCGGTCATCCACACGGAGATAAGTCCCATCGTTGGTACCGAGAAACAGAGCGAAGACCTTGTACAGAGTCTGTTGGGTGATTTTGAGTCCGACCCGGAAAAGCTCTGGGAATCGAACATTTTTGGCAAAAGCCTGCATGAACTTGTCAATGAAGGTTTACAGAACAAACTTCTGCATATGCCGCAGGAGGCCAGAACTCGTTTGCAGGAAACACTCGAAAAAGTCATCAATGACGGCTGTACCGGACTCATCTGTATTTTGCTGTAAAAAAAAGCGTTGGAGACGACTGGACAGGTCGGATCTCCAACGCTTTTCTGTATGAATCTTAGAATTTTTCGGAAAAATCAAAAATGTTTTTTGGAAGTACAGATTATAGGACATGCAATCAATTATACTGAATTCAGGACGAGAAGATAAGGCTCGCCGGACAAAAATCAACTGCTTTTCAGGGAGGATGCACAAATGAAAGACTTCGATTTTGGTTACTTTGGCACAGGGGATGAGGGTTATGCCCAGTACATGACCTCTTTCGAGCGAAACTTCAGCACAGACAGCGAAAGCGATGACCTGTTGCTGGACAGCGATTTCGCGGAAGACGATAACGACGAGGATTTTTAAAAGAGCAAGACATCCTATCTCGCCGGGTTCAGGCTCCGGTGACGACCGAAAGCGAGAGCGTAGAGGTAGAGTGGCTCATCGAGTGAAAAGACCGCTCTGAAAATTAAAAAGCAAAGAGAAAACCGCAGGCTCAGATGAAACCCGAAAACGGGAGACAAACATCTGAGCCTGCGGTTTTATTTTTGG
This sequence comes from Lawsonibacter asaccharolyticus, assembly GCA_963599235.1. Lineage (GTDB taxonomy): Bacteria > Bacillota > Clostridia > Oscillospirales > Ruminococcaceae > Faecalibacterium. The sequence goes on along the minus strand of CAVBWT010000029.1, from coordinate 16,230 downwards.
AAAGAAGACGCATTACCGCTCTTCTTCGGTGAGTTTGGTGATGAGCATCTGGTAAATTTCATTGCCCTTGAGGATGAACTGCTTTTTTACCAGTTCCGCGCTCAGGCGGTCGGGGGTGCCGATGTTGAGGCAGAAAAGCTCCTGATCGAGAGCTTTGATAGTACAGCGGATGGTGCAGTGACCGTCATTCTTTTCGGAGATGCGCGCGCTGTACTCGGCCTCTTTTCTCGCCCACGTCTGACTGCGAAGCACGGCGGCGACAGCACGCTCCCGGACGCTGCGCGGCAGGTCATAGGCCAGTTCCTGCGCAACTTTCCGTCCTTTATCGGTGATGATGTACCGGTCGTTTTCCAGCGTGACAAGTTTCTGCTTGGTGATGTCGTCCAGACAGGAGCCGATCTCAAAGTAGTTGACAAGGGCTTCTTCCATCAGGGCATCTTCGATCTCCTTGCGGCTGATCGGCCCAGCATTCTTGACAAGATAGCACAACAGCAACCGGATCTCGGTGCTGTTGGTGAGTCCGCCGGGTCGAACTCCGGCAGTGAAAGCATCGTTTGCGGTCATCGCTCTACACATCCCCCTGAATAATCATTCTTTTATATAGTATAAAAGGTTTCAGGCCGGATTGCAAGCCGCAACCGCAAAATCCGTCTCGATTTGCTTGTGACTTTCGGGTGTGGAGTATACCCAGCGGTCGAGATGTCCCTCGGTGACAAAGTATCTCAATTCAAATCGGTGGCTCTGGCTGAGACTGTGGTTGACGATGACGAGCTTGATCTTCATCTTTTCGGGCAGGATGTTCTTGATGTAAACGCTGACAGCCTGTCCGGGATGCAGGTCGGGGCAGCTTTCGGCCAGACCAGCGAGATTGGGAGCGATCTCGATGAAGGTGCCGTATTCCTCGACACTCCGGACGATGCCGACCACGGTTTCACCAACCGTAAAGAAAGCGGCATTCTCTTCCCATGTTCCCAGCAGCTCCCGGATGGTGAGGACGAACCGCCCCTGTGCATCCCGGCTCTTGATGGCGCATAAGATCTGCTGGCCGACGCCGACCCGGTCAGCAGGCGAGGAAATGCGGCTGACCGACATGCAGTCGATGGGAAGCAGTGCGCTGATACCACATCCCACGTCGCAGAATGCCCCGAATGGCTCGATGTGGGTCACGGTGCAGGGCAGAATGTCGCCGGGCATCAGCCGGTCGAGATAGTCTGTTTTGCACATCCGCTGTGCCTCTGCACGGGAAAGCCGGTAGAAGGGCTGACCGCTGTCGTCGGTGTCCAAAGACTCGATGGTAAAGCAGGTCGGACGGCCCACCCGAGTCAGAACGGCGATATCACGGACAGAGCCGCTTTCGGCTCCGTCGGCGCACTGGGCAAAGGGCATGACTGCCTTGATGCCGCCCAGCTCGAACCGGAGCTGACGCTGGGTGTCAAATGCGAGGGCGGTCGCCTGCAAAATTTCACGATTTACCATCGCAGTGTGCAGCTCGGCGGCGGACAGACGGCTTGCGCTGCGGTAATTTCCTTCGGTACGAAAAGCTTGCATCATCTTTCATTCCTCTTTCTCTCTTGATTTTTGCTTGTCGTCTGGTAAAACAATATGCGCAGACGGCAGCAGATATTTGCATTTTGCACGAGTTTGGTTTATACTATATCTGTATGCACCAGTTTTGTGGACGCATACAGCCTGTACCATACAGGCAGGAGGGAGACAACGCTATGGACATCGCAGTGGGAGATATCATCCAGACCCGAAAACAGCATCCCTGCGGAGCTTCGAGCTTCGAGGTGCTGCGTGTCGGGATGGACTTTAAGATTCGCTGTACGGGTTGTGGCCGCGAGGTCATGCTGCCCCGTGCCAAGATCGAAAAGAACATCAAAAAGGTCATCAAGCCCGATGCGGTCTAGTACGCACGGCATCCGGAAACTGTTGTAAGGAGAACTGCCTGTTTATGTCAAAATTGCTTTCCCAGATGGAGGCGGTCTGCCGCCGGTTTGAGGAACTTTCGATGCGGCTCAATCAGCCTGAGACAGCCGCTGACCCTGCGCTGTTCCGCCGCCTGATGCAGGAGTACCATGAGGCGGAGCCAGTGGTGCAGGCGTATCAGGATCTGGCCACTGCGCAGGATCATCTCGCGCAGGCGAAAGCCCTGCTCGAGGGCGAGACTCTCGATCCGGACTTCAAGGAAATGGTACAGCAGGAGATCGGCGAAAAAAGTCAAGCTATGGCAGAACTGGAAAATAATCTCAAAATTCTGCTTCTCCCGAAGGACGTCAACGATGGCAAAAATGTTATCGTTGAGATCCGCGGTGGCGCAGGCGGTGAGGAAGCGGCTTTGTTTGCCCACAGCCTGATGCGGATGTATACCATGTATGCCCAAAGCAAAGGCTGGGAGCTGGAAGTGCTGAACCTCAACGAAACGGAATTGGGCGGCGTGAAAGAAGCCATCTTTGCCGTGAACGGCAGCGGTGCCTATAACCGCCTCAAGTATGAGAGCGGCGTCCATCGGGTACAGCGTGTGCCGGAAACGGAGACGCAGGGTCGCATCCACACCTCCACGGCAACAGTCGCGGTTATGCCGCAGGCTGAGGAGGTGGACTTTGAACTGGATATGAAGGACTTGCGCATTGATACCTTTCGGTCATCGGGCGCAGGTGGTCAGCATATCAACAAAACGTCCAGCGCGATTCGGGTGACGCATATTCCCACCGGTATGGTGGTCGAGTGCCAGAACGAGCGCAGCCAGTTCCAAAACAAGGACAAGGCTTTGGAGATTCTGCGCAGCCGCCTGCTGGCGCAAAAGCAGAAGGAACAGCAGGATGCCATCAATGCCAACCGTCAGGGACAGGTGGGAACCGGCGACCGCAGCGAGAAGATTCGAACCTACAATTTTCCGCAGGATCGCTGTACCGACCACCGCATTGGCCTGACCGTTCACAACCTTGATAAGATCATGGACGGCAATCTCGATGAAATTATTGATGCGTTGGCGACCCATGAACAGGCGGAGAAATTGAAAAAACTCAATGCGCAAAATTCCTGATGCAGCGAAAAAAGCTGCGAGAAATCATTGCTTGATATAAGAAAAGAGCGATAGAACATATGGAAATCAAAACTGAAATGCGGTCGGCGGACACTGCCGGGATCGTCCGTGCTGCCGAGCTGCTGAAGCAGGGCGAGATCGTAGCGCTGCCCACAGAAACAGTCTATGGCATTGCGGCTGACGCCCGAAACGGCGAAGCAGTCGCAAAAATTTTCAAGGCTAAGGGACGTCCGCAGGACAATCCGCTGATCGTACACGTGACCGGTCCTGAGATGCTGCCCGGCCTTGTCAGCGAGGTGCCGGAACGCGCCCAACTGCTCATGGCGGCATTCTGCCCTGGCCCTCTGACGATCATTATGCCTCGCGGCTCCGAAGTTGCTGCGGAGTGCTGTGCCGGTCTGGATACTGTGGGCATCCGGATGCCCAGCCACCCGGTAGCACGGGCGGTCATCGAGCAAAGCGGCTGTGCATTCGCTGCACCGTCGGCGAACTTGTCCGGCAAACCCAGTCCTACCAATGCGCAAGACGTTTATACCGATATGGATGGCCGTCTGCCGCTGATTCTGGACGGCGGTGACTGCGCTGTGGGTGTAGAATCCACTGTTGTCTCGGTCGTAGGTGATAAGCCGACCCTGTTCCGTCCGGGTCATATCACGCTGGAAGACCTTGAGCGTGCGCTGGGAGAGGAAGTCGAGGTGTCGAAAGCCATCCTCGAGAAACTGCCGGAGGGCGCAGTCGTCCGCAGCCCGGGCATGAAATACAAACATTATGCGCCCAAGGCAGACGTAACGCTTCTGGAGGGCAGTTTTGAGCAGTTCAAGGCTTACGTTGACGCTCATGCCGACCAGAATCCCAGCTGCCTCTGCTTTACTGGTGAAGCGGAAAAACTCGACTGGCCGTGTGTGGAATATGGCCGGGAGGGTGACGGCGCAGATCAGGCGAAACATATCTTCCGCTGCCTGCGTGCCCTGGATGAGCAGGGTGACGGCGTGGTGTACGCACGTTGTCCGCAGAAGGACGGCCTGTCGATGGCGGTGTACAACCGTCTTATCCGTGCAGCGGCCTTCCGGGTGATCCAGTTATGATGACGCTGGGAATCACTGGGCGGAGCGGATGCGGAAAATCCACTGTGACAGCGGTGTTTTCCGGTCATGATGTTCCGCTGGCGGATGCTGACCAGATTTCGAGAGAGATTCTGCTGCCGGATTCGCCGCTGCTGCCAAAGCTGGCGGAACGGTTTGGGCAGGATATTCTGAATTTGGATGGTACTCTGAACCGCCGTCTGCTGGCCGACCGTGCTTTTGCAACGCCGGAAGGGAAGACCGCACTGGATAACATCACCCACCCGGAGATCGTTGCTCGTATCCGTGCCGCAAAGCAGAAAGCAGAATCGGACGGTGCAGAGCTGTTCGTGCTGGATGGTGCGGTCATTGTTGACACTGCCGCTGAAGCGGAATGCGATAAACTTCTGGTCGTGACGGCACCCTTTGAGACGAGCGTAGCACGCATTGCGGCACGAGACGGCATCTCGCCTGAAATGGCCGAACGCCGCCTCAATGTCCAGACGCCGGAAGCAGTGCTGACGGCCAAGGCGGATTGTGTTCTTTGCAATAATGCTGATGTCGACACTTTGACCGCCCGGGCAGAAGCTCTGTATCAGGAGCTTCTGGCACAGGCTGAGTCGAAAGGCAGGGTGTGATAATCCCTTGAAGAAACTGATGCGCGGCTTTGTGGCCGTGTTTCTGGTGCTGCTGGCGGTTCTGGCTCTGCCGCCGGTGCGAAAGACGGTCGAGCGGCGGTTTTATCCGCAGAAATATCAGGATGAAGTGGAGTTGTGGGCGGATGAATACGACCTCGACCCACTTCTTGTGGATGCCTTTATCCGAACGGAGAGCGGCTTTGATGCAGGAGCGACTTCCAGCGTCGGAGCAAGAGGACTGATGCAGATGACCGAGGAGACATTTCTCTGGCTTCGGGGCAAAATGACCGGAACCGAGGGATTGACCTTTGATGACCTGTATGACCCGGCGGTGAGCATCCGTTTCGGGTGTTATTATCTCCATTTGTGCATGGTGCGGTACAACGGTGATATTGCCACAGCTGCCGCAGCTTATCACAGCGGATGGGGAACTGTGGACGCCCTGCTCCGGCAGGAAGAACACTCGGAGGATGGCGTGACTCTGAAAGGCTTCCCGTATAGTCAGATGCACCATTATGTTGAAAAAATCGAAGCCTGCTACGGCGTTTACACCAGCCTGTATGCAGAAAAATGACTTAGAATAAACTGCTGTGCATCGAAAGGTCGAGCAGTTTAAAATATAAGAACCACAAATGAAAGGCAGGAGAAAAATCTATGACAGAAAAAACTCCGGCTCAGCAGCTGGCCGATAAGCTGCTCTATACGCCTGCATACGCAGGTGACAAGGATGCCACTGTCAAGCAGGCAGCCCATGACTTCGCTGAGGGCTACAAGAAGTTCCTCGACGCAGGCAAGACCGAGCGCGAAGTAGCCGCAGAGAGCGAGCAGATGCTCAAAGATGCAGGCTATGAGCTGTTCGACCCCAAGAAGACCTACAAGCCCGGCGACAAGGTATACTTTGTCCAGCTGAACAAGGCAATCGTGGCGTCTACCATCGGTACTCGCAGCTTTGAGGAGGGTTTCCACCTCGTCATCGCTCATACCGACAGCCCTCGTCTCGACCTGCGCCCCACTCCGCTGTACGAGTCCAACCACCTGAGCTATTTCAAGACCCATTACTATGGCGGTATCCGCAAGTATCAGTGGGGTACCATGCCGCTGGCGATCCACGGCGTCTTCTCCCGTGCAGACGGTACGACTGTGTCCGTCAGCATCGGCGAGGATGAGAGTGACCCCGTCTTCTGCATCACCGACCTGCTGCCGCATCTGGGTGCAGAGCAGAGCGAGCGCAAGCTGAGCGAGGGTCTGAAGGCTGAGGAACTGAACATCCTCATCGGCTCTGATGCGATTGACGATGAGAATGTCAAGGAAGCTGTCAAGCTGAACACCATGATCCTCCTCAACGAGAAGTACGGCATCACCGAGAAGGACTTTACTCGTGCAGAAATCGAGATCGTTCCGGCACACAAGGCACGCGACGTTGGCTTCGATCGTTCGATGGTCGGCGGCTACGGCCACGATGACCGTGTTGACGCTTATCCGGCTCTGGTGGCTGAGATCGAGACTAAGAACCCGGCCTTCACTACCGTCTGTGTTCTGACCGATAAGGAAGAGATCGGCTCTGACGGTGTGACCGGTATGCAGAGCATGTACGTTTTCCACTTCATGCAGCAGCTCTGCCGCACCGCAGGCCAGAATGATATCGTCGCATTCCAGAACAGCGTCTGCCTGTCTGCTGACGTTACCGCAGCCTATGACCCGTCTTGGGCATCTGCGTTTGAGCCGATGAACGGCACCTACGCAGGCCGCGGCATTGCGCTGTTCAAGTACACTGGCAGCCGTGGCAAGAGCGCAGCAAACGACGCTTCCGCTGAGCTGGTCGGCTATGTCACCCGTATGATGGACGAGAACAATGTTGCATGGCAGATCGGTGAGCTGGGTCGTCTGGATCTGGGCGGCGGCGGCACCATCGCAAAGTATGTTGCAAACCGCGGCATCCCGGTCATCGACATCGGTGTGCCGGTGCTGTCCATGCACTCTCCGTTCGAGGTCATCCACAAGACCGACCTGTACATGGCTTACCGTGCATTTGCGCTGTTCAATAACGCACAGCAGTAAAACACATATAGTATAACGCCCCGAAGAGCCTTGAAAGCTCCTCGGGGCGTTTTTGCGCTATTTGACGACCTGCTCCACGGTGCAGAAGGTGAATCCCTGATCTTTATACCACTGGATGATGTCGGGCAGAGCCTCGGCGGTGGTACGGGTCGTGTTGGAGTCGTGCATCAGAACGATGCACTTGGTCTGTTCTCCGGTTTCCCGGACGATGTTCCGGAAAATGGTGGCTGCACTGGGCTTTCCGCCTACGGCATCTTCGGCGCAAACGTTCCAATCGACCAAGTGCAGCCCTTTTTCCTCGACCTCGGATTTGAGCTGTTTCATCAGGTCGTGGCCGCCATAGCGTCGGCTGATGGTGTTGGTGCTTCCGCCGGGAAAGCGCAGGTAATGGATGCTGTCGACGGAAACGTAAGGGGATATCCGCTCTTTCAGGAGAGAAATATCTTTCCAATAGGCGTCTGAGCTGCGGTAAATGTCGCTGTACTCGTGCGAAGCGGAGTGGAACGCAATTTGATGCCCGGCGGTGGAAGCGTCCGCGATCAGGGGAAGATACTTGTCATTGTAGCCGGTAGCGACTACGAAGAAGGTGGCGTGGACACCAGCGGCGTTCAGCGCATCGAGGACGGCCTGCGTTGTTTTGCTTGGGCCGTCGTCAAAGGTCAGGCAGACCCATTTCTCTGGTTCTGGTGCAGGCTCCGGCGCAGAGGGAGCGGAGGATGCCGGTGGAGAGCCTGCAAAGGCAGTGTCCGGCAGGGGAGTCAGATCGCTTTCGAGACAGCCGATCGTCGGCGAAGAAAGGATTTTGCCTAGAAAAATACCTGCCGCAAGCCCAATCAGCAGCATTCCAGCACCGCACAAAAAAGTTTTTTTGGAGAATTTCATCGAAAAAACCTCCTCTATATGTTGTTTCTTGCAAAAATGAGTGCTGATATAGAATATGACTGCAAAAAAAATCTATGAAAACGCTTGACAGATCTAGGATTGTATGGTATTATACTGAGGCAGTCAGCGATACGGTTTCAAACCTCAGGAACTGAATGGACTGCGAAAACTGAATATGCGAGGGTGGCGGAACTGGCAGACGCGCACGTTTGAGGTGCGTGTGGTTTATCCTTGGGGGTTCAAATCCCCTCCCTCGCACCAGAGAAAACCTGCGAAGTGCTGATGAAAATTCAATACTTCGCAGGTTTTTCTTTTTGTAAGTAAACAAAAAGAAAACGGAGAAAAAGAATGAGTACACTGAATGTATTGGATCTGTTTTGTGGTGCCGGAGGGCTGTCATACGGATTTGAAAGTGCTGGGTTCAACGTGCTTTTGGGGATTGACAGTGATGCGAAGGCACTGGAAACATTTGAACTCAATCATAAAGGCGCAAAGGCACTCTGCGGCGATATCACACAGATCGAATATGAAAAAGATATCAAGCCGCTGCTGGGGGAAAATCGGATCGACGTGATCATTGGCGGTCCTCCCTGTCAGGGAATGTCTCTCTCTGGACCGAGAAAGTTTGATGACCCCCGGAATAAACTATACCTGTCCTACATCTGGCTCGTGAAAGAGATCCAGCCGAAGGCGTTTGTGATTGAAAATGTACCGGGTCTGGTCGCGCTTTTTGATGGGCAGATAAAAGACAGCATCATTGAGAAATTCACAGAGATGGGATACAAGATCCAGTATAAGATTTTGTGCGCAGCAGATTACGGCGTGCCGCAGAGCCGGAAACGTGTGGTTTTTGTCGGCACGAAAGTGGGCGAGTTCCATTACCCGGAAGTAAATCCCGATGTAGTTACTTGCAGTATGGCACTTTCAGACCTGCCGCCCCTTGAACATGAACTGGGCGAGGAAGTGTCGGACTACCCAATTCCTCCGCAGAATGAGTATCAGCAGCTGATGAGAAGACGTTCGGACAAAGTGCTGAATCATGTTGCTGCGAACCATTCGGAGAAAGTGCAAAAAATTATCTCGCTCGTTCCGGATGGAGGAAACTATAAAGATTTACCGGAAGAGTATCGCAGCTCACGAAATTTTCACGTTGCATGGACACGCTTTGCAAGCAACAAACCGGCTCCTACGATCGACACCGGACACCGGCATCACTTCCATTATAAATATAACCGGGTTCCCACGGTAAGAGAGTGCGCAAGATTGCAGTCTTTTCCGGATGATTTTCGGTTTTTGGGAAATAAAACGCAGCAGTTCCGGCAGGTCGGAAATGCAGTACCTCCTTTGATGGCGCAGGCGATTGCCGAACAGGTGAAAAAAATGCTGGAGGAGTAAAGAGATGAGCGAGTACAAAATACCAGATGAGTTTTTCTTCCGAATCCATCATGTGCGTCCGCGCTTTAAGGGCGACATTGAGAACGTTTTGATCTATATGGCAGAGGAGATCACCAAAGTCGGAGAAAAGCCAACGAATGAGTTCGTGTCGGAGGTCAACGCTGCGATTTATCGGTATCCGGGCAATGCACATCGTGCATTGAAAACAATAAACAATTGGAGAACGGAGATATCGGCTCTCTTTGGTTTTATTGAGCATACGGAAACGACCGACAGACCGGGACGCAGAGCAATTGAGCTTGCGGAACATCAGGATCTGGTTGAGTGCTTTAAAATCTTTCTCTATAATTTTCAATATCCGGGAGCGCATATAAAACCACAGGATACACTGGAACAAATCGAAGCCGGCGTCCATTTCAAACCGGCACAGTATATTTTGCGGCTTTTACGCTATGCAAACAAAGCCGGTGGGGATTCCATTGGTATTACAAAATTTGAAGCGTGCCATTGCATTTTTAACGATCTGCGAGTAACGCGTGATAATGAAGGCGTTGAAAAAACATGGGAACGTATCCTGCAAAACCGTAAAAATGGCTGTACATACGATCAGTCCGGCGATGTCGTACGTTATGCAGGAGATATCATTGACTATATGGAAATCGCCAATCTGCTTAAAACATACGACAGCAGAACATATTATCTCAATCCCCTTGAGGAGAAATCCATCGTCAAATTCTGTGAGTCTTCTGAGTGGTTTTCCGGGTACGATGCAATGATAGAAAACCGCTCCGGTTCGATGCAGGAAGTAAAAAAATGCGTCCCCAGATGGTTCGCTTATGTGAACCGGGATATCCAGACGACGGATTTCGCAACGGATATCCTTGCTTATATAGCGTCCGATGTAGAAGAACTGAACGCTTTGAAAGCAACCGTTGTGTCCGGGCAGGAAGCTGACTTTGCGGACAGAGAAAATGAGCTGAGCCGCAGGATCGATACAGAATACGATACATTCACGACAAAAGATATTGGTGACATCGGGGAAAGTTTGATTCATGGACATGAGTGTATGCGGATCAAGATGGGCGGACGGGAAGATTTGCTCCATCTGATAAAACGCATCCCGACGCAGTTTGCAGTCGGTTATGACATCAGCTCGGTAGAACTGGATGAAACAAAACGTTATATCGAGGTGAAAACGACCATCAGTTCAAAACCGCTGCATTTTAATAAGATCTACTTAACAAGAAATGAGTGGAATACAGCGAGCAGTACGCATGACCGGTATTATGTGTATCGGTTGCTGTTAAGTAAAACAGAGCGAAAGCTGTTTCTGCTGCAAGACCCGGTGGGGCTATACAAAAACGATTTGATTGATATGGTTCCGAGTGATGGCGCAGATATCACATTTGACCCGAAAAAAGTAGGAAGGTTTGAGGAATTGCTGACATGGGAAAGCTGAAAGTGGCATCGTTCTTTTGCGGATGCGGAGGAACGGATGTTGGACTGCTGGGAGATTTTACTTTTCAGGGCAGGCATTATGATTCCAATGAAATGGAACTTGTATACGCAAATGATATCGACGCAAATGCCTGCGCACTGTTTGAAAAAAACTTTGGGATAAAACCGGATAACCGGGACATTCGACAGGTGAAAAGCGATGAGATTCCGGATTTTGATATTCTGACAGGCGGCTTTCCGTGTCAATCATTCTCTATTATTGCGCAGAATCCGGTAAGACTGGGCATCAAAGATGAAAGAGGTATGCTTTTCTTTGAAATGTGCCGGGTGCTTCGGGAAAAACAGCCGAAATGCTTTATCGCAGAAAACGTAAAGGGCATTCTGACCGCAAATAAAAGAAGCGCGTTTCAGCTGATCATCAACGAATTCAAAGAGAGCGGATATGATGTGAAACACACGATTATAAATTCGGCGGCATATGGAGTGCCCCAAAAGCGAGAGCGTGTTATCATTGTAGGCTTCCGAAAAGATCTGAAAGTAGACTTTCATTTTCCTCGGCTGGAAATTACGGATGAGAACGAGTATGTCCCACTGGGGAGTGTGCTTCAAAAAGAAGTACCGGAAAAATACTTTTTCAGTGAAAAAGCAGTTGCAGGTATGATAAAAAATCGGGAAGCGATGAACAAGGGCAGGGCGCAGGATATTACGAAACCATGTAATACAGTCGGCGCACATCTTGCAAAAGTTTCACTGAACAGTACAGACCCGGTATTGCTGGAAAAGGGAAGATACCGTAGATTTACACCGCGCGAAGTTGCCCGGATACAGTCGTTTCCGGAAACGTTTGAACTGATTGGAAGTGAATCTGCGCAATATCGAGCGTTGGGAAATGCGATTCCGCCGGTTATGTTCTGGTATGTGGCACACGCAGTGTCGGAGCAGTTTCCGAGAGAGATTTAAAAGGAATAAGAAGAAGGGAAGAGCAGACATGCAGATTTATTTACTCCGTCATGGGCAGACCGTATACAATGCGGAAAAGCGTTATCAAGGTCAGAGAGATATCCCATTGTCGCCGGAGGGAATGGCAAAGCTCCGGCGAGCGGATTTTGACCCGGCGGTGGTGTATGTTACGCCGCTACAGCGGACGAGCCAGACGGCGCATATTCTATTCCCGGAGGCAAAGTTGGTGCCGGTGGATGGGCTGAAAGAACGGTATTTTGGCAGCTTTGAGGGACGGCATTTCGTTGAGGTCGAACATGACCCGGAATATCTTGCGTGGAGTGAAGCAAACAGCAAAGCCGAGCATCCGGATGGGGAACGGGAACAGGACTTCTGTGAACGAGTCTGCAAGGCGTTTTCAGAGTTGGTCGACAAGGTACTGGCGGACGGCGAAGAGCGGCTTGTTATCCTTGCCCATGGCGGAACGCAGATGGCAGTCATGGAGCGGTTTGCTCTGCCGCACAAGGCTTTTCACGAGTGGTGCGGCTCGAATGCAGGCGGTTACCTGCTGAGTGCGGACGAGTGGCCGGAAAAACATATTCTGCGCGTAATTAAAAAAGTACAGTACACAAAAGACTGAACAGGAGAAGGCGTATGAATATCACAGTTTATCTTGGTGCGAATGAGGGCAGCGACCCGTCGCTGAAACAGGCGGTTCGGGAGTTGGGAACATGGATCGGCGAGAGCGGACACGCTTTGATCTATGGCGGTTCCCGTTGCGGCCTGATGGGAGAGATCGCTGAAAGCGTCCTGAATGCAGGCGGTGAGGTGACCGGCGTAGAACCGAAGTTTTTTGTGGAGGGTGAGCTACAGCATGAGGGGCTGACAGAGCTTATTGTCACGCAGGATATGACGGAACGCAAGACAAAAATGATTGAATTGGGCGATGCTTTTATTGCATTTCCGGGCGGAACTGGAACACTGGAAGAAATTTCTGAGGTGATGTCCAAAGTGTCGCTCAAGCATCTGGATGCACCCTGTATTTTGTACAATTTGAATGGCTATTATGACGGCTTGAAAGGATTATTGCACAAAATGATCGCACTGGGATTGTCTTCAAAAGAACGTCAAAATGAGATTTATTTTGCAAATACGCTGGATGAGATCAAAGAAATTCTGAAATAAATAAAACGAAGAACCCCCTGAAATTACATTTCTAATTGCAGAAGTGTAGTTTCAGGGGTTGTTTCTATGTGGGAAAGATGTCAGTCACGGACAAAGTCACCATTCAATGCGAACATATGATTCATCGGGCCGGAACCGTGGCCTAAATCAAGCATTGCGGATAATGCTCCGGAAATGTATGTTTTGGCACGCTCTACCGAAGTGTCCAAATTATAGCCCTTTGCGAGATTGGATGCGATCGCGCTGGATAGAGTGCAGCCGGTGCCGTGGGTGTTGGGATTGTTGATGCGGCGTCCACGGAACCATTTTCCTTTGCCGTCGCGCCACAAAAGGTCGTCGGCGTCATTGATCTGGTGGCCGCCCTTGCAAAGAACCGCACAGCCGTATTTTTCGCTGATAAGTTTTGCTGCGGTTTCCATATCATCGGCATTTTTGATCGTCATTCCGGATAAAATCTCTGCTTCGGGAATATTCGGAGTCACGACTTCAGAGATCGGAAGCAGCTTTTGGGTCAGAGCCTGCACCGCATCGTCCCGAAGAAGCTTAGAGCCGGAGGTGGCGACCATGACAGGGTCGACTACAATATGCTTTGCATGATATTCACCGAGTTTTTCGGCGATGACATGGATGAGTTCTGCCGAAGAAACCATGCCGATCTTGACGGCATCCGGATAGATGTCGGTAAATACAGCATCAAGCTGTTCGCCCAGAAATTTTGGCGTTGTCTCGAAGATATCGGTTACACCGGTCGTGTTCTGAGCGGTCAGAGCAGTGATTGCACTCATGGCAAATACGCCGTTGGCTGTCATGGTTTTGATGTCGGCCTGAATTCCGGCACCGCCGCTGGAGTCGCTGCCTGCAATCGTCAAAGCTGTTTTCATATAAAAAACGCCCCCTTCTTTTGCTCAGCATACCACAGTCTGACAGGATTTGCAAGAAAAAGCGGCAGACCTCTTTTATATACAGGCAAAGAGTGGTAAAATAGAAAAAACATACGATATGGAGGAGCAAAAAAATGAAAATCAAGTCGGTTGCAGTGCTGGGTGCAGGTGCGGTTGGTTCATATGTGATCTGGGGACTTTCGCAGAAGAGCGACGTCCGGCTGGGAATCATTGCTGAGGGTACACGAGCTGAGCGGCTGAAACGTGATGGCTGTGCGATCAACGGAAAAGTTTATCGACCGGAAGTATGGACGCCGCAGGAAGCACATGATATCGATCTGCTCGTTGTTTCGCTGAAATACGGCGCACTTCCTGATGCAATGGAAAGCATCCGTGAAATCGTAGGGGAACATACCACGGTCATGAGTCTGATGAACGGCGTGGACAGCGAAGAACTGATTGCGTCCGAAGTCGGCAAAGAATGCATCGTATATTCGTTGATAAAAATTGCTTCCCACAAAGAGGAAGACGGATACCATTTTGACCCGGAAACAACGCTTGGTATCATTTTTGGTGAGATTTCTGCGCCGTTCCAGAGCGAACGAGTGAAAGCAATTGAAGAGCTGTTCATAAGCGCAGGAATCCATTGCCGGGTGACAGAAGATATTCGGGAAGAAATGTGGAGCAAATTCCGCCTGAATGTCTGCAATAACCTTCCGCAGGCGATTTTGGGTGCAGGCGTAGGCTGTTACCGTGACAGTGTTCACATGAAGGCAATCAGCGATGGCCTCCGGCAGGAACTGGAAGCAATTGCGGCAGCAAAAGGAATTGACATCAGCAAGGTGGATAAAATGTCCGGACGAGGATGCGCGGTTCCGCCGATTGCACGGTATTCTACTCTACAGGATCTGGATGCAGGTCGTCATACAGAAATTGATATGTTTTCCGGTGCATTGATAAAAATGGGAAAAGAACTTGGAATCCCGACACCCTACAATGAGTACACCTATCACATGATAAAAGCTCTCGAAGAGAAAAACGACAGAAAATTTAATTATACCGGTAAAGAAGAACCGACTTGGGCAAAGTAACAGAAAAAGATTTTAACGCACTTGTTGAGCATGAAACTTGGAAAAGCCTGCAATATGAAAGAAACTTGACATTTTATAGAGAAATAGCGAGCTAAATCGCTGCTTTTTCTTGTAATAATATTACATGTACGACGAAAAAGCTATTGCTTATAAGTGCAAATCATGGTAGAATAATGTAGAAATCGGAAGAAGAAGGAAGAAGGCGTGAAGACTTCAGAAGAATGAATTGAAATGTGGAGTCCGTAGTTCTCAACGAGACTAGACTGTTGTAAGCGGTAAGATGTGGATAAATGTCTACTCAACAAACCATAGCAACGTAACATCGTTAAAAGTGGCCTGTTTTGTTCACTCAACACAGCGTAGCTTTGTTGCATAATGCACTAATATATGAAGTAAAAATGGGCTTCTGCTATACATATTGACGAAAAGATATGAAGCAAAAGCCGAATGTTGAACACATCGGTGGGAAATGGCGATGGAAACCGCTAAAAGGGCCGTTTTGATGATAAATACATCAAAAATCCATGAGCTTATCACCTACTTCATAAAACTGTTGTTGAGTACACTATCTGCCCTGTTAATGATACCTACTTCGCAACGGTTTGTAGAGTCATGAAAATTACGGAAAAACAGATGATTTCTACTTCGCAAAACTTCTGTTGAGTAGAGCATGGGTGATGATGATAAGTACATATAGTGGATGAAAAAGCAGTATGAACTGTTCATCTTTAACAACGGAATAGGTGAATTTGATTGGATGGTGTGTACAGTTTCAACAAAGCTCATACACCAACAGGGCTTGATACAACAATACAACACTTAGAAAAAACGTCATTGCAGGGTATACGGGGTTCGACTGTATAAAGCAGCACTTCGATTATAGCGGAGTAGAGACAGGTGTACACAACAGATGCTTTGCGAAGTAGAAAACAGGGGAAATATGATTGCTGCACCAAAAGGGGTACGACAGCAAGACGCAACACTTAGCCGATTGTGATTATCACACAGGGACTTTATGAAAATGAAATACCATCCTGAAACTCAGGATGCGTAGATAGATACAAAAATTACCTTTCAGGGGGATAGGGTCCGACAAGGACCGGAGGAGTACATACTATGAAGAATTACAAAATCGCCGTGGCCGGCACTGGTTATGTGGGATTGTCCATTGCCACTTTACTTTCCCAGCACCATCAGGTAACCGCAGTTGATATTATTCCGGAGAAAGTTGAGCTGATCAACAATCGCAAGTCTCCGATTCAGGATGATTATATCGAGAAGTACCTTGCAGAGAAAGAACTGGATCTGACTGCAACGCTGGATGCTAAGGCTGCATACGCCGATGCTGATTTTGTCGTGATAGCGGCCCCGACCAATGTCTACCAGAAATTTTCGGTAGCTGTTTAATAGCTAATGGTGGCGTATAAAGAACACAAAAAGTCGCTGTTTAACGTCAACTGCAAGAAAAATGATAAAATCACCCACTTTTTAGAGCAAAGAAGTGTGACGATATGATTCCGAAGAGGGGTACAAATTGTAACACATACTATGACAAAAGAGAAAAAAGTAACGGGATAAAAAGAAAACCACCGCTTT
>CAVBWT010000028.1:0-36782 GCA_963599235.1 Lawsonibacter asaccharolyticus | reverse complement strand
TCTTCAGACTAAAGTCAGACTTTTGACATCTCCTTAATTCAACCGCTTTTTTCTTGCTTTTTTCTTTATTATAATGTAATTGTATAGGGAGAAAAGGTATAGATGAAACCGGATATTACCCTGCGGAATCGGGTACTTTGCTTGCCCGATTTGTCAAGAGGTCTGCGGCTAGATTTTGCTCCGAAAATTCAAGCGCATTTTTGGTGAAAGCTACGAAACACAAAATGTAGTGGTCTTTCCATTGACATATCACTAAATAGTGATATCATAATAGCAATAGATGCAATCAAACGCGGGTGCCTTCTAGCTTTAGGAGACACCCGTTAGAACTGTCATAGATACGTAGGAGGAGAGCAAATGAAGATCATCAAGCGCAACGGCGCAGAGGTTCCCTTTGATATCACCAAGATCATCACTGCTGTTACCCGGGCCAGTGAGTCCGTCGGCGGAAAGAGCCGTCTGACAAAAGAGCAGATCAACCAGATCGCGGATGCCGTCTCTGACCAGTGTCAGGCTTTGAACCGTGCGGTCAGCGTTGAGGAAGTTCAGGATTTCGTTGAGAACCAGCTGATGGATATCAAGGCTCACGACATTGCACGGCATTATATCACCTACCGCTATGTGCAGAACCTGAAACGTCAGACCAACACCACCGACGAGCGCATTCTGAGCCTTATTGAGTGCCAGAACGAGGAAGTCAAGCAGGAAAACGCCAACAAGAACCCCACCGTCAACAGTGTTCAGCGTGATTATATGGCTGGCGAGATTTCCAAAGATCTGACTGCCCGTCTGCTGCTTGACCCTGAAATCGTCAAGGCTCATCAGGAAGGTCTGATCCATTTCCATGATTCCGACTATTTCGCACAGCATATGCACAACTGCGATCTGGTAAACCTCGATGATATGCTTCAGAACGGCACTGTCATTTCCGGCACCTATATTGAGAAACCTCATAGTTTCTCGACTGCCTGCAACATCGCGACCCAGATCATCGCGCAGGTCGCTTCCAACCAGTACGGCGGCCAGAGCATCAGCCTGACCCATCTTGCTCCTTTCGTGGATGTCTCCCGTAAGAAGATCGCCAACGAAGTCGAGATCGAGATGCAGGGTCTGGATGTTTCTCCTGAGCGTAAAAAGGAGATCGTCGAGCGTCGTCTGCGCAACGAGATCAACCGCGGCGTTCAGACGATCCAGTATCAGGTCGTAACCCTGATGACGACCAACGGTCAGGCTCCGTTCATCACCGTCTTCATGTACTTGGGTGAGGCACGCAATCCGCAGGAAAAGGCCGACCTCGCTATCATCATCGAGGAGACGATCCGCCAGCGGTATCAGGGCGTCAAGAATGAGGCTGGCGTCTGGATCACTCCGGCATTCCCGAAGCTCATCTACGTCCTCGAGGAAGATAATATCCATCCGGATTCTCCTTATTATTATCTGACCGAGCTGTCTGCCAAGTGTACCGCCAAGCGGATGGTTCCGGACTACATCTCTGAAAAGAAGATGCTGGAACTCAAGATCGACAAGAATGGCGAAGGCCACTGCTACACCTGCATGGGCTGCCGCAGCTTCCTGACCCCGTATGTTGACCCTGAGACCAACAAGCCGAAATACTATGGCCGCTTCAATCAGGGCGTCGTCACCATCAATCTGGTGGACGTTGCCCTCAGCTCGGGCGGTAACTTCGACAAGTTCTGGAAGATCTTCGATGAGCGTCTTGACCTCTGCCACCGCGCACTGCAGGCACGTCATAAGCGTCTGCTGGGCACTCCCAGCGATGCCGCACCCATCCTGTGGCAGTACGGCGCACTGGCACGCCTGAAAAAGGGCGAAAAGATCGACAAGCTCCTCTTTGGCGGCTACTCCACCATCAGCCTCGGCTATGCCGGTCTGTATGAGTGCGTCAAATATATGACCGGCAAGAGCCACACCGATGCCGGTGCAAAACCGTTCGCACTGAGTGTTATGCAGCATATGAACGACAAGTGCAACGAGTGGAAGGCGGTTGAGAACATCGACTATTCTCTCTACGGCACGCCGCTGGAATCCACCACCTATAAGTTTGCAAAATGCCTGCAGCAGCGTTTCGGCATCGTACCAGGCATCACCGACAAGAACTATATCACCAACAGCTATCACGTTCATGTGTCGGAAAAGATCGACGCTTTCACCAAGCTGAAATTCGAGAGCGAGTTCCAGAAGCTCTCTCCGGGCGGTGCCATCAGCTATGTCGAGGTTCCCAACATGCAGGATAACCTCGAGGCAGTCATGAGCGTTCTGCAGTTCATCTACGACAACATCATGTATGCCGAGTTGAACACCAAATCGGATTACTGCCAGTGCTGCGGCTACGACGGCGAGATCAAAATTGTCGAGGACGACGGCAAGCTGGTCTGGAAATGCCCGAAGTGCGGCAACCGTGACCAGAACAAGCTGAATGTCGCACGCCGTACCTGCGGCTATATCGGCACTCAGTTCTGGAATCAGGGCCGGACGCAGGAGATCAAAGACCGCGTGCTGCATCTGTAAGTTAAAAACCTCTCCGTCAGCGATGGCGGAGAGGTTTTCTGTGGAGAAATCTATGAATTACGCTACGATAAAATATTACGATATTGCCAACGGGCCGGGCGTCCGAACGAGTGTTTTTGTGTCGGGATGCCGCCACCACTGCCCGGGCTGTTTCAACGAGGTCGTCTGGGATTTCGGATACGGCAAACCTTTCGACAAGCCCGTCCGGAATGAGGTGTTCGCTTCCTGCAAGCCAGATTACATCGCCGGTCTGTCTTTGCTGGGCGGTGAGCCGATGGAGCCGGAAAACCAGCGTGAACTGCTCCCCTTTGTCCGGAACTTCAAAGCTCTCTACCCCGAGAAGACCGTCTGGTGCTACTCCGGTTACACATGGGAACAGCTGACCGGCGCAGTTCCGGCATCCTGCCGATGCGAGGTCACCGACGAGCTGTTGAAGCTGTTGGACGTTCTGGTGGACGGCCGGTTCGTACAGGCCGAACATGACATCTCCCTCCGCTTCCGGGGCAGTCGGAATCAGCGTCTGCTGGATGTTCCAAAATCTCTCGCCGCCGGGCAGCCGGTCTGGTGGAAGGACAAAAAAGTCTTCGCGACCCATACCATGTAAGTGAAAAGCGTCTGGATTTTCCACGTTTCAAGAAAACGTTGTTGAAAATTCAGACGCTTTTTCTTTTATTCCCGGCTGCTCACCATGTCCTCGATGAGACGAAGGAACGCCATGCCGTAATGAGCGGCTTTCTTCTCGCCGACACCTGTGATATTGAGCAATTCGTCCATACTGAGCGGTTTCTTTTGTGCCATTTCACGAAGAGTCGCATCGTTAAAGACCATGAATGCCGGTACGTTCTGTTTGCCAGACAGCCGTTTCCGCAGGGCATACAGAGCCGCCAACAGTTTTTCGTCCGCTTCGCTCAGCTCGACCGTCTCCGAAGCACGGCGGCGCGGACGCTCTGCCAGACGGCGAGCGGATGCAGATGCCCGTTCTTTGGCCTGTGCCGCGCGCTGTTCCAGAAGCTGCGCTTCCTCTTCTGCAGCCAGACAGCAGGAACAATTTCCGCATTTCTGAGGGGCGGCTTCACCGAAATAACTCAGCATAAACCCACGCAGGCACTTCGTGGTGGTGGAATAGAAGGTCATGGACTTGAGCCGTTCCTCAGCTTTCCGGGCGGCTTCGGCCTTGACGTCGGCAGGCAGGCCGTTGTCTGCCTCCATCTCCTTATCAATAAAGAAGCGTATCGTCCGGACATCCGTACCGGAATACAGCAGGGTACAGCGTGCCGGTTCACCATCCCGTCCGGCTCGGCCTGCCTCCTGATAGTAGCTTTCCAAATCTTTGGGCATATTGTAATGGATAACGAACCGGACATTCGGCTTGTCGATTCCCATCCCGAATGCGTTGGTCGCCACCATAATTTGGATCCGGTCATAGAGGAAATCGTCCTGATTCCTCCGCCGTATTTCTGGGTCGAGCTTTGCATGATATGCCGCCGCCCGGATGCCACGGCTCTGGAGCAGACGAGCCGTCTCGTCCACCTGTTTGGTGGTGCTGCAATAAACAATGCCTGCGTTATCTCGCTCCTTCAAAACAAGGTCGAGCAGTTCTTTCGGTTTCTGACTTGGCAGCGCGCGTCGGGTCTCAAAGTAGAGGTTCGGGCGGTCAAAGCCGGTCATCACCTCATAGGGATTCCGGAGTTCCAGATGATCTCGGATGTCCTCCCGTACCCGTGCTGTTGCAGTTGCCGTGAATGCGCCCACGACCGGGCGGCTTGGCAGGCTGTCGACGAATTCCTTGATGCGCAGATAACTCGGGCGGAAATCCTGTCCCCACTGACTGATGCAGTGCGCTTCATCCACTGTCACCATGCTGATAGCACGTTCCTGCGCAAACCGCTGAAAGCCCGGCATCTCGAGCCGTTCGGGAGCAACATAAATAATTTTGTACCAGCCTTCTCTCGCACGGCGGAGCATCAAAGCCTTTTGATTATCGGTCAGACTGTTGTTGAGGAACGCCGCCGCAACACCGGCCTGCACCAACGCGCCGACCTGATCTTTCATCAGGCTTACCAGCGGCGATACCACGATGGTGATACCCGGCAGCAGCAGTGCCGGCACCTGATAACAGATGGACTTGCCTGCGCCAGTCGGCATCACCGCCAGAACATCCCGTCCGGCCAACAACTGATCCACGATCTCTTCCTGCCCTGACCGGAAGTTATCGTACCCGAACACTTTCTTCAATATCGAACGCTGGTCTTCCATGAAGTTCCTCCTGTTTTGCAAAACGCTGACTTTCAGTATACCACAAAAACGTCTTTCGTTGCGGATTTCCGAAGTTTTTCTGGTTTTGATAGCTTTTCACGCACAAAAATGCTATAATATAGTTACATATCTCCATCTCTGGCCGTCGCTCATGCGTTCTGGCCGCAAAAACAATAAGGAGTATTTGAACACATGCAACAGAAATTGATCACCTTTGCAGTTCCCTGCTATAATTCTGCGGCCTATATGCGCCACTGTATCGAAACTCTGCTCTCTGCCGGTGAGCGTGCCGAGATCATCCTCGTGGACGACGGTTCCGTTAAGGACGAGACCCCTGCCATCTGCGACGAGTACGCCGAGAAATATCCCACCATCGTCAAGGCCATCCATCAGGAGAATGGCGGCCACGGCGAGGGCGTCAATCAGGGCATCCGGAACGCTTCCGGCCTGTATTACAAAGTCGTGGACAGCGACGACTGGCTGGATACCGACTGCCTGAAAAAAGTTCTTGACCGCCTGCAGTCTCTGGTAACGCGCGGCACCGCCCCCGACCTGATGATCTGCAACTATGTGTACGAGCATGTCGAGGACGGCACCTCTCATGTTGTCCGCTACACCAACGTCTTCCCCGAGAACCGCCTGTTCAGCTGGATGCACGTCGGCCACTTCCGCCCCGACCAGAACCTGCTGATGCACTCGGTCATCTACCGCACCGAAGTCCTGCGCAAGTGCGGCATGGTTCTGCCCAAGCACACCTTCTATGTTGACAACATCTTCGTCTATCAGCCCCTGCCCTACGTCAAGAGCATGTACTATATGAACCTTGACCTCTACCGCTACTTCATCGGCCGTTCCGACCAGAGCGTCAACGAGAGCGTCATGGTAAAGCGTGTCGATCAGCAGCTCCGTGTCACCAAGCACATGATCGACTGTCAGGATCTGGACGCTCTGAAGCATGAAAAGCGTCTGCGTGCCTACATGCTTCACTATCTGTCCATGATGATGGCGGTCAGCGATATCTTCCTTCTGCTGGACGGCAGTGCCGAGGCCAAGGAGAAGAAGACTGAGCTGTGGAAGTACCTCAAGGATCACACCAAGCCCGATGTTTACCGCTCTGTTGTCCTGAGCGTCGGCGGCGTGACCAACATGAACTTCCCCAAGAGCGATAAGATCATCCTCGGCGGCTACCGTTTCGCCCAGAAGATCTTTAAGTTCAACTAAGCTTTAAACGATAAAACGCATGTGAGATGCACTTTCCAATCGAAAGTCTCTCACATGCGTTTCTTTTTATCCTATTATCTTGATTTACCCTTTCAGGTCGGTGATATCCAGAATCGACGCATTGCCGTCGAGGTCTTCATAGACCGTTACGATTGCCTGATAAAGTTCTGCGCCGGGGTAAACAACCTGTGCGTCGCAGAGGAAGCGATAATTCGTACCAGCGACCACCTGTGTTCCCAGCAGCTCTACCGGCTTGTAGCTGACGCCGGTAAAATCTTCCATTGCCTTATCGAATGCAGCCTGTGCTTCTTTCGTAATGGCCGGAGATGCCGGCTGCGTCCAGCCGCCGACCTGTTCGGTATCCTGCGAGGTCACAGGGTTCATCACCGGTGCTGTGTATACGCTTGCTGTGACCCCAATCGTCATTGCTGCCAGTGCCAAAAACATCATGCGTTCCATCTTTATATACCCTCCTTCTGGGGATTCTGGCCATTTTTTCGACCCTTCACCCTGAATACGGGTATCTGCGTTCTCAAATTGCAGGATTTCCAGTTTTTTCAAAAAGTGTTCACAAAAAAGGCCGCCGTTCCGGTGTTTGTCCGGATACGGCAACCTTTCACGGTTTTAATTCAAATCACAATTTGGACAGCTGCGGACCCTGTGCAGTATCCTTGACAGCCCAGCCCATCGCGGTCAGCTCAGCGCGAATGGCGTCGGCGGTTGCCCAATCCTTTGCCTTCTTAGCAACGGCACGCTTCTCGACCAGCTCGGTCACCTCAGCAGGCACTTCATCCTTCTTGCGGTTGTACATCAGACCCAGCACACCGGTAATTTCGTCGAATGCACCGGCAGCAGCTTCCAAAGCGGCCTTGCTGGAGGAAGCAGACAGGGTGTTGATATCCTTTACGAGGTCAAACACTGCAGCCAGAGCGTCGGGGGTGTTCAGATCGTCGTCCATTGCCTTGCAGAACTTGGTACGAGCTTCGTCTGCCTTGGCTTTCAGCGTCTCATCGGTGCCGAACTCGGTCTTGCTCAGAGCAAAGTCGAGGTTCTCGCGGCAGGTATAGAGACGCTCGAGGCTGTTCTTGCAGCTCTCGATGAGGTCGACGGTGTAGTTCAGCGGCATCCGGTAGCCTGCGGTCAGCATAAAGTAGCGAATCGGCTCATAACCGTACAGGTTCGCCACATCACGGACGGTGAAGAAATTATGCAGGCTCTTGGACATCTTCTGATTGTCCACATTGATGAAGCCGTTGTGCATCCAATAACGAGCGAACTCGCAGCCGTTTGCACATTCACTCTGGGCGATCTCATTCTCGTGGTGGGGGAAGATCAGATCCTGACCGCCGCAGTGGAGGTCGATGGTCTTGCCGAGGTGGGTACGGCTCATGGCACTGCACTCGATGTGCCAGCCCGGACGACCCATTCCGTAGGGGCTTTCCCATGCAGGCTCACCGGGCTTTGCAGCTTTCCAGACGGCGAAGTCCGCCGGGTCTTCCTTCAGGTCATCCTCCATCTGGCTGCGCAGCTCACGATTGCCGCTCTCAAGGTCATCCAGCTTGAGGTGGCTCAGCTTGCCATACTCCGGGTCGCTCTTGACACGGAAGTAAACGTCGCCATTTTTTGCAACATAGGCATGGCCGGAGTTGATCAGGTCTTTGACGATGCCCAGGATCTGCTGGATATGCTCGGTGGCACGAGGCTGAACAGTCGGCTTCTTGCAGTTCAGACCGGCAGCATCCTTCAGATACTCTGCCTCAAACCGCTGTGCAACTTCCTTCATGGAAGTGCCTTCCTCTTTGCCCTTGGCGATCAGCTTGTCGTCGATGTCGGTAATATTGGAAACATAGATGACCTTGTTGCCGCGGTACTCGAGGTAGCGGCGCAGGGTATCGAAGACGATCAGCGGACGTGCGTTGCCGATATGGATATAGTTATAAACGGTCGGGCCGCAGACATAGATACGGTATTCACCGGGCACCTGCGGAACGAACTCTTCTTTCTGTCGGGTCAGCGTGTTAAAAATCTGCATAGTGATTTCTCCTTTATTATAGGTTTATTATATCCACGCCATTTGTGTAAGTCAAGGCAATTCGCCGCTTTTGACTTGTTCCCCCATCTGTGCTACACTCGGAAAAACACATTTTCATACAGGAGGTTCTCATGCAGCTTTTGACTGAACGCCTTTTTCTGATCCCACTCCGCACCGACGCCTTGCAGAGACTCATTGACCGCACCACTGACCCGGAAATGGTCAAAGCCTACTGCGACATGCTGAACGGCTGTGAATCTCATCCTGACCAGTGGCTCTGGTACACAGCATGGGGTCTTTACCAGAATGACTCCGGCGACTGGGTCGGCGATCTCTGCTTCAAAGGTCTGCCCGAAAACGGCCATCCTGAGATCGGCTACGGTATCGAACCGGAGTTCTGGAATCAGGGCTATACCACCGAGGCCGTCCGTGCCGCCTGCAAGTGGGCTTTAGAGCAGCCCTGCGTCTCTGCCATCGAAGCCGAGACTGAACCTGATAATGCCGCATCGCAGGCCGTTCTCCGCAAAGTCGGCTTTGTTCCCACCGGAACCCTCGGCGAGGAAGGGCCAAGGTTTATTTTGAAGGGTTGATTTTCCGCTCTCCCCTTTACAACCGCCGGGAATTGTGCCATAATTTCACTATATTAAAGGGAAAGAGTGCTTCCGGGGTGGCAATCGGCCATCCGAAGCGCAAATTCTGTCAGAGGGGTAATAACTATGAGTAAAATTACGATCCCGGAAAACTACACACCTGCGCTGAACCTGTACGACACTCAGCGCGCCATTGGTACCATCAAGCGGCTGTTTGCGGACACCCTGTGTGCCACGCTGAACCTCTACCGTGTGTCGGCTCCGCTCTTTCTGGAAGCGTCCACCGGTCTGAATGATGACCTGAACGGCGTCGAGCGGAAGGTCACGTTCGACATCAAAGACAGCGGCACCGAGGCACAGGTCGTCCAGTCGCTGGCAAAGTGGAAGCGCAAGGCTCTGAAAGATTATGGTTTCCGTGTCGGCAAGGGTCTGTACTGTGACATGAACGCCATCCGCCGTGATGAGGAGCTGGACAATCTCCATTCCGTCTATGTCGACCAGTGGGATTGGGAAAAGGTCATCCGGGAGGAAGACCGGAACGAAGCTTATCTGAAAAATGTGGTGCGCTCCATCGTCTCCGCCGTCTGCGCCACCGAGATGAACCTGCACGCCATGTTCCCCCAGCTTCAGGACCTGCCGCTCCACACTCCCAACGTGACCTTCATCACCACGCAGGAACTGGAAGATAAGTATCCTGACCTGACCCCGAAGGAGCGTGAGAACGCTTTCGTCAAGGAGAACGGCACCACCTTCCTGATGAAGATCGGCGCACCGCTCAAGAGCGGCAAGCCGCACGATGGCCGCGCACCCGACTACGACGACTGGGATCTGAACGGTGACCTGCTGTTCTGGAACAATCCGCTCCAGTGCAGCTATGAGCTGAGCAGCATGGGCATCCGTGTCAGCCCTGAGAGCATGGACAAACAGCTGACGATGGCCAGCTGTGACGACCGCCGGGAGCTGCCCTTCCACAAAGCTGTCCTGTCCGGCGAATTGCCTTATACTATCGGCGGCGGCATCGGTCAGAGCCGTTTGTGCATGCTGCTGCTCGGCAGCGCACACATCGGCGAGGTTCAGGCCAGTGTCTGGGATGAAGCTACTCGTGAAGCCTGCGAGAAGGCTGGCATTCCGCTGCTGTAAAAATCAGCGCACCCTTGACAACTATCTTTTAGTTGAATATACTATAAATAGAAAAAGGTGCTGACCTGCAAACGGCTAGCCCCTTAATCAGCAATCGGGTTGTTCTTTAAAAGACAAAGCGAATGACTGTCAGTTTGTGAGGCTGAGGCGGTCATTCGCTTTTCTTGTTGTCATCGTCACGCTTGTCGTGCGAAATCTTCCATACGATGTCAAATGTCGTTCCGACTACCTGCACAAGCAGCGCAAGAGCCGCGAACAGGAAAGTCAACATCATGTAATGTAAGTTTCAGACAGAGTCATCGACATTCCCTCCCTTCCCGAACACCGGGCAGAGAGTTTCAACTTCAAAAAGCGTTTTTCTCCCGGTGATTCGTTCGTTCCATAGAGCATAGAACAACCCGATTTCGGTAGGAGGTCAGCCGCCTGCGTTTGGATCAGCACCTTTATGCCGCTATCTCCAGCGGCTTTTTTAGTTTATCACAGCTTCATAAAAATAGCAATGCTTTCACCCTCGGAGTTCCAGATCCGGGTGATGCTTTTTATGGCCGCCGCCGGCTTTCCAGACGAGCCAGGCGTAGAAGAGGTTCAGGCAGACGATGGCGACCAGCCATTCCAGCGACTGCTGCACCGTTTGCTCATAGAACATCAGGAACGGATAAGGCCCGACGATGAGCCGCTGAATATTCGCCCAGACTGCAATCGAGCCATAGAGCAGGGTCGGGATCAGGGCGCAGAAAACATTTCTGCCCGACAATCTCGGCTCTCGCTCCAGAAATACGAATGACACAAAAGCGCAGAGCGGATTGAGCAGGTGATGGTAAAACATCGAACTTGCCGTCAGCAGGAAGACCACACCGCCCTCATCCTTATAATAGGGCGCAAGGATGAACACAACGGTCAGGAAGGTCATCGTCAGGCAGCAGGTCGCAATGTACTTGAGCCGTTTGACCCAGAGCGGAATCTCCCGTCCGGTCAGCAGGGCTCTCAGCTGGAAACCTGCCATCAGCAGGCAGACAAAAGCCGTAAAGAAGTTGGAATTTTCGGTGTAAAAGGAAAACATCTGTACACCGACTGCCTCCCAGCTGAGCCGGGCAGCGATGGGTTCCATATAAACGACCGCAAGGTTGAGGACGATAGACAACACCCCACGGAGGATGTTCCAGAGTTTTTTCTTCATGAAGGAATCTCCGATTCGTTATAATTTGCAGAAATATCAGAAAACGAGCGGTTTTTGCCGCTCGTTTTCATTTTATGCTCTTTATTTTGCGGTATTGATGAAGCTGCGGTTATCCCACAGGTATTTGATGCCGGAAATCGCTGTGACGGCTGCCACCAGCCAGCAGAAGCAGGAAGCGATAAATCCAACATCTCCCTTGCCGACTACGCCCGGGATCAAAGCAGTGCCAAAGAAGTAGAAGATGATGGACAGCATCTGAAGCACGGTCTTGACCTTGCCCCACATGTTCGCTGCAATCACCTTGCCATCTTTTGCACCGGCTGCGACCATCCGCAGACCGGAAACGGCAAACTCACGGGCAAGGATGATGCACAGCACCACCGGAGAGCAGACACCATCGCGCATCATGTAAATAAAGGCAACTGTTGTCAGAAGTTTGTCGGCCAGAGGGTCGGCGAACTTACCAAAGTCCGTTACCATGTGCCACTTGCGAGCCAGATGTCCGTCCAGAAAATCGGTGAAGCTTGCCACTGCAAAGATGATACCGGCCAGCAGGTACATGGTCGGGTTGAAATCACCGGTTCCGAACTGGGTCAGTGAGACGAAGATCATAAAGACCGGAACCAGAATGATACGGGTCAGCGTCAGTTTATTGGGCAGATTCATAAAGATTCCCCTCCAATTTTGTTATTTTACAACAGTACCATACAAATCGTAAAGGTCGCTGTCGTCCACCAGAATATCATAGAACTCGCCGGGATAAAGCGGCTCCTCGCTGGACACGCAGACATTGCCGTCCACCTCGGGGGCGTCGCCCATCGTGCGGCAGAGATACAGGCCGCTCTCCTCGTCGATGCCATCGCAGATGACCCGAACCGTCTGGCCGACCTTGTCCGCCTGCTTCTGTGCCATGATGCCGGTCTGGATCTGCATCACCAGCTCGGCACGGCGGTCTTTGACCTCCTGCTCGATCTGGCCGTCCATTTTAGCGGCAACAGTATTCTCCTCAGCGGAATAAGCAAAGCAGCCCAGACGGTCAAACTTGACCTCCTTGACGAAGTTGCACAGGTCGTCGAACTGCTCTTCCGTCTCACCCGGGAAACCTGCGATCAGAGTCGTGCGCAGGGTGATGCACGGAATGGACTTCCGCAGCTTGCCGATGACTTCCAGCAGTTCGGCACGGTTGGAACGGCGGTTCATGTTCTTCAAAATCTCATCGTTGCAATGCTGGATGGGCAGGTCAAGATACGGCACGACCTTCTCATTCCGCTGCATGGCGGCAATAAACTCATCGGTAATGCGCTCCGGATAAGCGTACATGATACGGATCCACTCGATGCCGTTGATCTTATTCAGCTTGTCCAGCAGTTCGCAGATGCTGCCCGGCTTGCCCCAGTCCTCACCGTAAGCAGTGGGGTCCTGCGCCACGATGATAAGCTCTTTTACGCCTTCACCGGCCAGCCAGCGTGCTTCTGCCACGCAGTCGGCCATGTCACGGCTGCGCAGTGGGCCACGGATGGCCGGAATTGCGCAGTAGTGGCAGCGATTGTTGCAGCCCTCAGCAATTTTCAGATAAGCGTAGTGTGCCGGTGTGCCGATAACACGCTTACCGCCCAGAGGGAAGTCTTTCTTCATGCCGTAGCTCTCGAGATGATCCTCACCGTTGAACAGGCGAGCCACGATGGAGTCGATGGCCTTGTTGGAAGCACAGCCGACAACGGCATCGACCTCGGGGATCTCTTCCTCGATCTGGCTGCGGTAACGCTCGGCCAGACAACCGGTAACGATGACTTTCAGGTTCGGGTTGGCCTGCTTATAGGAGCAAGCCTCCAAAATGTTCTCGATGGCCTCGGTCTTTGCGCTCTCGATAAAGCCACAGGTGTTGACGAGGATGACATCCGCTTCGCCCAGCTCTGCCACCGTCTCGTGGCCTGCCGAAAGCAGGATATGTACCATGCCGTCCAAATCGACCTGATTCTTCGGACAGCCAAGGGAAATACATGCAATTTTCATAAGGGGATAATACTCTCTTTCTGTTACTCTTGTTCTTCTACTCTCCGGACGGCCTCTTTGATGACCGGGTAAGCAAATCCACGGCGCATCAATGCCGCCACCACAAGGTCGCGGCGTCCTGCGGCCAGTTTGGAGCGGTAGCGGCTCTCGACCAGCGATGCCGCTGCTTCCAGCTCCGGGTCTTCGCCCTCTTCGTCGGGGGTGTAGACCTGTTCCAATGCCTGCTGGATCTGATTTTGGTTCAGACCTTTCTGCCGAAGGTTCTGGGCGGCTGCACGGCGGCTCTTTCGTGCCGCCAGCAGACCTCTCGCCCGTACTTCGGCGTAACGGTCATCATTCAGATATTGTCGCTCAACCATTTCCGCCACGACCTGTGCGGCGGTCTGCTCAGTGAACTGCCGACAGAGCCGTTCATACAACTGGCCAGAGGAAATCTCCTGCGACGCCAGCGTTTCCAGCGCACGGGCTCGTGCTTTGGCAACATCGTTCGATTTCTCTTCCTCACTCAGCGGACGGCGGCTTCTCTGCGAAAAGGCCATTTAGTCCTCCACCATGATATCCAGTTCGCTCTCACTGCTGCGTGCCGGAGCCTTGACGACCGGTTCCTTTGCAGCTGCACTCTCCGCCGCCGGGGATTCCTCAGCCGCTGCCGCCGCAGCGGCCTTACCGACCGGACGGCGAGTCGCATAGAGCTTATCGGCATTCGCGCGGATCTGACCCTCGATATCATTCGCGATTTCGGGGTTATCCTTGAGGAACTGCTTTGCGTTGTCACGACCCTGACCCAGACGGATATCACCGTAGTTGAACCATGCGCCGCTCTTCTGGACGATGCCCAGCTTGACACCCACATCAATGAGTTCGCTCATCTTGGAGATACCCTCGCCGAACATGATATCGAATTCTGCCTCACGGAACGGAGGTGCGACCTTATTCTTGACGATCTTTGCACGGGTGTGGTTGCCGATGAACTGGCCGGAAGAATCCTTCAGACCCTCCACACGGCGGATGTCGATACGCACCGAGGCATAATATTTCAGCGCACGGCCGCCGGTGGTGACTTCGGGGTTGCCGTAGACGATACCGACCTTTTCACGCAGCTGGTTGATGAAAACACAGACGGTGTTGGTCTTGCCGATAACGCTGGTCAGCTTGCGCATGGCCTGACTCATCAGACGTGCCTGCAGACCAACATGGCTGTCGCCCATCTCTCCCTCGATCTCAGCACGGGGAACCATTGCGGCGACCGAGTCCACAACGATGGCGTCGATCGCACCGGAGCGCACCAGTGCCTCGCAGATCTCCATCGCCTGCTCACCGGTATCCGGCTGGCTGACGAGCAGCTCGTTGATATTGACACCCAGAGCCTCAGCGTATGCCGGATCCAAAGCGTGCTCGACGTCGATAAAGGCGACTTCGCCGCCCTTCTTCTGTGCCTCGGCCAGAATGTGCAGAGCCAGCGTGGTCTTACCACTGGATTCCGGTCCGAACACCTCGATGATACGGCCGCGCGGCACACCGCCCACGCCCAAAGCAAGATCAAGGCCAAGGCTGCCGGTCGAGATTGCATCCACCTGCATGGCGGTATTGTCGCCCAGCTTCATGATCGCACCTTTACCGAACTGCTTTTCGATCTGCGCCAGCGCAGTTGCCAGCGCATCCTTCTTTGCTGCCGGCTCTGTCTTCTGGGTCGCAGGCGTGACGTTGTTGTTCTGATTTTTTGCCATAAGTTGTTGCTCCTTTTGTTCGCAATTCCCGGCATCCTGCGTTCCGCGCAGGTGCGGAGGGTTCAAGTTCTCTTTCCCTAATAGTATATCACAAAATCCAGAATTTACAACAAGAAGTTGTTTGATTTTTCAACTTTTTCTTGCCAAAATGCAGCGGTCGTTTCCACCGAAGTCTTTTTTGCAAACTATATCGACCCAGCCATTCTCATTCAGCAGAGCGGTCACAGCTTCTCGCTGCTGCCAGCCGATCTCCAATGCCAGCGCACCGCCGGATTTCAGAGCCTTCTGATAGTGTTCCGCAATCGCGCGGTAAAATACCAGCCCATCTTCTCCGGCTTCCAGAGCCATCGCCGGTTCCTGTGCTACTTCCGGCTGCAGGTTCTGCATCTCGGCAGCAGTCAGGTAGGGTGGATTGGACACAATGAGGTCAAGCTCTCCCTCGGGCAATGTTTCCCAATAGGTGAACAAATCCCCCATCACCGGTGCTGCCGCCTGCTGATGCAGGGCATTTTTGGCATTTTGCTCGAGATAGTGGAACGCCTCCGGACTTTTTTCAAGGCTTGTTACCTCAGCATCCGGGCAGAACCGTTTCACGCCCAGACCCAGACAGCCTGTTCCGGCGCAGAGATCCAGCACCTTTGGATGTTTGACCCCTGCCAGCATTCCGGCAGCGGCTTCGGTCACCACTTCCGTATCTCCGCGAGGGCAAAGCACCCCCGGCCCGACTGCCAGCTCAAAATCCAGAAATGGCCAGCTGCCGCAGAGATATTGCAGCGGTTCCCGGTTCATGCGTCGGACAGTCAGCTCTTCCAGCTGATTTGCTTCCCTAGCAGAGAGCGAACGATCGGCCAGCCGAACATCCTGCCCGGTCACCAGACGAAACAGTTCCTGCGCATCGAAATCCGCATCCGGACAGCCTGCTTCGGTCAGGCGGCTTTCCACTTCCTGCACCGCTTTCCGCGGCAGCATCCCTTCGCTTACCATTTTCCGTTCTCCGGGTTCTCGGGCAGAACCGGCGTGACCGCTGCAATTGCAACTTCGATCATGCTGTCATCCGGCTCAAAAACAGTCAGATGCTGCACCCAAATACCGGGCTGACGGATGATTCGGGTCGCAATGTTGTCTGACCGGCCGCACCATTTGAGCAGCTCATAGCTGATGCCCATCACCAGCGGCAGGAGCAGCAGCTTGAACAGCACGCGCAGACCGGTACTGCTCCACGGCAGAACGCTGTACAGGAACACGCTGACGATAACGACCAGAATCAGGAAACTGGTGCCGCACCGGGGATGGAACCGGGTATACTTCCGGACGTTCTCCACGGTCAGTTCGTCACCGGCCTCATAGCAGGCAATGGTCTTATGCTCTGCACCGTGATACTCAAAGACCCGGTGGATCTCTTTCATCTTGGAAATGGCAACCATATAAGTCAGAAAAATCGCGACTTTCAGCACTGCTTCCAGCACCACTTTTCCCCAGCGGCCCAGCGGAACCAGATGGTTCAGTCCGCCGACCAGCACCGTCGGCAGGACGGTAAACAGCAGAATCGCGAACAGTCCGCCCAGCACAGCGGCAAACACCAGCAGTGCATCCTCGGCCTTTTTGCCGAAGTGGTCCCCGATCCATTTTTCAAGGGCCGACTCCTCTTCCTCTGGGTCATAATCATCGCCCATGCTAACCTGTGCTGAGTACATCATATACCGGTATCCCATGATGAGGCTTTCGATCATCGAGATGGCACCGCGCACCAGCGGAATTTTTGTCCAGACGCCGTGCGTCGGGGTCGGTTCGATCTTCGTCTCAATAGCTCCGTCCGGCTTGCGCACTGCACAGCAGATCTGCTTGGGGCCGCGCATCATGATGCCTTCCATCAGAGCCTGACCGCCTACGCTGGTCTTGAAACGTTCGGTTTTGGGTTGATTCATTGGGTTCTCCTTTTCAGCGGTGGTAAAGCGGCAGGCCAAGAGTGACGACGGTTCCGCACCCCAAGGTACTCTTGATATCCAATGTGCCGTCCAACGCTGTCATGATGGAATCGACCAGCGCGAGGCCTATGCCGCTGCCGCGCACCGAGTTGCTTCCTTTATAGAATTTGGTTTTGACGTTTTCCAGATCCTCCGGCGGAATTCCACGTCCCTGATCAATAATTTCGATAAAGGCTTTATACTCGCCTTTCCAGATCTTGACCGTGATGCGTCCGCCCAGTGCCGAATATTTGATGGCATTATCCAGAATATTGATAAACACCTGCCGCAGACGGTCGGGGTCTGCATAGACCGGTATCATCTCCTCGGGTTCGGTGTAGGAAAGGATAAGTCCCTCTCGCTGAATACGAGGTTCACAGAACAGCACCGCATCGGTCAGCTCGGCCACCAAGTCCAGCGGAACGCTGTTCATCTTGAGCCGTCCGTTCTGCAGACGGCTGAAATCCAGCAATTCCTCCACCATATTATAGAGACGAGCCGTCTCGTTGCTGATGATCTCCAAACCTTTTCGGTATGTCTCATCAGCCGGATCATCCAGCGTCCGCATCGTTTCGACCCAGCCCCGTATCGAGGTCAGCGGTGTCCGCAGCTCATGGGAAATGGAACTGATGAATTCATTTTTCATCTTTTCCGTCTCTTCGAGCCCTTCCGCCATCTGGTTGATGGTTCCACGCAGACGGTCGACTTCATCTCTCTGGTCGCCTTTGACCGGCAGGCGGACATCCAGCTCACCGCGTGCGATGCCTGCCGCGATCCGCTCTACCTGCCCCAGCGGTACGACGATGCTTCGGATGAAGAAAACACCGGACAAGATCGTAAAGGTCAGGATTACCGCCACGATCAGCAGGCTCAAAATCAGCGCGTGCCGGAGTTGTTTTTCTACCAGAGACAGGCTTGTGACGAGCCGCATGGCTGCGACATCCTCAGCCGCATAGGGTATCAGACAGCAGACCGACATGACCTGTTCACCCGTCTCGGTCTGATAGGTCGCAACACCCATGCCGTCTGCAGCACCCTGCGCCTGCTCGAAATCATCCCAGACCACGATGCCTTCCGCATCGGTGCCGCTCGAAGACGCAATGACGCCGCCGTAACTGTCCAGCAGCATAAACTCATATTTATCCTTATCCGAGAACTGCTCCACCATCCGCCGGAGGGCAACGCTTCGGTTCGACGCCGCACGCTGCGCAGTATCGCCGGTGTACATTTTCAGCTGACCGGTAATGGACGAGAACCGTCGATACATGGTCTGCTGTACGCCATTGTAATAGCTGTGGATCACGCTGAACAGGAACATGCCTTCCACGACCAGCAGCAGCAATACTGTGATGAGCAGGTTGCCGCACAGCCATCGTTTTGTAATTCCGCTTCTCGTAGCGTTTCCCCCTTTCTACCACCTGCCCTTGATAACAGGGCTCGGCATTTTATTTTGAGCAGCTCACTCTTCCCACCGGTAGCCGTAGCCCCAGACCGTCAGGATATGGGTCGGGTGGCTTGGCTCGTCTTCTACCTTCATCCGCAGGCGGCGGATGTTGACATCAACGATCTTGACGTCGCCATAGTAGTTTTCGCCCCAGACGCCTTTCAGGATCTTCTCACGCACCATTGCGATGCCCGGGTTCCGGAAGAACAATTCCATGATCTGAAATTCCACCTGCGTCAATTCAATAGGCTTTCCTGCTTTCAGCAGGACACGGCGATTTTCATCCAGCACAAAATCACCACTGACAAGAGAGGCCGATGCTGATTTTTCTTCGGTGCTGCCCGAAGTGCGGCTGACACGGCGGCAAAGAGCCTCGACCCGGGCCATCAGTTCACTGACGCTGAACGGCTTCGTCATGTAATCGTCGGCACCAATGGACAGTCCGCGGATCTTATCCTGTTCCTGACCTTTCGCACTCAGGATGATGATACCGATCCTCTGGTCGGTACGGCGGATCGTCTCGCAGAGCGAGAATCCGTTCATGCCCGGCAGCATCACATCCAGAATCGCCGCATCGCAGCCCGGTTTCTCTTCCAGCAGCGGCAGAGCGACCTCCGCACTATCTGCTTCCAGCACTTCCATTCCGGCACGGCGCAGATTGAATGCGATCATCTCGCGGATACTGGTTTCATCTTCCACGACAAGTACTTTAACCATCTGTAAACCTCCGTTAGTTTAAACGATACAGCGATCGGGTCAGCCGATAGTTCGGGTCATTGATTTTGACATCCGAGCCAAGCTTTGCCTGCATCTGCCGGGATGCCACCACTCCCAGACGAGTCCATCCGGCAGCACTCTCGCTGGAATTCACCAGCCTCAGGGTCAGCACCAGTTTATTCTCGTCCACCGTCCGCAGTTCTACAGCGTCTTCCACCTCAGTAGAGTCGGTCAGCATCAGGTTCCCTTCCCACTCTGTCGGGAGTTCGATATAGCAGTTCGTTTCCTCATCCATCAGGCCGAAGCTTTTCTTCGGTTCCAGACTGGTATAGTCCATCCAGACGATGAAATCCATCCGGCGGCTCTGGCTCATGTTCAGCAGGCCGGCCTCATCCGGCTGTGTCGGGATCTCTACCGTTCCATCCTCATCGAGGTCACGGCTGACAAGCCCCGGCACATTCCGAAGCGTCTCCTGATAGAGCTGGTCTGTCTTGATCTGTTTTGCCGGCACCATCTGCTGCGTCTCTTCATCGAAATAGAGAAGTACCGTTGCGAGGTTGTTGCCCGAAATACCCGTCCAGCCATCCAGTACCAGATAATGTTTGCCGTCGGCACCCAGACCAGCCGCCACTGAAGCGCAACCCGAGAACTTATCCGCCGACAGACCCATGACAGCGACCTGCTGGAAGGAGCCATCCCGGTCAACGGTCAGCAGTTCGATCTGAACACCGCCGTCTTCCAGCGTCGACATCAGGATCAGATCCTGACTGCCGCCGCCGGTGATGTCCTCTACCAGATACTGCTCGTAGGGCTGTTCCAGAATGGCCGATATCTCCCCATTTTCATAAGAATAGACTGCCAGATACCGGTCACCCTGCGACGCCATGTAACCCACGACCAACTGGGAAGATTCTCCATCCTGCAACTGTGCCAGCCGGACATTTTCCACCGTATCGGCAAGACCTTCCACACTCTGCCGCACCTGCCAGATTCCCTCGCTGTTTTTTTGAAGAATTGCGATACAGACGTTGGAAGTCTGTCCACTGGTATAGAGGACTGCGGCATCCTGTTCTCCATCGCCGTCCAGATCCTGCAAGAGGAAAGGCGAAAGCAGGTCGCCCTGCATCGGGTATTTGAGCTGTGCGCTTTCTCCCAGCCAGTCGTTCAATGCCGACTGCAGCGCGCCGTAATCGCCCATCAGCCGGGGCGCACGGAGAAGTTCCTCGACCTGCAAATTCCCGAAATCGCCAAAACTGCATCCAGCCAGCAGAACACAGACCAGAAGCGTTATCAATCCCAGCCGCAGCCGGTTCCGCAGGGTTTTCAACCGTCCTTCCTCCTCTCTGTGGAAATAACAATACACAGTAATTATATCACGTCCGGACGGTGATTCCAAGTAGCATTCCAAAAGCTTCCATTCCAACGTTCCGAAATACAAAAACGCCCCTTCCCATTTCTGGGAAAGAGCGTTCAGATACTGTTTATACAGTCAGGAACGGATTAGACGAGCTCCAGAACTGCCATCTCAGCAGCGTCGCCACGACGTGCGCCGATCTTGATGATGCGAGTATAGCCACCGTTGCGGTCAGCATACTTGGGGCTGATCTCATCAAACAGCTTCTTTGCAACATCTTCCTTGGTGATGTAGGCATAAACCTGACGCTTGGTGTGCAGGTCGCTTGCCTTACCAAGGGTGATCATCTTCTCGGCCATGGAACGAACGTCCTTAGCGCGAGTGACAGTGGTCTCAATCTTGCCATTCTCTAACAGGTAGGTAACCATAGCGCGCATCATTGCGTTGCGGCTGTCGCTGGTTCTACCGAGCTTTC
The DNA here is from genome assembly GCA_963599235.1 of Lawsonibacter asaccharolyticus. GTDB lineage: Bacteria > Bacillota > Clostridia > Oscillospirales > Ruminococcaceae > Faecalibacterium. Next base: position 16,143 of record CAVBWT010000028.1, on the reverse strand, counting down.
TGGTACCGGGCATCCCGTTTCACTCCTTAATTATTTTAGTTACTCATCGTCTGTGTTCAGCTTGAAGCCCAGAGAGTCCAGCTTTGCCATGACTTCCTCCAGACTCTTGCGGCCGAGGTTACGGACTTTCATCATCTCGTCCTCGCTCTTGCTGACCAGATCCTCGACCGTGTTGATACCGGCACGCTTCAGGCAGTTGAAGGAACGGACGCTCAGATCCAGCTCTTCGATGGTCATCTCCAGAGCCTTCTCCTTATCGTCGTTGGTCTTCTCCACCATAATCTCGGCACCGGCGGCCTCATCGGACAGGTTGACGAACAGGTTTAGATGCTCGGTCAGGACACGAGCTGCCAGAGAAACAGCTTCCTGTGCATTGATCGTGCCATCGGTCCAAACCTCGATGGTCAGCTTGTCGAAATCGATTGCCTGTCCAACACGGGTCTTCTCAACGTTGTAATTGACCTTGAGTACAGGTGTATAAATGCTATCGACGGGAAGAGTGTTGATATCGTTCTTCTCGACGATGGCCTGCTTGTTGCGCTCAGCAGGCACATAGCCGCGACCCTTATCGAAGGTGAGCTCCATGACGAGCTTGCCGCCCTCGCCCAAGGTTGCGATGTGCCATTCAGGGTTCAGAATCTCAATATCATCGCCCTGCTTGATGTTGTCCGCAGTAACCTCACAGGGGCCGACTGCCTCAACACGCACTGTCTTCGGCCCGTCGGTGTACAGCTTTGCAGCGATACCCTTCAGGTTCAGGACAATTTCGGTAACGTCTTCCTTGACGCCCTCAATGGTGGAGAACTCGTGAACCACGCCGTCAATCTTGACGCTGGTCACGGCGACACCGGGCAGAGAGGAAAGAAGCACACGACGCAGGCTGTTGCCCAGTGTGATGCCAAAGCCACGCTCCAGCGGTTCTGCCACGAACTTACCGTAGCGGCCGTCGGGAGACAGGCTTGCCGTTTCGATTTTGGGACGTTCAATCTCCATCATATCTATGCCCTCCTTGTCAAACCGATGTTGCCATCGGCCCATTATTAAATTCTTTCAAAGAAAAGAATGCGAAAGATAGCCATCCAGTAAGGAGGCTCGTCCTTCTTAATGGATTACTTGGAGTACAGCTCGACGATGAGGTGCTCTGCAACTTCGTAGTCGATGTCGCTGCGCTCGGGGAGCTTAGCCACAACACCCTTCAGGGTACCAGCCTCGCGGTTCAGCCAGGACGGCAGAGCCACGACGGGAGCCTCGGGGCCAGTCAGCTTTGCAAACTTTGCAGAGGAGCGGCTGGACTCACGAACTTCGATCACGTCGCCAGCCTTCACCTGATAAGAGGGGATGTTGACCTTCTTGCCGTTGACGGTGAAGTGAGCGTGGGAGACCAGCTGACGAGCGTCACGACGGGTCTGAGCAAAGCCCAGACGGAAAACGACATTGTCCAGACGGCACTCCATGATCTGCAGCAGATTCTCACCGGTCTTGCCCGGGCGAGACTCAGCCTTCAGGTAAGCATTGTGGAACTGCTTCTCCAGAACGCCGTAGATGAACTTGACCTTCTGCTTTTCTTTCAGCTGAGAAGCGTACTCAGACTGCTTCTTGCGCATGTTGCCATTGGAGTTGCGAGTAGTATTCTTCTTTGCATAGCCCATGACCGCAGGAGAAATGCCCAGGGCCTTGCAACGCTTTGCGATAGGCTGCGTATTCTTTGCCATAATTCAATTTCCTCCTTCGATCAGACGCGGCGACGCTTCGGGGGACGGCAGCCGTTGTGGGGGATGGGAGTCACGTCCTTAATCAGGGTGACTTCCAGACCGGTAGCCTGAAGCGCACGGATAGCGGACTCACGGCCTGCGCCGGGGCCCTTGACGTAAACTTCAACCGTCTTCATGCCATGCTCGATCGCAGTCTTAGCTGCGGTCTCAGCAGCAGACTGAGCTGCGAACGGAGTACTCTTGCGGCTGCCGCGGAAGTTCAGGGAGCCGGAGGAGCACCAGGACACTGCATTGCCCTGCAGGTCGGTGATGGTAACGACGGTGTTGTTGAACGTAGACTGGATATGAGCCTGACCGGCTGCAATATTCTTGCGCTCTTTCCGCTTCATGCGGACATTTGCGCCCTTCTTGGCGTTATTTGCACTTGCCATTTCTCAAATCCTCCTTACTTCTTCTTGTTAGCGACCGTGCGCTTCGGACCCTTGCAGGTACGTGCATTGGTCTTGGTGCGCTGGCCACGGCAGGGCAGATTCTTGCGATGGCGAGTGCCACGGAAGGACTGGATCTCGACCAGACGCTTGATGTCCAGAGCAACGTTGCGGCGCAGGTCGCCCTCAACGATGATGTTAGCCTGATCGATGTAGTCACGGATCTTAGCCTCTTCTTCCAGAGTCAGATCCTTGACGCGAGTATCGGGGTTGATGCCAGTAGCTGCCAGAATCTTGTTGGCAGTGGTCTGACCGATACCGTAAACGTAGGTGAGACCTACCTGAACGCGCTTTTCGCGAGGCAGGTCAACGCCGGCAATACGTGCCATAGTAGTTTCCTCCAAAAATCATCCCATGTCAGTGTCGGGGTCTGCGCCGGGACTCTACGCACTTGACCCCCAGGCGTCCGAATTAGCCCTGACGCTGCTTATGCTTGGGGTTCTGGCAGATGACCATCACGCGGCCTTTGCGGCGGATGACCTTGCACTTTTCGCAGATGGGTTTCACGGAAGGCTTGACCTTCATGATGTTGAACCTCCTTTTGAATAATGTCCTGACGCTTATTTAGAACGCCAGGTGATGCGACCCTTCGATAAATCGTAGGGCGACATTTCTACGGTGACCTTGTCCCCGGGCAGGATTCGGATGAAATTGGTCCGGAGCTTGCCGGAGATGTGCGCTAAGAGGATATGGCCGCTGGGAGTGAGTTTCCCGGTGTTCTTATCCTCGCTCAACATTTCCACCTTAAAGATGGCGTTGGGCATGGCTTCACGCACGATGCCTTCGATTTCGATAACGTCTTCTTTAGACAAGCTATTTGCCTCCTCATTTGGATCTGCTCAGTTTGCCATGAATTGACGGACAGGCGGCGATAACCGCCACATACTTCGTCTCCTGCGGCACAAAATCCGCAAAACGGGCAGAATATCCCTGTCCGCCGAGAAAGTATCTGGCTGTCACGGCCATTTATAGATTATACACCATCTGACCTGATTTTGCAAGTACTTTTTTCCGTATTTCCGATAAAAATTTCTCGATATGCAAAAACGCTGTTTTTTGCTCCGGGTTTTGCGCGTCTCCACCGGGAAGATGAAACTTTTTCACCAAAACTTGTTGGAATTGCACAAATGCCAACTCTTCCACAAAGAAAGACCGCCCATGAAAAAGCGTCTCACGCTTTTCACAGGCGGTCTTTTGCGTTTTTTCAGCAGGCTTTTCAGCCCCGGTTTACTTCAGGCTGAAAGTGCTGGTATCAAAATTGGGGTCATCCCAGAAACGGGTCATGATCTCGGTGTGGTCTTTCAGGATGGCGATGGAATGCTCGAAGTGAGCAGCCAGACCGCCGTCCTTGGTCTTGACCGTCCAGCCGTCGCTCAGCTGCTTGATTTTATAATCGTACTGGCAGATCATTGGCTCGATGGCGATGGTCATGCCCGGTACCAGACGAGGGCCGCGGCCCTGATGCCCATAGTTGGGCACTTCTGGGTCTTCATGCAACTCGCGGCCGGTGCCGTGGCCGACGAAATCACGGATAACGGAGAAACCGTTCTCCTCGCAGTAGCTCTGAACTGCGCAGCCGATATCGCCGATACGGTTGCCAGCGACAGCCTGCTCGATGCCCTTGTACAGGGATGCCTTGGTGACATCCAGCAGACGCTGTGCTTCCATATCAACTTTGCCGACCGCAAAGGTGCAGGCGTTGTCGCCATTGAAGCCGTCGATTTTTGCGCCGGTGTCGATACTGACGATATCGCCCGGGCGGATAACGATGTCATGGGAAGGGATGCCGTGGATAACGGTGTCATTCAGGCTGATGCAGGCCGTTCCCGGAAAGCCGTACAGACCCTTGAAGTTGGGCTTGCCGCCGTGCCGGATAATGTAATCGTAGATCAACTTATCCAGCTCCCAGGTCGTCATACCGGCCTCGATATGTTCCCCACCATACTTCAGGGCAGCTGCGCTCAGGGCATTTGCCCGGCGCATACCGTCCAGTTCTTTCGCATTCTTGATCTGAATCACTTTTTATGCCTCCAAAGCCTTCATGACTTTTTCCGTCGTCTCCTCGATGGAGGGGCAGAACGGGATCACGGCCAGCTTATCACGGCTGCGGTAGAACTCTACCAGCGGCTCAGTCTGCTCATGGTATGCCTTCAGACGATCCAACACAGTTGCAGGCTGGTCGTCCTTGCGGATTACGAGCTTGCCGCCACAGCAATCGCAAACGCCTTCGACCTTGCTCTTCTTATTAACAACGTGGTAGCTTGCACCGCACTTCTCACAGACACGGCGGCCGCCCATTCGCTCGACGATGACATCATCAGCGACAGACAGCTCCAGCACCTTGTCGATGCGGATGCCCATCTTCTCGATAGCCTCAGCCTGAGCGATGGTGCGAGGCACACCGTCCAGAATAAAGCCGTTCGCGCAGTCGTCCTCAGCCAGACGGTCTTTCAGGATGCCGATGATGACCTCATCCGGCACCAGTGCGCCAGCGTCCATGAAGCTCTTGGCCTTGAGGCCCATCTCGGTGCCTTCCTTGACAGCGGCACGCAGGATGTTGCCCGTGCTGATGGAGGGGATGTTCAGCTTTGCGCAGATGATCTCGGCCTGAGTGCCTTTGCCGGCACCGGGTGCGCCCAACAGAATCAGATTCATGGGATTGCTCCTTTCCTTGTTGCAAGAATGTTAAATAGAACAAACTGTTGAAACCAAAAAAGCACTGAAAAGTCCGAGCGTACTCTCCTTTCCAGTGCTTTCTTACATCAGTTCATATTGATGATTTTTCGATCAACCCAGAAAACCCTTGTGGTTGCGCATCGTCATGAAGCTGTCGAGGCTACGTGTGGTATCAAGTGCCACACCAACAACAATCAGCAGGCTGGTACCGCCCAGCTGGATGCTCATACCGGTCAGATTGCCGAGGATAATCGGCAGCACAGCCACCGCAGCCAGAAAGATCGCGCCGAAGAGGGTGATCTTGTTCAGGGTGCGAGTGATGAAATCGCTAGTCGGCTTGCCGGGACGGAAGCCGGGGATCGAGCCGTTGTTGCGGCGCAGATTGTTTGCAATCTCAACGGGGTTGTACTGGATGGCTACATAGAAGTAGTTGAAAGCCAGGATCAGCAGCAGGTAGATGACGATGTAGAGCAGCGACGTGTAGTTGAAGGTATGGAAAAAAGCATACCAGAACGGATGTGCTGCCTGATCGATCTGCAGGAAGCTGCCGATCGTGCCAGGGATCGAAACCAGAGCGGAAGCGAAGATGATTGGCATGACACCGCTCATGTTCAGCTTCAGCGGCAGGTAGCTGTTCTGCCCACCCATCTGCTTGCGACCCACAACGCGCTTTGCGTACTGGATGGTAATGCGGCGTTCAGCGTTCGTCATAACGACGATGAAGACGATAACCACCAGTGCCAGCACGACGAGGAGCGGCAGCAGAATGTAGAACTGTGTCTCGCCAGCGGCGGCACGGGTCAGCAGACCAGTGACCGTCGTGTAGAGGGAAGACCAGTTGGAAACGATCGAAGAGAAGATCAGAAGGGAGATACCGTTGCCGATACCCTTGTCATCGATCTGCTCACCACACCAGGTGATGAGCTGCGCACCTGCGGTAAAGGTGGCAATGATGACTACGGCGGTAAAGATACCAGCCGCACCGGTCGTATACTTCAGTGCGCCCATGTTGCGAACCACGAAATAGTAGCCGAGGCTCATGATCAGAGCGATGATACCGCCGGCATACCGGGTGATCTGCTGCAGCTTGGTCTGGCCGTCCGGTTCCTTCGCCAGATTTTCCAGCGAGGGAATTGCAACGGTGAGCAGCTGCACGATAATGGAAGCGTTGATATAGGGTGTCACACCTAACGCGAAGAGCGTGCATCTGGAAAGTGCGCCGCCGCTCATCATATCCAGATAAGCGAGCATGTTGCCGTTAGAGAACATCTGCGTCAGAGCAGAACTAGTCACGAACGGAACGGGGATCGCACAGCCCAGGCGGTACACCACGAGGATCGCCAGCGTGAACAGGAGACGATTTTTAAGCTCGGGGATCTTCCATGCGTTACGGAATGTCTGAAACACCTTACATCACCTCAGCCTTTCCGCCTGCCTTCTCGATTTTCTCTTTGGCAGAAGCGGAATAGGCTGCGGCCTTGACGGTCAGAGCCTTGGTCAGCTCGCCGTTGCCCAGGACCTTAACGCCATCCAGAGTCTTCTTGACCAGACCCTTAGCCTTCAGAGCCTCGGTGTCAACAACGGCACCGGCCTCAAAAGCAGCTTCCAGATCAGCCACGTTGACGATGGCATACTGGGTAGCAAAGATGTTGTTAAAGCCAACCTTCGGCAGGCGGCGTGCCAGAGGCATCTGGCCGCCCTCGAAACCAGCGTGCTTTACGCCGGAACGGGCCTTCTGGCCCTTGCTGCCGAAACCGGCAGTCTTGCCATTGCCGGAGCCAATGCCGCGACCCTTACGGGTCACAGCCTTGTTTGCACCGGGAATAGCGTGCAGTTCATGAAGTTTCATTGCGTATACCCCCTGCTATTAGGCTTCGGTGACGCTGAGCAGGAAACCGATCTTGTTGATCTTACCCTGCGTAGCGGCATTGTCAGGCTGAACGGTAACGTCGCCCGGCTTCTTCAGACCCAGAGCCTCAGCGGTAGCGATCTGCTTTGCGCCGCGACCGATCAGGCTCTTCTTCAGCTCGATCTTGAGCATCTTCTCTGCCATGGTTTGTTACCTCCTTAACCCAGAATTTCTTTCACGGTCTTGCCGCGCTTCTCAGCGACGGATTCCGCGCTGACCAGGCCGCACAGACCTGCGAAGGTAGCAGAAACAACGTTGATGGGGTTGTTGGAACGCATAGACTTCGCACGGATGTCCTTGATGCCAGCAGCTTCAATGACGGCACGGACCGGGCCACCGGCGATCATACCGGTACCAGGAGCAGCCGGCTTGAGCAGAACGGCACCTGCGCCGTACTTGCCGACGATCTCGTGGGGGATGGTGGTGCCCTTCATGGCAACCTTGTGCATGTTCTTCTTAGCTGCAGCCTCGCCCTTACGGATTGCCTCAGGCACTTCGCCAGACTTGCCGATGCCGTAGCCAATGCTGCCCTTGCCATCACCGACAACGACCAAAGCGGCAAACTTCATGATGCGGCCGCCCTTGACCGTCTTGGAAACGCGGTTGATGGAGACAACCTTGGTGATCATGCCGTCGTCTTCACGGTTTCTCATAGCCATAATGTGTTTCCTCCTCTCATTACAGCTTCAGGCCGCCCTCACGGGCGCCATCAGCCAGGGCCTTAACACGGCCATGATAAACGTAACCGCCACGGTCGAAAACGACCTCGGTGATGCCCTTTTCCAGAGCCTTTGCTGCGATCTTCTTGCCGATCTCAGCTGCGGCCTCGACGTTGCCGCCGTTGCCGTTGAAGTCCTTGTCCATAGTGGACGCCGACACCAGGGTCACGCCCTGCTCATCATCGATGATCTGAGCGTAGATGTGCTTGGCGGAGCGGAAAACATCCAGGCGAGGACGTGCTGCGGTGCCGCTGATCTTGTTACGAACGCGGCGATGACGACGAAGACGAGCTTCGTTCTTGTCGATCTGCTTAACCATTGTCTTTCACTCCTTACCTTATTTCTTGCCCTTGCCGGCTTTGCCTTCTTTGTGCTTGACAACCTCGCCCTCGTAGCGGATGCCCTTGCCCTTGTAAGGCTCGGGCGGCTTCTTAGCGCGGATCTCGGCGGCATACTGGCCGACCTTCTGCTTGTCAATACCGGTAACAGTGAAGTGGTTGGGATCCTGCCATACGATGGTGCAATCCTCAGTATCGGGGATGTTCACCTGATGAGAGAAGCCCAGATTCATAATCAGGTTGGAGCCCTGCTTCTGGCAACGCAGACCAACACCGACGATCTCCAGCTTCTTCTCGTAGCCGTTGACAACACCGTTGACCATGTTCGCAATGTTGGTGCGAGTCAGACCGTGCAGGCTGCGAGCTTCGGGTTCGTCATTGGGGCGAGTAACCAAAACCTCATTGCCCTCGACCTTGACGGTCATCAGGGGATGATAGTTGGAATTCAGGCTGCCCTTGGGGCCCTTGACTGCGACGGTGTGTGCTGCCTCATCGACAGTGACCGTAACGCCAGCAGGAATGACGATGGGTTTTCTTCCAATTCTCGACATTGTCTTTTACCCCTTTCTTACCACACAAAGGCCAGAACCTCGCCGCCAACGTGCGCAGCACGAGCAGCCTTATCGGTCATGATGCCCTTGGAAGTGGAAATGATTGCGGTGCCCAGGCCCTTCATGACCTTGGGCATATCCTCGCAGTTGGTGTAGATGCGCAGGCCGGGCTTGGAAACACGGCGCAGGCCGGCGATAACGGGCTCACCGTTTGCCTGATACTTCAGGGTGACAACGATGGTACCCTGAACAGTGTCATTCTTAACCTGCATACCCTTGATGTAGCCCTCGTCAACCAGAATCTGGCAGATAGCCTTCTTCATGTTCGATGCGGGGATCTCCACAGAAGGGTGTTTGGCAGTGCTAGCGTTGCGGATGCGAGTCAGCAGGTCCGCGATAGGATCAGTAATCTGCATGCCACTAACCTCCTTAGATTAGCTCTCATTTGTTTTATAATGATACCGCCCCGAAACCTTTGCCCCGGGGGCGGAATCCGACAATTTATCCGGCCCTAGTTAATTACCAGGAAGCCTTCTTGACGCCCGGGATCTCGCCCTTGTAGGCCAGCTCACGGAAGCACACACGGCACACGCCGTACTTACGCAGGACGGAGTGCGGACGGCCGCAGATGCGGCAGCGAGTGTATGCACGGGTAGAGAACTTAGCAGGACGAGACTGCTTCAGCTTCATAGACAGTTTAGCCATTGTAGAAATCTCCTCCCTTAGTTGTTCTCGAAGGGTGCGCCCAGAGCCTTCAGCAGCTCCTTGCCCTCTTCATCGGTCTTAGCGGTGGTGACGAAGCAGACATCCATGCCGCGGACTGCATCGACCTTATCGAAGTCGATCTCGGGGAAGATGATCTGCTCCTTGATGCCGCATGCGAAGTTGCCGCGACCGTCAAAGCCGTTGCCGTTGATGCCGCGGAAGTCGCGGACACGGGGCAGCGCAACGTTGAAGAAACGATCGACGAACTCGTACATACGCTCACCACGCAGAGTGACCTTGCAGCCGATCGGGGTACCCTGACGCAGCTTGAAGTTAGCGACGCTCTTCTTAGCACGGCAGACGACTGCCTTCTGGCCAGTGATCTGACCCAGATCCTTCATGACAGCTTCCAGGATCTTCTCGTTGTCCTTAGCTTCGCCGCAGGCAACATTGATGACGACCTTGTCCAGCTTCGGGATCTGCATAACGCTCTTGTAACCGAACTTCTTGTTCAGAGCAGGAGCAATTTCATTGACATACTGTTCTTTCAAACGAGCCATTGTTCCTTACTCCTTTCTTACAGCTCTGCGCCGCACTTCTTGCAGACGCGAACCATCTTACCGTCCTTCTCGACGTGACCGACGCGGACAGCTTTGCCGCACTTCGGGCAGATGGGCATGACCTTGGATGCGTACATAGCACCCTCAGCCTTGACGATGCCGCCCTGCTCGCCCTGACGACGAGGCTTGACGTGCTTGGTAACCATGTTCTGGCCCTCAACGATGACCTTGTTCTCAGAGGGGCTGACCTGCAGGACCTTACCAGTGTGGCCCTTGTCCTTGCCGCTGATGATCATAACGTTGTCGCCGGTTTTAACATGAAGATTATTCATTTTTAAAACCTCCTTACAGCGATTCCGGAGCCAGGCTCAGGATCTTGGTGTAGCCGGCATCACGCAGCTCGCGAGCAACGGGTCCAAAGATACGAGTACCCTTGGGGCTCTTGTCGGCCATAACGATAACGGCGGCGTTCTCATCGAAACGGATGTAGGAACCGTCGTCACGGCGAACGCCGTGCTTGCTGCGTACGATAACAGCCTTGACGACATCGCCCTTCTTAACAGTGCCACCGGGGGCTGCCTTCTTGACAGAGCAGACCACGACGTCACCAATGTTTGCGTATCTCTTGCGAGTGCCGCCCAGCACGCGGAAGCACATCAGCTCCTTGGCACCGGTGTTGTCGGCAACTTTGAGATAAGTTTGCATCTGAACCATTTCAGATATCTCCTTTCAAACTGTTCAAAGCAGCGGGCAAAGATTACTTTGCCTTCTCAACGATACGGACCAGGCGCCAGCGCACATCCTTGCTCAGGGGGCGGCACTCCATGATCTCAACACGGTCACCGATGCCGCATTCGTTCTTCTCATCACGAGCCTTGAACTTAGCGGTACGCTTCAGGATCTTCTTGTACAGGGGGTGCTGCACGCTATCCTTAACGGCAACCACGATGGTCTTATCCATCTTGTCGGACACGACAACGCCGACGCGAGTCTTTCTCAGATTACGTTCTTCCATCGTTTAACCTCCTTACTGCTTCTCAGCCAGAACGGTCATCACGCGAGCGATGTCCTTCTTGACTGCTTCGATGCGACCGGGGTTCTCCAGCTGGTTGATGGCATGCTGGAAGCGCAGGTTAAACAGCTCAGCCTTCAGATCTGCCAGCTTGCTGGTCAGCTCTGCGGTCTGCATTTCGCGGAGTTCATTAGCCTTCATTGGTGCCATCCTCCTTCACGGAGTCCTCACGGACAACAAATTTGCACTTGATGGGCAGCTTGTGCATAGCCAAGCGCAGAGCCTCACGAGCAGTTGCCTCATCGACATCTGCCAGCTCGAACAGAACGCGGCCGGGCTTGACAACAGCGACCCAGTATTCGGGAGAGCCTTTACCGGAACCCATTCGGGTCTCAGCGGGCTTCTCAGTAACGGGCTTATCGGGGAAGATCTTGATCCAGACCTTGCCGCCGCGCTTGATGTAACGAGTCATCGCAACACGGGCAGCCTCGATCTGAGTAGAAGAGATCCATGCCGGCTCCAGAGCAACAAGGCCGTACTGACCCTGGCACACCACGTTGCCGCGAGTAGCCTTACCGGTCATGCGGCCGCGCTGGACGCGGCGGTACTTAACACGCTTAGGCAGTAACATTACTTGTTGCCTCCTTCCTTCTTCTGAGCGGTCTTTGCGCTCTTCAGGACTTCGCCCTTGTAGACCCAGACCTTGACGCCGATGCGACCGTAGGTGGTCGCAGCCTCAGCGAAGCCATAGTCGATGTCTGCACGCAGGGTCTGCAGGGGGATGGTGCCCTCATGATAGCTCTCGGTACGAGCGATATCAGCACCGCCCAGACGACCGGAACACATTGCCTTGATGCCCTTTGCGGGAACGGTAGAACGATCGCGAGGGCTCATAGCATTGCGCATGCACTGCTTCATAGCACGGCGGAAGGTCACGCGGTTCTCCAGCTGACGAGCGATGTCCTCAGCAACCAGCTGAGCGTTGGTAGCAGCACTCTTGACCTCGATGACATTGACGATAACAGTCTTGCCATACTCTTTGGTCAGCTTGTTCTGCAGTGCAACACGCTCTTCGCCGCCCTTACCGATGACCATACCGGGCTTAGCGCAGTAGATGTTAACAGTTACGCGAGGAGCAGAAGTGGAAGGATCCACAGTACGCTCGATCTCGATCTTGGGAACACCAGCGTCCTTCAGCTGAGCCTTCAGCTCAGTACGGATCTTGTGATCCTCGACGAGGTTATCGCTGAAATCCTTCTTGGAGGCAAACCAGCGGCTGTCCCAGTCTTTAATAACGCCGACACGAATGCCGTGCGGATTTACTTTCTGGCCCATTGTTTTCCCTCCTTACTCTTTCTCTTTCAGAACAACGGTCATGTGGCTGGTGCGCTTCAGGATGCGGTAGCCGCGGCCCTGTGCACGAGGCATCATGCGCTTCAGCGTCGGGCCGGGGCAGACGTAGCACTCGGCGACGTAGAGGTTGTTCTTATCCATATTGAAGTTGTTTTCCGCATTTGCGGCTGCAGACTTCACCAGCTTCAGAAGGGGCTCACAAGCTGCCTTCGGGGTGTACTGCAGGATTGCCAACGCTTCGTCCAGGGGCTTGTTACGGATCAGATCCATAACGATGGACACCTTACGAGGACTAATGCGGGCATAACGAAGAATTGCCCGAGCTTCCATGTTGTGTTCCTCCTTCTCTTACTTCGAATTACCGGTGTGGCCCTTAAAGGTACGGGTGGGAACGAACTCACCCAGCTTGTGGCCAACCATATCCTCGGTCACGTACACAGGCACATGCTTGCGGCCGTCATGGACAGCGAAAGTGTGACCAACGAATTCGGGGAAGATCGTGGAGGCGCGGCTCCAGGTCTTGATGACCTGCTTCTTGCCGGAAGCGTTCATCGCTTCAACGTGCTTCAGAAGAGCAGCCTGGACGAAAGGTCCTTTTTTAATGCTTCTACCCATTGTCTTAAACTCCTCTCTTACTTACCTGCACGCTTCACGATCAGCTTATCGGAGCGCTTATGATGCTTGCGAGTCTTGAGACCCAGAGCGGGCTTGCCCCAGGGAGTCATAGGACCGGAGTGACCGACAGGTGCGCGACCCTCGCCACCACCATGAGGATGGTCGCAGGGGTTCATGACAGTACCACGGCTGCCCGGACGGACGCCCATGTGACGCTTACGGCCAGCCTTGCCCAAGTTGACGTTCTCGTGGTCGATGTTAGAGACCTGACCGATAACTGCAGTGCAGTTGACGGGAACATTGCGCATCTCGCCGGAAGGCAGACGAACCAGAGCGTAGCCATTCTCCTTAGCCATCAGCTGAGCCATGTTGCCAGCGGAACGAACCAGCTGAGCACCGCGGCCGGGATACAGCTCGATGTTGTGGATGATGGTACCGACGGGGATGTTCTCGAACGGCAGGCAGTTGCCGGGCTTGATATCTGCGCCCTTGCCGCTGACGATGACATCGCCGACCTTCAGACCATCGGGGCAGACGATGTAGCTCTTGACGCCATCGGTGTACTCGACCAGAGCGATGAATGCGCTGCGGTTCGGATCGTACTCGATGGTCTTAACGGTAGCCGGCATATCGGTCTTCTGACGCTTGAAGTCGATGACACGATACTTGGTGCGGTTGCCGCCGCCCTGATGACGGACGGTGATGCGGCCGGTGTTGTTGCGACCGCTGTGCTTCTTCATAGGCTCCAGCAGGCTGCGCTCGGGAGCGACCTTGGACAGGACGCTGTAATCCGTGACGGTCATACCACGGCGACCCGGGGTAGTGGGGCCATACTTCTTGATAGCCATTGTGCTATTCTCCTTTGTTTATCTTATGAATTATTATCGGGGTCATATCCCCATAGCGGAACCCTCGGTGGGTTCGATTAGACCATGCTGTTGAAGAACTCGATTTCCTTGGAGTCCTTGGTCAGGGTCACGATCGCCTTCTTGGAAGCGGCGGTGTAACCAGCATGCATACCCTGACGGCGGAAGCGGCCACGCACGGAAATGGTGTTGACCTTAGCAACCTTTGCGCCGGGGAACAGGGTCTCGACAGCCTGAGCGATCTCGACCTTGGTAGCGTCGGTAGCGACTTTGAAGGTGTACTTCTTGTCAGCGATGCCAGCCATGGAGTTCTCGGTAATGACCGGCTTCAGGATGATATCATGTGCGGTTTTCATTAGCCAAGCACCTCCTCGAGCTTCTTCGCTGCGTCGACGCTGATGATCAGCTTGTCGGCGTTCAGCACATCGTAGGTGTTCACGCTGCCTGCGAAGGTGGTCTTAACGCCGGTGATGTTACCTGCGCTCTTGACGAACTTTGCATCGACAGTCTCATTGACCAGCAGGTTCTTCTTGCCTGCGCCAACGGCGTTCAGCATAGAAACAACAGTCTTGGTCTTGTACTCGTCGCAAGCGAACTTATCAACAACGACCATGTTGCCGTTAGCAGCCTTGTCGGACAGAACGCTCAGCAGAGCCAGACGCTTGACCTTGTTGTTGATGTGGTAGTTGTAGCTGCGAGGCTTGGGACCCAGAGCGACACCGCCGTGAGTCCACTGCGGAGCGCGGATGGAGCCCTGACGAGCGTGGCCGGTGCCCTTCTGACGCCAAGGCTTCTTGCCGCCGCCGGAAACTTCCATGCGGATCTTGGTGTTCTGGGTGCCCTGACGCTGGTTAGCCAGGAAATTCACCACAGCAATGTGGACAGCCTTCTCGTTCGGGGTGATACCGAACACGGCGTCGGAAAGCTCGATCTCGCTAACATGCTGACCGTTCATATCGACTACATTAAACTTTGCCATTGTAGCTTTCCTCCTTACGCCTTCACGCTGTTAGCCAGAGTGACGATGGTGCCCTTGGTACCGGGGACTGCACCCTTAACAGCGATCAGATTGTTCTCGGTGTCAACCTTGACGACCGTGAGGTTCTGAACGGTGACACGCACAAAACCCATGTGGCCGGGCAGACGCTTGCCGGGGAAGACACGAGCCGGGGTAGAAGTGGAGCCGTTAGAACCGGCATGGCGTGCGACCGGGCCGGTGCCGTGGCTCTCACGCAGACGGTGCTGACCGTAACGCTTGATAACGCCCTGATAGCCTTTGCCCTTGGAGACGCCGACAACGTCGACCTTATCGCCTGCTGCGAAGACGTCAGCCTTCAGAATGTCGCCGACGTTCAGAGCAGAGGTGTCTTCCAGACGGAACTCACGCAGGGTCTTCTTGGGGGCAACGTTTGCCTTCTTGAAGTGACCTGCAGCTGCCTTGTTGACCTTCTTAGCGGAAACCTCGCCGAAGCCCAGCTGAACAGCCTGATAGCCATCGCTCTCGACGGTCTTCTTCTGCACGACGGTGCAGGGACCAGCCTCGATGACGGTTACGGGAATGACCTTGCCGCTCTCATCGAACAGCTGAGTCATACCGACTTTTTTGCCGATAATGCCTTTAACCATTTTCTTTTCCTCCTGTAAAGGTTATTGGTTGGCGGCGCACGTCACCGCCAACATGACCCCTCGGGAAACGAGGGCATCGAATTTGATCGAGTGTCTTTTACAGCTTGATCTCGATGTCCACGCCAGCGGGGAGCTGGAGGCTCATCAGAGCCTCGACCGTCTTATTGGACGGCTTCAGAATGTCGATCAGACGCTTATGAGTGCGGCTCTCGAACTGCTCACGGCTATCCTTGTACTTATGGGTAGCGCGCAGAACGGTGACGATCTCACGATCGGTGGGCAGGGGGATGGGGCCGGACACGCGAGCACCAGTGTGCTTTGCGGTCTCCACGATCTTCTCTGCTGCGGCATCGATCAGCTGAGCATCATAGCTCTGCAGACGGATTCTGATTTTCTCTTTGACTGCCATTGCTTACGCCTCCTGAAAAATTGTTTTGCCCTAGGCGAGCCGATAAATTGCTCTACACAGTTCCGGGTGTTCCTCGATTTGGCACTAGAAAAACCGGTGAACCGCTCGGCAGTTCTCCCGGAAATATATTAGCAAATCAAATCCGAACATTGGTTTCTCGCGTCCGCAGAGTCTTGCTCCGCCGTGGAAACATATTCCATCGCTGTCAGTAATTCTTTCGCCCGGTTCTAAGATCGGACATACTCCGCGGAAATAACCCGTCTCGACTATCGCCGGACGACAACCTCCCACATCTACGCATATCGCTGGCCTGCACGACTTGTATCGCACAAGCCTTTTGCAGCCGAGAGATATTTTATCACAACTGCGTGCATTTGGCAAGTCTTTTTTGAAAAAAACACGAATTTTCTTTCTTATTTTCTTTCTGCCGTCAATTGGGATATTTTTTGTGCAAAACGCACAACCCCAGCTTCATTTTTCCGATGGAAAACCTCTCTGTATCTTAGTATCACCGCTTTTCTTTCTATTTATACCTTTCAAAATAGAAAACTATAATGTACCCATAACAGTGGACACGGAAAATAGTGTAGTCTCCGATTTTTAG
>CAVBWT010000027.1:0-40651 GCA_963599235.1 Lawsonibacter asaccharolyticus | reverse complement strand
AAACGGCGCGTGAAAATAGGTAGCCGCCGACTTAAACTAAAGCCCTCGAGGATTTTCCTCGGGGGCTTTGCTTTTGCCGCTCTGAGAAAATTCTCGGGGAGGTTTTTGTGTTATATGCGGATCGTATCGTTTGATATTTTCAATAGAATTTATGCTTATAGTTGTGTACAACATCAAAAATAACTGATTGATCTAATTAAGAAAATTTTATGGATATATACCCTCAAATCTGTTGCTTTTTATCTGCACGAAGAGTATAATTTTTAGGCATGTTATTTCATAAAGGAAGCGCAGAGAGTTGGCACTCTGCGCTGCTGCGTAATTTTTGATAAGGAGGGTCGGGAGCCTGTTGATATAAGGAAAAGGCTCCTACAAAACATGGAACAACTTTTGATTTGTCTTTCTGTTGCATTGATTGCCGGATTGCTGATGTCGCGCCTTGCGAAGGCAATCAATCTGCCTGCAGTCACGTCATATTTGGTGGCAGGATTGCTGCTGGGCCCATTCTTTTTGGGTCGGCTGGGGTTGAGTGGATTTGGTATTGGATTCGGAAGCCTTGAGCAAGTAGACAGCTATTCCATCATCACACAGGTTGCACTGGGATTCATCGCTTTTGTTATCGGCAATGAGTTCCGGCTCAGCTCGCTGGAGAGTATGGGCAAGCAGGCTATCACGGTCGGCATTCTTCAGGCGGTCGTCACAACGCTGCTGGTGGATGCTGCTCTGGTGGTTCTGCACCTGCTCCGGCCGGCTGTCATTTCAATGGCGTCGGCCATTACGCTGGGTGCAATTGCGGCAGCAACGGCTCCTGCAGCGACCTTGATGGTCGTCAAACAGTACAAAGCGGATGGCCCACTGACCCATCTGCTGCTGATGGTCGTTGCAATTGACGACGCTGTGGGTCTGGTTCTGTTCTCGGCTTCCTTCGGTATCGCGAATGCACTGGAACAGGGTCGTGTAGACCTTATCAGCGTGCTGGTAGAGCCTGTTGTCGAGATCGTCTTCTCGCTGGGTCTGGGTGCAATTGCAGGCTTCTGCCTGAATCAGTTAGAAGTTTACTTCCATTCCCGTTCCAAGCGCATGAGCCTGTCCGTTGCGTTCGTTCTGCTGACCGTCGGTCTGTCAATGATGACGTTTGAAATCGGACCTGTCCACTGCGGTTTCTCACTGCTGCTGGTCTGCATGATGACAGGCACGGTTTTCTGTAACATTTGCCCCACTTCGGATGAGCTGATGGATCGTCTTGACCGCTGGGTATCGCCTATCAACATCCTGTTCTTTGTCTTGTCCGGCGCAGAACTTGATTTGAAGATCCTCTCCAACCCGATGGTTCTGCTCATCGGTGTGATCTATATTGCCGCTCGTTCTTTTGGCAAGATCTCCGGCTCTTATATGAGCTGCCGGATGACAAAGTGTAGCCCGAGTATCCAGAAGTATCTGGGCATCACCCTGCTGCCGCAGGCCGGTGTTGCGCTGGGTATGGCAGCGGAAGCTGCGGAACTGTCCGACGGCCATATGGTGCGAAACGTTGTTCTCTTCTCGGTCCTGGTCTATGAACTGGTTGGCCCGACCCTCACCAAGCTGTCGCTGACTGCGGCCGGTGAGATCCGTCCGGAGGGCAAGACCAATGCCCGTACCGCCAACAAACCGGAACAACCGGTCACCTTGAACTAAAGATCCATTTTAAGCACACCAAAGCTAAAACAGCAGAGGTGTGCTTGTCTTTTTATAAAAGTTTGTTATACTGAAAAATACAGTTTGTATGAACTAGAGGTGATAAGATGACAACAAAAAGAGAACAGGCGATGAAAAATGCGTTTGCATCTTCGAGAATGGAAGGGCTTTTAATCACTAAACAGACAGAACGGGATTGTATTCGATATTTGGAAGGCAAGGTCGATGCAACGACACTTGTACAGGAAATTTTGAAAAAACAAAAGTTAATGTATCGGGGGTAAGTTATGCCGTATACAATTGAAGCAGCAAGTGCGGATTGCTATCCGGGAACAACGGTTCTTATCAATAAGTTTAACTTGCGTAATCAGAAAGAATTGAGTGCAGTAGAAGCAACACTTGTTACGGCAAAAGCGATTCAATGGGAAGAATCTCCACTATGCGAGACTTTTGATTTTGAACACTATAAGAAAATCCATTACCACTTATTTTGCGATTTGTATGACTGGGCAGGTCAACCGAGAACAATCAATATTTCCAAAAAGGGAACACAATTTTGTCCGGTAGATGAAATTTCTCGAGTGAGCAAAGCGGTGTTTGGGAGACTGGCATCAGAAAACTATTTTAAAGGTCTTTCCAAAGACCGGTTTGTGCAGGAAATTGTAGACTTTTATGAACGAACAAATGAACTTCATCCATTTCGAGAAGGAAACGGTCGGACGCAGCGTGTTTTTCTGGCTCAGCTGGCACAGAATGCAGGATATGAAATAGATTTTTCCGGTGTAGAACCAGATGAATTGATGATTGCAACGATTCAGTCAGCACAGGGAATCAATGATTTTTTGCTGGAATGTTTTACAAGAATTGTAAAAAGGGCAGATGAAGAATAAGAAATCTTCGGAAGGAGCAAAGAGATGAAGCAGTATCTGGTACTTGATTTTGGTGGGACTTACACGAAATATGCTCTGATGAATGAGGATGGCGCGTTTCTGGAACGAGGTAAAGTACCGTCACAGTGCGAAGACCTTGAACACATGATGGCGAGCGTTGCGCCTTTGAAAGAGAAATTTGCAGGCAGGTTCGAGGGCGTGGCAGTGTCGATGCCGGGTCGCATCGACACGGAAAAGGGCATTGCACACACCGGCGGAATGTTCCTGTTCATCGAACATACACCGATCGGAGAGAACTTGGAAAAGCTGTTTGGAGTGCCGGTGACGATCGCCAATGACGGCAAGTGCGCTGCCAGTGCAGAGGCATGGAACGGTGCGCTGGCGGAGGTCAAGGATGGCGTTGTCATTGTACTGGGAACTGGTACGGGCGGCGGTATCGTGCTGAACCACGAAGTCCGGATGGGACATACCTTCGGTGCAGGCGAGTTCTCGATGTTTGGCTCGAGTTTGGAAAAACTCTCTGGCGGATGGATAGAGGGGGAAAAGAACGACGATCTTTTCCTTGCAGGATACTTGTCGGCGACAGGCTTGCTGCGGCTGTACGGCCTCCAAAAGGGAGCATCTGGTGCGATTCCGGATGTGGACGGGATAAAGTTCTTTGAAGCGTATGATCAAGGGGAGCCGGAGGCAGTTAAGGCTCTGGAAGAATTCGGGCGATATGGAGCGGCGGCTATTTATTCCGTCCAGTCGGTGCTGGATGTTGAGCGGTTTGCCATTGGCGGCGGTATCAGCGCACGTCCGGAGGTCACAGAGACGCTCCGGAAAGCCGTCGACCGCCAGTTTGGAATGCTGACTTTTACTCCGTTTGGAAAGCCGGAAATCGTATCGTGCAAGTACGGAAACGACGCAAACCTGATTGGCGCATTGTCGTTCCATTTGAAGCGGACAGAGAAATAAGAAGAACCCTCGGAATGACTTTATAAAATCGTTCCGGGGGTTCTCTCTATCATGATGATATAAAAATATAAACAAAAAGCATCTTGAAAACTTCAAGATGCCTGATGGTTGCGGGGGCCGGATTTGAACCAACGACCTTCGGGTTATGAGCCCGACGAGCTACCAGACTGCTCCACCCCACGATATTTACTTTTTGCTTATCAACTGTTCGCTGACTGCTTAAGTATAATACCATATCACGGGGCAGCTGTCAAGGCTTTTTGAAAAATTATTTGCGGTTGGCTTTGCGGCGACGCCACAGCAGGATTCCGACGGCCAGAACAGCCAGCAGGACCAGCACGGGCCATGCGAGGATGACCCAGACGACCAGCTGCTGTAAACCGACAACGAAGTTCGACCAGCCGTTCTGGAACGAAGAGAGGATGCGCTCACCGAAGCCTTCCTCGATGGGGGTATACTCTTTGACCTCGCTCAGGGAGATATAGACCGTGCAGCATTCGACCTGCTGAGAATACCAGTCCAGCTGACTCTGATAGCTTTCCAGCTGATACTGGACGTCATTCAGGGAAGACTCAATGTCCAGCAGGTCACTCAGAGTCTCCGCACTGGCCTGTAGTTCCTGCAGACGGGTGCGCTGAGCGGTCAGGTTGGAGATGCGTGCTTCGAGGTCGATATACTGGCTGGTGACATCATCGGCCTGCTCGCTCTTGTTGACAAGGTTTCCGGCTGCAGCTGCGGCAGACAGAAAACTCTGATAATTGTCCTGCGGAACCCGGAGGGTCAGCGAGAGATTGCGGTTGGAACCGCTGTAACTGGATTCGTTGCTGGACTCCATATAGCCGTCTGCGTCCGAAAGAGCGGCATTCAAGGCGGCAACAGCGGCGTCATAGTTCTTGCTTTCCAGCGAAAGGTTTGCAGTGTAGATGATCTTCGCGCTGTCGGTCTGCTGTGCTTCACGGCTTTCTGCTTCGCCGCTCGTCAGCAGAGCCGAGTTTGTGGAATCATCCGCACCATCTGCGCTGTACGTTGCGACTTCCGGACTGCTTGCCATAGCATACAAGGCCGTATCCGCGGAGCCGGAGACAACAGCGGCACGGGAACTCTGTTCACTCAGGGGGGAAGAAGAACCGGCACCGAGATGCAGGACGCTGACTGCACTGCCGCCCACGACGACACAGAACGCAAGGCAGGCGGCCAGACCAAAGAACCGTTTGGCAGGGAACCGGATCGGCTTTTTCTTGGCCGGGCGAGCCGCAGGCGGTGCCTTGAGTTCCACCGGCGGCGCAGGCTGTTCGGTCGAAGCGTTTTTCTGCATCGCCATCAGCCGGGCTTTTAAATCATCCGAAGCATGAAGATCGTCTACTTCCATTTTGTACTCATACCATCTCATCTTCGATCTCCTCCTTCAACATCGTATGTAACTGCGCTCGTGCGCGGCGCAGCCAGCTGAGGACGGTGTTGGTAGGCGCGCCCAGCATCCGGCCGACTTCCGCAGCGGTATAGCCTTCATAGTAATGAAGGTAAACGGCATTGCGGTAATTCTCCGGCAGAGCGCGTACCGCATCCAGCACACTGCCGTCTGTAAAGTCGTCGGGCGCAGGCAGGTTTTCGTCCAGCTCAGTGTCTTTCTGACGGGCAGACCGGGTCAGGTCCCGGCAGCGATTGATCGCGACCCTCAGCAGCCATGCCTTGAGGTGCTCCTCACTCTCAAAGCGGCCATCGTAAGACAAGAGCTTTTCTAAAACATCCTGTACCACGTCCTCAGCGTCGGCGGTGCAGCTGCAATTATGAACGGCGGCACGGTATACCGCGTCGCTGTACTTCTGCACGGCCAACGCAAAAACAGTTTCTTTTGGTAGCTGTCCCATAAGTTAAACGCTCCTTTGATCTCCCGGGAAGCTGAGCTTCAGCACAGATGGAACACTCACCCTATATACGGGTCAGCGGTTCCCATTATTGCACATCTAGGGAGAACAATGATAATTTTTTCCAGATCACAGGTCGTCACCGACGGTACACGCGCTGAAACAATGCGACCTGCCGGGCGAGATACGTCTCCACTTTTGGGTGACGCAACCAGTGTTTCCCGGCGGTTCCTTCGGCGAGCCTTCGTCCCAGTGCAGCCGGGTCGGTGTCGATGGCTTCGACATCGTGCATCGTCAGGGTCAGAGTGAGTGCCATCGGACTGTCCGGTACCGGCGGCAGCGGCTCTTCCCAGAGGAAAGGCGGCAGAAGCTGCACGGCGCAGACGGAGCGGCTGCACTCCTCTGTCAGCATCAGGGCGGCAGGGATGCCGTCCTGCGCGACATGCAGGGAACTGTACAGCAGCTGAAGCCGTCCGGGAGCCAGAAGCCGCTGAGAAACCTCCTGTTCCGTTTCGGACAGGGAGAGAAAGTCTGCGGCTTCGTCCGGATAGATCCGCCGTGCCGGTGCCTGAAACCCTGCATAGAGGGCAGGCAGGGCAAATACACCCGTCCGGTCTAAGGTATGCTGCAACAGAAGATAGAATTCAGTCAGCGGATGAGATGGGTCCGGCTGCGGCATCCCGAAGTCGGGTCGGGAAAGATGTCCTCCGCCCATATACAGGCCTCCTTTCGGCATTGTCTTCCTATTATAAAAGTTTTGGCGATGGTTTGCAAGGTTTTTAATTGTAAACCTGTATCAAAATTTAATGTTGACGGTTTGCGGATGAGCGGAGTATACTTGCACCCGTGAAAGAAAATTTCTGAAAAAATGTGTGAGAGAGGTATCCCAATGGAAGACAAAAAAATCACGACCTATCAGATGGCTGTCACCGCACTGATGGCCGCTGTCATGTGTGTGCTTGGCCCCCTGTCGGTGCCGATCGGTGCAGTTCCCATCTCGCTGACGAACTTTGTCATCTGCCTGACGGTCTGGCTGCTTGGCCCGAAGTTCGGCACCCTGAGCGTTGCTATTTATCTGGCCATTGGCGCAGTCGGTATCCCGGTCTTCTCCGGTTATGGCGCAGGTCTGGCGAAGCTGGCAGGCCCCACCGGTGGCTATCTGATCGGATTCCTGCCGATGGCACTCATCGGCGGTCTGTTCATTGAGAAGAGCAAGGGCAACCCGGTCGTTTCCGGCATCGGCCTTGTGCTGGGCATTGCGGTCAGCTATGTTTTCGGTACCGCATGGTTCGTTGTTCAGATGGGCTGTGAGCTGAGCTATGCACTGGCAGTCTGCGTTTATCCGTTCATCGCATTTGACCTTGCAAAGGTCATCATCTCCTGCGTCGTCGGTGCGCTCCTCCGCAAACGCCTGACTCAGGCAGGCGTTCTGAAACTGGCCTGATTTCTCCTTTTAAAACATCATAAACGCACGAACACCCTCGGTTCTGTAAGGAATCGGGGGCGTTCGTATTGCAATATGATCCCAAGCCGATTTTCAACTTCTCACGAAACAAATGTTGAAAATCAGCCCGGAGGGTGGTTCACCGGAAGAGCCAATCCTTATCTTTATCATTTTCTTCCGGGGCGTCGCACTCAGCCGTATCGCCGATGGAATAGCGGTTCTCACCCTGACGGATACTCTCGACGCTGGCTTCATAGCAGGCGAGAAGGATGCCCATATTGGGCTGCGGTGCATCCGGGTCAGTCAGAGCTTTCGACTCAACGACTTCATTGTAATTGTCGATGATCTGGCGGCAGATGCGCTTGCGGTCGCGCAGCGGCGTCTGCAGATTTGCAAGCTGCTGCTGGCGGATGCCGTAGTAGTTGCTGCCGTGGTCGCCGAAGAGGATATAATAATCCTGGTCGATTTCCAGCGGTGATGCCTGCCGTCCATAAAAGGCGACCAGCGCGGCACGTTTCTGGTTGGTGTCAAAGTTGTTAATATCCTCCATTCCACGCGGAAACAGATCCGGATGCCGAATCCACTTGGAATAAGGCTCGACCGACAGGCGCAGAGCCTCGAAGATACGCACAAAATCCTCGAGCGAAATTTTCATTTCGCCCTTTTCCCATTTTTGCAGGGTGCGTTTATCGCGTCCGATTCGATCCGCAAGCTCACGCTGGGATACACTGACCGACTCTCGTGCAAAGGTGATCGCTTCTGCGATCCGTTTTCGATAATCAGGCATACTCCATCTCCCTTTAGAACAATTTTATCCGCCGCATTTCTGAATTTTGGCGGCGCAAAATGCGCCACTGGGGTGAAAAAAGTTGGCGGTACAGATTGCGCCGCCAATTTTTCTGAGTTTGGTTGTGTACTTTGAATATGCGGTTATGATATAACATGTGTTGACAAACGATTCGATAAAAGAATACGCAGTTTAAGTGGTTCTGTCAATAGAATTTTTTGTCGGAACACTGGCTATTTTTCGTCGGAAAGTGTCGTCAGAATCCTACTGCATAAAAGGGTATTTATGCGGCAGGACGGTTTAAGTAAAGGCTCTGTAAAAGGCAGGTGGAATTTGTGTATTATTATCGTTGCATTCAGGAACAATTGCGGACACAGGAGATCGGTGATTATACATCGTTCGGCATAACGGCCTTCCAGCGTTTGCACGGTCGATGGCAGACCCTTTTCTCGATTTCGGATGTATCGGTCGACCAGAAACGAGTATATGAGCTTGCGGCTCTTTGCACTCGTTATCAGCTTCATCCGGAGCATTTATTCGATGTAGTCGAAGACTCCCTTTGCGGTTAACGCCGCATGGAGGATTCAAGCCGCGCGATCTCGGCGAGCCGGGCCCCTGCGTGGGAGAAGAATTTGCGGAACGCTGGGCAGAAATAATTGTGGTTCCCGGTGTCGTCTGTATACCAGTCCCGTTTGCAGCCGCCGAAGCAGAGACTGCGGCAGCGCATGTTGCACAGTCCGGAGGCCGGCTTTATCAGGAAATTCAGGTTCTTCATCGTTTTTCTCCTTTAGCCAACGCGCAGGCGTGCGACTTCGTAGAGCAGAAGTTCCAGCATGACGTACACAATGATCTGATCCTCGAAGAAATTGTTCTGGCTGTCGTCCATGACACGGGGAAGCAGAAGCACCAGATCGGCACACTGCGCAATGTGCATTTTGTTGTTCATCGTGATGAGCAGCAGAGGACAGCCGTGCTCTTTCAGGTTGTCAATGATATTTTCCCGGTTATTGAATCCGCGTCCGGCCATCGAAAGGACGATGCAGAGGTCGTCTTTGCCCAGAACTTCGGCATCGTCGGTCATCACGATCCAGTCATCGCTGCACTTGTTGAAGATACCCAGTCGGCTCAGCCGGTTGGACAGCTGGCTGGCAGACTGAAACGTTCGATTGAAGCCCCAGATGCAGATGCGCCGGGCAGAGCAGATCTTCTTTGCAGCTTCCTGTAACTGCTCCCGGGGGACATAGTTTGGAAGCATCTTGATGTAACGGGTGTAGGCGTCCAGAATGTTCTCGATAGGGTCGTCTTTCTGCCCGTCGCTTGTGGGGCTGTCGCCGCCCTGTGAGAGCAGATAGCTGTTCAGTGAAAAGCGAAACTCCGAAAAACCGTCGTAGCCGAGTTTTTGGCACAGACGGGCAAGCGCGGCGTTGGAAGAACCGGCATTTTTGGAAAGCTGGCTCATCCGGTTGTCGAGGATGCAGCGAGGGTTCGCAATGATATAATCCGCGAGTTTCTGTTCAGAGTTTGTCAGCGTATCGTATTTGCTGTGAAGCAGGGCAATGGGATTCATAGAATTCCTCCGATTTGTCTTATTTATAGTGGGATTTGCCTGTTAGAGAGACGAATTGGAAAATTTTCCAAAATCTTTCTTTTATGATACCGCATTCAAAAGGGAAAAGCAAGGCGTTTCCGGAACGGAAAAAGGAGCTGCTGGGGCTTTTTTTGCGAGTTTTTCTTGTTGCATCCATCTTTTTGACGTTTTCCACAAGGAAGATCTGCCGGATTTAGAGCCTTTGTTGAAAATGAATCTTTTTCCAAAACAATATTGAAAAATTTTCCAACAGGTGCTATAGTAAGAATGCAGAAAGCCACTGCATGGCGCGCGGCAGAGGCGAAAAATATCGTTGAATTGTCATGAAGTGAGGAAAAAGCAATGCTGGAAAAATTTCAAGCGGCAATGGAAAAGACCCTGATCCCATTTGCCAATAAGCTCTCTCAGAACAAGGTTCTGAAAGCGATCAGCGGCGGTTTCTCTGCCCTGCTGCCCATCATCATGGTGGGTGCCATTGCGTCGCTGCTGTCCGGCCTGAACATTGAAGCATACCAGAATTTTATCACCGCGATGATCCCTGTTTTTTGAGCTGATAAGAAGGAAATGAAGGATGTGATTCTCATGAGCAGCAAACCGAATATCCTTTGGTTCGTCGCCGACCGGATGCGCTGCGATTCCATGGCACACATGGGAAACCCGGCGGCGTCGACACCGAATCTGGATACTCTGACAGAAGAGTGCGGTCGAGGGCGGCAATGCTCGCAGCCTTACAATGGAGGCGGTTCAGGAGGCAAAGAAAGGCAACTTTGAGGAAGCTGACGCCCGTCTGAAAGAGTGCGAAGAGGCTCTTACCAATGCCCACAACACACAGACCGAGATGATCCAGTCGGAGATCCGGGGCGACCGTATTCCGGTCATGCTGCTGATGGTTCATGCACAGGATCATCTGATGGATGCGATGGTCGTCAAGGATATGGCGGTCGAGTTTGTGGAACTGTACCGTAAAATGGCAGAGCAGAAGAATTGAGCTTCTGTCTGCACGAGATAGATGAAGGAGAATTCGCTGTAAAAAACATCGTTTTGTTCTGTGCTGCCGGTATGTCTACCAGCCTGCTGGTCGAGAAAATGCGTGCTGCCGCCAAGGAAATGAATTTTGACTGCGACATCCACGCTTACGGCCTGAGCCTTTAAAAACAAAATCAAAGCATAAACGAAAAACTCTGAACCTTCCGGAAAGCTGCCCGGAGTGGTTCAGAGTTTTTACGTTTGAATCGTTATTTGGAAGAAGCGTTAGTCTTCGTAGCCCAGCGTTGCGGCCATGACTGCCTTGATGGTGTGCATCCGGTTTTCGGCCTCGTCAAAGACGATGCTCTGCTTGCCCTCAAAGACCTCGTCGGTGACTTCCATTGCGTCGCGGTGGAACCGCTCGCCCATCTCCTTGCCGACTGTGGTCTTGTGGTCGTGGTAAGCCGGCAGGCAGTGCATAAAGACGGCGTTCGGGCCGGCAATATCCATCAGGTTCTGGTTGATCTGATAGGCCGACAGGTCGTTGATGCGCTCTTCCCAGACTTCCACCGGCTCACCCATCGAGACCCAGACGTCGGTGTAGAGGACGTCAGCACCTTTGGCGGCAACCGTAGGATCTTCTTCAAGGCGGAGGGTCGCGCCGGTCTCGGCGGCGATGGCCTGACACTGAGCGATCAGCTCCGGGTCGGGCTGGTACTTCTTAGGTGCGCAGGCGGTGAAGTTCAGACCCATCTTTGCGCAGCCAACCATCAGGCTGTTGCCCATGTTGTAACGGGCGTCACCGAAGTAAACGAAGTTAATACCCTTCAGCTGGCCGAAATGCTCCCGGATGGTGAGGAAGTCGGCGAGGATCTGGGTGGGGTGGAACTCATTCGTCAGGCCGTTCCAGACCGGAACACCGGCATAATGGGCGAGGTCTTCGACGATCTGCTGACCGTAGCCGCGGTACTCAATGCCATCGAACATCCGACCGAGAACACGGGCGGTATCGGCGATGGACTCTTTCTTGCCGATCTGACTGCCCGACGGGTCAAGATAGGTGACTTCCATGCCGAGGTCGTGTGCGGCGACCTCAAAGCTGCAACGGGTACGGGTGGAGGTCTTCTCGAAAATCAGGGCGATGTTCTTGCCCTGCAATTTGTTGTGGCGGATGCCGACCTTCTTTTTGGCCTTGAGGTCAGCAGCGAGGTCAAGAAGTTCCTCAATCTCGTCAGGAGTGTAGTCCAGAAGCTTCAAAAAGCTGCGATTTTTCAGACTCATTGTATATATCCCTCTTTATTCAAAATAAACTGTATATTTATGCAGCTTAACAGCTCTATTATATAGCAGAAAGAAATGCAGGTCAAGAGGAGGGTGACAGGTAATTCCCTTACAGCTCCAACTCTGCGTGCCGCCCGGTGGGTTGATAGGGCGTCAGATGGACACCGGCCTTTTTGAACATGAACCGTGCCGCAACGCTGGAATCGGCGTCGTGATACTTGTCGCTGTAATAGACCACTTCTGAGATGCCGGATTGGATGATGGCTTTGGTGCATTCGTTGCAGGGGAAAAGGGTCACATAGACTCTTGCACCTTTCAGATTGTTGTGCGCACTGTTGAGGATGGCGTTCAGCTCTGCATGGCAGACGTACATATATTTGGTTTCCAGGGGATTTCCCTCCCGTTCCCAGGGCATGGCGTCGTCGTCACAGCCGATGGGCATACCGTTGTAACCCAGAGACAGGATCTTATTTTCGGGGCTGACGATACATGCGCCGACCTGACTGTTCGGGTCTTTGGAGCGCATGGCCGTCAGCAGGGCAATGCCCATAAAGTATTCATCCCAGTTGATGTAATCGGTGCGTTTCATGGCAAAAGCCTCCTCGATACATTGATATGCCTTTATTATACAGGATGTTTCGGCGTTTTACAATCAGATTTCAGAGTTATCAGTCAAAATGCACAAAAGTTGAGCAGGAAGTTTGGCAGTTAAAAAGCCAGAAAATTGAAACGAAATATTTAAAAAATGCTTTGAGTGTGGTATTATCTTTGTAAAATATGCCACAAAAGCGGAGAGAATGCTCTGCAAGGCGGAAATGAGGGAAAAACCGATATGAAATACGCAAGCAACAACATCCGTAATATCTTGATTGCAGGCCATGCCGGCAGCGGCAAGACGACGCTGACCGAAGCATTGGTCTATTTTTCGGGCGCAGCAGAGCGTATGGGCCGGGTCGAGGACGGCACCACGATTTCGGACTTTGACCCTGAGGAAGCAAAACGGAAGGCCAGCCTTTCGGCATCGGTGGTTCCGGTGGAGTGTGAGGGCGTCAAGTACAACCTCATCGACGCACCGGGTCTGTTTGATTTCGAGGCAGGCGAGTATGAGGGCATCCGGGCAACAGAGAGCGTGCTGATCTGTGTGTCCGGCCGCAGCGGTGTGACCGTCGGTGCGGAAAAGGCTTTCCAGCTGGCACGGAGAAACAACAAGGCGACGATGGTCTTTGTTTCCAAGTGCGACCTCGAGAACGCAAACTACTTCAAGATCCTCGAGGACATGAAGATCAAGTTTGGCTCTACTGTCTGTCCTTGTGTCGTTCCGGCCAAGCTGGATGACGGTACGCCGGTGTACATCAATCTGTTCAGCCAGAAAGCCTTTAAGTATGAGAGCGGCAAGCAGATTCAGGTAGAACTGCCTGATATCGGCCACCGTTTCCAGGGCTTGATCGAGGCAATGAGCGAGGCAATCGCTGAGACGGACGATGAGCTGATGGAGAAGTTTTTCGGTGGCGAACCCTTCACGACTGAGGAGATCGTCGAGGGTATGCGCAAAGGCGTTAAGAATGGCCTCATCACTCCTGTGTTCTGCGGCAGTGCTGTCAACCAGCAGGCACTTGATATGCTGCTCTATAATATGAGCAAGCTCCTGCCCAGCTCCCAGCACGATGAAAGCATTCTCGCTGAGGACGCCAACGGTGAACCGGTCGAGCTGCACTGCACCGAGGATGAGCCGACTGCGGCTTACGTGTTCAAGACCGTTGCTGACCCGTTTGTCGGCAAGCTGAGCTATCTGCGTGTCCTGAGCGGTAAAGTTACCGCCGGCACGACCCTCGTCAATGCTCGTACCGGCGAGACCGAGAAGATCGGCAAGCCGCTGACCGTTATCGGCAAAAAGCAGGTAGAGGCCGAGTCCATCGGTGCCGGTGATATCGGTGCCGTTGCAAAGCTCGTCAGTGCAAAGACCGGCGATACGCTGTGTGATCCTGCCCGTGTTGTCAAGATGCCAGCTCCTGTTTTCCCTCTGCCCAGCCTGTTCATGGCGGTCACCGTCGCTAAGAAGGGCGATGAGGGCAAGATCAGCAGCGCGCTGGCTCGCCTGATGGAAGAAGACCCGACCCTGAGCTATGTCAACAACGCAGAAACTCACCAGCAGATTATCGGCGGTCTGGGCGAACAGCACCTCGATGTTGTCAAGGCAAAGCTGAAGAATAAGTTCGGCGTTGAGATCGGCCTCGAGACTCCCCGTATCGCTTACCGTGAGTCCATCCGCAAGGCCTGCCAGAAACAGGGTCGTCATAAGAAGCAGACCGGCGGCCACGGCCAGTTCGGCGATGTCGTCATCAACTTTGAGCCCTGCGACAGCGAGCAGGTCGTCTTCGAGGAGAAAGTCTTCGGCGGAAGTGTTCCCAAGAACTTCTTCCCGGCTGTTGAAAAGGGTGTCCGTCTGGCAGCAGAAAAGGGTGTGCTGGCTGGTTATCCTGTGGTCGGCCTGAAAGCCACTCTGCTGGACGGCAGCTATCACCCGGTCGACAGCTCCGAAATGGCCTTTATCATGGCTGCAAAGCTGGCATACAAGGCTGCAATGCCCGAAGCTGGCCCTGTCATCCTCGAGCCTATCCACACCCTGAAAGCTCATGTTCCCAACGACAATACCGGCGATATCATGGGCGATGTCACCAAGCGTCGCGGTCGTGTTCTGGGTATGGAGCCGGACGAAGACGGTCTCCAGACCATCATTGCCGAAGTTCCTCTGGCCGAGCTGTCCAACTTCACCACCTTCATCCGTCAGACCACGCAGAGCCGCGGCTGGTTCACCACCGAGTTCGCACGCTATGAGATCCTGCCCGATAATCTGGTTCCGGCTGTGGTCGAACAGGCTAAGAAGCTCGGCAACCTCGATGAGTCTGCGGACGATTAAACCTTAAAATTTAAGACATCTTCAAGCCCTGCTGACAATTCCCTCTGTCGGTGGGGCTTTTTACTGCGATTTTTACGCCGCAGAGCGGTTCTTTCATTGACAAGCCTGGTGTTTGCTATTATAATGATGTAGTCAAAATGGCATTCGTGTGCGGTTTTATCCCAAAAGGCAGGCCGTACTCAACAAATAGACAAGGAGAGATTCCCACATGGCACAAGAAATCAAGATGTCCGCTGCTGGCCTCAAAGCGATGCAGGAGGAACTGGAATACCTCAAAACGGTTCGCCGTAAGGAACTGGCTGAAGAGATCAAGGAAGCTCGCAGCCACGGAGACCTGTCTGAGAACAGCGAGTACGATGAGGCAAAGAATACTCAGGGTCTGGTCGAGAACCGCATCACCGAGCTGGAGCAGATGGTAAAGAACGCTGTCGTCATCGATGAGAGCGAGCTGAGCGTTGAGAACGTTGCAGTCGGTACCCATGTCAAGTTTGAGATGGACGGCGAGGTCGACGAGTACGACATCGTTGGCCGTACCGAAGCTGACCCCATCAATGGTAAGATCAGCGATGAGAGCCCTGTGGGTCACGCTCTGCTGGGCAAGGCTGTCGGCGATGAGGCCGAGGTTCTGCTGCCCTCCGGTCAGGCAGTTGCCTGCAAGGTGCTGAGCATCACCCACGCAAAGAACTAAGAAACAGCGGAGGAAGCAATGGAAGAGCAAAAGAGAAACCCGGCGGCTGGCCTGAGCGAGAGCGAGCAGGTACAGGTTCGTCGTCAGAAACTGGCTGACCTGCAGGCAGCAGGCCATGACCCGTTTACCCTGACCAAGTTCCCACAGGACGCATATTCCGCTGACCTGAAGGAAGAGTTCAAGGAACTGCCTAACGAGAGCGACTCTGGCAAGAAAGTCGCTCTGGCAGGCCGTATGATGTCCAAGCGTGTCATGGGCAAGGCAAGCTTTGCCCACCTGCGTGATGACAAGGGCGATATTCAGCTGTACGTCCGCCGTGATGAGCTGGGCGATGAGCCGTATGCAGCATTCAAGAAGCTGGATGTCGGCGATATCATCGGCGTCAAGGGCGAGGTGTTCCGCACCAAGACCGGCGAGTTGAGCGTCCGCGCAGAAGAAATCACTCTGCTGGCCAAGAGCCTGCGTCCGCTGCCGGAGAAGTTCCACGGCCTGACCGATACCGAGATGCGTTATCGTCAGCGTTACGTTGACCTTATTGCAAACCCTGAGGTCAAGGATACCTTCGTCAAGCGCAGCCAGATCCTGAAAGAGATTCGCGCTTATCTGGACGAGAAGGGATTCCTCGAGGTCGATACCCCGATTCTGACTCCGTTCGAGATCGGCGCATCTGCACGACCCTTCTATACCCATCATAACACCCTGAACATGGACATGGTGCTGCGCATCGAGACTGAGCTGTACCTGAAGCGTCTGATTGTCGGCGGTATGGATCGTGTCTACGAGGTCGGTCGTATCTTCCGTAACGAGGGTATGGATCCCAAGCACAACCCCGAGTTCACCACCATCGAGCTGTATCAGGCATTCACCGACTTCCACGGTATGATGGATCTGGTCGAGGAGCTGTACAAGCGTCTGGCAATCAAGATCTGCGGCAGTCTGGAGATCACCTATCAGGGCAAGCAGATCGACATGGGTCACTGGGAGCGTCTGACTATGATCGAGGCTGTCAAGAAGTATTCCGGCGTCGATTTCAATGACTGGAAAACTGACGAAGATGCAATTGCCTGCGCAAAAGAGCATAATGTCGAGCTGCCTGAGGTTCCCACCAAGGGTGCAATTCTGGCAGAGTTCTTTGACGCATTCGTTGAGGATAAGCTGATTCAGCCAACCTTCATCTATGATTACCCGGTCGAGATCAGTCCTCTGGCAAAGCGTAAGCCTAACGACCCGGCCTTCACCGAGCGTTTCGAGTATTTCATTGACTGCACCGAGTACGGCAACGCATTCAGCGAGCTGAACGACCCCATCGACCAGAAGGGTCGCTTCGAGCGTCAGGTCGCTGAGCGCAAGGCAATCGAGCCCGACTGCAAGGCACAGGTCGATTATGACTACGTTAATGCCCTCGAGTATGGCCTGCCTCCCACGGGCGGCCTCGGCTTCGGCGTTGACCGCCTTGTTATGCTCCTCACTGATAGCGCATCTATCCGTGACGTCCTGCTCTTCCCGACGATGAAGCCGATTGAGCAGTAAATTACCAATTTGCAACTAACAAAGCCTGAAACTTCTTGATGTTACGAGAAGTTTCAGGCTTTTTCTTTTGACGGATTTCCAGTGAAAACTACGCCATACGCCAATTTTACGCCAAACGATGTATGATTTTGTGCAGAGCAAAAAGAGCGTTGTTCGGGTTTGACGTAAAATTCGGGTGTGTGGTGGACGGGTGTATACCTGTAAAGGGTTGCATTAAAAAGAAGATTCATGGATTTGCAAACGGATAGCCGGAACTTTCCACCGCAAAAGAAGCAAATGTGAAGAACATGGAGGTTCTCTTATGAACAAACTGCTTTCCTGCCGCTTCAACATCTCCGTGTTATGGTCCAGCAGATTTCCGCTGTCAGGATGCCGCCCACTACGTCCACAAGAACGTGCTGGCGAGTGGTCAAGGTTGAAGCACAGACTGCAACCGCCACTACAAGGGTGAGCCAGCGATACCAGCTTGGTGAGTTGTTGTCTTTTCGGATGCTGACCCAGCACAACCAACTGATAGAGCAGTGCAAAGAGGGAAACAGATTGAAGGGCTTATCCACGCGATACAGAAACCGAATGGCATCGTTCCAGAAACCCGGCGCGGTCACTTCCGGGCGGTTCATAACGGTGGGAAGAAACAGAAAAAAGGCCAGACTGAGCAGCTTTGAAAGAAAATCGGCTGTATAGAACTGCTTTGCTGTCAGGTCATCTCGCCATGCCATCCAGATATAATGACCGCCCCACAGCAGATAACAGCCAAAGTAAATCGTGATCGTCCATGGAATCAGCGGGATCTGATGGTCAATGGGAAGAGAAAAATCATAGTGAAACCGTGATTCTGCCAGTCTTGCAGCTCCCTGATACACCAACTGATTCCAAAAAAGTGCAGCAAGCGGCAGTACTACTACACGGCGTGGAATTTTAGAAAAAGGATTCAAGGTTTTCATGGGGCTGTGTGCTCCTTGGCCGCTTGCGTTCCAATCCACATTCCTTCATGCACCTGTACTTCTCCATTTTTCAACTGATTCTGAATATCAGGACACAACTCAATTTGATTTTTCTGAAACAGCAGAACAATGGTAGAACCAGCCAATTCAAAATGACCTTTTTCCATGCCGCGAAAAACACGGAGATTCTTTCGTGGATTGCAAATGCCGCCGACTACCAGTGCGCCGATTTCTGTCTGCACAACTGGGCCGAAATGCTTTGTCGCCATCAGTGTCCAGCTGCGGCGGTTCAAAACATATACCGGGTATTTTTCACAAGCAATCGGCTGGACACTGTGAAGAACACCGGGAATCTCATGGTTTTCTCCCTGATAACCGTCATCAATGTAGCAGTAATGGTGGTAATCGGATGCACACAGCCGGAAAATCAGGCATTGACCGCCCTCAAATTTCCGTGCAAGCTCTGCGTCTTGTAAGAGGTCACTCAACTGATAGTGCGAGTTTTTGATGAAAAAACTGCTGTCTGCCGCAATAGGATAAGCACTCAGCCAGCCATCGCAGGGGCTGATGAGGTGTTCCGGGATGTGATCGACCCATACGTTTTCTCTGGTTCGGGCAAAGAAATCCCGATAGGTACGGAATCCCTGCATTTTCTGCGCTGTATTCAAAGTGATGCCGTGCCGCTTTGCATAGGGTTCAATAATGGGTTTCGACCAGCGCGAATGCAGAAACGCAACGGCGATTCGGTCGGCATGAGTGGCCATGATTCCCTTCAGAAGAATGCGCCCCAGAACTGTTCCATACAAAAATTGTACTGCTAAGGAAGTGTTTTTCATCGCAAATTCGCTCCCATCAGCAAAATTACGACTTCGCCACAGCCGCAGAGCAGCATTCCGATTTTTCCGGGCATTTGCGGCTTTTTCAAACGAAATGGAGTCAGAAATGCCACACCAGCTACTGTTAAAATAACTGTGCCAACGATCAAAAGCGGCCAATGGCACAACTGACCTAGCCCAAGAAGTGCTGGCAGAAACAGGGCGATGGTCGTGACAGGCAGACCGAGATAATATTCACGGGGAAGAACAGAGTAGTTCTGCCGTTCTTCTTCATCCACATTGAACCATGCCAGACGGATAAGAGCGCACAGGACATACATTCCGGCCACGAAAAGCACCAGCGCATTCTGCGGTGCAATCGAATGAACAATGAGTGCTGGCAATGCGCCAAAGCAAAGTAAATCGCTCAGCGAATCGATTTGAATGCCGAAACGCTTTTCCTGCTGAGTACGCATTTTTGTGGATGCGATTTTTCCGTCAAACATATCGCAGAAGCCTGCCAGCATCAGGCAGAACAATGCACCCTGCAAATCACTCTGCATGGCACGGGTCATACCGAATACGCCAATCAACATTCCTACATAAGTCAAGACGACAGTATAATTATAAACTCCAAGCATTTTGATTTTCCTCCATCAGATAAATTGACCGAACACCAGACTATAAGCAAGAATACACCACGGCTTTCCCAGCAGGATGATCCAGACAAATTTCCGGGTGTTCATCCCGGTCAGGCCAGAGAACCAGCACAAGAAATCATCGGGTGCCAATGGCAGCAGGATGGCAAGGAACAGGATCAGCGTATAGCTCTTTTTTGTGTTGACCCAGTCCACCAGTTTCTGATATTTCTCCATTGAAACCATTTTCTGCACGAGTTCCACGCCGAAATGCTTCGCCAGTAAAAATGCGATCATTGAACCTGCGCTGATGCCGATATAATTGCACCAAAAACTTCTGGCTGCACCGAACATTCCAACGCCTACGATGCAGCCCAGCCATCCCGGAAGTACCGGAATAATGACCTGAATCGCTTGAATCGTAATGAGCACCAGTGGCGCAAAGATTCCAAAACTCTTTATGTAAGCCTGAAATTGTGCGGTGGAAGAAAAGCGTCCGGTTGCGTAACCATGCAGACAGAACAAAATCAAAATCAGCAGCAGGAAAACCAGAGCAGTTCCCAGCCATTTTTTCAGGCGGTTGGCACAGTGTTCCATTGTTCGTCCTCCCTTCTGTCTATCTTTTAGAACGCTGTCATTGTACGCTGCAATTCTGAAAATGTACTGCGGAAAAATCTGAAGAATTGTGAAGTTTGTTGTCCATCATACAGAAAATCCGCTATAATATAGAACGAAAGGAATCCAGAAAAGGAGACAGGAACATGGAAAATCGCAAAATTTTAGCAGTCGATGATGACCCGGAAATTCGTGAAGTATTAAGACTGTTACTGATGGGCGAAGGGTATCAGGTGGTAGAAGCAGAAAACGGCGATGCTGCCTTGAAGCTGCTGGACAGCTCCATCGACCTTGTGATTCTGGATGTGATGATGCCCGGAACCAGCGGCTATGCCGCCTGCGCGGAGATTCGTAAACAGTCTGCCGTTCCTGTGTTGTTTCTGACTGCCAAATCGCAGGATTCCGACAAATCCATGGGTTTCACAGTAGGCGGCGATGATTATCTGGTAAAGCCCTTTTCTTATTCTGAGCTGATTTCCCGTGTTAAGGCGATGCTGCGCCGTTATTGCGTCTACGGTGCAAAAGCCCCGGAGCAGAACTGCCGTATCCGTTGCTGCGGCAATATCGAAATCGACCCAGATCAGTGTATGGTCTGGCAGAATGGACAGGAAGTGACTCTGACGCGGACAGAGTACAGCATTCTGTATCTGATGGCATCTCATCCCAAGAAAATTTTCACAGTGCAGAACATCTATGAAAGCGTCTGGGAAGAGCCATATCTCTACACTTCTAATAATACCGTTATGGTTCATATCGGAAATCTGCGACGGAAGCTGGGCGATGACACGCAAAACAATCAAATCATCCAGACTGTCTGGGGAAAGGGATATCGGATTGGGTAAGAAGATTTCCAGCAGTTTGAGTGCACAGCTGCTGTGCGGTGCGCTGGGGTCACTGCTGGCGGCAATCGCAGCATTTTTTCTGGTTCTTACTCTGGGAAATTCTCTGCTTGATCATACCGTTTATGGGGAGCCTTTTGCCAAGCGAATGACAGATAAAGAATTTTCCAAGTTGCAGGACTTTGTAACCACAGAAAAAATCACGG
The DNA here is from genome assembly GCA_963599235.1 of Lawsonibacter asaccharolyticus. GTDB lineage: Bacteria > Bacillota > Clostridia > Oscillospirales > Ruminococcaceae > Faecalibacterium. The sequence goes on along the minus strand of CAVBWT010000027.1, from coordinate 20,007 downwards.
AAGATAATATCCAATACCTGAACGTATGGAGTAATCGGAACAATCTGCTGGCCCTGATCGTTTATAAGGGAAAAAAGTGCCTCTACACCACTTCTCCCCGGTATCAGATAGATGATGATTCGGAGATGCAGCCTTTGACATTTGACCCTTCCTATGAAAGCCCGGAGGCCGAATACCATCTGACACTCGGCAATGGAGATACTGTGCAGGTGTTTTTGTATTACTATGCCGGAGATTCGTTCTATATTGTTCTCACCATTCTGTCTGCTGCTGCGGCTTTTGTTGTTTTTAGTGGCTGCTTTATCACGATGGTTCACCGCAAATTGGCTTATATCAAAAAAATGAAGCAGGAACTGGACGTTCTCGCTGGTGGTGCATTGGAATATCAGGTAACAGTACGGGGGGAAGATGAGCTGGGACAGCTTGCTTATGGCATCGACCAGATGCGCCGCTCTATCCTTGCTCATCAGCAGACGGAAGAACGAGCGCGCTCTGCAAGTTCCCAGCTTGTCACAGCCATGTCCCATGACCTGCGCACACCGCTGACTTCGCTTCTGGCCTATCTGGAACTGCTTGACAGAAAGAAATATGAGAATGAAGAGCAGCTTCATCTATTCGTGAAAAAAAGTCTGGAACAGACGCTCCGTATCAAGACGATGGCCGACCAGATGTTTGAATATTTTTTGGTCTATTCTGCTGAATGGGAACAGCCGGACACAGAGCCGCAGGATGCTGATACGCTGTTGGAACAGTTCTGGGGAGAGTACGCTTTTTCCCTGCAAAGCAAAGGATTTTCCGTTGAGACAGACTTTCATCCGCTGCACGGGAGCATTGCGGTCAATCTGGAACTCCTGCGCCGGGCTTTCGACAACATCTATTCTAATCTGCTGAAATATGCTGACCCGGCAAAGCCTATCCGAATTGCATTCCAGCGCAAAGAAGGCCAAATCACATTAAGCATCTGCAATGCGGTTTCGCCGCAGCGCAACAGCCGGGAAAGCACCAATATCGGTCTGAATACCTGTCGGCGCATTCTGGAATACCACGGCGGAACGTTTGAAACGAGAGAGCAGGATGGAAGATTTGAGGTATATCTGACGCTACCCGTTGCCTAAATTTTATTCGATTCTAAAAATCTGAAAATAGCCATAGAAGTTCTGAAGAATTCTGAAGTTCGTTGACAGTCTTGATTGCAGATGGTATTCTTTCCAACATCACTACGAAGATTACACAGACTAGAGAACAGCCTATCGGGTGATTTTGTTCAGGAGGTTCAGAATGAATTCAGAAGTATTTGCACAACTATCGCCCAGAAAACTGGTGCTGCGCTGTGCCATTCCGTCTATGATCACCATGGTCTTCGGTTCGCTTTATTCCATTGCAGATGGTTTGTTCGTTGGGCGGTTTGTGGGTGAGGATGCCCTTGCCGCCATTAACCTTGTGATGCCGGTCATCACGATCGTATTTGCTTTTTCCAACATGATTGCTACCGGCTCTTCGGTACATATTTCCATCCTGTTGGGCGGAAAAGACCGTAAGGGCGCATCACAGGTGTTCAGCTTTTCCATTGTATTTATTCTACTGCTGTCCTGCGTACTCGGTGTGTTGGGCTTTGGCTGCGCAGAACCATTCGTCCGGCTTCTTGCACCGGGAGCTACGGAACAGGCGATTCAGTGCAGCATTGAGTATTTGCGTGTGTATGCAGTCTTTGCACCGCTTCTTCTGGTCTTTTATGCTACGGATAATTATCTCCGTGTTTGCAGCAAAGAAAATCTCAGCATGGTGATCGGCATTGCAACGCAGATTTTGAATGTGGTGCTGGACATTTTTTTAATTGCCATACTGCGTCAGGGTGTCCGGGCTGCGGCACTTGCAAGCTGCCTTTCCATGGCAATTGGCTCTCTTATCACACTTTTTCTGTTTTTAGGAAAACGGTTGGATCTCTATTACACCACGGCACGCATTTCATGGCAGAAACTCTTGCGTATCCTTGCCAATGGCTCCAGCGAATTCTTCAGCAATATTGCATCTTCTATTCTGTCGCTTGTGATGAATCTTGTGCTGCTCAAATATGGTGGTACAACCGCAGTTGCGGCTTTTTCAGTGGTCATGTATGTGGACAGCATCGTAGGAATGCTCATTTTCGGCCTATGCGAAGCGATGCAGCCTGCCATCAGTTATTGCTACGGTGCACGGTTGATAGAGAAAGTCAAAGCACTGTTTCGATGCGTACTGTTGGGTGCGATTTTCTTTTCCCTGCTGTCGATGCTGTTCATGCTGCTCGCCGGAAAGCATATTGCACCATTGTTCGTTGCCCCAGAGAATAAAGAATTGCTTACCGTCAGCATCGATGCCATGAAGATTTTCTCTTTCTCCTATCTGGTCGGCTGGGCTGATACCTGCTTTTCTTCCTTCTTTACTGCATTGGAACGCCCAGCACGTTCGCTTATTGTGTCCTTGTTTGGCACACTAATTTTCCCCATTCTGTTTTTGCTTCTCCTGTCCGCAAAGTTTGGTCTGAATGGTGTCTGGCTGGCACCAACGGTTGCAGGATTTGCAAGCGGAATGCTGACGTTGTGCCTTGCGGCAACACTGAAGTTGAAGAGTTAAACATTAGTTCGATAAAGTCATTCCATAGCCTATATTCAACGAATGCAGTTCAAGTTTTTCGACAAACATTTTATAGTACAAAATAATCTTCGTGTAAAAATTCCAAACGGTAAAGTAGATTTTATCTGCTTTGCCGTTTTCTTTTTGCTCGAAATTGTGAAATTTTCAAAACTGTATTCCAAAACGGCTCTGCGGATTCCTATTAGTATAGGGGCTTTCAAAATCTTTTAAAAAACGGATTTCCTATAGTTCTATAAGTGGATAATGAACAAAATCTATATTCTAAAATTGGGCAGTTTAACAAAATTCAAAAATCTGTATGCCAAACACCCGTTTTAGAATGTTATAGGTAGAGGGAAATGTTGAAAAAGGTGAATTTTCTTTGAATTTTCAAAAGACACGGTTTAAAAATTCCCCCTTAAGTTTGTATAGGGTGTAAGGACTATTTTTCCAAACAGACCTATTTACTGTTGGCTTCACTTCCGAAAGTTCCTGATTCCTTACAAAACTGCATTGCACCTTGACAATAACATGATCGGCTGCAAGCCACTATGCTTTTTCGGAGAAGTGCCGCCATGATATGAGCGCACCAAGAAGAAGCCATACGCCGGAGGAGATCGGGCAGGAACAGCTTGCAGGCAGACCGACACCGAAGAAAAACCGGACAAGCTGGCAGAGAGGACTTCGCAAAGTCTTGTCTGTCAGGTTGTTCGGCGCAAGAGTGCAGAGAGCGCAGCTCTTTGCGCGGGTCAAGGGCGGCAGCCTTGCCCAGTGAATGTGATGCCCTGCGTCATATCCTACTGGGTATTATCTGGCGCATAGCAGGCGGCAGATTTGCAGCTTCGCTGCACCGCGTTGCCCCTACCCCGCGCACGGCGTCCTCTGCGTATCCCCAGAAAGGAGAGATGGTCGCTGAAACTGACCCGACACAATGGCCGAGCCGGAAAGCACGGCACTTACAATGCAAAGCACAATGACCGCAGTTTTGAAATTGCCAATAGCGAACATATCGACCCGGAGCGTGTCCAGCAAAACATCTATTGGGATTGTTATAACGGAATCCGTTCTGCTTTACAGCCCAAAAGTGAGGACAGTCTAGCTGACACTTTTGAAGAAGTCGAAAAACTCTACTACAAACTCCACTACACCAACTTCACCGAAAAGCAGAATGAACGTAACGCCAAAATCCGGCACACCGAGAGAAACCGTTCTACCGAGGATTTGCTTGCCAGCAAGAAAAACTGTCCAGAAGAAAGCATCTATCAACTTGGAACGCTGGAAAGCCACGCTTCGCCCAAGGAGCTTTTTCAAATCGCCACAGAATTTATGGACGAGTTCCACGAGCGTTTCGGCAAACACGTCCACATTCTGGATTGGGCGTTGCATCTAGACGAGGGAACACCGCACATTCATGAACGCCATGTGTTCGACTGTGAGAACAAATACGGTGAGATTGCTCCTCAGCAGGAAAAGGCATTGGAAGCTCTTGGCTTTGAACTGCCGAAGTCAGACAAGCCCCTTGGACGCTACAATAATCGCAAGATCACGTTTGATGCAGCCTGCCGCACGATGCTGTTCGAGATTGCCAAACGCCATGGTCTGGAACTGGACGAAGTGCCAGAATACGGTGGCCGGGCTTATCTGGAAAAGCAGGACTATATCATGGCAAAGCAAAAAGAGCAACTTGCTCAACAGGAAAAAGCTGTGCAGGAGCAAACCGTTCAGCTTGAAAATTTGAAACAGGAACATGAGAATGAAAATCTTCTGCAAGTTCGCCGCACAACATATCAATCCCTAACGATTATGAGCAATGACAAGAAAATTCAAAAACAGGAAAAACGGATAGATGAGCTTTCTCAGCAAATCGAAGATACCGAGAATTTTCTGGAAGAAATCTCTGCTATCGCCTACGACAAAGCTGTTGCCGTTGTTTCTGAAAATGCTGCGAAAGATGCTTTGAATGCAAGTACAGAACAGGTCGATATTTATTTGGATTGGCTGAAAGAGCCTGGACGAAAGGCAAGCAAGGAAACGGTGGATTACACCACATACCAAATCACAACGCTGCGAAAAAATATTGTTGCAGCGGTAAGCAGGCTTACTGCAAAATTGACAGCTGCCCTTATAAAGCCAGAAATCAAAAAGCCTGCTGTCGAGAAAATCAAAGAAAATGCTCGTCCGTCTGTTTTGCAAAAGCTGCATCAGCGGCAGGAAGAATTCAATCGGCGTGAGCAGACACGCACCAAACCGAAGAAGCGCAGTTATGGTATGGAACTGTAAAGGAGGCAAATCTTCAAGAACAGTAATCTGTTTCAAACTGTAAAACAAAACATCACCACCCGACAGGCCGCAGAATCCTACGGCTTTCAGCCCAACCGCAGCAGCATGATTTGCTGTCCATTCCATGCAGATCGCAATCCCAGCATGAAAGTGGATTCAAGATTTCACTGCTTTGGCTGTGGAGCGGATGGCGATGTAATCGACTTTGCCGCAAAATTGTTCCAACTGTCCTTGCGACAGGCGGCTGAAAAGCTGGCCGCAGATTTTGGACTTTCTGCTACAGAAGATTTTTCACCGATACGCTATAAATTCGTGGGAAAGCCATTGAACCAGAAAGAGCAACTCTACAAAATCTTGTCCGGCTATCGCTCCCTGCTGGCAGATTGGCACGAAACTTACGCGCCGCAAATTCAAGAAGAAGTCCTGCATCCCTGCTTTGTAGCAAGCCTGCACTACGCAGGCCGTGTGCAATATCTGCTGGATATTCTTTTGCAGGGAAGCCTGTATGAAAAGCAACAATTATTCAACGGAAAGGAAGTGACCGCCCTTGGAGAAGCAATCGAACGATGCAAAGAAAACGAAGCAGCAGCATAACACACCTGCTCGGAACTGGGTGGGTGACAACGGAAAAATCATCGAACCACTGTTTGCAGACTACTTTTTGAGCCTGCATCCCATGCGCTGCTTTCAAGGCAGGCTGTTCACGGTGGATGGCATGATTGAGGATGAAGCCCCATTGAAAAAAGAAATCTATGAACAAGTTCGCTATTACGCTACCACCAGCGTGGCACGGCGCATTGAGCATATCGTGCAGGCCATCAAGCTGGCCTGTGCATCTGAACCGCCGGAGATTCAGACAGACCGCATTCATGTCCGAAACGGTACATACTTTGCAGATGGTCACTTTACTCCAGAAAAAGAATACTGCATGAACCGTCTGCCCATCGCTTATGTGCCGGAGGCACCAGCACCAACGCGCTGGCTGCAATTCTTAAATGAACTGCTGTATGAAGAAGATGTTCCAGCCCTGCAAGAGTATATCGGTTATTGTCTGCTGCCTGTCACCAAAGCGCAGAAAATGCTGCTGATGATCGGCAAAGGCGGTGAGGGAAAATCCAGAATTGGGCTGATTTTGCGAGAACTGTTCGGCAGCAGTATGTATACGGGAAGTCTGCAAAAGGTAGAAACCAACCGCTTTGCCCGTGCGGACTTGGAATACAAGCTGCTTCTGGTAGACGATGATATGAAAACGGAAGCCCTGCCGCAGACCAACAACATCAAAACCATTGTCACGCTGGAAGATAAAATCGACATTGAGCGCAAAGGCCAGCAGAGTGTGCAGGGTACTCTATATGTGCGGTTTGCCTGCTTTGGAAACGGCAGTTTACACGCTCTGTATGATAAGTCCAATGGATTCTATCGCCGCCAACTGCTGCTCACCACCAAGGAAAAGCCCATTGGCCGGGTAGATGACCCTTTTCTCATCGATAAGATGCGGAATGAAAAAGAGGGCATCCTGCTTTGGGCGTTGGAGGGGTTGCATCGGCTGATTCGGAACAACTATCAGTTCACCATCAGCGAACGCACCGCCGCAAATCTGAGAGAAGCGATGGAGCAGGGCAACAACATTCTGGGCTTTCTCAAATCCGAAGGCTACTTTGAAATTCGGCAGGGTGCAAAGTGCAAGTCCACAGATTTCTATAAAGTCTATGAGCGCTGGTGTCTGGACAATCTGGAAAAGCCACTGGCCGCATCGACCTTTATCCACCACCTGAAAGACAACCAGAAAAGTCTGGGCATCGTCTACGACGATAAGTGCATCGGCACGAATCGGGGCTTTCACAATGTGGACATTGACCTGTTTTTGCCCGTCGATGTTCCCAGCCCGTGGGACTAAAAAATAGAATCAATTTGAAAAAGCCCTGCTCAGCCTGCTCACAGTGCGTGAAAAGTGCAGGATGAGCAGACTGAGCAGGCGATTTTGAATTTACATCAAAAATAAAACGTGGAGGTTTCTGCCTATGATTAGTATTCCCATTTGGGAGAAAAGTAATTTGACGCTGGAGGAAGCCGCAGCCTACTCCGGCATTGGTATCAACAAGCTACGGTCATTATCAGATAACGAGCATTGCCAGTTTGTGCTTTGGGTGGGTTCCAAGCGGCTCATCAAGCGGCGCAAACTGGATGAATATACGGAGCGAATGTACTCGCTTTGAAAATGTCCCGGATATTTTTCAAAACGTCTTGCAGAGAATGGCGTATCTGTGGTACTATGAACACAGAACAACGCACTTTTCTGCACCGCAATGTAGAAAGGAGCGACGCTCATGGCAACAACTCAGAATACGAAACGCAAGGACAAGGCGCGTGTGGTTCTCCGCAAAGGGGAATCCCAGCGCAAAGATGGCAAGTACGATTTCCGCTGGACTTCCCCGGATGGCAAGCGGCATTCCATTTATGCCTCAACCTTGGAGGAGCTTCGGGAAAAGGAAAACGACATTCAGCGAGATTCGCTGGATGGCATTAAGGCTGAAGCACGGTACGTCACCCTGAACGATGTATTCACCCTGTGGGCAAAGGTCAAGCGTGGCCTGAAGGACAACACCTTTCAAAACTATCTGTACCTCTATCGGCAGTTCGTGGAGCCGGATTTCGGCAAATCGAAGGTGTCTGCGCTCAAAAAGTCGGATGTGAAGCAGTTTTATAACACGCTGGCAGACGAGAGGGGCTTGCAGATCTCCACGATTGACAGTGTACACACGGTTCTGCATCAGGTGTTGGACATGGCAGTGGATGACTGCTACCTGCGGAGCAATCCCTCGGACAATGTTCTGCGGGAGCTGAAAAAGGCACACCAGTTTGAAACCAACCGCCGCAAGGCACTGACCGTTGCGGAGCAGAATCTGCTGCTGTCCTATCTCTCCAAGACGCCGAAGTACCAGCACTGGTATCCGATTTTCGCAGTCATGCTGGGAACGGGCTTGCGTGTGGGAGAAGCCACTGGTCTGCGCTGGTGTGATGTGGATTTTGAGGAAGGTACGATCTCCGTCAATCACACGCTGGTCAACTACGACCACCGTGAGAACAACGGCGGCAAGAAGGGCTGCTACTTCAACTGCCACTCGCCTAAAACGAAGGCTGGTATTCGCACCGTTCCGATGATGGACTTCGTGAAAGAAGCCTTTGAAAAGGAACGTGCCTATCAGGAAGACGCAGAAATCCATTGCACGGTAACGGTGGATGGCTACACGGATTTCATCTTTGTCAACCGTTTTGGTGAGTGCCAGCATCAGGGAACGCTGAACAAGGCTATCCGGCGTATCATCCGGGACTGCAACGATGAAGTGCTGGCGAAGAATCCGAACAGTACCGTTCTCCTGCCGCGTTTCAGCTGCCACACCCTGCGGCATACCTTCACGACCCGGATGTGCGAAGCGGGCGTGAACATCAAGGTGATTCAGGATGCGCTGGGGCATTCGGATATTTCCACAACCTTGAACATCTATGCGGATGTGACCAAGGAACTGCGGAAGTCCGAATTTGAAAATCTTGACCGCCAGTTCGCACAGTGGAAAGAACCTGAAAAATAAAATAAAGCGTACGCCAAATACGCCATACGCCATTTACGCCAATTCATACGCCAAACGATACAGCTCGGATAAAGGCTTGTGTAGAGATGTAAATGGAAAGGCGAAAAATACCCCTTGAGGTGTAGAGTAGTATCAAGAAATAAAGGCTTATAACTGCTCGTCGATGACATCCCGACGATGAAGCCGATTGAGCAGTGAATAGCGAGAAAATTAACATAGAAACGAAAAATTCTATTTCTGATTTTCTTACGAAAGCTGTGTCATCCCCGTTTTGACATCAATTTGACAGCAAAATCTTGAAGAATCACGTCCCGTAATGAAGCGTGACGGATTTCAGATAAAAACGCACAAGGCTTGAACAAAGCTGTAAGAGCACTTCTTGGAACCATCCGAGAGGTACTCTTTTTGTTTGCTCCTGTGGCCAACTTCTGTCAGACAGTCACAAAAAACGGAGGATAGAATTATGAAAACCGACTACAAGCCCATTAAACCTATGAAAGAAATCCCTGACCAGCTTCGCAAGCTGCGCCGACAGTTCCTACGCTACCAGCAGGCCGAAATCGTGTATAGTCTGTCCCATAAGAAGCTGTTGGAACTCGCCAGCGATGCCGGGGCCATCTACCGCTTCGACAGCACTGTACTTATCAATCGGGAGATTTTTGATGCTTATTTAGAACGGTTCCATGAGCCTGCCAGAAAAATCACGGTGGAGGAGGTTGAGGACGAATGAGTGGCAGCGTATGGATGTTCTCCGACCAGATTGACGATGAGGATATGGACTTCATACGGCATGAGTTCGTGACTTACGGCATGGCAAGCGATTACTACGGGCTGGGGCTAAAACCTGTCACCCGGATGGCGCACGAATGTGGGGCAATCTATAAGATTGGCCGGAAGATTTTGATTCGGAGAAGTATTTTTGAAGAATATCTGCGCCAGCAGAGAAAGATTTGAGGTGGGTGCAATGAATGAACAGAACTATAAAGAAGTCTCCATGATTGGGCGCTGGGGCAGAATGCATGGACGCTATCTGAAAGAGAACCATCCCGTGCGTTATACCGTCCTTCTACTGTCTGGCAAGTTGAACGGCTATTTAGCCGAGATTGACCAACAGGCAAAGAAACAGTTGGAGTTGATCGTTCAGCAGATGGCAGAGCGTGAGGACGTCACAGAAGAATTGAAAGCTAGCGACCAGATGGAATGGGTGCAGAGGATGAACAGCATCCAGAATCGAGCGGAGGAAGTTATTAAGGCCAAATTGATCTTTGCATAATGTTCGGAGGGGAAGATACCGTATAACTTGGTATCTTCCCCCTTATGTTTATAAGCTAGCACTATAAATTGATGCAAAGGCATAAATTTCAAAATATTTTGAATGTAAAATGGAATATATTTGCATTCTCATTGACGCTCTATTGTAAAAGCATTATAATTGTTACATAAAATTCACACAAACTACGCCCTTACAATTGAGCAATAAGGAAAAGTTATGACGAATGGCATAGAAGCAACAGTTGCCCTTTGCAAATGCGGAAAAGTTCATAAAGCCTACGGGGTTCGCTTTGAAAAAGTGGGCAAGAAGCACTGGAAGTACACATGGGCATTTCCAATCAAAGAATCAACCGCAAACCATGAAGGTTACGATAAAACTTCAATTGTTGGTATAATTGAGCCGACAAACGATTATCCGGGCTGTCCTTATTGTGGGGCTCAGTCGTTTGTAATATGCAACTGTGGAAAACTGAATTGTGATAATACTTCCGGTCTGAGCGGTCTTTTCACCTGTGAATGGTGCGGAACGACTGGTAAACTTGGTATTTATGACGGGTCTGGTTTTGATAGCAGCGGAGATCGGTAAAAGATTATGAGTATCTTCAACAAGCAACAACAGAAACCTATGCCAACTTTCTCTGCTAGTCAGACGGTTTTGCCTTCTGCTGCGATTTTCCGGATTGAAAGCGGCATTCTAGCGGAATTGAACGTTCCCAATCTGATGCTCAAGAAAGGCGAAAAATGCTGCTTTGTAGATAAGAGTTATGAAATGGTTGAGATAACCACCACTCGAAACGTCCGGAAATCCGGCGGCACCAGTATGCCAAGCGTGTTTTTCAAGGGTGTGCGGTATCATATGGGCAGCAGTGAATCCGTTCCGGTGACTGAAACCAAAGTTGACTACATACCGGGATACCTTTATATTACCAACAAGCGCATCATTTTTACCTCGCTGAAAGGCGGCTTAGAAAAATCAATTGGTTCTCTTTCTGCATTTCATCCCTATTCCAACGCAATCGGACTTCAATTTGGACAAAAAGTCATAAACTTTATTCTGCCTCGTGCGGATCTGGCAGTGCAGACGCTTCAAATTATGACGTAAATCATCGAAAGGGTATTGCAATATGGGAAATCTAAAAGTACATGATAAGCTGGACATTCAAGCTGGTGGACAGGCTGAGGTTCTGGATGAATTTGGTTCTGGTGGTCAAGGCACAGTCTACAAGGTAGCGTACAACGGTAAGACCTATGCTTTGAAATGGTATCATCCGGGAGTTTTCAAAGGCAAGGAGAAAGATTTCTATAAAAACCTTGAAAGCAATATCAGCAATGGTGCGCCAACGGATGCGTTTCTCTGGCCAAAAGCAATCACGAAAGTTTATAATGACCAGTTTGGCTACCTGATGGATGTTCGTCCGTCCGGTTACGAAGAATTGACCAACTTTTTTGTGGGTGGCCGAAAGCAGAAACAGGCACGTTTCAAAAGTTTTTATGCCCTCTGTACAGCGGCAATCAATATCATTGAAGCCTTCCGTGCCCTGCACAATAATGGGTACAGCTATCAGGATATCAACAACGGCAATTTCTTCATCAATCCGGAAAATGGCGATGTGCTAATCTGCGATAATGATAATGTCAGCCCATTTGGAACCAATTTGGGTATTATGGGTAAGCAGCGTTGGATGGCACCGGAAATCGTCATGGGCAAGAATGATCCTGACAAGAACAGTGACCGTTTCAGTCTGGCCGTAGTGCTCTTCCGGCTGTTGTTTATTAATCACCCCTTGGAAGGCCGTTACAGCACCCCTCCTTGTATGACCAAAGAAGCAGAGCAAAAATATTACGGCAGTGCTCCGATTTTTGTCTATGACCCAACCACTTCAGAAAACCGTCCGATTCCGGGAACCGACCATAATCTAAAACTGTTCTGGAACGTCTACCCGAACTATGTAAAAGATGCTTTTATCCGTGCATTCAGTCACGATGTGATGATGAAGCAAAAGCCGCGCATTCTGGAAAAAGAGTGGATGGATATTTTTATCCGACTGCGCACAGAAATCGGCCGCTGCCCATACTGTGGGCAGGAAACATTTTACACATTTAAGGGAAGCCACGATATTCCCTGCATGGAATGCAGCAAAAAGATTCCTATTACAAATGCGCTGCAGATTAAGAATCAAGTTTTGCCTATCTTCCCTGGCTTGAAAATCAGTCTGTGGACGGTGGATAGTTCTCTGGAAGATATCCGCACACAAGTAGCCGAAGTAGTAAAGAACCCGAAAGATCCGAAACTACTTGGTTTCCGAAACCTCGGCCAGCGCACTTGGGTTGTAAATCTGCCAGATGACTCCCAGCGTCCTCTGCCTCCGCAGCAAGTTGTCCCTGTCCGTACTGGATTTGAAATTCACTTCCTTGGTGGAACGAACGATTCTGGCATCATCAAGTAAAAAGAGAAAGGTGAAGAAAAATGTCTCTGTTGGATAACGTAGCACCTGCCCCTCGAAAAGTTATGACACTGTTTTATGTGGTCGATACCTCTGGCAGTATGTATGGAAGCAAAATCGGTAGCGTCAACAGCGCAATGGAAGAAGCTATTACCAGCGATTTGCCGGAGATCAGCGCAGCAAATGATGATGCTGAGATCAAAGTGGCCATTATGCAGTTTAGCAGTGGCTGCTCGTGGATTACTCCGCAGAGCGGACCTATTGCCATTGGGGATGTGATTTGGAACGATCTGAATGCAGGCGGTGTGACCGATTTGGGCGCAGCCTGCAAGGAACTGGACAAAAAACTCTCCCGCAATGAATATTTGAACAGCCAGACAGGCGCGTATGCTCCGGTCATTCTGCTGTTCAGTGATGGCGGTCCCACAGACAACTGGGAAAAGGAATTGAAGCAGCTGAAGCTGAACAACTGGTTCAAGCACGCTATTAAAATTGCGATTGCCATCGGTGATGATGCAGACAAGGCGGTTCTGGCCGAATTTACCGGAACAATCGAATCCGTTATTACGGTCAATGATAAGCACACCCTGAAAGCTCTGATTCGCAAGGTTAGCGTCCGCGCATCGGAGTTCCAGAGCCACAGCAAGCAATCTGGCGATACGACTTCCAGTGCTGAGGATGACAGTGCAAAAATTGCACAGGATGCCGTCAATGAGATCAAACAGGATGCTTCTCAGAACAGCCCTGTTTCTGGCGGTGACTCTGGTGCCATCGATGTTTCACTGGATCAGGATTGGGGCAACTGGTAAAAGCTGATTTTCAGCAGGAGGTCAAATTATGGCTGAATATTACCAGTTTGCTCATTCTGTACAAGGTTATAACCATATTAAGGCAAACAAAGTTTGTCAGGATGCGTCCGGTGAGTGCCATTTTGAAGATGTAATTATCATTGCTGTGGCTGACGGGCACGGCAGTGATAATTATATTCGCACAGACCGTGGCAGTAAATTTGCGGTTTCTGCGGCTCTGACAGCAATCAAAGCCTTTGTACAGGAGGCACGAGAGAATCATTTGCCCACTATTCCGGATTCTGAAGCTGAATTGATTCAAGTTTCCAAAAACATTCTGGCCCGATGGTATACACAGGTAGAAAATGACGTTGCCTGTGAACCATTCCAGTCAGAAGAATTGGCAAAAGTATCAGAGAAATACAAGCAGCGGTACGCATCCGGACAGTATAATGCCAAGGCTTATGGAACGACCCTGATTGCAGTTTGCATGACCAGTGAGGGCTGGTTTGGTATCCATATTGGCGATGGGAAATGCGTTGAACTGCTGGAAAACGGAATACTTTACGAGCCTATTCCATGGGATGAGGCCTGTGAGCAGAATATCACTACCAGTATCTGTGACAGTGATGCAATTGAGGAATTTCGTTATGTAATTCAAAAAGATTTCCCTGCTGCAATTTTTATCGGGAGCGATGGCATTGATGACAGCTATTCTTCTGAGATGGAATTGCATGAACTATATCGCAATATCTTCATTGTCTTTGCAGAACACGGTGCAGAAGTCGGCAGCAATGAAGTCCGTGACTATTTACCTAAAATCACCAGACGGGGCAGTGGTGATGATGTTTCCATTGCAGGTATCATTCGCACAGATTTTTCTGAAGACGCAGTTGCTAAAATCAAGCTGTGCGGCGAAGAAATACGCCTGAAAGCCCAATTGGAAAAGGCAGAACGCACCCATCAATCTGCCATTGAGAAGAAAAACTATATCGAAAATAACATGGAGCGAAACCGGGCGGAACTTCAGAAACTGACGGAACGTCTGATAGATGCTGAAGCTGGTCTAAAAGCATCGGAGGATGCTCTTTATAAGGCGCAGGCTGAATGGAACTCCTTGCAGGCCAGATTGAACGCACTGGAACGCGATGTCGTGGGAAATGTTGCGATACAGGCTGATGATGCAACTACGCCCGATTCCGATGCTAAAAATTCGGTTTCAGTAAAATCGGAAGCAATGCAGGAGACTCAAAAAATACCACAGTGATTCGTCAAAAGGTCTTCGCCGGGTGTGGCGTGGGCCTTTTTGTGTTGTGTGTGAGGAAAGATCATGACCGAATTTGGAAGATATCTGAAACAGTGCCCCACGGCACTCAAAGATAAAACCAGAACATTAAGTTTGCTAAAAGATGCTCTGAACAACGATTTGCCGAAGTTCCGCGTATTGCAAGCGGCCTATGAACTTGGAATACTAGAAGCTATCCAGCACAGCAACCCGATTTCAACGGATGACAGACTAAAAATCACGACAGGTCTTGTCAGCCAGTATGCCATGTTGGAAAATGCCGCAAAGAACGCCATTGATTATTGGCAGAACAGTGTTGATGCAGATATTCTTTATCGTGCATTTAACGATTCTGATGAGTGCGGAGAATCTCACATAAATTCCGCTGAATCTACTGCACAACCTGCATTGCCGATAAAACCAAAACAGAATCTATCTAAAAATCAACTTAAGATCAAATCAATTTCGCAGGATTCTATTCGGCTGGGAATCCGGCTTCAATGGGAAAAGCAGCCAGAAATCGAATGCTATGAAATCTGGCGAGCAAAAGCAACGGAGCAGCCTGTCAAAATCAAAGCGGGCTCCTTCCCCATTCCACGGTATCAGGATTACGATGTGGAAGCTACCTGCTGCTATACTTATGCAATCAGGGGATTGAATGAAGCTGGAAAAGACATTGCACACTCCGCAGATATTCAACTGATTGCACCAAGCAAGCCGCCAGTATTTCAAATTCGGGAGTTACAGTTTACTTTTTCCGGCCTCCAACTCAAATGGACTATGCTTTTTGAGGCGGAAAAATATATCGTTCAGAAATATTCAGATGGCTATGGATGGACAACCCTTGTGGAACTTCCTGTGGAGCAAACCATGTATCTGGATACTGCTGTCCAGAGTGAAACGTCCGTTCAATATAAAATTCAGTGTATCTGTAAAAATGGTACGGTGTTAGAAACCGCTAAAGTAGAAGTAAATTTATAAAGGTGTAAAGGAGCGAATAAAATTGTTGGCTATTCTGAGTATGTTACTCCAATCCGTCCGTTCATCTTATGCTATCTATCTTTTAATGATCGGCATTATTCTTCTAGGCGTCTACTATATAATAAAGCTCCATCATTATAAAAAGGATTTCGATAATGCAGCATCGGGTATTCGCAGCAATGATACTGCTATTCAGAAAATAAGCGAATATCTAAATTCCCAAACTTCAAACACCTATGAATTGTTTCACACCGATGTCTTGCAGAAAAATTTTGTTTTCTATCGCGAGAATTATCAAAATACACTCAAAACAAACAATGCTGCTCCCTATGTTGATATAACTGACTATTATAACGAAACCTATCTTGATGAAATCGCTCATACAGGTATTTGTGACTTGATTTCTGGCACAATGACTGGTCTTGGTGTTCTCGGAACTTTTTTCGGATTAGTCATCGGTATAAGTGGTTTCGATACTGGCACAACAGATGCAATCACAAGTAGTATTACCGGCTTACTTGGCGGTATGGGAACGGCATTTTGGACAAGCATTATCGGTGTTCTGCTTTCACTGGCTTTTTCTTATGCTCACAAAATTTCTTATAACGGCGCAAACGAAAGCCTTGAAGATTTTGTAACTGCATTCCATGACAAGAATCTGGATGGTTCTTCCAGCAATGCAGAAAACCAGCTTTTGGGCTATCAGCAGCAACAGACCGAGTTGATGAAAAACTTTGCAACGGTTGTTTCGGAAGCCGTCAGTACTTCTATCGCTAATACCATGCGTACCGAGTTGGTTCCGATTTTCGATGAAATGAAATCTACTGTTAAAGAGTTCAGCGAAATCGCTAGCCAGCAACAGAAAGATGGTTTGAATCAGGTCGTTCAGGAATTTATCCGCTGTATGAACGAATCCCTGCGTGGGCAGTTCGATGAACTGGCTGCAACGATTCAGAAAACTTGTGAATGGCAGAAAGCATCTACCGAGCAGATGCAAAAAATTGTGGATGGTATCTGCGATACATCGAACGAAATCGAAAAGGTCAATGCTGTTTCTCACCAGACCGTTGAAGAAATGAACGGCTTTGTTACATTGTTGAAGGAATATCAGGAAAAACTCCATTCTGAAGCAGAACTCATTCAGCAGCAGATTGCAAACAGCAATGAAATCAGCGAACGGCAAGCCAACTATTTGGATAAACTGGTGGAAAGCGAAAGCCGTGTTGCTGATTTGGCAGACAGCGTGAAAAAAGAAGCTGAGGCTGCACAGCAGGCCGTTGATATGCTGTCCGACCACTGCAAAGACCAGATTAGTGGTATTGTGGATGCCGCCAAGCAGGATATGGACGCTCTGGCCGCATCTACAAAAGTTTTGACAGAGGCCAGCCATTCGCAGATGGAAACGCTGGCGCAGACTGCCGAAAGCGAAATGCAGCTGTTGTCCAACACTGCCGCCCAGCTGAGTGAAGAAAACCACAAACAGCTGATGGAACTGACAAAGGCATCCTCTGAACAGATGTCCGTAATTTCCGAGGCGGCAAATAATGTGATGCAAAACAGCCAGCAGCAGATTGAGGAAGCAATCAAGGCAACACAGGCGCAGTCGGATGCTTTGATGCAGGCCACCAATGACTTCTCCGATTTTGTACAGCAGGAGCACAAGAAATTGGTAGAAGCTGTGGACAAAGAGGTATCGGGCCTGTCTAATTTTGCAGGTCAGACTACAAGTGAAATTCAGTCTGCAACTACGGGCATGGAGAATGCCGCGAAACTACTGGATAAGAATCTGGACGATGTACTTGATCGCACCTTTACGTCGTTCGACAGCAGCTTGACCGATATTTCACAGCACCTGAGCGGTACCATTGCCGATGTGCGCGATACTACCGAAGCCCTGCCCCATGTTATCCGGGAATCTCAGAAACAGTATGAAGCAGTTCTTGCTAAACTGACTAGCCAGACCCAGCGTTATCTGGATGCAATGGAAAAGCTGACCGCGCTGGTTGAGCAAAAGGCTCCGGCTATTGCTGATGAAGAAGGGAATCGTCAATGAGACGCTATACCAAACGAAATAAAAACGGCGAAAAGTTGAATTTCTGGCTTTCCTACTCCGACATGATGGCGGCATTGCTGCTGGTCTTTATTCTGATTCTGTCCTGTACCCTGCTGGAAACTCGTGCAACCTATGAAGCAAAACAGGCAGAGCTTGAAGAAAAAGAACAGATCATTCTAAATCAGCAGTCGCAAATCGACACCATTGTAGGCGTTCGTGGAGATCTGATTGATGCCTTGAGTAAAGAGTTCTCTGGCAACGACCTTTCCGTCAAGGTGGATGCACAGTCCGGTGCAATCACCTTTGATTCGACCCTGCTCTTTGGCTACAACGATGACAAACTTCAGGATTCCGGCAAGGCTTTTCTAGCGGAATTTTTGCCAAAATACTTCTCGGTTCTGCTGGGCAAGGATTTTTCGCCGTATGTTGCTGAAATCATCATTGAAGGGCATACTGATACGGATGGCGGTTATATGTACAATCTGCAATTGTCGCAGAATCGTGCCTTTGCAGTCGTGTCTTACTGTCTGGATGAAAATAACCAGTTTCTTTCGGATAGCCAGTTGGAAGAACTGCGCGTTTTGCTTACTGCAAACGGACGTTCGTGGAGTGCGCCCGTTTATGCAGCGGATGGAACGGTTGATATGCAGGCATCCCGTCGCGTGGAAATCAAATTCCGCTTAAAGGATGAAGAGATGATGAATCAGATTGCTGAAATGCTTGAGGAAACAAAATGAAAACAAGCTATAAGCCTTCTAAACTTCCGGCTATTGCTGCGCAGGTACGGAAAGAACATCCTACCAGTTCTGAAATCAAAAATTACCAGCTTGATAATAGCTTCTTAGACGAAGTGTGCCAGTGGGCCAAACTGCCCAAAGAAGATGTAGACGGAGAAGCTATCACCATTCCGATTCGGAAAGTACGGCTTCTTGCCAATTATGTACCAGCAAATTCTCTACACCTCCCACTCCTTAATCTAACAAGGATTCTATTTCTGCGCGCAAATGAAGAAATCGCACGGTCGCTTTTTATTCTCTGGCAGGATTATTTCACGAATCAGGATCTATGTTATCTTCTTTATCGTATCGTACAGGACAAGCCTGAACTGGTAAAGAAAATCGTTTCCAATACCAAACTTGAAAATGCCACTATGATGCAGTGGTTTCCTAGTAAAAATATTCCTTATGCAGTCGGCAGAGAGTGTATGCGTTGGCAAAAATCTGACCACATCCGTTTTTCTGACCGCCTGATGACGTTGGGAATTATGCCATCCACTCGGCTAGGACAGCGTTGTATTCAGGAATACCTTACTTTCTGTGACCGAACAGGCTATCTTGAAATTTCTGACCGGAATATGCTTCCTACTTTGAAGAAGTATGCTCCAGATTCCGTAAAACTGTTCCTGAAGAACATCCTGACAGAGCTGAAAGTTGAAGATTTTCAAAGATACTACCAGTGTGGTTCCTATCTCCGCAATACTTATACCAGCGATGCCGGAACGCTAAAGTATAAGAATTTCTTTTCCGGGTTCACACCCGAACAAGAACTTAAATATCACCGCTGGCTAAATTATATTCTGATTCGAGAGAGCTTCTCCAAAAACATCAATGATGAACGACTGCAATTCTGGAGCCAATATGTTCCGTACAGTACAGATGCTTATCGTGTATCGGCAAGTGAATGCCTTGTAATCGAATTTGAAATGTACAGCATTATTGAGTTTACTACAAAAACCATGGGACCTCTGTATATTTATCGCAAAGATGTTTTTGAAAAAATTGTCAAGAAGTATCTTAAGCGCATGAATAATACGGAGTTGCGGCACAGCTTGTACAATGAACTATTGCAGTACGCCACGGAAAGAATTATCCATCACGATAATTGGCAGTATAAGACCAGTCGTTATCTGATGGCACACAGCATTATATGACTTTTCAATAAAAATCATATGAACGAATAAAATCGTACTCTTTGTGGAAAACTACATTGATCATTTAGAAAGGTTGTGATGCTGTGGTTGACCGTATTATAAAAGAAATCAACACCTGTTTAGAAAACAAATGTTATATTTCCGCGCTGGGAATGGCACTAACCCTTCCGGATATTTGTGGAAGGGCTAAATATCCCCAATGGGAAAAGCACGATGTTGGGCTGCGGTATAAAAAATGGTACGATGAGTATATTGGATTTCGGGAAATTCCAAGTGGACCACATAGTGAAAAAATGCCATATTTAAGCGGTGATGTTGTCTACAATCTTCGGAACTGTCTGTTGCACCAAGGGACACCCGGAGTTGAAGGTGAAAAGATTCGTGAAGAACGCTGCAAGGTTGATAAGTTTATACTTGTCATTAACGACGGTATAACTTCATCTGGTGTTTCATGGAATGAAGATGGTTCGATTGCCTCTCGTGAACTAGAAGTCGATGTTTGTAGTCTTTGCGGAAAGCTCACTCGCGCTGCGGAACGATACTATCATGAAAATCCAGAACGTTTTGATTTTATCAACTTCAAAATCATGGGTTTATAATTGATCTATTAACAAAAACTTTTTAAACAATACCGCCAGTTTCAATTTTAACTTGAAGCTGGCGGCTCTTTTTATTTAGCGATGCAATCGCGCAGCCTGCACCGGAACGGTGCAGAACCAAAAGGGTTTGGGAATTCCCAACAAGCATTTTGCAACGCAAAATAGGCATTTGTAT
>CAVBWT010000026.1:0-40803 GCA_963599235.1 Lawsonibacter asaccharolyticus | reverse complement strand
GGCGTAGATAATGTTGCTTTAGGAAGATAAATATCCTTACGATAGCATAAAAACTGAAGAAAACGCTTAGCAAAAAACCATAACCGATAGACAAAAACGTAATCATTGGTTGGTTCAAATGTGAAAGACATCACAGAGGACAGAGAAATAGGAACGCCATCTATTCCTGAATGGAATCCACGTGAAATACAAAATTGGACATAGACCAAATGATTGTCTAAATAAAACTGCTGCTTCGGAGTAGCGGTTGTGTTTAGGTCTTTTGTTGTGAATGTAAAAACACCATCTTCTGAGAAATGATTGGGATCGATAGAAATCATGTAAGACTGTCGGAGAGGATGAATTTTATCAATTTCTGGACAAGAAAAAGTGATACGATCAATTAAATCGGAATTACGACGACAATCGATATAGGCGAGAACGGGGACTATTAAAACAGAATTATAACTCCCAATGTTGGCACCCTTTTTAGTAATAAAAATGATGGTTCGACCAGTTTCATTGCATTTTCCGGTTAAAAAAGGAGCCTCCATTTGTGGGGAGGTGCATGAGGTGTATATGCCTTTCCCGATAGGGGTTAAAATCCAATTAAACTCGATTTCAGAAGATTTATCGGCGGGAGGTATAAGGCGTAATTCAGAACCATCAAAAACAAAGGTAAACAAAATATCCTTATAATTAAGCTGCCCTGTGTAGGTGTCAAGCTCCAATAACGCCATATAAAATAGCACCTCCTTTTAATTGAAAATCAATTAAATCATCTGAAAATGCTTCAACGCTTCCACGATCGCATCTTCTTTTTCCTTCGGACACTTAGGCTGCTTAGTATTTTCACTTTTTGCTTTATGGTAATTCTCGCGCTCGATGATGCCATACTTCTGCTTCACCTGTGCGATATAGAGATTGGACACCTTGAGCTGATAGTGTTCCCACACATAGTCCCGAATCTCATTGTAAGTTGCTTTACTCTCTGCGGCAGTTACGTCCAACTCATCCATGGCGACTTCTACTTCGATATGCCGCTCGACATTGAGTTTGGTCAAAAGGAGAACTGCTTCCACGTGCTTCGTCCTTGGGAACAAATCCACCGGCTGGACTTTTTCGGTATGGTAGCCATTCTGCTCGAGCCAGGCGGCGTCACGGGCGGCGGTGGAAGGGTTACAGCTGACATAGACAACACGACGGGGAGACATCCGGACAACGGCGGAGAGGGTCGCTTCGTCGCAGCCTTTCCGGGGAGGGTCGAGGATAATGACATCCGGATGCAGCCCTTCGGCGGCGAGCTGAGTTGCGGCCTGGCCTGCATCGGCGCAGAAAAAGCGGCTCTTTGCGGCTACGGCGTCGCCCATCCGGGCGGCGTTTGCCTTTGCGCTGTCGATGGCCTCTGGAACGATCTCAACGCCGATGAGTTCCCGGCAGGAATCCACCATCGACAGGCCGATGGTTCCCATGCCGCAGTAAAGGTCAAGAAGAAGGTCATTCGGGGTCAGTTGGGCATACTCCTCTGCAATGCTATACAATTGTTCCGCCGCAAGAGTATTGACCTGATAGAAGGACAGCGACCCGAGCCGGACGGGTACGCCGCGAAGAGTGTCTTCGATGAATCCCGGGCCATAGAGAGTGAGCGTCTCACTGCCGAGAATGACATTGGTATTCTTGGCGTTGACATTCAGCAGAATGGTCGTGATATCTGGGAACTGCGCGAGCAACTGGCGGACAAGCTCTTCGGAATAGGGCAGTTTCGGACGGGTGCAGACGAGACAGACCATGATTTGACCGCTATGGACACCGCGCCGCAGAAAAATATGGCGAGCAAGCCCTTTTCCGCTCTGCTCATCGTAGGGCTGAATGTTGTGGTCGGCGAAAAAGGCACAAAGCGCATTGCCAATGTCATTCAAGATGCCGGGCTGAAGTTTGCAGTCTGGGCATGGAACGATACGGTGAGTGCGGCCTGCATAAAATCCAATACAGGGCTTGCCATTTTTATCACGGCCGACCGGGAACTGAACTTTGTTGCGGTAGCGGTCAACTTCCGGGGAGGGAAGGGCAGGAAGGATGGGCACATCCAGACCACCAATGCGGCGGAAAGCGTCAGTCACATTTTCCTGCTTGGCGGCAAGCTCCGCTTCGTAACGGAGATGGCGCAGGCTGCATCCGCCGCAAGGTTCGGCAGCAGGGCAGTCGGTCTTGATGCGGTCGGGTGATGCAGTCAAAATCTCATCCAGGATACCAAAAGCATACCGTCCGCAGTCTTTGACGATTTTTACACGGGCGGCATCGCCGGGAGCGGTTCCGGGAACAAAGACGGCTTCACCGTCATCCGAGTGTGCGACGCCGCTGCCATCGTTGGAGAGACGCTCAATGGTTAAGGTCAAAAGCTGATTTTTCTGTAAGGGCATGGGTAAGTCTCTCCTTATTTGTCATCCGGAACGTCACTGCCTGCTTCGGCCTGAGATGCGACGTATTTGCTCGGCGGTACGCCTTTTGCACGCTTGAAGACGCGCGAGAAATAAAACTGATCAAAGAAACCGACCGAAACGGCGACCTCAGCGATGGAAAGCGTGCCGGCACGCAGCAGCTTGCACGCCTCATTGATACGATATTCGGTCAGGTAGTCGATAGGGCTTTTGCCGACATTCAGCATAAAGACGCGGTAGAGGTGGCTGCGCGAAACGCCTACACTCTTGGCAACATCGTCGATGGAGATGTCGTGAGAATAATTGAACTGGATGTATTTGATCGCATTCAGAACATACTGGCTGGACGAAGAAGTGCTGTGCGGTTTGGCTTCGTTCGTCTCACGCATGAGGGCGGAAATAAACAAGTAGAGATAACCGACCATTGCGGCTTCATCCTGAGGCTGCAATCCGCGCGAAGAATAAATATTTGTCAGAGCGGCACGCATCCCATCCGGGTCGCTGGTATGATGCACCGGTTCGGCGTCTGTAAAGGGGAGCTGTGCTGCCAGCTTGTGTGCGCAAGCTCCGTTGAAGCCGACCCAGCTGTACTCCCACGGCTGCTGTTCATCGGCCGTATAGCGGATCAGCTGACTGGGACGGGCGAAGAAGAGGTCACCGGGTTCGACGGAAAACGTCTTTCCGCCGACCTCGAAGGTTCCCTTGCCGGAGACGACAAGGTGGATGAGATAGTGGTCGCGGATGCCGGGACCCCAGGTCTGACCGGGAGCGCAGCGTTCAAGACCGCAATTGAAGATGGACAGTTCGATGTTGTTCGTATAGTTCTGTTTAAACGACTGCTTATATACGTCCGCCATGATAAAATCCTCCTGCCTGTCAGTTTGATAAGGCCAGTATACCACATTCACCTCTGCAAATTCAACAAAAGTACATTTTATTCTTTGTTCCGGACACCAAATTTTTCTTTTTTTCTACATTTAAATTGCAAATCCGTGCCGCCTGCATTACAATAGTTGTATCAAACCGGTGTGGTTTATGTCAAATTTGATATCGTTTGGTGGGAGGAATGGCGATGGCAACCAGTATACAACTCCGAAAACAGATCGAAGCAGGACAGTGGGATGAGCGGCTGAGCGTCCTTTATGGCAGCGAACCGGAAATGCTGGCGCGTCAGCGAGTGCGTTACTGCGCTGCATTGGAACAGTTTGAGCTGTACTACGGCCCCAACCGGCAGGTTCGGGTCTATTCCGCTCCGGGCCGTACTGAGCTGGGAGGAAACCATACCGACCACCAGCACGGTTATGGATTGGCAGCAGCGGTCACGCTGGATCTGGTTGCGATCGCATCACCCAGTGATGACGGCTTTATCCGGGTCAAATCGCGTGGATTCAACAAGCTGGATGTCATCGACCTTCGTGAAGCAAGGCCGCAGGATGGAGAAAGCACTCATTCGGCCAGTCTGATACGAGGCATTGCGGAAGGGTTCCGTGCGGCCGGAAAGATGGTTGGCGGTTTTGACGCTTACACGGCCAGCGATGTTCTGCGCGGTTCGGGTCTGTCCAGTTCTGCCGCCTTTGAGATGGGGATGGCGGTCATCCTGAATGACGAATTTGACTGTGGCTTTTCAGCCCCGGAACTGGCAAAAATTTGTCAGTATGCAGAGAATGCTTATTTTGGCAAACCGAGTGGTCTGCTTGACCAGCTGACGAGTGCGGTCGGCGGCGTTCTGTTTGCAGATTTTGCAGACCCCAAAGAGCCGCTGATGGAAAAAATTCATGCGGAAGGTCTTCTCCCGAAAGGAATGACCCTCTGTGTCACGGATACGCGCGGCAGTCATAGTGAACTGACCGGAGAGTTCGCTGCTATCCGGAATGAAATGGAAGCAGTCGCGCGCTGTTTCGGAAAAAAAGTCATGGCAGAAGTGGAAGAACGAACATTCTGGAAAGAGCTTCCGAGAGTGCGGCAGGCTTGCGGCGACCGTGCGGTGCTGAGAGGAATCCATTACTTTACGGAGAATGCGCGTGCGTTTGCTCAGAAAGAGGCATTGCAGAAAGGAAACTTTTCGGAATTTCTTCGTCTCATCCGGGAAAACGGACACTCCTCGTTTGAATATTGCCAGAATGTCTATTGCTCGACAGACCCAAGACATCAGGGACTTTCGATCGCTTTGGCAATCAGTCAGGACATCCTTTCCGGCAGCAGGGGAGCATGGCGGATGCAGGGCGGCGGCTTTGCCGGTACGATTCAGGCATTTGTGCCAGAGGAACGACTGACCCGGTATTGCGATGCCATAGAAGCCGTTTTTGGCGCAGGGAGCTGTTATAAACTCCGTCTCCGGGAACAGGGCGCAGAACGAGTGATTTAAATAAAATGCAGAACAGCCTCATTTCCAGACCGGCATGACCCGGCGGAAATGAGGCTGTTCTGGTTGTGTGATAGAGATTTTTTAGAATCAGATGCTACGCGCCTGCTGTTTCTGACGCATCTCATCGGTGTAGTTTTGCAGGGCGTCCAGTGTGTCATCCCGAATGCCAAGCCACCGGGTAATATTGTTGTAGGTGTTCTCAGCAAAGTTATAGCAGGCTCCGGCGACACGGAACAGCAGCATGGGAACAAACGAAATGGAGATGGAAATGATGCCGTCGCCATAGAAGAAATCATCCAAATGGAGATCTTCGACGAAATTATTCCAGGCATCCTTGAGTTCGCCACCGCCGATCACCAGCTGCTGCTCATCTTCAGGGATCATTGCATAAGAAGCAGGCATACGCAGGTCTTTCATAAATGGCTCCTTTCGATCATTGTTGGATTGCGGTAAAAGATTTTATAAAAAATCAAGTTGTAATAGTTGTCAATTGAGGATTCGTGGCCTGATTATAAGAGTTTTTCAGGTCATTATAAAGGGAAGATGCTGCAGCATACAGGTTGAGTGCGTAAACGTAGAGATAATATCCGGCAAATCCGGCAAAAACAAATGTTGAAACGCGGCCAAAAGTACCCTGATTTTTCCAGTAATACTGGATAGCACCCTTTGTACTCAAGCCATCTGCACGGGCAGCGGCAAGACCATTGATCGTATTTTTAAAGGCGGTCTGTCCAAGAAGCCGGACATAGTTAACCACAACATTCGTACAGAACGTGGCGACCTGTTCCGGAGAAAAGGGAACAGTTACCATATAATCGCCAACATTGAACGAATAAGAGCCGCCTTCGATGTAGACCATTTCCTCTTCGGCGAGGATTGCATAGGCTGCAGGGAACCGTATGGGATATTGACAGGTTAGTTCCATAGCAGGAAAACTCCTTTCACTCATTGCTCCGCGCAAACCGGAGATTAAATTATCTGAATTATAGCATAAGAGGAAAAAAACAACAAGAGATAAAGAAATTTCATGTCCAAGGATTTCTGTGAAAAAAGTGAGAAGGGACGCTGAAAAAGAAACGAAACCACGCAGGAATCCTCAGCGGATATCCAACATTGGTCTGTGAAAAAATGTTGTGTGTGAAATTTTCAGAAGAGACAAAACGACAGATGCCCACCGAAAAAGAACGATGGACAGCTGCCGTTTTTGAAATGAAAAAGGAGAAAATAACAGAAAAAATCAGGATTTTACTCAGCCGGGGGAGCGGTCATACAGAACCGTCAGCGCAGCGATATGCCGGATGAGATCAATGGAGAGCGGCTTATTCAGCCGCCACTGCCAGTTTGCACCGGAGGTACTGGGTGTGTTGATTCGGGCTTCCGCACCAAGGCAGAGCCAGTCAGCCATTGGAATGATCGCCGTATCGGACACACTGGACAGGCAGGCGCAGATCATGGATTCGGTCAGGTCTTCGGGTTTGCAGCGGAGATATCGGCATGCGTAAGCCACATCTTCCGGGCTGGCATTCTGCCGCCAGCCCTCCGTGGTAACGTTATCGTGAGTGCCGGTATAGACAACGCTGTTTTTGGTGTAGGTGTAGGGGAGATAGTTGCCCGATTCCCGGCTGTCAAAAGCAAACTGCATGATCTTCATGCCGGGATAACCACTGGCTGCCAGCATCGCCTTGACTTCCGGCGTCAGATAGCCGAGGTCTTCGGCGATGATGCCGCCTTCACCCAGCGCATCGTGCATGGCGTTGATGAAAGCGCGGTCAGGGCCTTTGACCCATTTGCCGCCTGCCGCCGTTTTGTTGGAGGCAGGGATGGAGTAGTAACTCTCGAAACCACGGAAATGGTCGATGCGGACGACGTCGTAAATCGAGGTGGCATGTTTCATCCGGCGTTTCCACCAAGCAAAATCCTCTGCCTCATGACGGGGCCAATCGTACAGCGGATTGCCCCAAAGCTGACCGTCGGCAGCAAAAGCATCCGGGGGACAACCGGCAACCTGAGTCAGGTGGACTTTTCCATCTGTCTGGAAAAGTTCCGGACGGATCCACAGGTCGCTGGAATCCGGGCTGACATAGATGGGAATATCGCCCACTAGAAGGATGCCCTTGCTGTTCGCGTAAGATTTGAGGGCGTTCCACTGGGTGTAGAAGAAGAACTGCACCGCCCTGAAATAGTTGACGCTGTCAGCCAGCCGCTCTTTTGCGGTGGCAATGGCAGCAGGCTCCCGGGTGCGGAGATCGTCCGGCCAGCTGGAAAGCCCGGCCTGATTCTGCTCCGCCTTGATTGCCATGAACAGAGCATAATCATCCAGCCAGAAGCTCTGTGCCTTGCAGAAATCATCGTATTCTGCTGTAGGTGCGGCCAGCAGGCGGTCAGCAGCTTTTTTCAGAATGACCGGACGCTCATTATAGAGTTCACCGTAGTTGATATTGGTGACCGGCTGAGGAGCAGGAAGCTCGTCTTCTTCAAGAAGACCCCGCTCGGCAAGGATACGGAAATCAATGAAATAGGGGTTTCCGGCAAACGCCGAAAAGCTCTGATAAGGGCTGTCGCCGTAACCGGTCGGTCCGATGGGGAGGATCTGCCAGTAGGTCTGTTTGGCGTCTGCGAGGAAGTTCACAAAGGCGAATGCTTCCTTGCCGAGAGTGCCGATGCCGAACGGCCCGGGAAGGCTGAAGACCGGCATCAGAATACCACATGCACGCATGAGTAACGGCCTCCTTCATTAACCCTTGACTGCGCCCGCAACGACGCCTTCAATGATGTACTTCTGGCAGGTCATGTACAGGATGATGATGGGGATGATGGCGATAATGATGCAGGCCATCATGGGAGCCAGTTCAACACGACCATAACCGCCGCGGAAATACTGGATCGCCATCGGGATGGTGCGGTACTTCTTGATATCCAGAACCAGAGTAGGCAGGAGGTAGTCGTTCCAGACCCACATGGTCTCAAGGATGGCGGTGGAGATCATGGTCGGCTTCAGGATGGGGAAGACGATCTTGAAGAAGATCTGGATGGGGTTGCAGCCGTCGATCATGGCCGCTTCCTCAATTTCGATGGGGACGCTCTTCATGAAACCGGTGAACATAAAGACTGCCAGACCTGCGCCGAAACCCAGATAGATGATGCAGATGTTCCACGGAGTGTTCAGCTTGAGGGTATCTGCCGTCTTGGACAGGGTGAACATGACCATCTGGAAGGGAACGACCATCGAGAAGACGATGAGCAGATTCATGAACTTGCTCAGCTTGTTGTTTACTCGGGTCAGATACCAGCCAGTCATGGAGCAGCAGAGCAGGATCAGCACAACGCTGCTGACGGTGATGACAAGGCTGTAACCCAGACTGGACAGGAAGTTCATCTTGAAGATGCCGTAGACGTAGTTGGACAAACCGGCGAACGTCTCTTTGGTCGGCAGCTGGAAGACGGTAGCGGTGGTAAAGGTGCCTTCCACTTTCAAACTGTTAATCAAAATCAGTACGATGGGATAAATCCACAGCAGGGAGAGCAGAGCCATGATGATGACAAGGATGTGATCCCACATTTTCTTCTGTTTTACCATTACTGCTGCACCTCCTTAGAACGGGTGAACTTGAGCTGAATCAGAGAAATGACGACCACGATCAGGAAGAAGACAACTGCCTTTGCCTGACCAATGCCCTTCCACTGGGCACCGGAGCGGCCATAGAAGGTGTTGTAGATGTTCAGAGCCAGCATTTCGCTCATATTTGCAGGCTCACCGGCCGTCAGAGCGACGTTCTGATCGAAAAGCTTGAAGCTGTTGGTAAGGGTCAGGAAGGTGCAGATGGTGACGCTGGGCATGACCATCGGGATTTTGATTTTGAACAGGATCTCACGGTCGTTTGCGCCGTCGATTTTGGCGGCCTCGATGAGGTCACCGGGAACACTCTGCAGACCGGCGACGTAGATGATCATCATATAGCCGATCTGCTGCCAGCACATCAGGATGACGAGGCCGACGAAACCAGCTTTTGCATCCAGAGCCAGCAGGGGTTTCTGAAGGTTTGCCAGAACACCGTTCAGCAGGATCTGCCAGATGTAACCCAGCAGGATGCCGCCGATCAGGTTGGGCATGAAGAAGACGGTACGGAAGATGTTGGTGCCGCGGATGCCGCGAGTCAGCACCAGAGCGATCGCAAAGGCGCAGACGTTGATGAGGACAGTGGACACGATGGTAAAGACTGCCGTAAATCCGAAAGCGTGCAGGAATGTCGAATCCTGAAAGACTGCGATATAGTTCTGGATGCCGACAAAGGTCGTTTTACTGACAGTAGTGAACCGCTGGAAGGACAGGTAGATGCCCCAGATGAAGGGCCAGATAAAGCCGATGATGAATGCGATCAAGGTAGGAAGCACGAACACCGGCCAGTACTTACTGATGGCTTTTTGCATGATATACCTCCTGAAAAATAAGGGAGACGGGCGAACCAATCGCCCGCCTCCCATTCAGATGTTTTGGTTTGCGAGAGGGTCAGGATCAGCCGTTAGCCAGCTTATACTCCTTAGCCCAGCCATCGACGAATGCGGTGACAACGCCGCTCCAGTCGCCGGTACCTGCTGCATAAGCGGTCAGTGCGCTGCCGACACCGTTCTTCCACTCTTCGGAAGGCATGGTGGAGAAGCACCAGTCAACGCTGGTCTTACCGTCAGCAACATACTCGTTTGCAATAGCAATCAGGGGGTTGGTGGAATCCTTTGCCTTCTTGAAGGGGATGACGAAGCCCATGTCGTCTGCCATTGCGGAAGTACCCTTGTCGGAAGTGACACACCAGTACAGGAAGTCCAGAGTAGCCTGAATGTCCTCATCGGCTGCAGTGTTGTTCACGCACCAGTAGTTCTCAGAACCGGTGCAGAGACCCTGATTCTCCTCGCCGTCGACACCAATGTAGATTGGCAGCATACCGAGGTTGTCGTCGCCCAGACTGGAAACATCGCTGTATGCCCAAGTGCCGTTCTGATAGAAGACAGCCTTCTTGTCAACGAACTCAGAAACCGCGTCGTTGCCGGTCTTGGAAGCCAGCAGCTTCGGATCGCAGGTGGAATCGGTGATGTACAGATCCCAGATCTGCTTGTAGTTGTCGAGGTAAGTACCCTTGATGGTGTCGGTGGAGCCGATGCCGTCTGCCTTATACTCGTAGTAGATGGGCAGGTTTGCCAGATGGGTCTTGAAACGCCAGTCAGAAGAACCATCCATGCCGGCGGAGGTGAAAGCACCCTCGACGCCCAGCTCATCCTTGCGAGCCTGAATGTCGTCAGCGACCTTCTTCAGGTCGTCAAAGCCCTTGATGTCGTCCTGAGTGTAACCAGCGGCGGTCAGCAGCTCTTTGTTGTAGATGATGCCGTAGGTTTCGATGACGTATGCAATGCCCTGAACAGCATCGCCATCCTTCAGTGCGAAGGAGTCGCTGGTCAGCTCGCCGTACAGCTGGCTGCCGGACAAATCGTAGCAGTAATCCTTCCAGTTTGCCAGACCGACAGGGCCGTTGACCTGAAACAGGGTGGGAGCTTCGCTCTTCTCCATCTCGCTCATCAGAGTGGTCTCATACTGGCCGGAAGCAGCGGTGACGACGGTCACGGGAACACCGGTCTCCTTGGTGTACTCAGCAGCCAGATCCTGCCATGCCTGATCCTGCTCGGGCTTGAAGTTCAGGTAGTAGACCTTGCCTGCTGCGGTGGGAGCAGCAGAAGCAGCGGTAGAGCTGACGGTAGTGGAGGAAGCAGCAGTGGAGCTGCTGGAAGAGCCGCCGCAGGCAGCCAGACCCAGAGCAGCGGCAGAAAGGCCAGCGGCCTTCAGGAAGTTACGACGGGAAATCATCTTTTTCATAATTGTTCTCCTTCTTCATTATTCAAAGATTTGGATTTCTATCTGCTCACCGTCCGGAAGGACGGAAGTAAAACATATTAAAGGGGTGTGCGGCAGGGGCGGACGCTCTCACCGGGCTGTAATTCCGGCTGCAGGGTGACCGTCTGTGCCGGTGCGCCATGCTCAATCTGTCGAACCAGAAGCTCGATGCTCTGGAGTGCGATCTGTTCGCTGGGCTGGACGATGGTCGTCATGACCGGCACACAGTAGCGAGACATCGTGATGCCATCGAATCCGATGACCGAGATATCTTCCGGCACTCGGAACCCGGCACTTACCAGCGCACGAATGGCACCAAACGCAATGACATCGCTCATCGCAAACAAGGCAGTGAACTCGGCACGCCGTGCCAGCAGGCTGTTCATCGCGTGGTAAGCGGACTCAAAATCGTAATTGGAAAGGCCAAAGAGCTTTTCGTCAAATCGAAGTCCTGCTTCCTCCATCGCATCCTGCGCACCCAGCAGACGCATCCGGCTGGGGTAGCTGGTCGCCGGGCCGCCCAGTACCGCGATTTTGCGGTGCCCCTGTGCGATAAGGTGGGAAACGGCGGTGTGCGCAGAGGCACGGTCGTTGACGCCGACCATCGACAGATTGGGAAAATCCAGCTCATCCGAAACGAGGGTGGCAAGCACCGATGGAACATTGATGCTTGCAAAGCCCTTTTGGAAGTTTGTTACGCTGCCGCCCAGAAAAATCATGCCTTTGGGTTTGATCTCACGCAGGATCTTTTCAGCGGCGTCGATCTCGTTGGCGTTCTCGTCCAGATAGGAGACGATGCCGTTATAACCATATAGAGTAGCGGCACGCTGCAGCTGAACCAGAAAGTCGGAAAAGAAAATGTTCCGGGTCCCCTTGACCACAAAGACCAGACTGCGTGACTGCTGGATCTTAAGCTGACGCGCATTGGTGTTGGGAACGAAACCAGCGTCCCTCATGACCTGAAGCACCCGTTCCTTGGTTTCCGGACGAACATCCGGCCGGTCGTTGATGACCCGGGAAATGGTGCTGACGGAGCAGCCGCTGATACGGGCGATATCTTTGATCGTCATATTCGGCATCCTGCTCTCCTCGCTTTCGGTCAAATTATCGGTAACGTTATCGGGAACGTTTTCAGTGACTTTATTATGGCATGTTCTGTACAAAAAATCAATAAGTTGAGAACACTTTTGGCACTATTGCCTAAGAAAGCGCAATTGGTTTGTGCAGGTTGATTTGAGCGGAAATCAAAATGAATCGGAATTTCCGGTAATTACCGGAACAAGTCAAACGATACCGAAACGACCGTACTCTTTTGTAATTCTTTCGCCATTTCCTGCCAGAGAAAAGGGAGGAAATACAAACAAAAATCCCGGCGGTCTTCTGTTCGGAATCAGAAAACTGCCGGGAAATCAGGCGTGATTTGATTAGTCAGAGCCGTTGCCGGGAATCAAAGGAAAAATCTTATTCTGAGCGCAGAGCCTTGACCGGGTCAGACTTGGACGCACTCTTTGCAGGGATAAAGCCGCCGAGGATGGTCAGGATGGTCGCAAGCAAAATGAGGACAGCTGCTGCCTGAATGGGCAGGACAGCGGTGACGCTGGCACTGCCGGAAACTTTTCGGATGAGCATGTTGCCCGGGATGAGCAGGATCTCACTCAGGACGATGCCCATCACGCCGGAACACAGACCGATGATGAAGGTCTCGGCATTGAACACCTCAGAGATGTTGTGCTTGGATGCACCGATAGCACGCAGGATACCGATCTCCTTCCGGCGTTCCAGAACGCTGATATAGGTGATGACGCCGATCATGATAGAGGAGACGACCAGCGAGATGGAGACGAAGGCGACCAGCATATTGCTGATCATATTGATGATCTCGGTGACCGAGGTCATCAGGGTGCCGACAAGGTCGGTGTAATGGATGACTTTGTCATCTGCGCCCTGCGCGGTCATATTGGCGTTGTAGGCATCCAGTTTTTCTACGACGCTGGCCTTATGGTCGAAATCAGACGGATAGATGTTGATCTGACTGGGGCTGTTAAGGTCGGCATAGCCGAAATTCTGGAGATTGCTGTCGTAGGTGGCCGTGGAGGAAAGCATCGAGGACTTCATCAGCTCGGTCAAATCATCCTCGCTCATGTTGAACTGGATGGCGTTCTGGAAAGCGTTTGCGTCGATCTTCAGTGCGTTTTCCATCTGGCTGCTCAGTTTTGCAATGTTCTTTTCCATTGCGGACTGGAGATTGCCGCTCATCTGGGTCATTACCTGAGACATCATATCGGACATGGCAGTCTCCATAGCAGAGCTGATCTGAGTCTGGAGAGCCTCAGTGATCTGTGCAGAGTAGCTTGCCATGACAGTCTGCATGGCCTGCTGAATGGCGGTGGATACCTGCGACTCGATGGCGTCAGTGTCCACCAGTTCGCTCATGGCGTCGGCCATCAGCTGCTGGAACTGCTCAGTCTTGAGATACTCGGAGAAGCTGATCTTATTGAGATTCAGGATGCCGTTGCCGATAACGTAATTCTTGTAACCCTCAAAGACTTTCTGCATCAGTTCCTCAAGAGCATCAGAAGAGATGGAGAGGTCAAGAGACGAGAAAGCGTCACTCAAGTCGATTTCGGGCGTATCGCTCATGTCGCCCAGATCGCCGAGATCGAGATCAAAGTTGAACTTGTCCGGGTCGAGCAGAGTGGACATATCAAACGAATCTCCACTGAGGTCAAACGCACCGCTCAAGTCAAAATTCAGTGCGCTGGCGTCAAACTGGAACGCGTTTTTGAGCATGTCGGTGTCGATGGAAAAGAGAGAGGCTAAGTCAAAAGAGGACATCGTATCGTTGGAACCGAATTCCTCGCCGGTCAGGACGTTGATGGTCGGGTCGGCCATCTGTGCCTTTACGATGTCGCTGTCCTTGGCCTGTTCAATGACATGTTTTGTCAGGTCAGCGGAGTAAGCGATGCCGGAAGTAAGCATTGCGGCGGAAGAATCCGGCTTCGGCTGAACGATGCCGACCACCGTGAGGTCTTCGCCGTCAGTGACCAGCTGTTTCATATAGTCGGTGTCATCGGTCTTACTCTTCCAGAGATTGTAAGTTTCGTCGTAAACATAGCAGTCGGAAGCGTTGACGAACTTGAAGGTCATGCCGAGGAAGTCGTCGGTGGAATAGGTCTTGAAGTCATCCGGGATGGTGACGTTCTGATTCTGGGCGAACTGCTGGATCATCTTATCCAGTTCGGCATTGTCTCGCAGACCCATTGCGTAGAGGGCGTAGTCGGTCACGCTGCCGTCTGCACCCAGAACAACGACACATTCATTGTACTTCTCGGGCCAGCGACCGGCCTTGACCTGATACTGGGAGTTGTACAGTTCCTGATTTTCCGGCAGCTGGGAGAAGACGCTGGTATTCATCATGGAGGACATGATGCTGTTGGTGGAAGTCGAGGAGCTGATGCCCAGAGACGAGAGGGAAGAATCCGGGTTGACCTGTCGGATGCTGCCATCGGCATCTTCCCGGAAGATCTGGGGCGACACACTATAGGAATACTCAATGGAGGTGGTATCCTCGGCAATGGTACAGTCGTCACTTTCCAGATAGGATTTGAACGATTTCAGGTCGTTGGAGGTGATGCCTGAGACCATCTGGGTGATGAGCTGGCGAACCGGGATGGCTTCACTTTCAGAGGAATCGCCGGAACTTGCAGAACTGCTGGCAGCCGTACTCCCGGAGGTGCTGCCTCCGCTCAATAGAGAGGTGAGATCCATGCCGCTGCTCATGATCTGGAGAGGGTACTCACTCAGGGTCGAACGCTCCATATCGTCGATGTAGTCGTTGACACCGGTGGACAGCGAGATGATAAGAGCAATGCCGATGATGCCGATAGAACCGGCAAAAGCAGTCAGCAGGGTGCGTGCCTTTTTGGTTTTAAGGTTGTTGAAACTCAAAGCCAGTGAGGTCAGCCAGGACATTGAGGAATGCCCCATGTTCTTATGGACTGCCGGGGTCAGCTGACTCGGGTCAAGGGTGTAGGGCATGGTGTCGGAGAGGATAACGCCGTCTTTCAGGTTGACGATACGCGTTGCATACCGCTCGGCCAGCTCCGGGTTGTGGGTGACCATGACTACAAGGCGGTCTTTGGCGACTTCTTTCAGAAGCTCCATGACCTGAATGCTTGTATCGCTGTCCAGTGCGCCGGTCGGCTCGTCGGCCAGCAGGATATCCGGGTTGTTGACGAGGGCACGCGCGATGGCAACGCGCTGCATCTGTCCGCCGGACATCTCGGTGGGGTGTTTATGCAGCTGGTTGCCCAGACCGACTTTCTGCAACGCTTCGGTGGCGCGGCGTTTCCGCTCTGCACCAGAGACACCCGAGATCGTCAGCGCAAGCTCGACATTGGCGAGAACGGTCTGATGGGGGATCAGGTTGTAGCTCTGGAACACGAAACCAATGGTATGGTTGCGGTAGGAATCCCAGTCACGGTCGGTATACTTTTTGGTCGAAATGCCGTTGATGATCAGGTCGCCGCTGTCGTATCGGTCAAGACCGCCGATGATGTTCAGCAGGGTGGTCTTGCCGGAACCGCTGGGGCCGAGGATGGCGACGAATTCATTGTCGCGCAGATTCAGACTGACTTTGTTCAGCGCAGTCTGGACAAGGTCGCCGGTCTTGTATTCCTTGTGTATCTCTTTTAATTGAAGCATAGGTCTGCCTTTCTGCCGGGAGAAGATTACAAATATCCGAATCAGTATATCAGACGAATATGAATAAACCGTTGCATTGGACGAGAAATTTTGCGCCGGAACAACAAAAAAATAAGAGACTGTCCGATGTGCGGCAAAGAATTGAAAATCTACGCCGAGACGCTTGCTTTTTGGCGGAAGGGATGGTATTCTAAGCACAGATGGCTCGTTTCGGAAAAAATTATCCGCTGGTATACTCTGGTACGACACTTTTCGACATAAATTTTCGGTTGAATCTTTTCTTTGGCCTTTATAAAATAGAAGAAAAATACAAAAGATGGCAGGTAAAACTTGCACTTATGAAATGGAAGAAAGCCATCGGAAAAGGCAAGGGGGAGACATGGGTGAGCAAAAAGCGGAACGCAATGGGTCTGAGGGTGGCTCTGGCAAGCTATGATGTGCGCCAGCTTCGGGTATGGAGCCGTTATCTGGAGGAACGAAATGCGGAACTGAGCTGCGAAGGATACCGCACGGGGGAAGAGCTTTTGCTCAGCCTGCGGCAGGGCGAACCGTTCGACGTAGTCGTACTGGGCGGTCAGCTGGGAGATATGGATGCGATGACTTTTCTGGAACGGGCCGGAAAACTGGAACAAAAACCGTTCTTTCTCCTGATGAATGAGGGGCGGCGAGAAAAATCGGCAGCAGCCAGCCTTGACATAGGAGGCTCCTGTTATCTGGTACGGCAGACCAGCCTGAAAGACCTTCTTGGCAGGTTGAATGAAATGCCGAGCGATGCAAGAAAGAAAATCGAAGCCGGTTGTCAGGAACTTTACAGCCGGTGGGGGATACCGCAGCCGGATACGAACTGCGAATACCTGACGCAGGCAGTCTGTACTGCTTTTTCCTCCAAAGACAAGATGGCGATCCGGAAAGAAATTTTACAGCAGGTCGCCGAACAGCAGGGCATGAAGATCGTTGCGGTGGACAGCGGTCTGCGGCGTCTCGTCGATACGCTGGAACTCCGCCAGTCGGACGGATGGAAAGCTTTCAAACGGGCAAGTCATCTGGATCAGGTAAAGGTGACGACTGGCAAACTGATCTACGCAGTCAAGTATGTCCTTGAACAGGATGCACAAAACTAAAATCGTAATATTCAATACCATATAATAGAGGGAGGGAGCAGACAGATGAATGAAATACCGACGAAAGATTTTGAAGCTGTCTGCGGCCATTCTCTTAGCCTCATCGACCAGAACCGGGAGTATCTCCAGATGCACCTGTCCGGAAAGGGCGATGAGCGGACGGAGCAGGCACTTTCAGATATCGAGATCGAGTCCGCCCGGCTGGAACGAGCCATGAGCGAGATCTTGAGCCTGCTGGAACTCTCGAAAGTAAAGACCGGCACAGAGAAGGAACTGCCCCTTTGCTGGTTCGACCTCTGCCGTGTGATACAGTCGGTGGAAGCGATGCAGGAAGAGATTGCTAGTCAGCTGGGTGTTAAATTGACTGTGAAAACGGAGCGGTTACAGCACGCATGGCTTCGGGCGAATATCGAACGGACGGAGCAGATCGTTTTCCATCTGCTGTCGAACGCATTGCGTGCCTGTTCGTCCGGCGGAAAAGTAGAACTTCGCCTTGAGAAGAAGGGAGAAAATTACCT
Source organism: Lawsonibacter asaccharolyticus (assembly GCA_963599235.1). Classification (GTDB taxonomy): domain Bacteria; phylum Bacillota; class Clostridia; order Oscillospirales; family Ruminococcaceae; genus Faecalibacterium. Next base: position 23,800 of record CAVBWT010000026.1, on the reverse strand, counting down.
TCTCACGGTACTGGACAATGGCTGCGGCCTGCCAAAAGAGAACCGCTGGCAGGAGAACCGACGCCGGTTTCTGGGCGGCGCAAAGCTGGGTCTGCAGATTTGCCGTGCTTACTGTGGGGAGGCCGGATGGAGCCTGACCCTGACAGACCGGAAAGGCAGGGGGGCGCAGGCACAGGTGCAGATGCCGCTCCCGGCCGGTGAACCGGAGATCCCGTCGATTGTGGATCTCCATGCAGCCGGAACGCCGGAACCTTCCCGGCTGCCGCGGCTCCTTGAACGAGAAGTGCGGATGCTGAAACCAGTCTCGGAATCATGAGTTTTTGTCCCGTCATGCCAGTGCAGGAAACGCGGTATGACGGGATTTTTGATTTCGCAAAAAAAGCAAAAAGTGCAAGAAGTAAAGATTTTTTGCTGAAATGCGGAAAAATCCGCTGAAAATATTGCGAAATTCACAAAATGTTTATGATTTAGAGCGGAAATACCTGTTTTTGCGTTGTAAAATAAAAGGAACCATTGATTGTCAAATCAAATTGGTTTATAATATCTTTGTATGCGAATCGACAGGATGATTCGCTAACGAACTAATTTTTGGCAAAATTTTGTCTTTATGATCCACGCCGGAACATGACCCGGCGAAAACCCATCAGGGAGGAAAAATAACGTGAGAGTAGGTCTTGACATCGGCAGCACGACTATCAAGTGCGTCGTGCTGGATGAAAACGATACCCTTGTATATTCGACATACGAACGACATTACAGCCATATTCTGGAAAAAGCGCAGGAACTGCTGCGCCGCATCGACAACGAACAGCTCCACGGCCAGAAAGCACTGCTCAGCATCTCCGGCTCAGCCGGCATGGGTCTGGCTGACAGCTGCGGTGTGCCTTTTGTGCAGGAAGTCTTCTCGACCCGTGTCGCAGTCAAGAAGTTCGTCCCTGCGACCGACTGTGTTATCGAGCTGGGCGGTGAGGATGCAAAAATTCTGTTCCTGACCAACGGCACCGAAGTCCGGATGAACGGCAGCTGCGCAGGCGGCACCGGCGCATTCATCGACCAGATGGCGACTCTCCTGAAGATGAGCGCGGACGAGATGAACAAGGCAGCAGAGCAGGCACAGCGTACTTATACTATCGCTTCTCGCTGCGGCGTTTTCGCCAAGAGCGATGTGCAGCCCCTCATCAATCAGGGCGCACGCACCGAAGATATCGCTGCCAGCATTTATAAGGCCGTTGTCAACCAGACCATTGCTGGTCTGGCACAGGGCCGCCCCATCAAGGGCAATATCCTCTATCTGGGCGGACCGCTGACCTTCAGCACAGTCCTGCGCGAGAGCTTCGATGAGGCTTTGGGCGTCACCGGTACCTGCCCGGAAAACAGTCTGCTGTATGTCGCTCTGGGTGCGGCTATCTACGCCGACCAGGAGTTCGATCTCTCCGAGGTTGCCAAGGAATTGGACGAGTATGCGGCTACCGCAACTTATGCCAGTGAACCGCCACTTTTCGCAAACAAGCAGGAGTACGAGGAATTCCATGCCCGGCATATGTCGCACAGCGTGCCTCGTGTTCCGTTCAGCGCACAGTGCGGCCCCGTACATATCGGCATCGACTCCGGCTCTACCACCGTCAAGCTGGTGGTCGTGGACGAGAAGAGCCAGATCCTGTACACTAACTATCAGCCCAACCTCGGCAATCCGCTGCCCCTCATCCGGGAACAGCTGGTGAAGATTTACAAAGAACACCCGGGCCTGCAGGTCGCCAGCGTGACGACCACAGGTTACGGCGAAGAGCTTGTCAAGAACGCTTTCCGCTGTGACTACGGTCTGGTCGAGACCGTTGCTCACTTTACTGCTGCAAAATACTTCATGCCGGACGTCGATTTCATCATTGATATCGGCGGTCAGGATATGAAGTGCTTCAAAATTGAAGATGGTGCCATCAGCAACATCTTCCTGAATGAGGCCTGCTCTTCCGGCTGCGGCAGCTTCCTGCAGACCTTTGCACAGGCTCTGGGTTACGATGTCAAGGACTTTGCAGCACTGGGTCTGTTTGCAGACCGTCCGGTCGACCTTGGCAGCCGCTGCACCGTCTTCATGAACAGCTCGGTCAAACAGGCGCAGAAGGATGGAGCAAGCATCGAGAATATCTCGGCCGGTCTGTCCATCAGTGTCGTCAAAAATGCGCTGTACAAGGTCATCCGTGCTTCCAGCCCCGAAGAACTGGGACGGAAGATCGTCGTGCAGGGCGGCACGTTCTATAATGAGGCCGTTCTCCGTGCCTTTGAGAAGGAGATGGGTGTCGATGTCATCCGCCCGGATATCGCCGGTCTGATGGGTGCCTATGGTGCAGCTCTCTATGGTCTGCGTCAGAGTCACAAGAATGGACAGATCGTTTCCCATATGATGAATCAGCAGGAGCTGGAAAGCTTCGACCAGAAGGTCGTCAGCGTCAAGTGCGGCGGATGCGGCAACCACTGCCAGCTCACTGTCAATACCTTTGCCGATGGCCGCAAGTTCATCTCTGGCAACCGCTGCGATAAGCCGGTGACCGGCAAGAGCGAGGACAACAGCCTGAACCTGTATGCTTACAAGCAGCAGCTCCTCGCAAGCTATAAACCTGTGGCAGGCAAGCGTGGTTCCATAGGTATTCCGCTCTGCCTTGGCTTCTATGAGCTGCTGCCCTTCTGGTACACCTTCTGGACGAAACTGGGATTCGCTGTTCATACCAGCCCGGTGTCCAGCCGCGGTCTGTACCTGTCCGGTCAGGCCACGATTCCCAGTGATACCGCCTGCTTCCCGGCAAAGCTGAGCCATGGCCATATCAAAGCTCTGAGCCAGCTGAATCTGGATGCAATCTTCTATCCTTGCCTGACTTACAATATCGACGAGGGTCTGGGTGATAACCACTATAACTGCCCGGTCGTCGCATATTATCCCGAGGTTCTGGCAGGTAACTGCCCGGAACTGGAAGGCAAGAAATTCATCTATGATTACGTCGGTATTCATCGCCCGAAGGATTTCGTCAAGAAGATGGCGAAAGAAATTCTGCCGAAGTATTTCAGCGGTATCTCTGAGAAAGAGGTGCAGGAAGCATCCGACGCTGCCTACGCCGAGTATGAAGCACACATGGCAAAGATCCGGGTCAAGGGCAGCGAGATCATTGATGAAGCTCGCCGTCAGGGCAAGCGCATCATCGTGCTGGCAGGCCGTCCGTATCACGTTGACCCCGAGGTCAACCACGGCATCGACCACCTCATTACCCGTCACGGCGCGGCTGTCGTCACCGAGGACAGCATCTCGAACCGGGTGCAGAAGTTCCCGACCAGCGTTTTGAACCAGTGGACTTACCACAGCCGCCTGTACGCAGCGGCCAAGTACTGCACCACCCAGAAGGATATGGATCTCGTCCAGCTCGTCTCCTTCGGCTGCGGCGTTGACGCCATCACTACCGATGAGACTCGCGAGATCCTGCAGGAGGGCGGCAAGCTCTACACTCAGCTCAAGATCGACGAGATCACCAACCTCGGCGCAGTGAACATCCGCCTGCGCAGCCTCTTTGCTGCTCTGGATGAGCGTGATGAAGATCGGAAAGGGGAGTAATCCATGGAATACAATTACCCGAAATTTACGCCGGAGATGAAGAAGACCCACACCATCCTCATCCCCAATATGGCGATCACTCAGTTCCGCCTGCTGGAATACGCGCTCCGCTACGACGGCTACAAGTGCGAGATTCTCGGCAACTGCGGCAGTGCTGTTGCACAGCTGGGTCTGAAATATGTCCACAACGATACCTGCTACCCGGCTCTGCTGGTCATCGGTCAGTTCCTCGATGCGCTGAACAGCGGCAAGTATGACCTCGAACATACCGCCCTGCTCATCACCCAGACCGGCGGCGGCTGCCGTGCATCCAACTACATCCATCTGCTCCGCAAGGCTCTGGTGAAGGCCGGTTATCCGCAGATTCCGGTTGCTAGCCTGAACTTTTCCGGTCTGGAAAAGGACAGCGGTTTCCAGATGACCCTGCCGCTGGCACGCCGTGCGATTGCCTGCGTTTTCTATGGCGATATGCTTTGCGCCCTCCGTAATCAGATCGCACCCTACGAGAACGAAAAGGGTGCGGCTGATAAGATGGTCGACCTTTGGGTCGAGCGGCTGGGCCGTGTCCTGCTGGCAGGTAAGGGCTTTACCTCTCGTGAGATGAAGCACACCTTCCCCCTTATCGCAAAGGACTTCGCAAAGATCCCTGTCACCCGTGTGCCGAAGGTCAAGGTCGGCGTCGTCGGTGAGATCTACGTCAAGTACAGTCCGCTGGGCAATAATGACCTCCAGAAGTTCCTCGAAAGTCAGGACTGCGAGGTCAATTTCCCGGGTCTGATGGGCTTTGTCCAGTACTGTATCTTCAATATGGGCGAAGACCATGTTCTGTATGGTGGTGCGCTGGGCGTCAAGCTCGGCACTGACCAGCTGCTCAACTGGCTGGACAGCGTGGAACGCTCCATGCTCAAGGCGACTTCGGATGCAGGTTTCTACGCACCCGGCCCCTTCAAAGAGCTGGTCGAGAAGCCCAAGGGCGTTATTTCTCTGGGTGCCAAGATGGGCGAGGGCTGGCTGCTGACCGCCGAGATGATCGAGCTGGTGCAGGGCGGATATGGCAACATCGTCTGCGCACAGCCTTTCGGCTGCCTGCCGAACCATATCGTTGGTAAAGGCATGGTGAACAAGATTCGTGCCCTCTACCCGGCGGCAAATATCACCCCCATCGACTATGACCCCAGTGCAACCAGAGTCAATCAGGAAAACCGCATCAAACTGATGCTGGCTGTCGCAAAAGAGCGTCTCAATAATCCCTCCGCCATCGACGCAAAGCCTCTCACCGCTGAGCAGATCGCCGGCGGCGCACCGAATATCTCCCATGAAATGGCGATGGTGTAATAACACGTTAATACAATAAAACAGAAAACCTCCCGATACCGTTTCAAAATGCGGTATCGGGAGGTTTTTGCTTCTACCAGTCCTTGAAAAAGGAGAAATTACTTTTTATTCTTCATGTAAATGTGGTGGGGCAGACCTGCGATATAGAGCGGAGTCAGCTCAGCCTGAATCAGCGGACGAGCGTAATCGAGGAACTCTTCGGTCATCTGGGTATGATTCTCGTTCATCCAGCTCAACGGAACCTTCTTTTCGAGGTTTGCGACCTCACTGATGGGGTGCAGCTCGGTGGTACACTGATACGGATTGTTGGAGATGCGCTTCAGTGCGACCATCTGGCCGGTGACACCCTCGAAGGCTGCCTTTGCAGCAGCACCGCCGACCTGATAAGCCTCGGTAATGTCGGTACGGCTGGTGAGGTGGCCTGCACAACGCTGCAGGGTAGAAAGCTCGATGCAGCGCGTCTTGGTGTCCAGATTGCGAGCAACGGTGTTCGCGAGGAAGCGAGCAGTACCTGTCAGAGCCTTGTGGCCGAATGCGTCAACGGCATGAACGTCATCTGCCAGTTCACAGACGTAGCGGCCATCCTCCAGCTTGACGCCTTCAGAAACGGCAATGACGATGCTGGGTTTCTTTTCCTGCATCACACGGACTTTCTCAATGAAGTGGTCAACGTTGAACGGAACCTCGGGCAGGCAGATCATATCGACACCCTCGCAGTCGTCACCCTTTGCCAGAGCAGCGGCAGCGGTCAGCCAGCCAGCATTGCGGCCCATGATTTCGACGACGGTGACATACTTGGTGCCGTAAACGGTAGCGTCACGAATGATCTCCTTCATGACGACGCCAATGTACTTTGCGGCAGAGCCATAGCCGGGAGTGTGGTCGGTGACCATCAGGTCATTGTCGATGGTCTTGGGAACACCCATGAAGCGGATATTGCTGTCAATGCGTGCGCCGTAGTCTGCCAGCTTGCCGATAGTATCCATCGAGTCGTTGCCGCCGATGTAGAAGAAGTAGCCGATGTCTAGCTTTTCGAGGATAGCGAACAGCTTCTGATAAACGGCTTCATCGGTGTGCCAGTCGGGGAGCTTGTAACGGCAGCTGCCGAGGAAGCTGGACGGAGTGCGCTTGAGCAGCTCGATGTCCAGGTCGTCGGTCAGCAGAGTGGACAGGTCAACGACCCGTTCCTCCAGCAGACCTGCGACGCCGTTGCACATACCGTATACAACATCTGCGCCGCGGTTCTTGCAGCTCTCAAATACGCCTGCCAGACTTGCGTTGATAACGGAAGTCGGGCCGCCAGACTGACCAACGATTGCATTTTTTCCCATGATGATTTCTCCTTTTTTTGTTGTTTTCTGTTTCGGCTTTTTATTAAAATCGTGCAGGAAGCACGAAAACAGACATGCGGAAGGGGAGGCGATTAAAGATGGATGTGCCGGGGCGTACCGTTGACGTACACCGGAGTGACCTCGTCCAGGATCAGCGGACGGGCGTACTCCTCAAAAGCGGCGGTGACGTGCATACCGTCCGGTGCAATCCAGTCCAGAGGAACTTTCTTCTCGAGGTTGGCGACCTTCTGGACATCGACAGACTCGGTGACGCACTGGTACGGATAAGCAGAGAGCCGCTTGAGGGCAATCATCTTACCCGTTTCACCGGCAAAGGCCGCCGCTGCTGCTGCGCCGCCGACCGCATACGCCTCATTGACGTCGGTACGGCTTGCCAGATGGCTGGCGCAACGCTGCAGGGTCGAGAACTCAATGGCCCGGCTCTTGCAGTTCAGCTTCTCGTGGATGAGGTCGGACAGATAGCGGCTGGTGCCGCTCAGGATGGCCTTGTGGCCGAAAGCGTCCAGCTGACCGGCAGTTGAGACGAGGTCACAGAGGTAAGTGCCATCTGCGGTCTTGACGCCCTCGCTGGCTGCGATGATGACGTTGGATTTGGTGCGCTGAAGTTCGTCCACCCGGGCAAGAAACTTGTCCTGCTCAAAAGGAACCTCCGGCAGCAGAATGAGATCGGGACCGTCGCAGTCATCGCCGCCTGCGAGACAGGCAGCACCGGCCAGCCAGCCGGCATGACGGCCCATGATCTCAGCGACCGTGACGCTGCGGATATCGTAGACCGACGAATCCCGAATGACCTCTTTCAGGATAGTAGCGATATACTTCGCTGCTGAGCCGTAACCGGGAGTGTGGTCGGTCAGGCAGAGGTCATTGTCGATGGTCTTCGGAACACCAATGAACCGGACATCGCTGCCGACCTGCGCACCATAGCGAGAAAGCTTGGCGATAGTGTCCATCGAGTCATTGCCGCCGATATAGAACACAGCGCAGATGTCATATTTGTCAAACAGGGTGAACAATTTGACATACGGGGTCGAGTCCGTCTCCGGCTCCGGGAGCTTGTAGCGGCAGCTGCCCAGATAGCTGGACGGCGTCCGCTTGAGCAGCTCGATGCTCATCCGGTCGTCCAGCAGGATGTTCAGCTCGATCAGTTCTTCTTTGAGCAGACCTTCGATGCCGTACTTCATGCCGTAGACCTTGTCCGCACCCAGACTGCACGCAGCCTTGTAGACACCTGCGAGGCTGGAATTGATAACGGCGGTAGGGCCGCCGCTCTGGCCGATGATCACATTCTTGGCCATGAGAACCTCCTTCGTATCATTTCGACAAATTTTCACTTCCTTGCAGCCGCTGTCCGCACCGTCCTTTTTTCAGCGGCCTACGCGCCCTGCACTGCGCACAAAGGCCAGACGGCCAACAAAATGGCTGCAAGTAGTACAAAAAACACACAGCATGTGCAAGCACTTCGAGTAAAGTGCGCAAATTGCTGCACCTCTATTGTACCTGTTTTGCCTGTTGTATGCAAGCCCTAATTGGTTGCACAGGCAAAAAAATTATGATACAATGGTTCTTGCATAGCAAAAATCCTGTTTGTGACCGGATTTTCCGAAAAATATCAGGGCAGACTACCCTTAAAATATTGTGCAGAGGAAAGCTGAGAGAGAAGACTATGGGAATTTCACATGAATATCATACGCGGCGTCGGAGAAGTCGGCATGGAGCCGTCAGTGGAAAGCTCCGATTCATCGGGGTCGTCATTGCGATTCTGGTGCTGTCGCTGGCCATCACAGCGATCCTGGAAAGCAGCCAGAGAGCCGGACAGGATAAAAACGCCATCTCGAGCGGCACGGCACAGAACATTCTGGCACCGCTCCCGATGCAGGGAAATGCAGCGGCAGACACTGCGGATTCCGCTGTATCGGGTGACGATGCTGCAAATGCAGACAGCGGTACCGGAACGGAAACGGTTACGCTGGAACAGTTCGGCCCGGCAAAACAGACCGCCGGAGCATATACCGTCAGGGCATATGACAGCAGCGTGATCCGTCAATCCAGCTGTGGACAGGTCGACCTGAGCTATTTTTCAGATGCGGCATTCCTCGGCGACAGCCTGACGGTGGGCTTTTCCGATTATAGTATTAACCTTGGCGGCGCACTGATCTGCGGTTACACTGGTGTCGGCCCGGATGCCATCGTCAACCGGAGTGCGGTCAAGAGCAGCATCCGCGGCGAGGAGATCGCTCTGGATGTTCTGGCAGCGGCGCAGCCGAAGAAGCTCTATATCCTGCTTGGCACCAATACACTGACGACGCTGGGGGCATCGGATCGCTTTCTCGCTTATTACGGGCAGATGCTGGATGTTCTGAAACAGACACTCCCGGACTGCATCATCTATGTTCAGTCCATTCCGCCGGTACGCCCTAAAGCTGCCGCTGAAAAGTCCGGTCTGGCAAGCGACGTCGTCCGCTCAGTAAATGAGCAGCTGGCGCAGCTTGCGGCCTCCAAAGGCTGCATTTACCTCGATTTGTGGGAGGTGCTGGCCGACGGTGAAGGCAATCTGAAAGAAGTCCTTGCCGCACCGGATGGTGTGCATCTCTCAGCAGGCAATGGATACGGCGCATGGGTGAATTATCTTCGCAACCATGCGAAGTATTCGTCCACGAACGCTTGGACACCCGGCAGTGCTTACGCTGGAAATTAAAAATCGGTGACCTCATCAATGAAGACGAAGGAGCTTTTCAGAGATGCAGGCCGCTAAGAAAAAAGCATCTGCGACTTTTCCGTGCAAACGGAGGTCGCAGATGCTTTTTTGCTTAAAGATAATAATTTTTAGCTCAGTACAAGAATCAAACAGTCAGGATCTTCCAGTGTTCCGGACGGTTGTAATCAGTCGTTACGCCGTCGTCGGTGTACATCCGGTAAGAGCCGGTACCGCCATCCGGGAGATAGCTCCACAAAGTGAGAGCATTCTCATCCAGCTGTGCGGTGCTTTCAGCAGGGGTGGCGACCGGAACCACACGGCTCGGACGGATGAAGAGAAGAACCTCGTCCAGAGTGCAATGAATGTAATGATGACCGGCCGGAAGGATCTCCTCGTCGTAATCAGAAACACTGCGCAGGCGAAGCATCTTCATCGGCTCCGGAAGATAAATGTGACGACCGACAGCGTTCTGAGTGTAGACCGGCGCAACCATCAGACCCTCGCCCAGCAGAAGCTGGTCTTCGGTGTTCTGAGCGTCGGCGTCGTTCTGGTAATCGAATGCCAGCGGACGGAAATAAGGACCATCCTCAAGAGCAGCCTTCATGAATTCGCTATATAGATAGGGCAGAAGTGCGTAGCGGAGTTCCAGCATCTTCCGGAAGGCAGGCATTTTTTCAACAAACCGGAAATACTCCTGCTCCCGGGTGCCTGCGGCGGCGTGATTGCGCATCAGCGGCGTGAAAATACCGAATTCCAGCCAGCGCAGGGCGAGGTCGGGAGTAGTGTCACCGCTGAAACCGCAGAGGTCAGAACCGGTGTACAGGAAACCGCACATCTGGACGTTGGGCATCAGCTGGATATTTGCCAGCAGCTGACCCCAAGAGGAATTGTTGTCGCCCAGCCAGATACCGCCGTAGCGATGAGAGCCGATAAAACTGGAACGGCTGTACAGCAGGGTGCGCTGGTTTGGGCGAAGACGGCTGAACGCTTCGCCTGCCGCACGGGTCATATTGCCGCCGTAGAGGTTGTGTATCCGGTCGTGACGGATGGATTTTCCGTCGACTTCGTGATAAAAGCTGGCGTAGTCATTGGGATTATTCATCAGACCGGCGATTTTGCCGACGAGAGGGAAAAACTCCGTGTGTTCGATGTTGTCACGTTTACTCATAGCGGAGACTTCTGTAAGGACTGCTTTCAGCCGCTCCGGAGTGTAGAAAAGAGCCGGTTCATTCATGTCGTTCCAGAAACCCTCAATGCCAAGGTCAGTCAGGACATGATATTTTTCGCCGAACCATTCCCGGACTTCCGGACGGAGAAAATCAGAGAAATATGCCAGACCCGGCCAGACAGCCGCCACAAAGGGCGTGCCATCCGCTTTTTTGCAGAAATAATCTTTCGCCAGACCTTCCTGACAGGTCTCATCGTCCGGGTCGATGCGGATACCAGCGTCGATGATGGGAACGAGATGGATGCCCTCGGCTTTCAGGTCATCTGAAAGCTTTTTCAGGTCGGGAAAACGCTCTTTGTTGATAGTGAAATCAGCGTAGTTCTGCATGTAGTCGATGTCCATGCAGATCATATCGAGGGGCAGATGATTTTTGCGGTACTGCTCGGCGATCTCCCGGACGTCAGCCTCGTTTTTGTAACCCCAGCGGCTCTGTGCGAAACCGAACGCCCACTTCGGCGGAATATAGCTCTGGCCGATGAGCTTACGGAATGCCTTGCAGATGGCGGTCTCGTTTTTTCCGGTGATGATATAGAGTTCGTAATCCGGCTCTTCGGTGTGGAAACGCAGGGTGTCATGGTCGGTGTAACCGATGTCATAGTAGACTTTTCCCGGAAAATCCACGAATACACCGAAGCAGTCACCGCCCAGCCCGTTCCGGATGAGCAGGAAGTTGTGTGCGCCATAATAGGACAGCTTGTCCTCGCCGTGATGGGATTCGTCGGTGTTGTTAGCGGTATAATGCCAGCCGCGCTTATTGATGCCGCGAGGCATCTCACCCAGACCATAGACAACGGCATCCTCAGCAAGAGTAAAACACCAGCCGTCGCCGTCAGGCGTCAGAAAAGGCACTCCGCCTTCTGTGATCGGCAGAACATCGACGACGCTCTCGGTCGAGAACGGATGTCCAAAACAAAAACGCTGAATCAAAAGATTCTCCTCCTTTAAAGTTTGAAATGATACTGTAATAGTACGGCAAACATGCCCGGAGAACAAGAGACAAAATCAGCGCAAAATTAGGACAAAACCGGCAGAATTTTCGTAAAAAAGCCGGAGTGATTTAAAAGGTAGAAGAAAATCTGCGGCAAAAATTTTCGGGTGAGAAACCCAAATGTGAGGGAAATGTAAAAGTTAAATATTTTTAGATAAATCTCTTGACAAAACGAAAGCGGTGGGTATAATTGCATTTGTCGGATACCTCAAGAAATTTAGACAACTTGAAAATACATGATTTGACTGATAAAAGGAGAAACCTACCATGACATTTGAAGAAATGAAGAAGATCGTTGTTGACACCCTGAACTGCGAGGAAGAGAAGGTCACGATGGAAGCCAGCCTGACCGAAGACCTCGAGGCAGACAGCTTGGACGCAGTTGAGCTGAACATGGCTCTGGAGGATGCGTTCGGTGTGTCCATCTCCGACGAGGAGCTGGCGAAGATGAAGACAGTGGGCGACATCTTCAACTACATCACCGCCCACACTGAGGGATAAACCGTGATGAACGATATCAGAGAGCTGTTTTCGGGCAAGAACCGTCAGCGCACCTTTGACCTGAAAGCGCGCCGGGATGCAGGCATTGCCAAACCGGAAGCACAGTTCATCGAGTGCAAGCAGTGCGGCCGCCGCGCGACCCGACAGATCTGGGCGAAGAGCCTGTTCGTCTGTCCGAACTGCGGCAACCACCAGCCCATCGGTGGCTATTACCGGTTGAGTCTGGTACTCGACCACGGCAGTTTCCGGGAACTGGACGAAGACCTGCCGCCGCAGGATGTTCTGGCTTTTCCGGGATATTCCGAAAAGCTGGCGGCACAGTCGGCTAAGACTGGTCTGGCCGAGGCTGCTGTTACGGCGACCGGGCGTATCGGCGGCGTGGCTGTTGTTGCAGCAGTGCTGGACAGTCGCTTCTTTATGGGAAGTATGAGTACCGCTGTGGGTGACAAAATTACCCGGGCCATCGAGTACGCCGCTGCAAAACGTCTGCCGCTCGTCATTTTTTCGGCCAGCGGCGGCGCACGGATGCAGGAGGGAATTTTCAGTCTGATGCAGATGGCAAAGACCTCCGCGGCCATTGAGCGGTTTTCGAGCAAAGGTGGCCTGTACATCAGTATTCTGACCCACCCGACGACCGGCGGCGTGACCGCCAGCTTTGCGAGTCTGGGCGATATCATGCTGGCCGAGCCGGGTGCGTTGATTGGTTTTGCCGGGCCGCGTGTTATTGAGCAGACCATCGGCGAAACGCTGCCGGAAGGATTCCAGCGCAGTGAGTTCCAACTGGAACACGGTTTCGTGGACAAAGTGGTTCCACGCAGTGAGCTTTGTGCGACCCTCATCCAGCTGCTGCAGCTCCACGCCGCAGGAGGAAAACACCATGATTAAAGAGATTCTGGAAGAGCTGGCACCTCTCGACGCGCAAATTGCTGCCCTCCGCGGCAATGCGCAGGATGAGGAAGGCCGGATGGAAGCCATGACCGCTCATGCGGCGGAACTGGCAGAATTGGCCGTGGAGGAAGACGAGATCCTTCATACCTGCGGCTCACTGACTGCCGAAGACCGGGTCTTTCTGGCACGTCATCCCAATCGCCCACATATTGACGAGATTGTGAATGCACTGTTCACGGATTTCTTTGAGCAGTGCGGCGACCGTCAGTGCAGGGAAGACAGTGCGATTCTGGGCGGTATCGCCAAGTTTCATGGAATGCCGGTGACGGTCATCGGCCACCGAAAAGGTTCGACTCTCGAAGAGAATATGGCCTGCAACTTCGGAATGCCCGGGCCGGAAGGTTACCGCAAAGCTCTGCGCATTATGAGGCAGGCGGAAAAGTTCGGCCGCCCCATCATCACTTTTATTGATACGCCGGGTGCCTATCCCGGAAAAGAGGCCGAGGAACGGGGGCAGGGTGAAGCCATTGCCCGAAATCTGATGGAGATGAGCGGACTGACAGTTCCGGTCATTGCGGTCGTTACCGGCGAAGGTTCCAGCGGCGGTGCACTGGCTTTGGGTGTGGCAAACCACATTCTCATGCTGGAAAATGCCGTCTATTCGGTTCTCAGCCCGGAGGGATTTGCAAGTATCCTGTGGAAGGACTCTTCCCGGAGCGGCGAGGCTTGCGAGCTGATGAAGCTGACGGCACAAGACCTGTACCGGGATGGCATCGTCGAAGAGATCATCCCGGAGCCGGTCGGCGGTGCGCAGCGGAGTCACGCGGTTCTGTTTGACAGCATCGACACTGCGCTGAAAAATCATCTGAACACCCTTTGCCGGATGAACGGCAAAGCTCTGGCGGAACAGCGATACAAAAAGTTCCGTCAGATTGGAGAAACGAGGAAGGCATGAACGGTTTGCAGCTGATCGCAACCGGTAGCGCGCTGCCGGAACTCACCGTCACCAACGAAGACCTGAGCCGGATGGTAGACACCAGCGACGAGTGGATCGTGACACGAACCGGCATCCGCACCCGGCACTACTGCACGGAGAACGAAAACGCCGCAACGCTGGCAATTCGCGCCGCAAAACAGGCACTGGAACGCAGCGGCATTCCGCCGGAAGCGATCGCCTGCACGGTCTGTGCAACTCTTTCGGCTCCGGATGCGACGCCGAGCGTTGCCTGTCAGGTGCAGCGTGCGCTGACTCTGCCGGAAAACCATCCGGCACTGGATGTCAATGCTGCCTGTTCGGGATTCGTGTACGGAACGGCGGTGGCTCGCGGACTCCTTGCAACGCTGGGCGGAAAATACGCTCTGGTCGTTGGATGTGAGGCACTTTCCCGTCTGATGGACCCGAAAGACCGCTCGACCTGTGTCCTGTTCGGCGATGGTGCTGGTGCGGCAGTCTTTGAACAGACGGAGGAACAAACGCCCTTCGCTGTTACACTGGGCGCGAAAGGGGACGATGCCATTCACGCAGGTGGGCCGAACCGGAACGGTTCTGCGCCCATCACGATGAATGGAAAAGCCGTTTTTCGTTTCGCTGTGGATGCTCTGCCGAAAAGCCTGAATAAAATTTTGCAGGAAACGCAGCTGACCCTCGATGACCTCGACTGGGTAGTCTGCCATCAGGCCAACAGCCGCATCATCGACCACTGTGTAAAGCATCTGAATGCTGACCCGTCGAAGTTCTACAAAAACATGGAGCGTCACGGCAACACCTGTGCGGCCAGCATCCCGGTCGCCCTCAATGAGCTGGCCGAGGCTGGAAAGCTCCGGCCCGGGCAGAAAGTCGCTTGTGTTGGCTTCGGCGGCGGCCTGACATGGGGCGGTATGGCAAACATCGCTACCGGCGAGTTTGCCGCGGCCTGTTCCAACGCAGGCGCACTGGGGTTAATTGGTGCCGGCGGCATGAACGCAGAGATCCTGCGCGAGAACATCCGCCGTTGCAAGGAGCTGACAGATAAACCCTTCGGTGTGAACATCATGCTGATGAACCCACAGGCGGATGAGTTTGCTCAAATCGTGGTGGAGGAAAGCGTCAAGGTCGTAACCACCGGCGCAGGCAACCCGGGAAAATATATCCCGATGTGGAAAGCTGCCGGGATCAAAGTCATTCCGGTGGTCGCAGCGGCGGTTCTGGCAAAGCATCTCGAGCCGCTGGGCATTGACGCTGTTATTGCGGAAGGCACTGAGAGCGGCGGTCATGTCGGCGAGATGACGACGATGGTACTGGTTCCGCAGGTGGTCGATGCTGTGGATGTTCCAGTCATTGCGGCCGGTGGCATCGCCGATGGCCGTCAGTTGGCCGCAGCCTTTGCGCTGGGTGCCTGCGGTGTGCAGGTCGGTACCTGCCTTCTTGTCAGTGAGGAATGCCCCATCCATGAAAACTATAAAGCCGCTCTCCTGCGTGCAAAGGACAGCGATACCATCGTGACCGGCCGAATCGGCGGCACGCCGGTGCGTGTCCTCAAAAACCGGATGAGCCGGGAATATGTCCGGCAGGAAAAGGCCGGGGCCGACAAGATGGAACTGGAAAAATATACCCTTGGCAGTCTGCGCCGCGCAGTCTTTGAGGGTGACGTCTCCACCGGAAGCCTGATGGCCGGTCAGGTAGCCGGGATGCTCCACGAAGTCCGCCCGGTGGCGGAGATCCTCGATGACCTGTGGGAAAGTGGGAGGCAGCGTATCCATGCGCTGAACGAGCTATGCTGAACATTGCCGGAAGAAGCCTGACCGTTCCGGTTTTACAGGGCGGCATGGGCGTCGGCGTTTCGCTGGGTGGTCTGGCTGGTGCGGTCGCCGCCTGCGGTGGAATGGGCTGCATCTCAACGGCAGATACCGGATATCGGGAACCGGATTTTGCGACGAACCCGATGAAAGCTAACCGCCGGGCGTTGGCGGCGGAGATCAAAAAAGCGAAACAGATGGCGAATGGGATGGGAATGGTGGCCGTCAATGCAATGGTCGCCACCCGGAACTATGCCGACGCTGTCCGAACGGCGGTGGAAGCTGGTGCGGATGCCATCGTGTCCGGTGCCGGACTTCCGCTGGAACTGCCCGGTCTGGTCGGTGCGGCGGATATCGCGCTGGCCCCCATCGTTTCCAGCGGAAGAGCCGCGAAGCTCATTCTCAAACGATGGGCGAAAGCCTTCGGACGGACGGCGGATTTCGTTGTCATTGAGGGATGCAAGGCAGGCGGACACCTCGGCTTTTCGGAAGAAGAGCTGTTGAACGGCACCTGTCAGCCCCTCGACGAGATTTTGCCGGAAGTTCTGGCCGAAGTCAAACCCTACGAGGAACAGTTCGGCCGCGGCATCCCGGTCTTTGTGGCAGGCGGCATTTATACCGGCGAGGACATCGCTCACTACACCGTAAAGGGAGCCTCGGGCGCGCAGCTGGCGACCCGTTTCATTACGACACAGGAATGTGACGCCAGTGAGACGTACAAGCAGACTCTTCTGCACGCAAAAGCGGAGGATGTGCGCATCATTCACAGCCCGGTCGGGATGCTCGGCCGCGCACTGAACACGCCGCTGGTGCAGAAACTTGCCGTTGGGATGCGGTTTCCACCCAAACACTGCGCGCGCTGTCTGAAAAACTGCGACCCGGCAAATGTGCCGTACTGCATCACCCACGCGCTGATTGAAGCGGTAAAGGGCAATGTCGAAGAGGGCTTGTTCTTCTGCGGCGCAAATGTCGGGCGGCTCGACCGAATGTATTCGGTACGGGAACTGATCGACGAACTGATGGACGATTGGAGAAAACACCAATGAAACTTGCGATACTCTACGCCGGGCAGGGCAGTCAGCACCCCGGCATGGGGAACGATTTATATCGGAACTATCCGGCGTTCCGGAAAGCGTTCGACGCCGCCGAACTGGATTTTGATTTGCACAGCGTCTGTTTTGAGGATCCGAAAGGTGTCCTGAACCAGACCCAGTACACCCAGCCCTGTATGGTGGCCTTTGCCGCCGGTGTGACGGCTGTGCTGAAGGAGGCAGGCGTCAAGGCCGATTATCTGGCCGGTCTGTCGCTGGGTGAGTATTCCGCGCTGGAAGCAGCCGGGGTCTTTACCGCGAAGCAGGCCATCGAGTTGGCGGCGTTCCGGGGAAAAGCAATGGCCGACGCAGCGAAGGGCATCGACTGCGCAATGGTCGCAGTGCTGAACCTCGACCGGGAAAAACTGGCGTCCTGCTGTGAGCAGGCATCAAACCTTGGAACCGTTCAAATTTGTAATTACAACTGCCCGGGTCAGCTCGTCATCGGCGGCGAGAAAGCAGCGGTCGAACAGGCCGCGAAACTGGCGCAGGAAGCCGGGGCACGCCGCTGTATTCCGCTCAAAGTCAGCGGCCCATTCCACACCCGGCTGATGGCTCCGGCAGGCGATGCGCTGGCAAAGCGGTTTGAGACAGAGTCCTTCGGTGAGATGAAAACACCGGTATTGTTCAACTGCCTCGGTCACGAAAAGAGCGAGAATGATTCCATCCCGGCTCTCCTGACAAAGCAGGTGCAGAGCAGTGTCTATATGGAAGATACCCTCCGCCGTCTTGGGGAACTGGGCGTGACCCATATTCTTGAGGTCGGCCCGGGAAAGGCTCTGAGCGGCTTTGTCAAGAAAACACTCGGTGCGTCTGTTACCTGCATGTCAGTCGAGACAGCAGAAGAGCTGGAAACATTCCTGAAATTCTGGAAGGAGAACGTATGAGCGCGGAAAATGAAACCCTGACTCGCACCGCCATCGTCACCGGCGGCAGCCGCGGCATTGGCCGGGCAGTCTGCGTCGCTCTGGCAAAGCAGGGTGTGCAGGTCGTTGTCAACTACTGCCACGGGGAGCAGGCCGCAAATGAGACAGTTAAGCTCTGTGAGCAGGCAGGTGTGAAAGCAATTGCAACGCAGGCGGATGTTTCGACCGCCGAGGGTGTCAAAAAGCTGTTCGAGGAAACTATCGCTGCGTTTGGCCAGGTGGATATCCTTGTGAACAACGCGGGTATCACCCGAGATAATCTGATTTTGCGCCTGAGCGAAGAAGACTTCGATAAAGTTCTCGATACGAACCTGAAAAGTGCGTTCCTCTGCTGCAAGGAGGCCGCACGCCTGATGGCTCGTCAGCGGTATGGCCGTATCATCAACCTGAGCAGTGTCGTCGCTCTGCGCGGCAACGCAGGCCAGACCAACTACGCCGCCAGCAAAGCCGGACTTATTGGCCTGACAAAGAGCCTTGCCCGGGAACTGGCAAGCCGGAATGTGACGGTCAACGCTGTTGCGCCCGGATTTACTATGACTGATATGACGGCGGATCTGCCCGAATCGGTGCAGACTGAAATGTGCAAAGGCATCCCGGCAGGCCGGGCAGGTCAGCCGGAGGATGTAGCAAACGCTGTCGCATTCCTCGCGGCGGAACAAAGCAGCTATCTCACCGGACAAGTTTTCTGTGTGGATGGCGGCATGGCAATGTAAAAGGAGAAATTCTCTTATGGATAGACGCAGAGTCGTGATCACCGGTCTTGGTACCGTGAATCCGCTGGGCAATACCACCGCCGAGAGCTGGGCCGCTGCCCGGGCAGGCGTGTGCGGTATCGGCCCTATCACCCAGTTCGACACCACCGACTTTAAATGCAAGCTGGCAGGCGAAGTCAAGGACTTTGCCCCCGAAACCGTTGTGGATAAAAAGGAAGCGCGCAAGATGGCACGCTTCACCCTGCTGGCGTTGGGTGCGGCTGCCGAAGCGTTGAAGGACAGCGGCCTTGACCTCGAAATGGAGGGAGAAGGGATTGGCGTCATCGTATCCAGCGGCATCGGCGGACTGCCGACTATCGAGGAGCAGCACAGCCGGGGGCTGGAAAAAGGGATGGAAAAAGTCAGCCCGTATTTTGTGCCGATGTCCATCGCAAATATGGCGGCGGCACAGATCGCTATCCGGTTCGGCCTGAAAGGAATGTGTACCTGCCCGGTCACAGCCTGCGCAGGCGGTACCAATGCTGTCGGCGATGCGTTCCACCGCATCCGTGACGGCTACGAAAAAATCATGGTCTGCGGCGGTGCCGAAAGTTGTATCAGTCCGCTGGGTATCGGCGGCTTTACCATCATGAAAGCACTCTCGACCGCTGCAGACCCGGACACGGCAAGCCTGCCGTTTGACGCACGGCGTGGAGGCTTCGTCATGGGCGAGGGAAGCGGCATTCTGGTGCTGGAAGACCTCGAACATGCACAGGCACGCAATGCAAAAATTTACGCCGAGGCGGTCGGCTATGGTGCGAACTGCGACGCCTATCATTTTACTGCACCGGCTCCCGGCGGAGTAGGTGCTATCGGTTGTATGAAGCAGGCATTGGCCGACGGCGGCGTGAAGCCGGAAGAAATCGACCACATCAACGCCCACGGCACCGGCACCCACATGAACGACAGCTGTGAAACGGCGGCTATCCATGCAGTGTTCGGCGAACATGCGAAAAAAATCGCAGTTGTCAGTACCAAGAGCATGACCGGCCATCTATTGGGCGGTGCAGGCGGTGTGGAAGCAGTCTTTACGGCTCTGTCCCTTCGTGACAGCTTCGCTCTGCCGACCATCCACTACGAACAGCCTGACCCGGAGTGTGATCTGGACTATGTGCCGAATGTGGGCCGTGAGATGGAGATGCGCTATGCGCTGAGCAACAGTCTGGGCTTTGGCGGACACAATGCCTGCCTTGTGTTCCGGAAATGGGAGGGCTGAGCGATGGCAGAACCTCGTATCCCACGGGAAGATCCGAACGCTCTGACCTCGGAGCAAATTGCTGAACTTCTGCCCCACCGGTACCCCTTTGCGCTGGTCGACCGCATTCTCGACTATGAGCCGGGTCAGTGGGCCATCGGCCGGAAATGTGTGACCCGGAACGAAGAGTTCTTTTGCGGTCACTTCTCCGGTCAGCCGGTCATGCCGGGTGTTCTGATTCTGGAAGCTCTGGCACAAACCGGAGCTGTTGCCGCCCTGAGCCTGCCCGAAAACAAGGGCAAGCTGGCACTTTTCGGCGGCATCAAAAACGCCCGATTCCGCAAGCAGGTCACGCCCGGCGATGTCCTGACCCTCCACTGTGAGCTGGTCGAACAGCGTGGGCCGGTCGGCATTGGAAAAGCCTCTGCCTATGTGGATGGCAAGTGTGCCGCCACTGCGGAACTGACATTTGTAATAAGCTAAACAGAACGCCTTGAACTGCAATTTCACAGTTCAAGGCGTTCTGTGCTTATTCTATCTCCAACAGAGGGAGTTTTAAAGTAAAACAGCTGCCTTTGCCGACTTCACTTTCCAGAGTGATCTCTCCGTGATGAAGGTGCGCCAGTTCCTGTGCAATGGTCAGGCCAAGGCCGGTAGAATCGTGTTTGGTGTTGGCAGTGGTGTGAAAGTACCGGTCAAAAACGGCGGCCTGATCCTGCGAAGCGATGCCGCAGCCGGTATCACGGACGCTGACAAGGGCAAACCCGTTTTCGGCTTTGCAAGTCACGGTAATGTCGCCGCCGGTGGGCGTGTAATGGATGGCGTTGGTGACGAGGTTCTGGACGATTTGCTCTAACCGGACATCATCACCCCAGATCGGCAGAAATACCGACGTGTCAACGTGGAGTGCCACGCCCTTTTTGTCCGCCTCGCTCTGGCAGGCGGAACAGACGGCGGCGGTGTCCTCATTGAGGGCGGCACGGTCTTCGTTGAGCATGATCTGTTTTTGCTCCAGCTTGGCAGCGAGAAATAGGTCTTCGGTCAGGCGGCGGAGAAATTCGATGCGCTGACGCAGAGCCGGAAGCAGGGCAGGCAGAGCCTCGGGTGCAGATTCCAGCGTTTCAAGGCCGCTGCTCACGGCAAAAAGCGGACTGCGCAGGTCGTGGAAGATGTTCAGCATCATGCTCTTGCGTGCTTCGCTTTCCTCCGTCAGAGCCTTGGTGCGCTCGTTGACCCGTTCATCCAACTCCCGGGCCAGCTGCTCAGTGCGATCGAATTGGAGGGCAAACCGGCGGCAGACAAAGACCATGCAGCCCAGCGCAAAAGGCAGGTCAAAAATACGGGCGCAGCGGATGAGATAGAACGTGAAGGACTCTACAAAGAATGGCTGGCGCATACCGGGCAGAAGGACCCAGACCCGAAGTCCGGTCGTGACAGCGCAGGGCAGAAGCAGGAGGAGGACGGAATTCAGACCACGCAGATACGCATAAATCAGCAAAAACAGACAATAGAGCATCCCACCGATGAGAGCAGGCTGACGGAAAAGGTTGAGGCTGCTGAGACTGCACACAAAGTAGAGAACACTCAATGCGAGAACGAGAGGATGCTTCTGTTTGCCCGGGAAAAAACGGGTCTGAGTCAGCCCGGCGGAAAGCCAGATGGGAGACATGACGGTGAGCGAAAAGAAGAACCGCCTCGTCAGGCCAAGCCAGTAACTCTGGGAGGCTGGGAAGAGAAAGACCACCAGACCCCAGCTGACAAGAACCGCAAGATAGAGCAGAAAATATCCCAGTTCAGCCTGCCGTTTATAATAGAACAATGCCAGCACGACCGCCGCCATCGTGACGAAAGCGGTCAGGGTCATGAGCTGAAGCAGGCTCCGGAATTCCATCCCGGCGGAAGCACGCTCCGGTGTCATCAGCCAGCACTGCGGTTCCCGGGCACAGTTCACCCGAATGCGGATGGGCTGGCCGGTTGGCTCCAATCGGAAAATTTCGCCGGAACCGTCGACCGCATCCAGCCCGACGGGACGGCCTGAACTGGTGCCGCTGAAACAGAGCGTCAATGGAGGGTCAGAGAAACCAGCGTTCAGGATGAACTCCCATTCCTGTTCGGAGAGTTGTTTCCATCCGGTCAGGGTGACACCTTTTTCTGCGGCGGCATCGGTGAACGGTTCGCCGCTGGAAAGGGTCGGAAACGTTGCATTGAACCAGATCCCGGCCAGAGCAATGAACACGGCCAGAAGCAAGGCGAGGACAGAGAAAAACTTTTTTTTCGAGGATATCTGCATCATAAAACCACCCAGCAAAGAAAACCAGTTGTGAATTCCATTAAAATAAGGTATACTAAGGTCAGTATATCAGATTTTGAAGAAAAAGGGGAGAGCAAATCCATGATCCGGGTGCTATTGGTCGAGGATGATCCGGTGATCCGGGATACCACACGCTATTTTTTGGAGAGTCAGAAAAATTTCAAGGTGGTCTGTGCCGAGACGGGCGGCGACGCCCTGAGCCATGCAAGAGAAAAGTTTGACGTCATCCTGATGGACATCCTGCTTCCAGATACCAACGGCGTCGACCTCTGTCAGCGACTCCGCAGCTGGCATCACTGCCCCATCATCTTCACCTCCTGTCTGGACGATACCGACACGGTCGTCAAGGCGTTGGAGCTGGGCGGCGATGACTTTATCCCCAAACCTTATCACAATAAAGTGTTGCTGGCTCGCATCATGGCAAATATCCGCCGGGTACAGATGGACGCCGCCGAGCCGTCAGTCAACGGCTACCATTGCGCCGCCTTTACACTGGACGCCAACAGCCACAATGTGGAACGGGAAGGCAAGAGCATCCACCTTGCCGATATGGAGTACCGTATTCTCACCTTGTTTGTGCGATATCCAAACACCTTTTTCACGGCAAATGAGCTATATCAGAAAATTTGGGGCAAAGACAGTCTCGGCGATGTCCGGACTGTGCAGGTACATATCCATAACCTGCGGAGCAAGATAGAGCCGGACCCGACGAAGCCGGTGTATCTGAAGAATGTGTGGGGAAAGGGTTATATTTTTCAGCCAGAAGGGGAGATGGGTTAAAATTAAAAAGAAAATCAGGCTGAAATACTTAAATTGTTAACATAGACGCGAGGAGAAGTGACTGGCAGTTGGACGTCAGGAAACGCTTGTGAACGCAGCTGAAATGATACAACTCCTACACTATTCCTACACAACATTCCTACACTGGCAAATTGCGATTTTATTTGATTTTTTCTATTTCTCTGCGCAGCCAGGCGATATCTCGCTTTACATAGTAACGCTCGGTAACATCCTTAATTTTATGTCCGATGATTCGTTTCAGAGCATACTCATCGACCCCAGCTTTTTTCGCTGCGGTACTGAAAAACACTCGACCGTCATGCGGACGATGTTTCGGGTCTAAACCCAGCCGATCACGAGATGCTGAGAATAACTGGTAATAATGTTGGTAAGTATAGTAAGTCTTATGATAGCCCTTTGTCGGAGTCGCCATAAACAAATACTCACTGTTGGCCTCTTTTGCTTTTTGGTAATTCTTTGCCACATATGGGAAAACTTTTGAGTGGATTGGAATTGTTCGCTCGATGCCTGCATCTGTTTTAAGACCTCCGTGCATCCATCCTTCCTCAAGATTTATATCGGCGAGTTTGATAGATACTAATTCGTCCGGACGCCACCCCGAATACATTTGGATGTATAAAATTTCCATGATAGGGTCATTATCTACCTCATGTGCAATGATGGCGACCTCAGTATCCGTATAGTTGATATGCTCGTTCTCTGTACGGGTCGCGTTTTTGACTTCTTCTTTCGGAAGGGAAAACGAGCGTGCATAGTTTTGTACGACAAGGTCATTGGATAAGGCAAAATCATACATGAGATTCAGCACATTTTTGATACGGACTTTTGCTGTACGAGGAAGAGGGATTTCATTTCCGTCTGCATCTAAGGATACAACATTATCAAGAGCTAGTTTTAGTTCGGGAGTACGCACTTGACTGACTTGCATATTGTGAATACTTGGGATATAACGCCACTCGCGTAAATTCTTCTTTGCGGTATCTTCTGCTACATTTTTAGAGTGCTCTGCAAACCATCGTTCAAATAGCTCTTGCATTGTGATTGCTTTGTCGATATCATAGGGATTTTTGTTATATTCTACAAGAGCAAGATAGGCTTCATTATAGGTCTTAAAATATGATTCTGGTTTGAGGGGCTTTGCGATTGGACGCCCTTCGGGTGTTTTACCAACGGTGACAAGAACTCGGAAGGGTTTGCGCAGGTTACGATTTTTTGTTTCCGAAATCTGTCCAAAACCATTTGGAAGTCGTCGATGTCTATTAGGTTTTTTAAAATAGACATGCGCATCTTTTTTCAATGGAAATCCACAATGAGGACATACAAGTGCCTTATCACTTATCTGAAGATTACATTCAGGACACACAATC
>CAVBWT010000025.1:2656-47037 GCA_963599235.1 Lawsonibacter asaccharolyticus | reverse complement strand
GTCCTTTCGGGATGATGAAAATGAAATCGAGAATCGCGCAGGAACAAAAAATCCATACCCTAAATATAACAGAAAGCGTCGAAAAAGACAATTATCATTTTGTGGATTTCAATGGGGTTTTTGGGGCATGGTTTTGGGTTTTCCGTTGCCAATTGAGAATAAAAGGTGTAAAATGAAGAAGTAAGGGTGTGACCGCACTCTTTCCCAAAACAAATACAGGATATTACTTATTATAGAGGAGGTTCTGTTTTTATGCAGAAAGAACAGCAGAAACTGGCCGAACTGGTCAAGGGCAAAAAAGTCGCTTTCATCGGCGCAGGCGTCAGCCACAAGACCCTCATCGAGGAGTTCGTGGGTCTGGGTGCCATCGTGACCCTCTGCGATAAAAAGAAGAGCGTTGACGATTTCGGCGATTATGCTGACACCATCCGCCGCCTTGGGATCAACCTGAGCCTTGGCGACAACTACATGGACGGCTTCAAGGGTCAGGACATCATCCTGCGCACCCCGGGTTTCGAGTATTTCCAGAAGCCGCTGCAGGACGCGATCGCCGCCGGCACGATGGTGACGAGCGAGGTCGAGCTTTTCTTCGATTTCTGCCCCTGCGAGATCGTGGGCGTGACCGGCTCTGACGGCAAGACTACCACCACTACCCTCATCTCCAAGTTCTACGAAGCTGCCGGCCGCAAAGTCCATCTGGGCGGCAATATCGGTGCGGCTCTGCTGCCCATGCTGCCCAACGTGGCTCCCGAGGATGTGGCAGTCGTCGAGCTGTCCAGCTTCCAGCTCATCAGTATGCACAAGAGCCCGAAGATCTCGGTCGTCACCAATGTGACCCCGAACCACCTTGACCACCACAAGGATATGCAGGAGTATATCGACGCAAAGCGAAACATCCTCATTCATCAGGTGCCGCCCTGCCGCGAAGTTCTGGGCTATGAGAATGATATTACCCGGGGAATGCAGTCTGACTGCAAGGGCAAGCAGGTCTGGTTCACCCGTCTGCACACCACGGACAACGGCGCATTCCTGCGCGACGACGGAATGCTCTGCATGGCAGAGGATGGTGTCGTGACCCCTTTCCTTGCACAGAAGGACGTCAAGCTGCGCGGTCTGCACAACATCGAGAATCTGTTGGCTGCCGCTGCCGCTGTCTGGGGTGAAGTGCCAGTCGAGGCGATCCAGAAAGTCGGCAGTACCTTTACCGGCGTGGAACACCGCATCGAGCCGGTGCGTGTGCTGGACGGCGTCACCTATTATAATGACTCCATCGGTACCAGTCCCACCCGTACCATCGCAGGTCTGCGCAGCTTCAATCAGAAGCTGATTTTGATCGCAGGTGGTTACGACAAGAAGATCCCCTATGAGCCGCTGGCTCCGGAGATTTTGAAGCATGTCAAGACTCTGATTCTGATGGGCGCGACCGGCCCTCGTATCGAGAAAGCTGTCCGGGAGCATCCGGACTTTGCGAACAGCGGTCTGAATATCCGGTACGCCGACAACATGCAGCACGCTGTCGAGCTGGCTCGTGCCGCCGCAAAGCCCGGTGATGAGATCATCCTGTCGCCTGCAAGCGCATCCTTCGACCTCTATCCCAACTTTGAGGCACGGGGCCGTGACTACAAGAACATCGTCAACAGCCTGAAATGATCGCTCAGGTAACGAATGAACGTCAGAGGCGGCGGTTTCTCAATGCCTGCCGTGGGAAACTCTGCTTTGCCGCTAAAATGCCCCTGTCGCTGGAACTGTTCGGGAAAAGTCAGTCCGGCTGGTTCTTTGCCGGGCCGACGCTGGCCGTTGAGCTGAGCGGAAGCACGGCATGGATGGCAGGCCATGCAAATCCGGATGAACTGGCGAGTTTTTTGGATTTCTGTGACTGTCATGCAATGGTTCTGGATGAAAAGGAAGGCCCACCGCCGACCGGCTGGAAACGAGCGAAAACACATTCTGTTTTTGGTCTGATGCCCGGCCAGCAGCTGCCGCTCCCACCTGTAGAGAAAACGCTCTGGCAGAGCCTGACACTGGACGAAGAGCCCCCGGCCTATCCGGTGGCGGAGTTCCTGTTTCCAGACCGTCCGGCTCGGCGAGATGATTTCTATTCGGAGCTGTGTACAAAACGCAGCCGGAACAAGGCAAGGGTCTGGACACTGAACCGAGATGGGAAGCTTATCTGCACCGTCGGAGCCTATGCCATTGCCAACGGGCAGGCATATATGGCCTGCGGTGAGACGGAAGAATCTCTGCGTGGAAAAGGCATCGGCGGACGGCTCATTGTCCGGATGGCGAATGAACTGTCTGCGGAGGGGTACCAGCCGGTGTTTCTGTGCAGCCCGGAACGAGTCCATTTTTACACAAAGCTCGGTTTTGCAAAGCTGGGCGAATATGCACGCTACGAAAAATAAAACTTAGGAAAATATCAGTTATGTCAATGTTGAACCACTTTTTCGATTTCAAACCCGAGGTGCTGGCACTGGATGAAAAGGCTATGGAGATGTGCCAGCCCTATTTCAAGCACATGGAAGAGATCCGAGATTTCAACCAGCTCAAGATGCTGAAAGCATTTGCCGATACCCAGATGTCCTCGACCGATATGCTGGGCACCACTGGTTATGGTCTGTGGGATACCGGTCGTGCCAAGCTGGAGCAGATTTTTGCAGAGGTTATGGGCGCAGAGGATGCTCTGGTGCGCAGCCAGTTCATGAGCGGCACCCACACGCTGGCAGTCGCTCTGTTTGGTCTGCTCCGTACCGGTGATACCCTGCTGGCGGCAACTGGACGGCCCTATGATACCCTCGAGGGCGTTATTGGTCTGGACGGTAAAGGCAAGGGCACCGGAACGCTGATGGATTACGGTGTTCTTTACGATGAAGCACCGCTGAAACCGGACTTTACACCTGACTATGACCTCATTGCGAAAAAAGCACCGGGTGCAAAGGTCTGCCACATCCAGCGCAGCCGTGGTTACCTGCAGCGCAACGCTTTCGATCTGGACACTATCCAGAAGATTGCTGATACTGCCCGTGCAGCAAATCCGGATATCATCATCTTTGTGGATAACTGCTACGGTGAGTTCACTCAGACCAAAGAGCCGTGTCAGGCAGGCGCCGACCTCGTGGTCGGCAGCCTCATCAAGAACCCTGGCGGCGGCATCGCACCCACTGGTGGTTATATTGCAGGCCGTCATGACCTCATGGAGCAG
This sequence comes from Lawsonibacter asaccharolyticus, assembly GCA_963599235.1. Lineage (GTDB taxonomy): Bacteria > Bacillota > Clostridia > Oscillospirales > Ruminococcaceae > Faecalibacterium. The sequence continues at coordinate 43,838 of CAVBWT010000025.1, read as the reverse complement.
TGCGCTTACCGTCTAAACGCTCCCGGCCTTGGCAAGGAACTGGGCTGCACGCTGGATACGCCCCGTGATATGTATCTGGGCTTCTACTATGCGCCCGGCGTTGTCTGCGAAGCCATCAAGACGGCTATCTATGCTCAGTGCCTGCTGGAACTGCTGGATAAAAATCCCATCCCTCGTTACTGCGATGACCACAACGACATCGTGACCTGCTTCGATGCAGGCACGGCGGATGCGCTCATTGGTTTCTGCCGCGGCGTGCAGGCTGCAAGCCCGGTCGACAGCTATGCCGCACCGGAACCCTCTCCGGAACCGGGCTACACCGACGAAGTTATCATGGCAAGCGGCAGCTTTACGCAGGGCAGCACCATCGAGCTTTCCTGCGACGGTCCGCTTCGTGAGCCGTACACCTGCTATCTGCAGGGCGGTCTGAACTTCGCCGCAAGCCGTGCCGGTGTCCTGCTGGCTGTGCAGAAAGCGTATTTTGAAAAATAAGAGGTTCATTCTATGCAGAAACTAAGCGACCGTGTGGGAACCTTCACGGATTCGGTCATTCGGCGGATGACCCGTATCAATAATCAGTATGATTCCATCAACCTGTCGCAGGGATTTCCGGATTTTGACCCACCGAAAGAGCTGCTTGATGCGCTGGCAAAGACGGCCTACAACGGCCCTCACCAGTACGCCATGACCTTCGGCGCAAAGAACTTTCGGGATGCTCTGGCGAAAAAGGCCAGTACGACGCTTTTGTAGTGACGGATGAGGTGTATGAACACATCGTCTATGCTCCGAATGAACATATCAGCATGGCGTCGCTGCCCGGCATGTTTGAGCATACCATCACCTGCAACTCGCTGTCCAAGACTTACTCTATCACCGGCTGGCGTCTGGGCTATCTTATTGACCCGGCGGAGGTCATCGAGGCAGCCCGGAAAGTGCATGATTTCCTTGCCCTGCCGCAGTTTGCCGGTTGGACTGACTTCGAATTCTGTGAATGGATGATCCGGGAAATCGGCGTGGCAGCAGTGCCGGGTTCGAGCTTTTTCCGGGAACCGGTCAACCATCTGATTCGGATGCACTTTGCCCGTGGCACTGAGGTGCTGGATGAAGCTGTCCGCAGACTGGAAAAATTGACGGATTTATTAAAGTAAGAAGGTGTGATGTACATGAGCAATGTAACGCCCATTGATTCCGAGATGCTGGCTCGCTTCGAGAAGGGTTTTGATGCGAAACCGGAATTGCAGGTCATTTCCAATGCGATTTCGCGCACAAGTTTGGATGACGCTGCCTTTGTTCCGGCAGCAGCGGCAAAGCTGCGGATGGATTTCTCTGTTCTGGTGCCGACCACGGAAGTTACCTGGCAGAAGCAGAGCGGCCGCTGCTGGATGTTCTCGACCATGAATGTCCTGCGTCAGCGTGTTATCAAAAAATGCAAACTGGAAGATTTCTCTTTCTCTCAGACTTATCTCGCTTTTTACGACAAGCTGGAAAAGGCAAATCTGTTCTTTGAGAACATCATCCACTTTGCCAATCAGAAATTGGACGACCGGGAAACGTTTGAACTGATGGGTCATCCGCTGCCCGATGGCGGTCAGTGGGATATGGCCATCAGCCTGACGAAAAAGTATGGTCTGGTGCCGAGCTGGGTCATGCCCGAGACGATGGCTTCAACCGGTACGGCAAAGTATCTGCCCATCCTGACCCGGAAAATGCGTGAAGATGCGCTGGAACTCCGCAAGCTGGTTCGGGAAGGCAAAGACCCTTCCGCCCGTCGGGAAGAGATGCTGGCGGAAATTTACAACGCTCTGCGTGTCCTGTACGGTCAGCCGCCCAAGACCTTCGATTTTGAGTACACCGATGAAGACAAGGTGTATCACTGCGACCGGAATCTGACACCGAAGAGCTTTATGGAAAAGTATGTTGGCAATGATTTTGATGATTATGCCGTCATTATTTCGTCGCCTATCCATGAGATGAACCGTACCTACTGCCAGCCGTTTATGGGCGATGTGGTAGAGGAAAATATGTTCTGGCTCAACCTCTCGCAGGAGGAACTGGAAGACCTCACGATCCGTCAGCTACAGGCCGGTGAGGGCGTGATGTTCAGCTGCGACTGCCATCCGGATGGCGACCGAAAGAACGGTTATTGGGATCAGGACTCCTTCCAGTATGGTGAGCTGCTGGGCGGCATGACCTTCAACATGACGAAAGCCGAGCGTCTGCTGACCCGTGACAGCACCATGAACCACTGCATGATGTTCTGTGGTGTCAATCTGGACGAAAACGGCAAGGCGAACCGCTGGAAGATCGAGAACAGCTGGGGCAAGGAAAACGGGCAGGATGGTTATTACATCGCCGGCGAAAAGTGGTTTAAGGCGAATGTATACCAGATCACAGTCCGCAAGAGCCTGCTCAGCGATGAGCAGCGCAAACTGTTTGAGCAGGAGCCACTCCCGATGAAGCTCTGGGATCCGCTTAGCTGAGAAATATTGCGATTTTCGGAGAGAAAACCAGCAGGGGATTGAATAAAATGATAAAAAATTTCAATTCCTGATAAAATCAGTTGAAAATGGATTGACAGTGATAACTGGATTGTGATAGAATAAACGTGTGAAAGAAAACCTTTGACACGCATAATAGGCAAAGCAGTTGAAAAGCTGTGACGCAAAGCTAAAGGGCCTGTAAAATGGCAGCCAGTTGCACTTAAAAGAGTATCGTAATGTACTTTGAGTGCAGAACGATGCTCTTTTTTCTTTCCCGATTTTTGCTATTTCCGTTAATCGTCATGATACAATTCCAAAGCAAGACAAACCGGCAGGTGTACCCAAAAGCACCTGCCGGTTTGTCTTTTTGATATCCGGACTTGAAAAATCAGAGCGTATCCAATGCCTGCCGTGCCGCACGGATGGTCTCTTCGCTGGTCTGCCAAAGGTCGAATTCACTGAATCCGGGCAGACCCATCGGAACACCCTTCCGGCGGAATGTCATCCGGCTGTCCAGCACCTGCTTGCCGGAGAGATGAAACGACGTCGCTCCTGTCTCAGCGGCAAGAGTTGGGATGTTGACAGGGGAAACGCCTGCGCCGACCAGAATTTCAATGCGGTCGTCTGCGGCACTGACCAGCCGCCGGAGCAGGGCAGAACCTGCCGGAGCATTTGCAGCCTGACCGCTGGTGAGGATGGTATCCAGACCCAGTGTGCAGGCATCCTCCAGCGCAGCGAACGGGTCACAGCAGACATCGAATGCCCGATGAAGCGTCAATGCGACCGGACGGCCTGCCTTTTCCGCAGCATGAGCAGCAGCGGCATAAATGGGACGAAGAGCATCGACATCCAGTGAACCGTCTGGTTTCAGGACGCCAGTTACAATGCCGTCCGCACCGGCGGCGACCAGCTCAGCGGCAGACTCTTCCATCTGAGCCAGCTCATAGGAATCATAACAGAAATCGCCGAACCGTGGGCGGAGCAGGGCACGGACAGGAAGTTCCGTCTCGGCTTTGACCTGACGCACCAGAGCAAGACTGGGCGTTGTTCCGCCGATGACTAAATCGGCGCAGAGTTCCAGCCGGTCGGCACCGCCCTTTTTTGCGGCAATGGCACTTGCTGTGCTGTCGACGCAAGTTTCAAGAATATAAGGCATAAAAGCAATCCTTTATAAGCATTGGAGCAGATTGATAATTTCTGAGAAATCATCTGTTGTTACATTCTGGAGTGTCACAATTGCGTCATCTACAGAATAACCGTCAAAGATATTTTTAAAGTCTCTGGTTAATCCAAGATGACGAAGAGTGTTGCCGGATTTCCAGCCGCGAGTCTTGTATCCGTCAAGTCCTAGAACTTCAGTGTCTAGCTGACAATGCTCTTTATGATCGAAAAGGAAACCTTTTACAATTTTTGCCTTTTGGTTGGTCGTATAAGAGTCAAAGTAACGGTCAGGGGTCTTTTTCAATCGTGGAATTAACATTAGTAACTCCTTCAAACAGATTGCAGGAATCGCACAAACCCAGCCCGGCCAGCTTCATCCAGTTTGTAAACACCGGCATCGACCAGAACCTCAGCGAAAACATGACCGATCTCATCCTGCAGAATGGTGTGGACATTTTCAGCATTCAGGTCGGGATGCTTTGCAAGAATCTCGCCAGCCCACTCGGCGTGCTTCTGAATCTTCTCGCCATACTCAGCGGCAGGAGTACGGTTCACCAGAGCGGTTTCCAGCTCGGCCATTTCGCCCTTTAAGCGGCTGGGGAGAACGGCCAGACCCATGACTTCGATCAGGCCGATGTTCTCCTTTTTGATGTGGTGAAGTTTCGCGTGGGGATGATAAACGCCCAGCGGATGCTCTGGCGTGGTGATGTTGTTGCGGAGAACAAGGTCAAGCTGGAATTTGCCGTCACGCATCCGGGCGATGGGGGTGACGGTGTTGTGCGGCTCGCCGTCTGTTTCGGCAAAGATGAAGCTGCTCTCGTCGGTATAGCCGCGCCATGCGGTCAGGATCTTGTCTGCCAGCTCGACCAGACGGTTGTCGTCGGCGCAGGTCAGACGGATGCAGCTCATCGGCCAGTGGACGATACCGGCTTCCACATCCTCATAACCCGGGAAAGTCCAGCTCTTCTCAATGGGAGCTTTCGCCATAGCGAATTCATAGTGTCCGCCCTGAAAATGGTCATGACTCAGGATGCTTCCACCAACAATGGGCAGGTCAGCGTTGCTGCCGACGAAATAGTGGGGGAAGAGAGCGACGAAGTCCAGCAGTTTCCGGAAGGTCGCACGCTCAATCTTCATCGGGGTGTGCTGACTGTTGAAAACAATGCAATGCTCGTTGTAGTAAACATAGGGGCTGTACTGCAGGTTCCACGCACTGTTGTTGATGGTGAGCGGAATGATGCGATGGTTCTCACGGGCAGGGTGATTCATCCGGCCGGCATAGCCCTCATTCTCGACGCAGAGCTGACATTTCGGGTAGGCACTCTGGGGCGCAAGCTTTGCAGCGGCAATAGCTTTCGGGTCTTTTTCGGGCTTGGACAGGTTGATGGTGATGTCCAAGTCGCCGTAGGGCGTTTTGGTGACCCATTTCAGGTCACACTTGATGCGGTAGCGGCGGATGTAGTCGGTGTCCTGACTGAACTCGTAGAACCAGTCAGTCGCTGCCTGAGGGCCTTCGTTCTTGTACCGTTCCTCAAAGTTGGCACGAACGATGCTGGGCCGGGGTGTCAGAACACCCATCAGCTTGGTGTCGAAGAGGTCACGGACGGTGGAGTTGTCCTCGCAGACACCGCGCGCAACAGCATCGTCGACCAGCACTTTCAGGATACTCTCGAGGTCGGTATAGCAGACATCGCCCTCAGATTCAGTGAAGCTGTCCAGCTGCATCGTCATGAGCAGCTGGTTGCGGATGTAAATTTCGTCATCGGGCAGAATAAGGCCGGTATCAAGGCCGTAATTGACGAGCTGTTGAATCGCAGTAGAGATCACAGCACTGCGCCTCCTTCCGGACGGATGGAAAGGACGTGGCAGTGGCCTTCGCCGAGGATGGCTTCCATGCCTGCTTTGAAATCATCCAGCATATCCAGCGGAACGAATGCCTGCGCTGTGCCTGCGAAACCGCCGCCATGAACACGGACAGCACCGCGGCCATTCAGCAGATGCTTTGCGGCTGCGATGGTGATGCTCACTTCTTGATGCTCCTTGTAACCGGCCGGGATGACGTTCTGGAGATACTCCCAGCTGCTGTTGCCGGACTCGTTGACGAGGGCGAGGAAGGTGTCAAAATCACCATTGCGGAGAGCAGCGACCTGTTTTGCAACACGGCCGTTATCGGCATAGATGTGGAATGCGCGCAGAACGGCACGGTCGCCGCAGGCCTTGCGGCACTCAGGCAGTTTGGAAATGAACGTCTCAAACGGAACGTCACGCAGGACTTCGCCGCCGCAGACGGCAGCAACTGCCCGGCACTCGGTGGGGATAGCGGCATACTCATCGGTCAGGTCGGCATGATCCGCTCCGGAATCCAGAATGCAGAGGGCAAGACCGGCCTTGGAGAAATCGACAGCGACCGGCTCCACGTCGGGATGTGCCGGGTCGGCGAAATCAATGGTAATGATGTTGCCGACGCTGGATGCCATCTGATCCATCAGTCCGCAGGGTTTGCCAAAGTAAACATTTTCTGCCCACTGGCCGATCTGAGCGATGGCAATGGGAGAAACTTTCTCAGTCATGAACAGGTCGTTCAGAATGACGCCGATGAGGACTTCAAAGGCAGCCGAGGAAGAAACACCGCTGCCCTTGGGAACATTGGACGAGATGTAGACATCCAGACCGGACAGAGCTGCGCCGCGCTGGACAAAGGCGGCACACTCGCCGCGTAGAATGGCGGCACTGGTATTCTCCTCTTCCTTGCGTGCGGTCAGATCGGAAAGGTCGATGACGCAGAGATCATAACCTTCGCTCTGGACACGCAGCTGATTCAGGCTGTTGGGGCCTGCAGCCGCGATCATATCAATGTTGACGCTGCCTGCCAGAACACGACCATGCTGATGGTCGGTGTGGTTGCCGCCGATCTCGGTACGACCCGGCGCACTGTACAATCCGGCCTCGGCGTGAGAGCCGAAGGTCTTCTCCAGACCGTCCAGCACGGCGGCGTAACGAGCGGCCTGCGCAGGGGTCTGTTCCGGTGCGCAGCAGTACAGGGAGGCCAGACGGTCGGTGTGGGTGCCGTCGGTCAGCTCCTGTTTCCAAACAGAAATGGGCTTCATCATTGCGCGTTCCTCCTCTGAATCTCAGATGGTTGATGTATTCATCACAGCTCATACCAAGCTGTGTTTTCCTGAATCTATAATAAAGAATTTGCTACGAAAAAACCATGTAATATTGTTGCGTCTGGATGGAAAAGGTGACGGGATGAAAATTCGTCTTGTACACAAAAAGAACCGTGTTCCAGTTCAATGATACCAGAACACGGCTCTTTTGTTAAGGGGGAGTTTATCTTATCAGTTCATGAGGCTGCAAACAGCTTCGGCGTAAGCGGCAGGGTCGTCAACAGGCAGACCCTCGATGAGCTGTGCCTGCGCGTAGAGCAGGGAGCTGTACTTCTTGAGCTTTTCGGTGTCGCCAGCCTCCTGTGCGGCTTTCAGAACAGCGAAGACCGGGTGATTGACGTTCAGTTCCAGAACCTTGTCGCTCTTGACGTTCTCGCTGCCGGGCTGCTTGGACAGGACTTTCTCCATCTCGATGGACAGAGGGCCGTCCGAAGACAGGCAGACCGGATGATCTTTCAGGCGAGTCGAAACTTTGACTTCCTTGACCTTGCCGTCCAGAGCGTCCTTCATGGCGTCGAACAGGACTTTGTTTTCAGCGGTAGCATCCTCAGCGGCCTTCTTCTCTTCGTCGGTCTCAAGGCCGAGGTCGCCGCTGTTGACGTTCTTGAACTCAACAGTGCCGTCCTTGCCCTCGGCATCCTTGCGAGGATAGCTGCGCATGATCTGCAGGCAGAACTCATCGACATCCTCGGTCAGGAGCAGGACATCATAGCCCTTGTCCAGAACCAGCTCAGCAGCAGGCAGCTTTGCCAGACGGTCAGTGGAGTCACCGGCTGCGAAATAGATGAACTTCTGCTCGGCAGGCATCTTGTCGACGTACTCCTGCAGGGTGACCATCTTCTGCTCCTTTGCGGAGTAGAACAGCAGAAGGTCACGGAGCAGCTCAGCGTGCATACCGTAATCAGAATATGCACCAAATTTGATCTGACGGCCAAACTCTTTCCAGAACTCCTCGTACTTCTCACGGTCGTTCTGGAGCATAGCGTGCAGTTCGTTCTTGATCTTCTTTTCCAGAGCGTTGTGGATGAGTTTCAGCTGGTTGTCTTTCTGGAGCATCTCACGGCTGATGTTCAGGCTCAGATCCTGACTGTCAACGATGCCCTTGACAAAGCTGAAGTAATCAGGCAGCAGGTCGGCGCATTTCTCCATGATGAGGACACCAGATGCGTACAGAGCAAGACCCTTTTCGTAGTCCTTGGTATAGAAGTCATAGGGGAGATGGCTCGGCACAAAGAGCAGTGCATTGTAATTCGCAGTACCCTCGGTGCGGCTGACGATGACACGAGCTGGGTCGGTGTAATCGTTGAATTTATCCTTGTAGAAGTTGTTGTACTCCTCGTCGGTGACCTCGCTCTTCTGCTTCTTCCAGATCGGAATCATGTTGTTCAGGGTCTCAAGCTCGGTGTAAGTCTCCCACTCGGGCTTGTAATCTTCCGGCTTAGGATCGGGTTCGGGCTTCTGACGGCTCTTCTCTCGCTCCATCTGGATGGGATAACGAACATAATCGCTGTACTTCTTGACGATGGCAACGATGCCGTACTCGTTGACGAAGTTATCGTAGTTGTCGGTATCCGTGTCGGGCTTGATGTGAAGGATGATGTCGGTACCAACGCTGTCCTTCTCGGCAGGATTCAGCTCGTAGCCGTCAGCACCGCTGGACTCCCACTGCCAAGCCTCGTCCGAACCGTAAGCACGGGAAATGACGGTGACCTTGTCGGCAACCATGAAAGCGGAGTAGAAGCCAACACCGAACTGACCGATGATGTCGATGTTCTCATCCTTGTTGTCCTTCTTGAAGTCCAAAGAACCAGAATGAGCAATGGTGCCAAGGTTAGATTCCAGCTCGTCTTTGGTCATGCCGATACCGTTATCGGAGATCGTCAAGGTGCGATTCTCTTTATCCAGCGTCAGCAGGATGCAGAAATCGCTTTTGTTCATGCCGACAGAAGTGTCGGTCAGGCTCTTATAGTAAAGCTTGTCGATGGCATCCGAAGCATTGGAGATCAGCTCACGGAGAAAGATCTCTTTGTTGGTGTAAATGGAGTTGATCATCATGTCCATCAGCTTTTTGCTTTCAGCCTGAAATTCTTTTTTCGCCATAATGCAAAACCTCTTTATCTTTATAATGTGCCTTGCCAGAAAAAGTGTCCGGAACAACGCCAGAATCACTTTACTTGACTTAGCACTCATATCTTACGAGTGCTAATATACACCGATGAAATACAAAAATCAAGGGGTTTCATAAAAAGTTTAAAATTCTCTCTAAAATAATTTCACTTGGCTTTCCTTTGCCGGAGTAAAGTGCTATAATGGCACTGTTGCGAATTTTGATTCAGGAGGGGAAAATATGCGGCTTGAGACATTGAAGCTTTCAGGTGACGGGTACTTGACTGTTTCCCTGCGTGAAGCAGCGGAAGCAATGCCGGACGCTGTGCTGCGGCCGATGGTGGTCGTGGTTCCCGGCGGCGGATACAATCACGTCAGCCCACGGGAGGGCGACCCGGTGGCGTTGCAGTTCGCTGCGGCCGGGTATCATACCGCTGTCTTACATTATAGTGTGGGAGAGGGAGCGCAGAACTACCAGCCGATGCGTCAGCTGGACGAGGCGTTGTGTCTGCTGCGCGAACATGCAGCGGAATGGAATATCCTGCCGGATAAGATTGCGGTCTGCGGTTTCTCGGCAGGCGGACACCTTGCGCTGGCATCGGCAGTGCTAAACATTCCGGAATGCGAAAGTCAGCAGAGGCCGGATGCTGTGATTCTTGGCTATCCGGTCGTTTCGGCAGGGGAGTTTGCTCATCGCGGAAGTTTTGAGATGCTGGCAGGCAGCAAAGAGTTGGATGCCCAGCAGAGATTCACGCTGGAAGATAAGATCACACCACAGACGCCGCCGGTTTTTGTCTGGCATACGATGGAAGACGAGACGGTGCCGGTGGAAAATACCCTTATGCTTCTGTCTGCTCTGCATAAGGCAGGCGTTCCATGCGAAGCGCATCTGTTCGAGAAGGGCTGGCATGGCACCAGCATCAGCACACCGGAGGTCAATGCCGCAAGCATTCACCGCCATCACTGGGTGGAACTGGCCGTGGAATGGCTGGGTGACACGTTTGACTTTCATCTCTGATTTAAGCATAGCTACAAAAATTTCATGAAAAAACTGTTGACCTGTACAAAGATTTGAAGTATACTGGTCAGCGGAGACAAACAAGGAGAGAAATTCTCCCCGAAGGAAAGAGGAATTGGAATTATGGTCATCGATCCGCAGCTGCCGAAAATCTCTGTCAAAGACCTGCTGATGCAGGCATTTTTGACCGGCTGGGAACTTTCAGATAAGAGCATCTCACAGGATGAGTATCTGCAAAGCTCAATCCAAGTCATCGAAATGTTACAGGTAGAGCCGGAAAATCTCTACGCAGAGGAAGGTCTTGGTCTGCCCGACGGCGAGGAGGTCGACCATCTTGACGATTTGCTCCGTGCCGACGGCCAGTGGCTGTACTATGGCGTGGAAGCAGAGAACTTCTTCCTCATCCAGTGGTATCCGGATGCGGCCGCAGCAAACGCAAAGCTGGTCGAGCTGGAAGCACTGGGCGATGGCAAGCAGTACCTCGTTGACCTGAGCCTTGAGCGTGAAAATGACTCCGAGGCGGAAAACTTCGGTGATTCCAATCCCGTCCAGCTCTGCTCCTGAACGAAATCGAATTTTATTTTTGATCCGAAAAAGGATCGAAAGGGAAACCCAATTATGCAGCTTTCTGAAACAGAACGCGAAAAGCTGACTGTCATTCTGGAAAAATACGACCAGCATCCTGAAGTGCAGAAAATGCGAGAGTTTATCCAGCATGGCTCGGTCACGACCTACCAGCATTGCAAAAATGTTGTGCTGGTCAGCTTCTGGATGAACCGCCGTCTCCACCTCGGAGCTGATGAGACTTCGCTGGCAGTTGGTGCGTTTCTGCACGATTTTTACCTCTATGACTGGCACAAAAAAAGCACTTTCCACGGTCTGCGCCGCCTGTTTGAGATGCATGGATTCTCGCATCCCGGTTCGGCCTGTGTCAACGCAAAGCGAGTTTTTCAGATCACGAAAAAGGAACAGGACATCATCTCGAGCCATATGTGGCCGCTGACGTTCCGCCATGTGCCGACCTGCCGTGAGGCAATTATCGTCTGTCTGGCGGACAAGTACTGCGCCGTGGTCGAGAGCATGTTCCAGCGCACCCGTGTTGCCGATGTGGACGCACCGGAGAACGAGTGGTAAATCGCCGGTCTGTCCGGCAGTGAAGTGAAAAAGAAAGGGATGTTTTCCATGAATCAGGAACCTGTTTACGGCGTCAGTGAGCAGCAGCTCGCCGCATTCGCCGCTGATTTTGAATCCCAGCGCGCAAACCTTGTCGCGATGAACGCAGTCACGGCAAATGGCCTGATGGCTTCCGCGATCAGCCGCGCCGCTGTTGAGAACGATGTCCACGAATACTCTATCAGCCTTGAGCAGGGCGATATCACCAATCAGAAGCAGAGCGGCCGCTGCTGGATGTTTGCGGCTCTCAACACCATGCGCTATCAGGTGATGAAGAAATGCAACCTCAAGACCTTTGAGCTTTCGCAGGCATATCTGTTCTTCTGGGATAAGCTGGAAAAATCCAACTATTTCCTCGAGAGCATCCTTGAGACTGTCGAGCTTCCCACCAGCAGTCGGCTCGTGTCTTATCTGCTGACCTCTCCGGTCGGTGACGGCGGACAGTGGGATATGCTCTGTAATCTGGTGAAAAAATACGGCGTCGTGCCGAAAACCGCTTATCCGGAGTCAAAGGCTTCTTCGGGAAGCCGGGAGATGGACGGCACTCTGACCGAAAAACTGCGTGAGGATGCCTGCATCCTGCGCCGGATGTACAAAGAGCATCTGGACATGGACACCATCCGGGAGCGCAAGACCGAAATGCTGAACGAAATTTATCGTCTGCTCTGCATCTGCCTCGGCGAGCCGCCCAAGAGCTTCACGTTTGAGTATCGTGATGAGGATAAGAATTTCCACCGTGAAACTGACCTGACCCCGAAGAGCTTCTTCGAGAAATATGTCGGTATCAATTTGGATGATTATGCCAGCCTGATCAACGCGCCGACTTCGGATAAGCCCTACGGCCACAGCTATACCGTCAAGTATCTGGGCAATGTCCGTGAGGGCAACGCCGTGCGTTATCTGAATCTGCCTATCGAGGAGCTGAAAAAGGCTGCGATCGCTCAGCTCAAGGATGGCCAGCCGGTCTGGTTCGGCTGCGACGTCGGCAAACACTCCGACCGTGACAGCGGCGTGATGGATCTGGATATCCGCAGCCTCGAAACTCTGCTGGATACCAAGTTCACCATGACGAAGGCAGAGCGTCTGGACTATGGCCAGAGCCTGATGACTCACGCAATGGTTTTTCAGGGCGTCAACCTCGACGAGAGCGGCCAGCCGAACCGCTGGCGTGTCGAGAACAGCTGGGGCAAAGACCCGGGCAAGGACGGTTACTACCTGATGACTGACCGCTGGTTTGATGAGTACATGTATCAGATCGTCGTCAATAAAAAGTACCTGACCGACGAGCAGCTGGCCGCTTATCAGGCCGACCCGATCGAACTCGAGCCGTGGGATCCGATGGGTTCGCTGGCGGTAGCGTACTAATAAAAATGAATGAATAAAGAAAGAGCGGTGTATCACGGAAAAATTTCGGATACGCCGCTCTTTTTATCGTTTCAGTTATAATTTTTTGTATCCCACCGGTTCGTCGTCCTTACAGCGGCGTTCCATGAGGTAGGTGTCGAGCCAGCGACCGTGGCAGTCACGGGCGATACGCTCCCGGCGACCGACCAGACGAAAACCGCACTTGGTATGCAGGCGGCGGCTTGGCTCATTGTCCTGTAAGACAGTGGACTGCAATGTCCAGTAACCGGCCTGCTCCGCCGCCTCGCAGAGAGCCATCAACAGGTGATAGCCCAGCCCACGCCCACGGAACTTTTCGCCGATGTAGATGCTGACCTCGACCACGCCCCGGTAACACCAACGGGGGTCGACCCGGTGCAGAGCTGTCCAGCCGGCAACCACGCCGTTGTCCAGCACGACCAGTCGGCAGTCCTTGGTGTGGGAAGCATCCCACGCCGTATAGGGCGGACAATCGGTCTGAAACGTTGCGTGTTCGGTGGCGATGCCCTCTAAATAAATTTTGGAAATCTCGTTCCAATCCTCCGGCTCCATTGGCCGGACGGTGATCTCACTTTTGCTCATGATTCCTTTTTCCATTCCCCAAGACAGGAGCCGCATTGCTCCCATCCATACATGAACTTTATGCCCTCAGTATAGCAGAAAATCAGCACAGAGACAAGCTTGCTCCAACCCGGGCAGGGTGTCCAGCACAGTTAGACCCAGTCTAATCAGGAATTCCCGTTTGCGCTGGAACAGGTCGGTCACGTCCAACTCCTCAGACGTGTGGGCATCGCATCCGATAATGGCTTTGACCGGGTATTCCGCCGCAATGTTCCAGAAAAAGTCGGTGGTGTAACCCAGTGTGCCGTCGCCACGGTTCTGGCAGGTCAGTCCGGCGAGGTTGTATTCCAGCGGAACATTCAGCCGGGCGGCAGCTTCGCAGATCTCCCGGCAGACGGTCTCGGCGGTTTTGTCGTAGGCTGTCCAGCGGTTCAGGCAGAGATCCGGGTGAGCGAGGTAGGCATACAGACCTGTTTCCAGGCCCTCGACGACCTGCTCAGCATAGCGGCGAAGGTCACGCTCGCTCTGCGGACGGCCGAAATACATTCCTGTCTCGTCGGTGGTGTCGTAGTGGCAGCCGAAAATGAGATACTCGATGCCAAGACGTTCCTTTTCTTCTTTCAGCCACGGCAGATAGGCCGGGAAATATTCGGCTTCCAACCCGATATGAAGATGGATTTGGTCAGCGTATTTTTCACGCAGGGAAGAAAGGGTCGAGACGTAGCCTCCCAACTCGTCCGGGAGCATCCGAATGTGGCTGACGAAGTTCGGGTCGGAGTATTTCCACGGTGTGTGGTCGGAAAAGCCCAGAACCGTGTATCCGCTGCGGATGGCGGTCTGGATGTATTCTTCCTCGGTTCCGGTGGCGTGATGGCACCGGGTAGTGTGAGTGTGATAGTTGGTGAAATGCGGCTTCGGCATGGATGAGACCTCCTGCACGCAGATTTGTTTTGACAATAGAAATGGTTGTGATACAATAGAACCACTGAATCACAAATTTTCGGACAGTACATTATTATAGTCTTCTTTGTCGGAAAATGCAATAAAGATGCCTGTCCGGGACGAAAAAGGGGAGAGTGCCCGTCATGAAGTTGAAACGAGTTCTGACCTGCTTTGCTCTGCTGGTCTGTCTGCTGACCCTGCCGGTCTATGCGGACACCGCCAAGGGCGAACCAAATATCACACCGGAGACGACAATCCGGGAAATACAGGAAAATCCAAGCATACAGGCATCCGGATTCTCAGCTTACTGTAAAGCGGAGTCGGAATTTCCGTGGGAAAAATGGCAGACGAATCAGACAAAGCTAAAAAATTATGTGAACCGGTGTTCGTATAACCGTTCAGCAAAAGGGTTGAATCTCCTGATTAAAAATGTCAATGCCGGGATACAGGCGACATATCCAATCTATACGGCGGAAGAGATCGCACAGGACAAAGCTCTTGAAGAACCAAAACTTTATTATTTCCCGGGAGACGGCACCAAGAAAAAATACGTTCTGGTCGTGACCGGAAATGGCTTTACGACACGGGGCGATTTAGGTGAAGGAATGTCGACCGTCTGGGAACTGCATCAGATGGGGTATCCGGTGTTTCTGCTCCATTATCGCATTTTTGTGGATGCGTCCAACAATGCACCGCTTCAAGACCTGAAACGGGCGGTGCGGTACATCACGGATAACGCGGAAATGTTTGATGTTCAGACAGAAAATTATGCGGTCGTGGGGTACTCTTCGGGCGGACAGTTGGCTGGACTGTTTGGAAGCGAAAAGTATGGCTACGCAACGGAAAACCTGCCTAAACCGGGAGCTTTGTTGCTGGGATATCCCATCAACGATTTCAACGAAGTGAAGGTGCTGTATCATTTTATCATGGACTACGCGGAATTCCATTGGAGATATTACTGGACAAATATTTCCAGCGTAGTAACAAAAGATTATCCGCCGGTATATCACTGGTACGGCAAAAAAGATTTGATGCTTCTGGCACTGAATTTGTGTCAACAAAGCCCAGCATTGGAACGAAGCCTGCAAAAATATGAGGTGCCGCATGAATATCGGGTCTTTGAACAGGCCGAACATGGTGCGGCGACCGGTGAGGGTACCGACGCCGACGGTTGGTTGAACGAAGCCGTTGCGTTCTGGGAAGCGCAGACGGCAGAATGATACATATTTTAAAAAGAGAGGCGAAAACAATGAAAGACTGGAATGAGACGTTCCGGAGCCTGAATGTGGGTCTGCCGGATGATGTGGAACGGTTGAAAGCGGCCGGTTACTACACGGAGGCCATCGAGCGCATTGATGCCTATCTTGCCGAGGACTGGACACAGACCCAGAACTCCCCGACAACGCAGGGAAAAGGGGAGCTGGACGAAAAGCCTGAGAACCCGACGCCGTGGGGTGTTCATGCGCTGCGTGACGCACTGTTGGTGCAGAAAGAAATTTTGCGCCGCCTGCCCGAGGAATACTGCTGGACAGAAGAAGCTGCCATCGCCCGGATGCAGGAGCTTGTCCGGGATTTCACACCCGAGGAGTTCCGCTGGCTGGTGAAGAACGGCCAGATCGATTGGCGGTTCATCGAGGGTAAAAAACAGTATCTTGACCGGTTCGACCAGACCCTGATCGCTACCCATGCGGATATTGCTGCCCGGCTGATCGACCCTCCGGTACAGAGCAATGCCGCCCGAGAACGCCGCCGCAGAGAACACGACAAGATGGAACGGGAAGGCAAGTCTGCCGCACGCATCACCCTTGAAACAAGCATCCGGATGTCGGACGCTGCTTTTGAAAAAGCTCTCGCCAAAGCAAAAGCAGAGGGAAGAGACGCCGTGCATGTCCGTGCGTGGCTCCCACTGCCGGCGGCCTGCCTCTCGCAGAGCGATATCAAATTCGAGTCCTTCACTGAGGAGCCAAACCATATCGCCGCCGAGGACGCACCTCAGCGCACCGCCTGCTGGGAAGCCGACCTGACCGAAAATCGGACGTTTGGTGCAAAGTACAGCTACACCAGTACGGCTTATTATGCCGACCCGATGGATATTCTGCCATCGGCGGAACAGCCGGATTTTGATATCGGAGAAGAAGCACCGCATATCGTCTTTACGCCCTACCTGCGTGCTTTGGCGGCGCAGCTGACCGAGGGCGTTACCGACCCGGCGGAAAAGGCCAAGCGTATTTATGACTATATCACTCTGAACGTGCGGTATCATTATCAGCCGGCCTATTTTGTACAGGACTGCCTGTCTGATAACTGCGCTCGGAACCGCCGGGGCGACTGCGGCATCATGGCGTTGACCTTTATCACTCTCTGCCGTCTGGTAGGCATCCCGGCACAGTGGCAGAGCGGATTGTCTGTCTCTCCGACGGGCGTCGGAAACCACGACTGGGCCATGTTCTATATTGCGCCGAAGGGTTGGATGTATGCCGACTGTTCGTTTGGTGCGTCGATGGCACGGAACGGTGACGAAGTGCTGCGGAAACACTATTTCGGCAATCTGGATACCGGCCGGATGGTAGCAAACCGGGCGTTTGAGGCGCAGTTCGACCCACCGATGTACGGTTTCCGGAAAGACCCCTACGATAACCAGACCGGTGAGATCGAGGTCGACGGCGTGGGCCTGTACGGTGACGACGTTGAACCCAAAAAAGACGTTCTGGATTACGAGATGCTGTGACGCAGATCACCGGGCTTCGCTGGTTTCTGGCGAAGCCCTGCTTTTTAAAGGAGAATTGGTATGGAATTTCTGGCGACCCTTTATACCTTTCTGCTGGTGACCATCCCTACACCACGACTTTCGGTATCCTGTTCCTGCCCTTTGAGGGCTTGTATGCTGAGGTCGTGAATGCCGGTCTGCTGGAAGTGCTGCAGCGAGATTATCAGGTCAATGTGGCTGGCCCCAGCACGATGGCTGCGCTGCTGAACAGTCTGCAGATGGGGGTTTCAAGACGCTGGCGATCCAAAAACGTTCCGGCGAGGTCTGGCAGCTGTTGGGCGCGGTCAAGACAGAATTTGATAAGTTCGGACAGGGCCTTTCCAAGATGCAGCAGCGTCTCCGTCAGACCGATGAAGAGCTGGATAACCTCATCGGCGTCCGCAGCCGTGCCATCAGCCGGAAGCTCCGCAGCGTGCAGTCTCTGGATGAGGACAGTGCGGCAGCGTTGTTGGAGCTAGAGACGGAACCGGGTCGACCGGTGATGCCAAAACTGCAGGACGGCGATGATACTGAATAACGCCCCTTGCACTTTTCTTGTCACCGTGATATAATGCGAATAGTTCCTAGAAAATCTGCCAAAACAAGGCATTGAGTATCATGATAAATACAGAAAGGGCTTTGTACTATGAGCGTGAAAAAAATCAGCAACGCCGTGCTGGGCGTGGGTGTGGATGATACCACTATTGATCTGTTCGAGAGCCAGTATCCGGTGCCGACTGGTGTCAGTTACAACTCTTACGTCATCCTCGACGAAAAGACCGCTGTTCTGGACACAGTGGACAGCCGTGCCACCGACCCATGGCTGGAAAACCTCGATGAGGCTCTGGCTGGCAGAAAGCCGGATTATCTGGTCGTCTCTCACATGGAGCCGGATCACGGTGCAAACATCGCACGTCTGGCAAAGCTCTATCCGGAAATGCAGGTGGTCGGCAACGCAAAGACCTTCCTGTATATGGAGCAGTTCTTCGGTGCGGATGCCATCGCAAAGGAACGCCGTGTCGTCGTCAAGGACGGCGAAAGTCTGTCTTTGGGTCAGCACGTTCTGACCTTTGTGTTCGCCCCGATGGTCCACTGGCCGGAGGTCATGGTAAGCTACGAGTCCAGCGAGAAAATTTTGTTCGCCGCCGATGGTTTCGGCCGCTTTGGTGCTGTGGCAAACTATGATGAAAACGCTGACTGGGCAAGCGAGGCACGCCGCTATTTCCTGAACATCGTCGGCAAGTACGGTTCTCAGGTACAGGCACTGCTGAAAAAAGCTGCTGCGCTGGATATCCAGACCATCTGCCCTCTCCACGGCCCGGTGCTGACCGGCGACCTGAGCAAGTACCTGAACTACTATGGCCTGTGGTCTTCCTATAAGCCGGAAGAGCCGGAAACCGTTCTGATCGCGAGTGCGTCCATCCACGGTCACACCCGGGATGCTGCTCACATGATGGCAGAGAAGCTCCGTGCCAAGGGCGCAAAGGTCGTTGAGATGGACCTGACCCGTACCGATGTTTCCTACGCTGTGACCGAGGCATTCCGCTGTGGAAAAATCGTGCTGGCCTGCGCCACCTACGACGGGTTCCTCTTCCCTCCGATGGAAAATCTGCTGACCCACCTCAAGACCAAGAACTTCCAGAGCCGCACCATTGGCCTGATGGAGAACGGCACGTGGGCTCCGATGGCCGCAAAGCTGATGAAAGCTGAGTTGGACGGCATGAAGAACATGACCGTCTGCGAGAAGGTCGTCACCATCCGCAGTGCCGTCAACGCCGCATCTGAGGCGCAGATAGATGCACTGGCAGATGAGATCCTGACAAAGTAAAATGACAAAATGAAAGAGCGATTGCACGAAATCAATGTGCAATCGCTCTTTTGCTTGCGCTGAGGTTTATCGGGAATGGTTCTTCAGAACCATAAGACCGCTGAACAGAATAAGGATGCCCAGCAGGACAAGACCGGCACCGGCCTGTCCGAATAAATCGCCGACCCAGCCGATGAAGGGACTGGCCGGGATCATCAGGACGCTGTACATCATGCCATCTACGCTGATGATGGTCGCCCGTTGGTCGCTGGGGATAACATCGTTCAAACGCTGGCCCTCGTGCAGGTTGTACACCTCAATGATGCCTTGCACCAGCATCATGCCGAAAATGCTGCCCCAAGTGGGCGCAATGCCGACCAACAGCGTACCGAATCCACAGAGCAGGGCACAGGCCGTATAGAACCGAGTCAGTGAACGAGGGTTCAGCCGTCGTGCGATTTCCGTTCCGCCTACGCAGGACACGCCGCTCAGAAGCAGGGGAAGAAAAAGCAGAGCCATCGGCCAGCCCAGCTCAATGAGACGCTGCTGCAAGAACATTTTAGTGAGATAGCTGGGAATGGAAATGGCCGCGTTAGACAGAATCAATTTGACGGCCAGCGGACAGGTGCGCAGAACGTGGAGACTGTCGCGCACCAACTGCGCGAACAGGTGGGGCAGGTCGCGGAAAGTCTGCTGTTCGCGGCTGGCCTGCGCTTCGGTGACAACAGGTTCGATCATCAGAACATTGGCACAGGCGGAAATTCCCTCAAACAGCGCACTCAGCAGGTAGAACCCGGTAAAATGCAGGAACTGTTCCAGTGTGCTGGCAAGAGAGCCGAAAGCATTCGCCGCCATCGAGATCTGCGATTCGTTGGCCGAAACCTTGATGTAGTCCTCGGCATGGTCGGCCTGTTTCAGGCTGTCGTAGACGAGGGCCGTGCTTGTTCCGGAGAACATGGTGTTCGAGATGGCGTTTAGCCCCATTGCGAAGCAGATGAAAAACAGGTTCGGCGCGAACGCCATCAGGATGTTTGCGGCAACGCCCAGAAATCCGCCAAATACAAGAGTCCGTTTCCGCCCCAGAAGGTCGGCGACCATCCCGCTTGGGATCTCAAACAACAGACTGACGATATGGAGAACACTTTCGGCAAGGCCGATCTCCCAAAGGGAAAAGCCCCGTACGGCCAGCAGTGCGACCCAGACCGCATCCGTGATGCGCAGGCCGGAAAAGAAGTTGGTGGTATAAATGCAGGCGAGCTGCTTTTTGATATTCATAAGAAAGAACCTTTCTATTTTAACAGAAAATAGAAAGTGTACTCTTTTCGGCAAAACAAAAACGCCTCATAGCAAAGCTACGAGGCGCAAAAATCATGCTCCACGCTTTGCTGAATCCTCTGCTGGACTTTTTGCCAAGGAAACAGAACGCACCCAAAGCACGGCCAGAGAGGTTGATTTTCGATAAAAGGGTACACTTCGAACCGGAAATACAAAAATTGCTTTCTCATTTAAAAAGCAAACGCATTCCGGAACATACCGTGTACCTCTCATTCTACAAAGCGTTACGGCTACTATAACACGTTCCGGGGAGAATTACAAGCCGAAAGCCCGATTTTCTGCCCGATTTCCGGAAAAATCGTGCGTGGGCTTGCAAAGCGGACAAAAATGTGGTAAGATAACTCATGGTTATGAGCCTGAATACTCGAAACGCAGCGACGGAGAGAGTACGCAGACCATACCGCGGCAAAGAGAGAAGCTTCACCGGCTGAGAGGGCTTCCGAGCGGTAGACTGCCGAAGTTCGCTCCCGAGCGGCCTGCACGAACGGTTTTTCTTATTAGTACAGGACGGTGCGCCCCGTTACGGCGTTTGAGAGCCGCACCGGTGCTTTGCCGGAAGCGGAAACCGGGTGGTACCGCGGAGTGAAATGTTATGCTTCGTCCCTTGGTCTGGCAGTTGCCGGGCAGGGGACGGAGCTTTTTTATTGCTTCGCTGAATAACACGAGATACGAGAAGGAGAGAACATCCATGCAAGCAATGATCGACGAGCTGGCAAAACAGGCGAGCGAAAACCTGAGCCAGGTCTCTTCCAAAGAAACGCTGGCTACTTTCTGGCAGGAATACCTGAGCAAGAACGGCAAAATTCCGGCCCTGATGAAGAATCTGCGCTCGGTCGCTCCGGAAGAGCGTCCGGCAATGGGCAAGATCATCAACGAACTGAAGCAGAAGGTGCAGGCGGACTACGATGCTGCCGCTGCTGAGGTTAAGGAGGCCGAGCTGGCTGCACGCAACGCTGCTGAGACGGTAGATATCACCCTGCCGGCAAAGACCCGTGATGTCGGCGGTCTGCACCCATTGACGCTGGTGACGAATCAAATCATCGACGTCTTTTCCGGCATGGGCTTTGCCATTGTTGATTCCCCGGAAATTGAGGACGATGAACACAACTTTACCCTGTTGAACGTGCCGAAGGATCACCCGGCCCGTGATATGCAGGATACCTTCTATCTGTCTGATGAGTTCCTGCTTCGCACCCAGACTTCCGGCGCACAGATCCGCACGATGCAGAAGACGAAGCCGCCCATCAAGATTCTTCATGCTGGCCGTGTCTTCCGTTCTGACTCCGATGCGACTCACAGCCCGATGTTCCATCAGATGGAAGGTCTGGTCGTCGATAAGGACATCAATCTCGGCGACCTGCAGGGCGCACTGAACACCTTCGTGCAGAAGCTGTTCGGCGACGACACTCGCACCCGTCTGCGCCCGTCCTATTTCCCCTTCACCGAACCCAGCGTTGAGGTCGACGTCAGCTGCTTCGAGTGCCACGGCAAGGGCTGCCCTCTGTGCAAGCACACCGGCTGGATCGAGGTTCTGGGCGGCGGTGTCGTCAACCGCAAGGTTCTCGAGAACTGCGGCATTGATCCGGACGAGTATTCCGGTTTTGCCTTTGGCATCGGCATCGAGCGTATTGCGATGCTCAAGTACGGCATCAACAACATTGGCCTGATGTTTGAGAACAATCTGCAATTCCTCAAGCAGTTCCACGAATAAGAGGGGAGAGAGCAAACAATGAAAGTACCTTTCAGCTGGTTAAAAGAACTCGTAGATATCGACGTTACCGCGCAGGAATTGGAAGAAAAGCTGTTCTCCTGCGGTTTTGAAGTAGAAGAGCTGATTCCACTGGATGCCGGTATCAGCAAGGTGGTCGTTGGTAAGATCACCGAGATGGAAAAACAGGAAGGCACCCATCTGACTAAGTGCGTCGTCGACTGCGGCGAGTACGGCCATGATATCCGCATCAGCACCGGTGCCGCTAACATGAAGGTCGGCGACTGCGTGCCTGCCGCTCTGGATGGCTCCACCCTGCCCGGCGGCATCAAGATCAAAGCGCGTAAGATGCAGGGCGTCGAGTCCAACGGTATGCTCTGCTCCGGCGAAGAACTGGGTCTGAACGATGACCTGTTTCTGGGCTCTGAGGTCTACGGCCTGCTTATCCTGCCTGAGGACAGCGTTCCCGGCACCGATATCGCACCTGTGGTCGGTCTGGATGACTACATCTTCGATATCTCCATCACCGCAAACCGCCCCGACTGCCAGTCGGTTCTGGGTATCGCCCGTGAGGTCGCTGCCATCCTCGGCAAGCCGCTCCACATGCCTGCTATGGATTACAACACCGTCTGCGATGCAGATGAGCCTATCAGCGTGGCAGTCGAGGCTCCTGACCTCTGCCCCCGTTATATGGCACACTACGTCCGGAACATCCGGATGGGCGAGTCTCCCCGTTGGATGAAGCGTCATTTGGCTCTGTGCGGCCTGCGCTCTATCAGCAATGTGGTCGATATCACCAACCACACCCTGCTCGAGATGGGTCAGCCGATGCACGCTTTCGACCTGAACAAGGTCGCAGGCCGCAGCATCACCGTCCGCCGCGCCCACAACGGTGAGAAGATCACTACGCTGGATGAGAAGGAGTTTACCCTGAACGAGAACAACCTCGTCATCTGCGATGCTGAGAAGCCAGTCGCTCTGGCAGGCGTCATGGGCGGTGCAAACTCCGGTATGGACGACAACACCACCAGCCTGCTGTTTGAGTGCGCAACGTTTGCTCGTGACAGCGTCCGTAAAACCAGCCGCTCTCTGGGCCAAAACAGCGATTCTTCTGCCCGTTACGAGAAGGGCGTCGACCGTCATTCTCCCGAGCTGGGTCTGGCACGCGCTCTGCACCTGATTCAGGAACTGGACTGCGGCGATATCACCGCCCTCGAGTATGACCTGACCGATGGCCGTCCGCTGGAGCGCAAGCACATCGTCACCACCCCGGCAAAGATCTGCTCTGTGCTGGGGATCACCGTTCCCGACCAGACCATGATCGACATCCTCAAGCGTCTGGAGTTCACCGTGGACGTGCAGGCAGACGGCAGCTGGGATGTTTCCGCTCCGCTGTACCGTGAGGACGTTGAGGATTACCCCGACCTCGCCGAGGAAGTTATCCGTGAGTATGGCTACGACCACATCGTTCCCACCTTCCTGAAGACTGCAGCCGTCACCAACGGCGGTCTGAACTATGACCAGAAACAGCAGATGAAGACCAAGCGTCTGCTGGCTGCGCAGGGCTTCTATGAGGCTTCCACGCTGGCATTCTACTCGAATGCCGAACTGGATATGCTCCACATCCCGGCGGACGATGTGTCTCGCAAGGCCATCCGCATCCTGAACCCCATCAGCGAGAATTTGTCCATCATGCGGACGCTGCTGACCCCCTCGATGCTGAACGTCATCGTCGACAACCTCAAGAAGGGCAACACCGAAGGCCGTCTGTTTGAGATGGCTCCGGTCTATCTGGCAAAGGAACTGCCTATCAAGGAGCATCCACACGAGCGTCAGACCCTCTGCATCGGCGCATTCGGCTCCGAAGAGGACTTCTTCACCGTCAAGGGCGCAATGGAAGCTCTGGCTGCTGGCTTCGATTTGAAGTTCAGCTATCAGCGTGAGACCGCTCCTTGGCTGCACCCCGGCATCAGCGCAGCGGTTTACTGCAACGGCAAGCGTCTGGGCGTCTTCGGCAAGCTGGCAAACGAGATCAATGCCGAACTGGAGATCGCAAAAGACCAGAAGGACAGCCAGAACATCTATCTGGGCGAGATCGACTATGAGGCTCTGATGTCCTGCGTCGAGGGTGAGCTGCGGTATAAGCCGCTCAGCCCCTACGCAGCTGTCAAGCGTGACCTCGCACTGGTCTGCGATGAGAAGATCACCTGCGGCGAGATCGAAGAGAACATCCAGAAGGCAAGCCCCCTCATCAAGGAGGTCAAGCTGTTCGATATCTATCGCGGCGCAAACCTTGGTGAGGGCAAGAAGAGCATGGCCTTCTCCCTGACGCTGGCTGACCCCAATGCGGAAGTCTCCGCAGAGCAGGTCGAGCGTGTCGTTAAGAAAGTCCTCGGCAACCTGAAGTTCAAGCTGGGCATCGAGATCCGCTAAGCAAAATGATTCCAAAGAACTCTCTTTCGTTACACGAAAGGGGGTTCTTTTCGTTTCAATCTTGCTGACAATAAAAAGTTATGCTACACTTTAGATAAAAGTATCTTATTGTATCAGGAGGAACCAGCGTGGAGGATTACCGCACCATTCGGGGAACAGCGACCGGAGAATATGAGGAAAAAAAGAGCCGTTTTATTGCGCAGCTGTCTTTTGCAGACAGCGAGGAAAAGGCGGTGGCCTTTCTGGAACAGGTGCGCGCGGCCAACCGGACGGCACGGCACAATGTGTACGCCTACCGTCTGCGAGAGGGCAACAGGGAACGCTATTCCGACGACGGCGAACCGGCAAAAACGGCTGGAACGCCTGCGCTGGAAGTGCTTCAGCACAGTGGTCTGACCGACTTGATCGTGGTCGTCACCCGGTATTTCGGCGGTGTGCTGCTGGGAACCGGCGGTCTTGTCCGTGCGTATACTACGGCAACTGCCCGGGCACTGGAAAACGCCGAGGTCGTCACAGTGCGGAGCGTCGTAGAGCTGACCGTTACCGTAGACTATTCCCTCTATGAACGAGCGGTTTTGTTCATCAATGCAGCAGGCGCGAAGCTCAGCGAACCTCTGTTCACTGATAGGGTAACGCTGCGCTGGCAGATGCCCGAGGGTATGGAGGCTCCGCTGCTGGAGCAGTTGCGTGAATTGACCCGTGGAAGTGCGCAGGTGGAAGTATCGCAGCCATTCTATGCGCCGTTCTGAGTAAAATGTGAACAAACTGGAAATTTTTGGAAATCGACAGAGAGTTTCCCCCTTCGACAGAGCCAATGCGTTACAATGACCGCAGACGCGGCATCGGGGTCGGCAGCGTGCTGAGAAAGGGGAAGAAGGGAGCAGCGAATATCCATGATCCCACACGAATATATTGAGGAACTGACTCGCCGAACCGATATCGTAGAGCTGGTGGGCAGTTATATGCAGCTCAAGCGGAAAGGGCGGCTTTACGGCGGACTCTGCCCCTTCCACAATGAAAAATCACCCTCGTTTTACGTCTACCCGGACACGCAAAGCTTCTACTGCTTTGGATGCGGCGCAGGCGGCGACGCTATCACCTTTACGAAAAAGATCAACAGCATCGATTACCCGGAAGCAGTCAAGCTTCTGGCTGGACGTGCCGGAATGCCCGAACCAAAAGAGGACGACAGGACGGGTCGGATGCGGAGCCGTGTCCTCTCGATGAATAAGGAAGCAGCCCGGTTTTTCCATGCCTGCCTGAACTCGACCGTTGAGGAAGGACGGCAGGCTCGAGCCTATTGGCGGCGGCGCGGACTGGACGATAAGACCATCGTCCGGTTCGGTCTGGGCTATGCGCCCAACGATGGACAGGCTCTTTACCAGTTTCTGCGCGATAAGGGCTACAATCAGCAGGAGCTGGATGCAAGCGGCCTGTTCAAGCGCAGTCCGTCCGGGCGCATCTACTGCTTGTTCTGGAAACGGGTCATGACGCCTATTTTTGACCTGCGCGGCAATATCATCGCTTTTGGCGGCCGCGTCATGGACGACTCGAAGCCCAAATATGTCAACAGCCCGGAAACGCTGGTCTACCACAAATCGGAGACGGTCTTTGCGCTCCAAATCGCAAAACGGAGCGCGTCCCGGCGGTTCGTCCTCTGCGAGGGCTATATGGATGTCATCAGTATGCATCAGGCAGGCATCGACACAGCAGTGTGTGCCTGCGGTACGGCTCTGACACAGGAACAGGTCAAGCTTATCAGCGAATATGCCGATGAAGTCATCCTGAGCTACGATTCAGACGAAGCCGGTCAGAAAGCGACCCTGCGCTCACTGGAACTTTTCCGGAACAGCCCGGTCAAGGTCGGTGTGCTACAAATTCCGGGTGCGAAAGACCCCGATG
This sequence comes from Lawsonibacter asaccharolyticus, assembly GCA_963599235.1. Taxonomy (GTDB): domain Bacteria; phylum Bacillota; class Clostridia; order Oscillospirales; family Ruminococcaceae; genus Faecalibacterium. The sequence goes on along the minus strand of CAVBWT010000025.1, from coordinate 17,913 downwards.
AGTACATCAAAAAGTATGGGGCAGACCGCTTTAAAGCTCTGCTGGACGGGGTCGGCAATGCGCTGGATTTCCGGATAAAGCGTCTGCGCGACCAGTATGACCTGAGTCAGGATTCCCAGCGGCTCGAGTATGTCCGGCAGGCGGTAGATATGCTGGCCGAACGCTCCAACCCGACCGAGCAGGAAGTTTACGCCGGACGGCTGGCCGAGGAGACGAACATCTCGAAAACGGCGATCCTGACCCAGCTGGGAACCGCTGTCAAAAAGGTGAACAGCAAACGGCGTTGGGAGAAAAATCGCGATATCCTCCACTCAGGTGAGATGGATCGCATCAAGCCGTCGTATGAAGCAGGCGGTTCCAAGGCGGTAGGCATCATGAGCGCGGAGCAGCGGCTTCTGGCGGCAATGCTCCGGGAGCCGAGCTATATCCCGAAAGTTCGGGCGCACCTGACGCCGGAACAGTTCATCGCCCCCAAGCAGAAAGAACTGTATGAGGCAATGCTGAACTGCCAGCAGCAGGGTATTGAACTGAGCCTGTCTACACTGGGCGGTTTTGTGAGCGAAGAGGCTCTGAATGAAATGAGCCGTTTTGCGGCACAATACAGCGATGTGAACTGCACACCCGAAGATATCAACCTTTATCTTGACCGCATTGCGCAGGGCAAGCCCATCGCAAGCAAGGCGGCCGGAATGTCGAACAACGAAATTGAGCAATTCCTCCAGTCGATGAGAGAAAAAAAGCAGGGGAACGACCCCTCGGCGGACGAATAATAGAACCTTTCCCTCCGGCTGGAGCTGGAAGGAGAAGGAACCATGCAAAAAATGTCGCAGACGGATGAACTGGTAAAAATGTTGTCGGCACAGGCACGGAGACATATCCTGACGCCGGAACAGATCAGCCGCGCAATGGAAGAGCAGGACTATGACGCTGCCGGGCTGGATGAACTGTACGAAAAGCTGGAATCGAAGGGCATCCGGGTCACGGAGGAGGACGAAGAGCTTCCGGCTCTGGATGAGGAGCAGATCGACCGGCTGGAACAGGAGCTTTCAGCGGAGGGCGTCGCACTGGATGACCCGGTCAAGACGTATCTAAAAGAAATAGGCCGGGTGCCGCTCTTGACTGCCGATGAGGAGATGACCCTTGCAAAGGCAGCACGGGCAGGAGATGCCGATGCGCGCCGGAAACTGAGCGAGGCGAACCTCCGGTTGGTGGTCTCGGTGGCAAAACGGTACGCCGGACGAGGACTGCCCTTCCTCGATTTGATCCAGGAAGGAAACCTCGGTTTGATGAAAGCGACCGAAAAGTTCGAGCCGGAGCGCGGCTTCAAGTTTTCGACCTATGCGACATGGTGGATACGGCAGTCCATCACCCGGGCCATCGCCGATCAGGGGCGGACGATCCGCATCCCGGTGCATCTGGTGGAAAGCATCAACCGGGTCAAGAAGATGTCAGGCGAGATCCTGCGGAAAAAGGGCAGGGAAGCGACAGCAGAGGAGATCGCCGTCCGTCTGGACATGGAGCCTGACCGGGTACGGGAGCTGCTGCTTCTGGCACAGGAACCGGTCAGCCTTGAAACGCCGGTGGGCGAGGAAGAGGATGCCCACCTTGAAGATTTTATTCAGGATGAGGAAGCCGGTATTCCGGCGGATGAGGCCGGGCGGCAGATGCTCCGACGGGAGCTGATGAGTGTCCTCAAGAGCCTGACGCCCCGGGAGGAACGGGTGATCTCCCTGAGGTTTGGTCTGGAGGATGGCCGCGCCCGGACGCTGGAAGAGCTGGGGCAGGAATTCAACGTGACCCGGGAACGGGTGCGGCAGATCGAGGCAAAGGCTCTGCGCAAACTTCGTCATCCCAGCCGGGCGAAGCGGCTGAGGGATTATCTGGAAGAGTAAAGCAGATTTCAAGAGCCAATATAGACAAAATGCACAACAGGCTTTTCGTCAGGAACATGAAAAACGAAAAAATCAAGGCTAAAAGCACATAAGGTATACACGTTCCCGGGCGTTCGGTAAAAGAGGGCGTCTGGGAATTTTTTTGCGATAAAATCAGAAAAATGGCTTGACAACAAGGCTTTTCCGTTGTATACTGAACCAGTATCACATAATGGCCTAGTGTGCCAAAAAGAGAGTTTTGCAAGGACAGGCTGGAAGGGTTGAACCGAAAAGTTTGTTAAAAACGCCGAACTTCTCCTCCGGACGTGGGTTGAATTATGTGTGTTTGCTCAAAATTCGACCTGCGATAAGCATCACCCGTAGAATATAAAAGTAAGGAGTGGTTGATTTTATGATGAAAGTCAAGCCCGTCAAGCTCGGAAAAACCGAGCGTATGAGCTTCTCCCACATCGACGAAGTCATCAGTATGCCGAACCTGATCGAGGTTCAGAAGAACTCTTACCAGTGGTTCCTCGACGAGGGTCTGAAAGAGGTCTTCCACGATATCGGCACCATTGAGGACTACACCGGTAATCTGGCACTGAGCTTCGTGGATTTCCGTCTGGATAAGGAGCCCAAGTACAGCATCAAAGAGTGCAAAGAGCGCGACGTGACCTACGCAGCTCCCCTGCGCGTGACTGCCCGTCTGCTGAACAAAGAGACCGGCGAAGTCAAGGATCAGGAAATTTTCATGGGCGATTTTCCGCTCATGACCGACGCCGGTACCTTTGTCATCAATGGTGCCGAGCGTGCCATCGTCAGCCAGTTGGTTCGTTCTCCTGGTGTGTTCTACGGTCATGACCATGATAAGGTCGGTAACGATCTGTACAGCGCGACCATGAACCCGAACCGCGGCGCATGGCTCGAGTATGAGACCGACGCCGCCAACGTGTTCTATGTTCGTATTGATAAGAACCGCAAGCTGCCTGTCACCGTTCTGTGCCGCGCTCTGGGTCTGTCCTCTAATGAGGAAATCCTGAATTTCTTTGGCGATGATGAGCGCATTCTGGCTACCCTCGAGAAGGATACCACCAAGAACAAGGAAGAGGGTTTGCTGGAAGTTTACCGCAAGTTGCGCCCGGGTGAGCCTCCCACGGTCGAGTCCGCTACCAGCCAGATCAACATGCTGTTCTTCGATCCGCGCCGCTACGACCTGTCTCGTTTCGGTCGTTATAAGATGAACAAGAAGCTGGCTCTGGCTCGCCGCATCGAGGGCCACATCGCAGGCGAGAACATCATTGCTCCGCTGACCGGTGAGATCCTCATCGAGAAGGATGCCAAGATCACCCGTGAGATGGCAAAGAAGGCTGACGACGCCGGCGTGAATGTCGTCATCCTGAAGATCGAGGACAAGAAGGTCAAGGTCATCACCAACGGCTGCGTTGATGCACAGGCTGTTATCGACAACTACTATCCTGCTTTCAAGGGCGTAGACGTCAAGGAGTGCGGCATCAACGAACGCTGCGACTTTGAGGAACTGCGCAAGATCCTCGACAATGCTTCCGGCATCGACGAGGTCAAGGAGAGCCTGCAGAAGAACCACGACCAGCTGATCGGCCGTACCGTTACTGTGAAGGATATCCTGTCCTCTATCAACTACCTGAACGATCTGGGTCACGGCATTGGCACCACCGATGATATCGACCATCTGGGCAACCGCCGTATCCGCAGTGTCGGCGAGCTGCTGCAGAACCAGTTCCGCATCGGCTTCTCCCGTATGGAGCGTGTCATCCGTGAGCGTATGACCCTGCAGAGTCAGGATCAGAGTGTCATCACTCCGCAGGCTCTCATCAATATCCGTCCGGTCGTCGCAGCCATCAAGGAATTCTTCGGCTCCTCTCCGCTGTCTCAGTTCATGGATCAGAACAACCCTCTGGCTGAGCTGACCCACAAGCGTCGTCTGTCTGCTCTGGGTCCCGGCGGTCTGAGCCGTGACCGTGCAGGTTTCGAGGTTCGTGACGTTCACTACAGCCACTATGGCCGTATGTGCCCCATCGAGACTCCTGAAGGCCCGAACATCGGTCTGATCTCCTATCTGGCATCTTATGCTAAGATCAATGAGTATGGTTTCGTCGAGGCTCCTTACCGCAAGGTCAAGAAGACTTACGATGAGAAGGGCAAGCTGATCGATCAGGTCGTCACCGACGAAGTTGAGTATATGACCGCTGACGTCGAGGACGAGTATGTTGTCGCTCAGGCAAACGAGCCGCTGGACGAGGGCAAGCACTTCATCCGTCCTCGTGTTTCCGCTCGCCGCCGCGATGACATTCTGGAAATCGAGGCTGAGAAAGTCGATTACATGGACGTCTCGCCCCGAATGATGGTTTCTGTCGCTACCGCCTGCATCCCGTTTCTGGAGAACGATGACTGTAACCGTGCGCTGATGGGTTCTAACATGCAGCGTCAGGCAGTGCCTCTGATGGTCACTCAGCAGCCCATCGTTGCTACCGGTATGGAGTACAAGGCTGCTACCGATTCCGGCACGGCTGTTCTGGCAAAGAACGACGGTGTCGTTGAGCAGATGGATGCAGACCATGTTGCAGTCCGCAACAATATGGGCGTTCTCGAAAATTATCCGCTCGTTAAGTTCGCTCGTTCCAACGCAGGCACCTGCATCAACCAGCGTCCGATCGTTGAGGTCGGTGAAACGGTCAAAGCAGGTCAGGTTTTGGCTGACGGCCCGGCAATGCGCAACGGTGAGATCTCTCTGGGTAAGAATGCTCTGATCGGCTTCATGACTTGGGAAGGTTATAACTACGAGGACGCTGTCCTGCTGAATGAGAAGATCGTCCGTGAGGATGTTTATACTTCTATCCACATTGAGGAGTACGAGACGGAATCTCGTGACACTAAGCTCGGACCTGAGGAGATCACCCGTGATATCCCCAACGTTTCCGAGGACGCTCTGAAGGATCTGGACGAGCGCGGTATCATCCGTGTTGGTGCAGAGGTCAAGAGCGGCGATATTCTGGTCGGTAAGGTCACTCCGAAGGGCGAGACTGAGCTGACCGCTGAGGAGCGTCTGCTCCGCGCCATCTTCGGCGAGAAGGCTCGTGAAGTCCGTGATACCTCTCTGCGTGTTCCCCACGGTGAGTACGGTATCATCGTTGACGTCAAGGTCTTCACTCCGGAGAACAGCGATGAACTGCAGCCCGGTGTCCGTGAGGTCGTCCGCTGCTACATCGCTCAGAAGCGTAAGATCAGCGTCGGCGATAAGATGGCAGGCCGTCACGGTAACAAGGGTGTCGTTTCCCGTATCCTGCCGCAGGAGGACATGCCCTACCTGCCCGATGGCACTCCGCTGGACATTGTGCTGAACCCCTTGGGCGTTCCTTCCCGTATGAATATCGGTCAGGTTCTGGAAGTCAACCTGGGTTACGCAGCAAAGGCTTGCGGCATCAAGGTCATGACCCCTGTCTTCGACTCCGCTCGTGAGGCTGATATCGGCGATACCTTCGATACCGCTCGTGAGATGTGGCATGGTGAGAATGCTCCGGCATATCCCACCAAGTTGCCCAAGATCATGGGTGAGAAGGGTCACATCATCGACTTCTCCAAGATCGAGCTGGATCGTGACGGCAAGACTACCGTTTACGATGGCCGTACCGGTGAGAAGTTCGATAACCGCGTTACCGTCGGTTATATGTATTACCTCAAGCTGCATCATCTGGTTGATGATAAGATCCACGCACGTTCCACTGGTCCGTACTCTCTGGTTACTCAGCAGCCTCTGGGCGGTAAAGCTCAGTTCGGCGGCCAGCGTTTCGGTGAGATGGAAGTCTGGGCTCTGGAAGCATACGGTGCAGCATACACCCTGCAGGAGATCCTGACCGTCAAGTCGGACGATGTCGAGGGCCGTGTCAAGACCTACGAGGCTATCGTCAAGGGTGAGCCGATTCCTCAGCCGGGTATCCCCGAGTCCTTCCGCGTTATGCTCAAAGAGCTGCAGTCTCTGGGTCTGGACGTTGTTGTTCAGGACAAGGAAGGCAACGAAATTGATATGCGCCAGAACTTCGATGACGAAGAGACTGGTTTTGATATGCGTGATGTTGCCGGCAGTGAGACCGTCACCAACGAGAACGAGCTGCTGAATGATTACACCATCAAGGACGCCGACGCTGGTTTCGATGATCCTTCCGTGCTGGAGGATAACAATTCTGCTGCTGCAGAGTCTTCTTCCGACGAAGTGAACTTTGACGAATAAATCCGGCGAGAACCTGTTTTCTCCTCACGGCGCGCGTGCTGTGTACCGTGAGTGGGGAGAACAGCGGATTTGAGTGTTCGCCTGCATCATCGAGACTACAAGAGATTAAGAAAGGGTTCGTTTCATGGAAAACAACGTTTTCGATTCGATTAAAATCGGCCTTGCCTCTCCCGAACAGATCCGTAAGTGGAGCTACGGCGAGGTGAAGAAGCCTGAAACCATCAACTACCGCACCCTGAAACCGGAGCGTGACGGCCTGTACTGCGAGCGTATTTTTGGACCTACCAAGGACTGGGAGTGCCACTGCGGTAAGTATAAGCGCATTCGTTATAAGGGCAAGATCTGCGACCGCTGCGGCGTCGAGGTCACCAAGGCAAAGGTTCGCCGTGAGCGTATGGGTCACATCGAGCTGGCCGCTCCCGTCAGCCACATCTGGTATTTCAAGGGCATCCCCAGCCGCATCGGTCTGATGCTGGACATCAGTCCTCGTCTGCTGGAGAAAGTCCTCTACTTTGCAAGCTACATCGTCACCGATCCCGGTCTGACTCCGCTGGACAAAAAGCAGCTGCTGACCGAGAAAGAGTACCGTGAGATGCGTGAGCGTTACGGTGACGAGTTCGAGGCTGCAATGGGTGCAGAGGCCGTTCAGGATCTGCTGAAAGAGATCGACCTCGATCAGCTGAGCGCAGAGCTGACTGCTGAGGTCGAGAAGTCCTCCGGTCAGAAGCGTGTCCGTATCCTGAAGCGTCTGGAAGTCGTCGAGGCTTTCCGCGTTTCCGGCAACCGCCCTGAGTGGATGGTCATGGACGTTCTGCCTGTCCTGCCTCCTGACCTGCGTCCTATGGTTCAGCTGGATGGCGGCCGTTTCGCAACCTCCGACCTGAATGACCTGTATCGCCGTGTCATCAACCGTAATAACCGTCTCCGCCGCCTGCTGGAGCTGGGTGCACCCGATATCATCGTGCGCAACGAGAAGCGTATGCTGCAGGAGGCTGTTGACAGCCTGATCGACAACGGCCGCCGTGGCCGTCCGGTCACCGGCCCCAACAACCGTGCCCTGAAGAGCCTGTCTGACATGCTGAAGGGCAAGCAGGGCCGCTTCCGTCAGAACCTGCTGGGTAAGCGTGTTGACTACTCTGGCCGTTCCGTTATTGTCGTCGGCCCTGAGCTGAAGATGGATCAGTGTGGTCTGCCGAAGGAGATGGCTCTGGAGCTGTTCAAACCCTTCGTCATGAAGGATCTGGTCGAGAAGGGTGTTGCAAACAACATCAAGTCTGCCCGTAAGATGGTCGAGCGTTCCAAGCCTGAGGTCTGGGACAGCCTCGAGACTGTCATCAAGGGTCACCCGGTTCTGCTGAACCGTGCGCCTACCCTGCATCGTCTGGGCATTCAGGCATTCAACCCGGTTCTGGTCGAGGGTCGTGCGATCAAGCTGCATCCTCTGGCATGTACCGCATTCAACGCCGACTTCGACGGCGACCAGATGGCAGTTCACCTGCCGCTGGGTGCAGATGCCTGCCGTGAGGCAAAGATGCTGATGCTGGCTTCCGGCAACCTGCTGAAGCCTTCTGACGGCGCACCTGTTACCGTTCCTACTCAGGATATGATCCTGGGCAGCTACTACCTGACCACCGTTCGTGAGAACGAGGAGGGCGCAGGCAAGGTCTTCCGTGATGAGAACGAGGCTCTGATGGCATACGCTGAGCATGTCGTCACCCTGCACGCTCCCATCAAGGTTCGCCGTACCATGACCATCGATGGTGTCGAGCGCACCGGTCTGGTCGATGCGACCGTCGGCCGCATCATCTTCAATACCCCGGTTCCTCAGAATCTGGGTTATATTGACCGTACCGATCCTGAGCATTGGCTCGAGTACGAGGTCAGCTTCCGCGTCACCAAGAAGACCCTGCCCGACATCATCTCTCGCTGCATGACCCGTAATGGTACCCGTGCCTGCGCAAAGATGCTGGATTCCATCAAGGCACAGGGCTATAAGTACTCTACTCTGTCGGCTATCTCCGTCGCTGTCTGCGACGCAGTTATTCCGCCGCAGAAGGATGAACTGATCGCTGAGGCTGATAAGCAGGTCTCTCAGGTCAGCAAGCTGTTCAACCGCGGCCTGATCTCCGAGAACGAGCGTTATACCCAGACCATCAATATCTGGCAGGCAACGACCGACAAGGTCTCGAAGGCTCTGGCAGCAAACCTGCCCAAGGACAACGAGATCTTTATGATGGCTGACTCTGGTGCGCGTGGTTCTATGAACCAGATCAAACAGCTGGCCGGTATGCGCGGCCTGCTGGCAAACACCGCAGGTAAGACCATCGAAATGCCTATTCGTGCGAACTACCGTGAAGGTCTGAATATTCTGGAATATTTCGTTTCCGCTCGTGGCGCACGTAAGGGTTTGGCTGATACCGCTCTGCGTACCGCTGACTCTGGCTACCTGACCCGTCGAATGGTCGATGTTTCTCAGGAAGTCATCGTCCGTGAGATCGACTGCGGCACTACCGACGGCCTGTGGGTCTCTGAGATCCACGAGGGCAAGGAGAAGATCGAGAGCTTCCGTGAGCGTATCATCGGCCGTTACGCTGTTGGCGATGTCGTCAACCCCGTTACCGGCAAGGTCATCGTTCCGGAAGGTAAGATGATCGACCTGTACGATGCAAATGACATCGAGGCAGCAGGCATCACTAAGCTGAAGATCCGCAGCCTGCTGACCTGCCGTGCAAAGATTGGCGTCTGCGCACACTGCTATGGTTCTGATATGGCAAACGGTGAGCCTGTCCAGCTGGGCGAGTCCATCGGTGTTATTGCAGCAGAGTCCATCGGCGAGCCCGGTACTCAGCTGACCATGCGTACCTTCCATACCGGCGGTATCGCATCGGCAGAAGATATTACTCAGGGTCTTCCCCGTGTTGAGGAGCTGTTCGAGAGCCGCCGTCCGAAGAGCATGGCGATCATGAGCGAGATCTCCGGTGTCGTTTCTCAGGACGATACCAAGAAGAACGTCGTTATCAAGGTCACCGGTAAGGACGAAAACGGTGCCGAGGTCGTCAAGAGCTACTCTATCCCGTTCACCCAGCATGCTCGTGTTATGCCGGGCGACCGTGTAGAGAAGGGCGATATCATCACCCGTGAAGGTGTCCTGTATCCGCAGGATATTCTCGCAATCAAGGGTCTGAGCGATGTTCAGAACTACCTGATTAGCGAAGTCCAGAAGGTCTACCGTCTGCAGGGCGTTGAAATCAACGATAAGCATATCGAGGTCATCGTCCGTCAGATGTGCCGCAAGGTTCGTGTTACTGACTCCGGTTCCTCTGATCTGATCGGCGGCGCACTGGCAAACCGTCTGGAAGTTGAGAATATCAATGCTGAACTCCAGAAGCGCATCGACGCAGGTGAGCAGGGCATCAAGCTGGTTGAGTATCAGCAGGTGCTGCTGGGCATCACCAAGGCTGCTCTGGCAAATGAGTCCTTCCTGTCTGCTGCATCCTTCCAGGAGACCACTCGTGTCCTGACCGAAGCTGCAATCAAGGGTAAGGTCGATCCGCTGGCCGGCCTGAAGGAGAACGTCATCATCGGTAAGCTGATCCCGGCTGGTACCGGTCTCCCGGAAGTCCGCGAAGACCTGATCCGCCGTGAGCAGGAGCGTGATGAGCAGGTCGCTGCTGAAATGGCAGCTGCAAACCAGCAGTAAGCGTGTTTTCCGACGGATAGCGTCATAAAGTCCTGGAAATCATCACCCTGTGGGCGTAAAAACCCATAGGGTGATTTTTTGTTGAATAAATCAAATTTTTTTGGAAAAACTGTTGACATTCGGAACCAAAACGAGTATTATATAACTGTTGCGCATTGTGAACAGATGCAGCAGCAAAAAGTCGGAAAAGTTCCGATGTTCATCATTAAGAAAGGAGAAACAAAATGCCTACTTTTAACCAGCTTGTACGCAAAGGCCGTCAGGTTCTGGCAACGAAGAGTACCGCTCCCGCACTGCAGCAGAGCTACAATTCTCAGAAGAAACAGTATTCTGATTTGAGCAGCCCTCAGAAGCGTGGTGTCTGCACCGCTGTTCGTACCATGACCCCGAAGAAGCCTAACTCTGCTCTGCGTAAGGTTGCTCGTGTCCGCCTCACGAATGGTATTGAGGTCACCTCTTACATTCCCGGTATCGGCCATAACCTGCAGGAGCACTCCGTCGTGCTGATCCGTGGCGGTCGTGTTAAGGATCTGCCCGGTGTGCGTTACCACATCATCCGTGGTACTCTGGATACTCAGGGTGTTGCAGGCCGTAATCAGGCCCGCTCCAAGTACGGCGCGAAGCGTCCTAAGGCCGGTGCTGCGAAGAAGTAATTAAGGAACGAACCGCCATAAACGGCTTTCCATTATATAAATAACAAGTCCGCGCAAAGCGGAGGGTAACGGTTTATGTAAGGTCAGCTCTTTGTGACACAACGGGAGTTTTATTACTTTCGAGTACCGATGATATCATTCTGTGAAGGAGGGAAGAAAGATGCCTAGAAGAGGTAACATTGCTAAGCGCGATGTCTTAGCTGATCCTATTTACAATTCCAAGATGGTCACTCGTCTGGTCAACAGCGTTATGCTGGATGGCAAAAAGGGTGTCGCTCAGAAGATCGTCTATGAAGCTTTCTCCATGATTCAGGAGAAGACCGGCAACGATCCTCTGGAGACTTTCGAGAAGGCGATGGAGAACATCATGCCCAGCCTCGAGTGCAAGACCCGTCGTGTCGGCGGTGCTAACTATCAGGTTCCTCTGGAAGTCAGCCCTGCTCGTCGCGAGACCTTGGGTCTGCGCTGGCTGACTGCTTACAGCCGCAGCCGTGGTGAGAAGACCATGGCTCAGCGTCTGGCTGCAGAGATCATGGACGCTGCCAACAACACTGGCAACGCCGTGAAGAAGCGCGAGGATACTCATAAGATGGCCGAGGCTAACAAGGCTTTCGCTCATTTCCGTTATTGATCTGTTCTGTAGGAGGTTAATTTCATGGCTACTCCCAGAGAAGTTTCTCTTCAGATGACGAGAAATATCGGCATTATGGCTCATATCGATGCTGGTAAGACTACGACTACTGAGCGTATTCTGTACTACACCGGTATCAACCACAAGATCGGTGAGGTTCATGATGGCGGTGCTACCATGGACTGGATGGTTCAGGAGCAGGAGCGTGGTATCACCATCACTTCCGCTGCTACCACCTGCTACTGGTCTCATTCTGAGACTCAGAAGGATCCCGTTGCGTTCAAGAAGAACCGTCACCGCATCAACATTATCGACACCCCGGGTCACGTTGACTTCACTGTTGAGGTTCAGCGTTCCCTGCGTGTTCTGGACGGTTCTGTTACCGTTCTGGCCGCTAAGGGCGGTGTCGAGCCGCAGTCTGAGACCGTTTGGCGTCAGGCTGACGAGTACAAGGTTCCCCGTATGGTCTACGTCAACAAGATGGATACCATGGGTGCCGACTTCTTCCGCTGCATCAAGATGCTGCATGATCGTCTGCATGCAAATGGCGTAGCAATCCAGTTGCCTATCGGTCAGGAGGATACCTTCCGTGGTATCGTTGATCTGGTCGATATGAACGCTGAAGTCTACTACGACGACATGGGCAACGACATGCGCACCGAGCCTATCCCCGAGGATATGGTCGAGCAGGCTGAAGAGTACCGCAACATCCTCGTTGAGGCTGTTGCTGAAAACGACGAAGAGTTGATGGAGAAGTACCTCGAGGGTGAGGAGATCACCCGTGAGGAGCTGAAAGCTGCGATCCGCAAGGAGACTATCGCCAATACTCTGGTTCCCGTCGTCTGCGGTTCTTCCTACAAGAACCGTGGTGTCCAGAAGCTGCTGGACGCTATCGTGGATTACATGCCCGCTCCTACCGATGTTCCTGACATCAAGGGCGTGAACCCCGAGACTGAGGAAGAGGAGACTCGTCCTTCTTCTGATAATGCTCCGTTTGCAGCACTGGCATTTAAGATCGCTACCGACCCGTTTGTTGGTAAGCTGGCTTACTTCCGTGTTTACTCCGGTAAGGTTGAGGCTGGCACCACCGTCTACAATTCGGTCAAGGACAGCAAGGAGCGTATGGGTCGCATCCTGCAGATGCACTCCAACCACCGTAAAGATATCGACTGCTGCTACGCAGGTGATATCGCCGCTGTTGTCGGTCTGAAGAATACCACCACTGGTGATACTCTGTGTGATGAGGATCATCCCATCATTCTGGAGTCCATGAAGTTCCCTGAGCCCGTTATCCGCGTTGCAATCGAGCCGAAGACCAAGGCTGGCAACGAGAAGATGGGCATCGCGCTGGCAAAGCTGGCCGAAGAGGATCCGACCTTCAAGACCTACACCGATGAGGAGACCGGTCAGACCATCATCGCTGGTATGGGTGAGCTGCATCTGGAAATCATTGTTGACCGTCTGCTGCGTGAGTTTAAGGTTGAGGCAAATGTGGGTGCACCTCAGGTTGCTTACCGTGAGACCATCCGCAAAGAGGCCAATCAGGAGACCAAGTACGCTCGTCAGTCCGGTGGTAAGGGTCAGTATGGTCACGTTAAGATTAAGATCGAGCCCAACGAGCCCGGTAAGGGTTACGAATTCGTCAACGCTATCGTTGGCGGCGCAATTCCGAAGGAATACATCCCGGCTATCGACAACGGTATTCAGGGTGCTATGAAGTCCGGCGTTCTGGCAGGCTATCCTGTCGTTGACGTCAAGGTCACCCTGTGGGATGGTTCTTATCACGAGGTTGACTCTTCTGAGATGGCCTTCTCCATCGCAGGTTCTATGGCCTTCAAGGATGCTATGCGCAAGGCTGATCCGATCATCACCGAGCCTATCATGAAGGTTGCTGTTATCGTTCCTGATGAGTATCTGGGCGATGTCATCGGCGACCTGAACTCTCGCCGTGGTCAGATTCAGGGCATGGAAGCAATGGCAGGCACTCAGCGTGTCAATGCATTCGTTCCTCTGGCTCAGATGTTTGGCTATGCTACCGACCTGCGTTCCAAGACTCAGGGTCGTGGCCAGTATGTCATGGAGCCGTCTCACTACGAGCCGGTGCCCAAGAACATCGCCGACCAGATCATCGCTGGCCGTACCAAGGCTTAATCGCCTTAAAAATGAAAAAGTTTTGCCGGGGTAGTGTAACTCCGGCAAAATTTCCTGTAAAAACTCTTGATTTTACAGGCGGAATTTAGTAGAATAGTTTTGCAATACAATTCTGTGTTTGCAGGACTGTTGTAACCAAAATCAATCCGATTATAAAGGGAGGATATTCCAATGGCTGAAAAGGCAAAGTTCGACCGTTCTAAGCCGCATGTGAACATCGGCACCATCGGTCACGTTGACCACGGCAAGACCACTCTGACCGCCGCTATCACCAAGTATCTGGCTCTGAAGGGCGACGCAGACTTCATGGACTACGCCAACATCGATAAGGCTCCTGAGGAGCGCGCTCGTGGTATCACGATCAACTCCGCTCACGTTGAGTATCAGACCGACGCTCGTCACTATGCTCACGTTGACTGCCCGGGTCATGCTGACTACGTCAAGAACATGATTACTGGTGCTGCTCAGATGGACGGTGCTATTCTGGTCGTTGCTGCTACCGATGGCCCGATGCCCCAGACTCGTGAGCACATCCTGCTGGCTCGTCAGGTCGGCGTTCCCTATATCGTTGTCTTCATGAACAAGTGCGATATGGTCGACGACGAAGAGCTGCTGGATCTGGTCGAGATGGAGATCCGTGAGCTGCTGTCTGAGTACGACTTCCCGGGCGACGATACCCCGATTATTCGTGGTTCCGCTCTGAAGGCTCTGGAGAGTACCTCTACCGATACTAACGCTCCTGAGTATGCTTGCATCAAGGAGCTGATGGACGCTGTCGATAGTTATATCCCGAACCCGGATCGTGAGGAAGACAAGCCCTTCCTGATGCCCATCGAGGATGTTATGACCATTTCTGGCCGTGGTACCGTTGCTACCGGTCGTGTCGAGCGTGGTGTTGCTAAGGTTGGCGACGCTATGGAGATCGTCGGCATTAAGCCCGATCGCCTGACCACCACCATCACCGGTCTGGAGATGTTCCGTAAGTCTCTGGATTTCGCAGAGGCTGGCGATAACATCGGCGCACTGCTGCGTGGTGTTGATCGTACTCAGATCGAGCGTGGTCAGGTTCTGGCTAAGCCCGGCACGGTTCATCCCCACAGTGTTTTCGAGGCTCAGGTTTACGTCCTGAACAAGGATGAAGGCGGTCGTCACACCCCGTTCTTCTCCAACTATCGCCCTCAGTTCTACTTCCGTACCACCGACGTTACCGGCATCATCACCCTGCCGGAAGGCACCGAGATGTGCATGCCTGGCGATAACGTCATGATGCACGTTGAGCTGCTGACCCCCGTTGCTATGGAAGAGGGTCTGCGTTTCGCTATCCGTGAGGGTGGCCGTACCGTTGGTTCTGGCGTTGTCGGCAAGATCGTTGAGTAATCTTGACCCTTCGCGCCTGTTCTAAGGCAAAAGGTTAAACTTTATGAAGTCCTTCCCATTCCGGAGAGCGGGAAGGACTTTTTTGTTACCGTTTAACAACAATTCTCTGTCCTGTACGATGTTTGTGCAGGACTTTTTTGTTTTTACTAGAAAAATGCTTTACAAGTTATAGTTGTTATGATATTCTTGGTACAACCGAGTACAGGAACAACAAAAAGAGGTAATGAGATGCGGTATCATTGGATTGATGAATATCTGTTAGGAAGACCGGCGGTAACGAAAGATTTGCAGGCGGAGTGGAACTGGATACGCTATCAGATCGGCGGAAAGATGTTTGCGGCAGTTTATCTGGATGACGATACGAACAAACCGGTGTATATCACATTGAAACTGAAACCGGAAGAGGGCGACTTTTTCCGCCAGCAGTATGAGGATATCATTCCGGGCTACTATACGAATAAAGTGCATTGGAATTCAATCAGAGCGCATGTCGCAGTGCCGGATAATCTGCTGAAAGAGATGCTTGATAAATCCTATCATCTCGTATTGGGTGGGTTCAGTAAGAAAAAGCAGAGAGAAATTTTGGAGGGCCTGACAGATGGCATTTGAT
>CAVBWT010000025.1:0-2646 GCA_963599235.1 Lawsonibacter asaccharolyticus | reverse complement strand
TGATTACAAGAAAGAGTATAAAGAATTCTATCAGCCGCCGAAGAAGCCGGTCATCGTGACAATTCCGGCGATGAATTTTATGGCAGTGCGCGGAAAAGGTGACCCCAACGACCCGGAAGGCGACTACAAAACGGCGATAAGTTTGCTGTACGGTATTGCATACACCATTAAGATGAGTTATAAGGGCGACCACAAAATCGAGGGTTTCTTTGAGTATGTTGTACCGCCGTTGGAAGGTCTGTGGCAGCAGCCGGATGTGAACGGTGTGGATTTTGCGCACAAAGAGAGCTTCGAGTGGGTCTCGATGATTCGCCTGCCGGAATTTGTGACGCAGGAGGTGTTCGACTGCGCGAAGGAAGAAGCAACTCGGAAGAAGAAAATGGACTTTTCCAGAACCGAGTTTTTCCATTATGAGGAAGGACTGTGCGTCCAGTGTATGCACATCGGCAGCTATAACGATGAGCCGGAGACGCTGCGCCAGATGGATGAATTTGCGGCAGGGCAGGGATATGCAGTGGACTTTTCTGACCGGCGGCATCACGAGATTTACCTGAGCGACCCGAATAAGACGGCACCTGAAAAATGCAAGACGGTTTTGCGCCATCCAATCCGGAAAATTTGACAAAAGAGGTCGCATTTGTTTGTGAGATGTGCTATACTATAAATATCTGTAAGATACACATCTGAGACAAAGGGAGGAGAACATCATGCAGCATGAAACTGTGATCGTGCTGGACTTTGGCGGCCAGTACAATCAGCTGATCGCTCGCCGTGTCCGCGAAAATAATGTCTACTGTGAAATCTATTCCTATAAGACAGACCTCGCTACCATCAAGGCAAAGAACCCAAAGGGCATCATCTTTACCGGTGGCCCCAACAGCGTCTATCTGGAGGATTCGCCCACCATCGACCCTGAAATCTTTAACTGGGGCGTGCCGGTGCTGGGCATCTGCTACGGCAGCCAACTCATGATGCACTTGCTGGGCGGTCATGTCTGCCGCGCACCTGAGCGTGAATACGGCAAGACGGAAGTCTTTGTAGATGCTGAGAGCAAGATGTTCACCGACGTTCAGCCGTCGACCATCTGCTGGATGAGTCATAATGACTACATTGAGCAGGCAGCTCCCGGCTTTAAGATCACGGCTCACACCGCAAATTGCCCGGTTGCTGCAGCTGAAAATGCCGAAAAGGGTTTGTATGCAGTTCAGTTCCATCCGGAAGTTCTGCACACCGCTGAGGGCAAGAAAATGCTGCACAACTTTGTGTACAATGTCTGTGGCTGCACTGGCGACTGGAAGATGGATTCGTTCGTGGAGAATAACGTCAAGGCTCTGCGCGAGGAAATCGGTGATGGCAAAGTATTGTGCGCACTGTCCGGCGGCGTTGACTCCTCGGTTCTGGCTGCAATGCTGGCAAAGGCTGTCGGCAAGCAGCTGACCTGTGTGTTCGTAGACCACGGCCTGCTCCGCAAAAACGAGAAAGAAGAAGTCTGCGCTGTCTTTGGCCCGGGCAACCCGAACTTTGACATCAACTTTGTCTGCGTGGATGCTCGTGAGCGTTACTTCAGCAAGCTGAAGGGCGTGACCGAGCCGGAGCGCAAGCGCAAGATTATCGGCGAAGAGTTCATCCGTGTCTTTGAGGAAGAGGCAAAGAAGATCGGCAAGGTCGATTTCCTCGCACAGGGTACGATTTACCCCGACGTGGTCGAGAGCGGTCTGGGCGGCGAGTCTACCGTTATTAAGAGCCATCACAACGTCGGTGGTCTGCCCGATACGGTTGACTTCAAGGAACTGGTCGAGCCCCTGCGCAACCTGTTCAAGGACGAAGTGCGTCAGGTCGGCCGTGAGCTGGGCCTGCCCGAGTATCTGGTGAGCCGTCAGCCGTTCCCCGGCCCGGGTCTGGGTATTCGTATCATCGGCGAAGTGACCCCTGAAAAGGTTGCCATTGTGCAGGATGCAGACGCTATCTGGCGTGAGGAAATTGCAAAAGCTGGCATTGATAAGGAAATCAACCAGTATTACGCAGCCTTAACGAACATGCGCAGTGTCGGTGTTATGGGCGATGAGCGTACCTATGATTATGCGGTCGCTCTGCGTGCCGTTACCACTACTGATTTCATGACCGCAGAAAGCTATAACATGCCCTGGGATGTCCTTGGCACCGTTACCAGCCGTATTGTCAATGAGGTCAAGCACGTCAACCGTGTCTTCTACGATTGCACCGGTAAACCGCCGGCAACGATTGAGCTCGAGTAAGTTTACCTAGTAAATTTAAGCTATAATTTGTAAGAACCCCCACCGGTGAGAACTGCTGGGGGTTCTGTACGTATAGGGGCAACTATCCGGGATTTCCGGATAGTTCGGCTAGGGTAGGGCAACTGTTAAGGAAAACTTAATGGTTGGAAAGTATAGTATGCTAATATCGTTGAATGAAACTAGGATATTTGGTATAATCAGCTTAAAATAAGGGATAAGGTGCATTTAGAGCACAGGAAAGGTCAGAAAATGGAATGGTCGTTCTTTTTTAGGCAGTTGGAAGCAGGAGTGTGGATCGATGAAACCTGCTTTTATTTTAGTGATGATCCTACCGAATAAACTGTACCCCTTGTCAAGGACATTTTGAATTAGTGTAGTGCCTTATTTTCGG
>CAVBWT010000024.1:0-48650 GCA_963599235.1 Lawsonibacter asaccharolyticus | reverse complement strand
CATATCTTTTCTTCTTTAGCTCTTGCTTTGTTCCACCTCAACTCTTGATTTGAATCTCTAGGGGTAGCATATCATGGAAACGGCGGACAAAAATCTTATATTATTTTTTCTGTCTACTTGACGGAGGGCACTTCACCTATGCAAATGGGTTCGGCCTTTCGTGTTTCACCTCTCACCGAAAACACGATCTCTCCTCAGGGGGGCTTGACGGAAGACTTGACGGGAGAGTAGAATAGAACAAAAGGCAGCCTGAATCACACCGGCACAGCTGCATTCCGGAACAAGCAGAAAACGCAGCGGATGCTGTGCCGGAGGGCAGAATGCTGTCCGGCAGGCGTTGACGCATAAAGGAGGAAAATCAAGATGAAATTTTTCATTGATACGGCAAATGTGGACGAGATCCGCAGGGCAAACGAAATGGGCATCATTGCAGGCGTAACGACCAATCCCAGCCTGATCGCAAAAGAGAGCCGTGACTATGCGGAGACACTGGCGGAGATCGCTACCATCGTGGACGGCCCTATCTCCGGTGAGGTCAAAGCGACCACCGAAGACGCAGTCGGCATGATCGAAGAAGGCCGGGCAATCTACGCACTCGACCCCAAGCACATGGTCGTGAAGATCCCCATGACGGCTGAGGGTCTGAAGGCAATCAAAGTTCTGAGCGCAGAGGGCATCCCGACCAACTGCACCCTTATCTTCTCGGCAAATCAGGCTCTGCTGGCAGCCCGTGCTGGAGCGACTTATGTCAGCCCTTTCCTTGGCCGTCTGGACGATATCGGTCAGCCCGGCATCGACCTGATTCAGACCATCCGGGAGATGTTCGCAAATTACCCGGATATCAAGACCGAGATCATCGCGGCAAGTGTCCGCAATCCTATCCATGTCACCGACTGCGCACTGGCCGGAGCAGATATCGCTACTGTGCCGTATAAAGTTCTGGAACAGATGCTGCATCATCCGCTGACCGATGCCGGCATTGAGAAATTCAAGGCAGATTATACCAAGGTGTTTGGCAACTGAGAAAATCCGCAGATACAAAAAAGAGATAGACGACCCTTTCACGGGAAGTCTATCTCTTTTTCGTTTGGAGAGATTTATGGTTTGAGCTGTTTTATACAGGAAATGATTATTTCCGGTTCCATGCGCTGGGAACCCAGGGCTTTTCGGCTTCGACTTTATGGCCGTAAGCTTCCAGTTTCTGCAGCTGGTCTACCACATGAGGCATATCCATCCGCTGAACCAGACTGCAGATCAGTTCCACACCCTCATCTGCCAGTCTCTGGCGAGTCTCCTCGTCCGGGATCGCAGTGGTAGGCATATGGTCGGTCGGCTCGCTGAAATAGTAGCCGGTCGAAGCACTCTGGTAGGCCAGATTAAAGATGTCGTTGAAGGTATCGCACTTCTTGGGCAGCTGCTCAGAATATTCGGTCGTCAGGGGGATATCTTCCAGACGGTTCATGATCTGATACGCACCCACCGTGATCGTGTGGAAAGCATCCATGCTCTTGAACAGGTCACGGGCGTTCTGCAGCATCTGCATCGTCAGATCCATGTACAGGATGGGAACACCAGTCTCATCGTAGAAGTCACGCACCATCGGGCTGCAGGTCATATGAGCCGGGCCGTGGAAGCTGATATAGATCTGACGCTTGAACCCCTGACGCAGCAGGCTGTGTGCAATGGCGGACAGATAATCGATGCCCTCACGGACACTCACCTGCGTGGTGCCGCGGCCGGAAGCGGTGGCACCGGCATAGAAGTAAGGCAGGCCGGTCAGAACGAGACCGTCGCAGGCTTCTGCCATTTTCAGGGCGTAAGCCTCGCTGATGGTCGTCTCGCTGTCCAGAGGGAAACCGCCGTGCATCTCAACGGTACCGACCGGAACAATGATGATATCGTTGTGTTCCAGATAAGCTTCTACTTCACTGTTCAGCATCTTGGGAAGGATGTGGGTACGAAGTTCCATGGTTCAAATCCTCCAATATTACAGCCCGAAAATGCGCTGAGCATTTCCACGGCAGATTTTCTGATAGGTCTGTGTGCTGAGCGCACCTTTGGCAGCCTGTTCGTCCAGCCATGCACCCAGCGGAAAGGTCATGCCGGCGTTTACCATGTCGGTGGCGAAGAACAGACGGTCAGCGTATGTTTCCAGAAATTCCAGTCCGAATGCTGGATCACGCATGATGGCTTGTCCGGCACTGTTGGCACTCAGGTCGCCGTACAGGTTCGGATATTTGGCAAACAGCTCCGGCACCCGTCCGCCGGGGACTACGGGCTCTTTTCCCCACTGGTTGCGATCTTCTTTTTCGGTAGGAGCGTCGCCGCTCATCTCGATCCAGAAGGTCTGGCTGTGCCCCAGAAATTTCGTTTTCGGGAATTTCTGCAGGGCACCTTCCAGCAGCGGCAGACCGGGGTCATCCACGACACCGTAGCTGTATCCCACCTCGGGACTCATGTGGAAGGTGACGGGCAGATCCAGATCTCCTGCTGCAGCAAAGATCGTTTCCAGCAGTGGGTCATCCAGACGGCGGTTGATGGAAAGCTCACCGATGCCGACGGCTCCTTCTGCCTTGTATGCGGCAAGCCGTTCCGGAATGGTATCCGGGTCCAGTGGGTCAAGGTTGCACATCCATGCGAAATGTGCCGGGTCTGCCTGTACGATCGCACGGTTGTCAGCATTGGAGCCGAAGGGCATCTGCGGCTGGGATGCTTCGCTGGTACTCATAAGGACAGCTTTTTCAATGCCGAGTTCCGCCATGTGGGGCAGCATCTCTGCCGGGTCACTGACCCACATCTGCTCGGTGCGGGGCAGCGGAATACGGGAAATATGAAGATGCAGGTCGATTTTCTGCAGCGGTTCCATAAATACTTATGCCTCCTCAGCAGTACCGTTGGCACGGCGTTCTGCCAGTTCTGCATACATGGTGTCGGTGGTCTTCTGATCCAGATTGAAGATCAGGCCAATGCCGATCAGTTCCAGAATGCAGGTGATGACCGGAACTGCGTTAACGAGGTAGTAGATGCTGTTGACGGTAGCAGCAGACTGGACAGCACCAACACCAGAAACATAACCGATAGCGGCCAGTGCGCTGGCTGCACCGGTAGAAGCGATGGTGGAACCGATCTTACGGCTGAAGGTATACAGGCTGTACATACTGCCGTCGCTGCGGATGTTCATCTTCCACTCGCTGTAATCCAGACAGTCGGTGACCAGAGCCCAGATCAGCATGGTGAACGCGGTCTGACCGATGGTGGACAGCAGGGTCAGGATGGTGTAGAGCATGACGTCCTGAATGGGGAAGAACAGGACGAAAGCAGAGATCACGAGGTTGTACGCACTCATGACAAGGATCACGTTCCGTTTGCCGAACTTTGCCACGATCTTGGGGACCAGAATGAAGCAGATGAGCATGATGGGCAGGCTGCCGAGGCTGACAAGGGTCATGGCACTGGTGTCATGGTAGAACTCTTTGTAGATGTAGCTGCGCAGCTGGCTGCTGCCGGTGATGGAGAGCATGGAGCCGATGGTGGCGACCATGACGCCGATCAGAGGACGGTTCTTGAACGCGGCTTTCAGCACCTTGCCGTACTCGAATTTCTGGCCGGGGTTGTGCTTTTCATGGACACGCTCCGGGGTAAAGCGGCAGAGCAGCAGATAGCAGACGATGGACAGCACGCCGAAGACGGCAGCCACCAGAGTAAAGCGTTCCGGCATGATGTTGGAGTCTTTATCGAAGCAGACGACCGGAACAACGGACAGTGCGCCGATGCCGACCAGCGTGCCGCCGATGCTGCGGGCACGGGACAACTTGGAGCGGTCGATGGGGTCGGTGGAGACGACGCTTGCCATCGCGCCGAACGGCATGCTGGTTCCAGTATAACTCATGCCATACAGAATGTAAACAAAGGCGACCCATGCGTGCAGAGCTACACCGGTAAAAGATACTTTGGTGAAGCAAAGGATGCCGGACAGAGCCAGAGGGATCATGAAGAGCTTGATCCACGGTTTGAACTTATCGCCGCTCTTGCCAAGACGCCAGCGGTCGGGGAAGGAACCCATAATGGGGTCGTTGATGGCATCCCAGAGACGTGCTACGAGGAACAGACTTGCCATCCACGCCGGGCTGATGCCCAGAACGTAGGTACAGAAGGTCAGGAAGTAGGCGTCTACGAACAGATTGACAAAGCTGCCGGCCATGTCGCCGCAGACATATCCCACCTGATCCAGCACGCCGAAGGGCCGGGTTTTCTTTTGATCCATGGTGATTCTCCTTTACGCATGAATTCATGCCATTCTTATCGCTCAAACGCTGAATTCGGACGTTTGATACGTTTTTGACAAAACTAATATACCAGAGAATATTTGCAAAATGAATTGCAAATATGACAGAAAACATTGTAAATCTGGTAATTTTGCGATAGAATGTTGACAGAATACACAAGAAGGAGGAGGATACTTTGTGAAAATGTCCGAAATGAGCCGTGCGCTGGAATTGTTTGAAAATCAGACCGGCGAATCCGGAAAAGAGCTGACAAATCAGGAGATCCAGAAACTTCTCTGTGAAAATGGCGTATCAGAGGGAAATCTGTATCAGGAACTGGAAATGGATTCGACGTTGGTGGATGTCCATGACGATATCAGCACCTCCCGGGATGAGGTGCAGCTCCATAGCCATACGTTTTATGAAATGATCTATTGTTACAGCGGAAATGTACAATATCTGGTGGGAATGCAGCGGTATCGTCTGCAGTGGGGTGACATCGTTGTGGTGCCTCCGGGGATCAGCCATCGGCCTTTGTTTCTGGATCAGCTCACCGAGCCGTACCACCGCTCGGTGTTCTGGATCAGCAGTGAGTTCCGGGAGCATCTGATCCAGCATTTTCCGGAATTGAAACGAGGGACAGAACATTATCTGTTCCGAACCGGTGGAACACAGTGGGAAAACCTCTCTGCTTTTTTTCAAACCGCTGTGCAGGAAAACGAGCGACGGGAACCGGGCTGGCAAGCGGTCGTTATTGCACAGGCGGAACTGCTTTGTGTCGGGATCGCTCGAGCATCCGTCAAAATCCGTCCACCTCAAAGCGAGCAAAGAGAGCTGCTGGATGAGATCATCCTGTACATTGAGAATAACATGACCGACAAACTTTCTCTGGGACAGACAGCCCAACATTTTCATGTCAGCGAAAGCACCGTGAGCCAGCTGTTCCGGAAACGAATGGATGTCAGTTTTTACCGGTTCGTGACACAGCGACGCCTTATTGCAGCAAAAAAACTCATCCAGACCGGGACTTCTCTGGAACAGACCGCCGCTGAAGTGGGGTTCGGAGATTACTCCAATTTTTATCGCACGTTCCGTCGGGAATATGGAATCACCCCAGCGGCATACCGTCAGCTGGTACGAAAACAGAAAATGATCGGATAACAAAAGACGGCAGAGTTTCCATCCTCTGCCGCTTTTAGCGGTGAAAAATAATCAGAAGAACCGGCAGAAGCCGAGGCAGACGCCCATGATGAAGAACAGCAGAGCTTTTACCACCAGCGGCAGCCAGAAGTTCTTTGAAAGGCGGATATCCCAGCGGCTGATGTTTCCTCGGGGGCAGGTGCCGACGCAGGCTTCACAGGCGATGCACTCGCCGCTGCGCAGACTCTCCTCGTCCAGTTTCAGGTTGACCGGGCAGCGGTTGGCGCAGGCGTTGCAGCCCGGAATACACTGGCTGCTTTCCCGGTGAAGCTGTGCAAAGGGCGGCACCGGAAGTAGTGAGAAAACTGCACCCATCGGGCAGAGAAACTGACAGAAGAAACGGCTTTGGAGAGCCATGCCGATAAGGATGAGGATGAACAGCAGAATGCCGATCCCGAACCCGTGCGGCGGAAGTTTCAGCGCAGTCAGACGGGAGAAAACTTCCCACGGGTCGGTGCCGGACAGTTTCCCGTACTGGTTGTTCGCGCACATCGCAACGATAAAGAGCAGAACCAGATACTTCACTTTCTGGCCGAATTGGATCACTTTATCCGGCAGCTGGAACTGTCTTTTTCGGTGAAAGAGTTTCTTCTGAACAAGGCCGGACAGCCAGTAGACAAAATCGCCCAGACTGCCGAAAGCGCAGACATAGCCGCAGAAGAACCGTCCAAACAGAATGGTAAATCCGCACAGGCCAATGAGCGACAGGGTGAAGCTGTCAAAGGAGAGGACATCACCCGTTCCGACACGCAGAAACAGCTGGCGGACTCCGGCAAATCCGGCCACAAATGCGCCGGGCATCGAGACAAAGAAGAGAGCCTGAATCCCGGCACGCATCCATGCCCGGTGGTTCAGGTCACGCTGGCGTTTCTGTGCTGTCGTCAGCGGCTTTTTTTCGGTCGTTTCCATCAGGACACCGCCTTTCCCAGTGCGTCTGCAACTGCTTCAATGATCCCTTCGGAAGTAAGGGTCGCTCCCGATACCGTGTCGACTTCGGTGGATTGAGTGGACAGCATCTTGTCTAGCACGGTCAGCGATTGGGTGTAATAAGGCTTGTCCTCGCCGTCGGCGTTGAGAACAGAGATGTCGGTCATCCTGCCGTCTTTCAGGGTGACGGAAACGGTGATGAGGTCACCGAAACCGTAGGCAGAGCCTTCGTAGGTGCCGTCATGGTAGCCGCTCTCCTCTTCCTCCTGCTCTGCCTGTAAAACGGAAGCGTTGTAGGCGTTCACTTCGTCAATCTCTTTCTGCCGCTCTGATACTGCGGCAGCACGGACGAGGGCGATGCTCTGGTACTGCCACAGGATGCCTAAGATCAGCAGCAGGTTCACGGCCCGGATGATAAAGTTTCGATAGCGTTTCATTCCACGTCCTCCTGTTGCTTGGGCTGTTCAGATGGCTGAGATTCCGCCGGACTCTCTGCCGGAACTTCAGTCGTTTCCAGAACCTGCGGTTCCGATTCAGCGGTTTCTTCGGTGGTTTCCGAAGATGCAGGTTCCTCCACAGGTGCAGAGTCCGCAGGCGGTTCCGTTACAGGCTGAGACTCTGCCGGTTCGGAGTCGGCCGCTTCCGAACTGCTTTCAGGAAGCTGTTCCGAATCTGCTGCGCTGGATGCAGGTTCCGAGGATGCAGAAGAACGCTCCGGTTCTGACGGGAAGAGAGATTCCCACAGCTCTTTTGCTTTGTCGAAGAAGGTCGCAGGTTTCTCTTCAGGTCTTACGACTTCTACGACCGGCTGCATGACCTCCGTCGTTTCACTGCTGCCGGGTTCTTCAGCAGACGTTTCGGACGATGCCGGAGTTTCCTCCACTGGGGTCTCGAGCGTTTCTTCGGCCTGCTCCGGGTCATTAGCGGCTTTCTTCAGGGCGGACTTAACGGCATTGATGATGCCGGTGGAAGAGTAAGTCGCACCCGAGGTGGTGTCGACTTCCGGCGTTCCGGTAGTGAGCATCGCCGAGATGACATACCGGGCACGGGTGAAGTAGGAGCGAGTCTCCCCTTCTGCACTCACAATGGAGATATCGGTAATGGTGTCATTTGCGATGGTGACCTGTACCGTGATATCGCCGCCGAAGCCGCGCGCAGTGCCGGTATAAACGCCGTCACGATAAGCGGAAGGAGCGACGAATTCCTCTACGACCGGCGGCTCCTCGGGAACTTCCTGTTTGGGCGGAAGTGGGTTGTTGACCTCTTCGCCGGTCAGGGCGTTTTTGATGGCACCCAAAATGCCACGGGAAGTATAAGTCGCTTCGGAAACGGCGTCGACCTCCCAAGTCTGCTCTGCCATGACGATGTTCAGCAGACGCTTTGCTCTCTTTAAAAAGGCGGATGTTTCGTGGGATGCGTCCAGAATTTGCAGGTCGGTGATGAAACCGTTCTCCATCGTGACCTGTACTTTGACCTTTCCGCCGTAGCCACGGGAAGAGCCGGTATAAACGCCGTCTGCGTAAGGTAGAGCAGGCAAGATCTCTTCTTCGGGTTCGAATTCGGAGATAGCTTCGCTGGACGGCTCGCTCACTGCACTCAGACGTTCCGGAACCTCGGCCAGAACGGGATTCGTGCCGGGCAGCGTTACAGCGATGATGCCGGCTACCGCCACAGCTGGAATGAGATGGATCAGGGGGCGCAGCTTCTTGAGTTGGTTCATGGGTTCCCTCCTCTGACATGGAAAACAAGGTCACCCCATTTTTCAGAGGCGACCTTGTTGGATGTTCCTATTCGAGATGAAACGAAGCGGCTCAGACAGCCTGCAGGTTCTGGATAGCCTCGGTCAGGTGGGTGACCTGCTCGAGAGCGGAAGCCTTGTACAGAGTTGCGCTCTGCAGCAGGTCGATGCTCTCGTCCAGCTCCGTCTCCAGATTTGCGAAGCTTGCGGCAGTGTACTGAGACTTGACCTTGGTCTGTGCCTGATCGACAACAGCCTGCAGTGCGGCACGGTCGGCAGCATCTGCCAGCTCGTGCTTTGCGATGTTGTTGCTGGTGACCTGGATCTTGATGACGGTGTCAGCATAGCCCAGAGCACGGAGGGTGATGGTCCAGTAGCCGGTGCCATCGGTGCCTTCCGGCAGCTGGAAACGTGCGGAGTCGGTCAGACCCAGCTGGATGCCCATGGACTTGTGCATCCAGTTGTCGGCTGCGAACTTGGTGCCGTAGGTGGCCTTTGCGTTGGTATAGGTGCTGTCGTCACCATAGTAAGTCCAGACAACACTCTGCATCCGGGAGCCCAGCTCGCCGTAGTTGCCGTTCAGGTCAACACGGATCATCTCACCAAAGCTGCCGACATCGCTGCCGCTGCGGACATTGACGGTCAGACCCTCAGCGGTCTTCTGCTCAGCATCTGCAATGCCGGAGCCGGAGCCGTTGTGTGCCGCGGAGAAGGTGTAGCCGTCACCGCTCTTGGTGGCGTACTTCAGGCCGTTGGTGTTTGCGTCAACGGCAGCGGTCAGCTCGTAAGAGACGAGCTTGTTCTCGGAGTAACCGCCGACCAGCTTACCGCCGTTCTGGACGGTAGCATACTTGGAGCAGAAGTCGTTCAGGTCTTTGGTTGCGACACGGACGGGAACGTACTTGGTGCCGTAGATCTCGTAGTGATCCATCTTGACGGTAGAGCCGTCGGGCTTGGTGATGGTGCCGCGGTTCCAGCCGTAAGCGGTGCCGTCAGCCAGATAGAAGGTCTTGCCATCATCAGACCAGTGAGAAACGGGGTAGGTGCTGCCATCAGCGGCATAGATGACAGCGACCTGCTGGAAGCTGCCACGGTGCAGGCCGTGGTTTGCAGTGGCACGGGAAACAGCGTCGAACGCACCTTTGTCATGCTCTTCGTGGCTGTCCAACTGGTCGTTGGATGCGGTGCTGCCAGCAGCATACACACCCTCGTTTGCCCAGTACTCATCCCAGTCGAGAGCAGCATACAGATAGGTGTACTTGCCGCCCGTCAGAGAGGCGATGAGATCATCAAAAAAGCCGTTTTCCGTCTCGTCCGAGCCTGCAGCGAATGCAGTGGTCGAGATCAGGCAGAATGCCATTGCCATCGAAAGCAGCAGCGAAAGAATCTTCTTCGGTTTCATGAAAACACTCCTTTCTTGTTGTCACAGCCAAAATGTTAGAATGCACTAACTTCTGAGTCTTATTTTTCTGCGAAGAACAAGAAGCATTCGTATCCACAAAGTTCGCTTACGCTAACTCTTGCTGCAAATAAAAATCCTGTTCTCCGCAGGAAAAAAACCGGCTCGACTGTATTAGAAATCACTAACCGACAGGCATATTATAGTGGAGCAGGTTTTATTTTGTCAAGGGGAAAAGAAAAATTTTTGTGAAACGGTTTTCCAATAAAAAAGACTGCTGCGCAGACACACAGCAGTCTCAAAATATTAAAGATCAGATGCCGCACTCATCAAGGATAGAGCGGAGAGTATCAGCAGACTTCTTGAGGTCGGCGGCTTCCTTCTCGCTCAGGGAGATGGGAACCAGTTCCTCGAGGCCATCCGCACCCACAACAGCAGGCATACTCAGGACGACGTTTTCCACCCCGAAATCACCATGCATCATGGAGGAGATGGGCAGGATGGATTTCTCGTCACGGATGATGACCTCGCAGATGCGTTTGACGGCCATAGCAACACCGTAATAGGTCGCACGCTTTTTCTCGATGATTTCATATGCGCTGTTCTTGACCTTCTCGGCAATGTTCTCCTGAGACTGGTCGTGGTTGTAGTGGCCGCGCATCTCGCAGAAATCATCCAGAGCGATACCGGAGACGTTTGCGCTCGACCATGCGGCGATTTCGCTGTCGCCATGCTCGCCGATGATGAAGGCGTGGACGCTCTTGCTGTCCACAGACAGATGCTCGCCCAGCTGATACTTCAGACGGGCGGTATCCAGAACGGTACCCGATCCGATGACCCGGTTCTCCGGGAAACCGGACAGCTTGATGGCGGCATAGGTCAGGATATCGACCGGGTTTGCAACCACCAGCAGGATGCCCCGGCAGTTCCGCTTTGCGATCTCGGGGATGATGCTCTTGAAAATGTTCAGGTTTTTGTGGACGAGGTCGAGACGAGTCTCACCTGGCTTCTGGCCTGCACCGGCCGTGATGACGATGATGGATGCGTCCACAATGTCATCGTAGGTGCCGGCATGGATCTTCATATTGCCCACAAAGGGGATGCCGTGGCTGATGTCCATCGCCTCGCCCTCTGCTTTGGCGGTGTCCGCGTCGATGAGGACGATCTCCGAAAACAGCTTGCTCTGCATCAGGGCAAAAGCCGAGGCGGAGCCGACGAAACCGCAGCCGATGACAGCGATCTTGCGCAGATTGACGTTGTTCATAAGTGTGTACCCTTTCTATCATTACCCTCAAAGCTGCCTTGCGCAGCCGGTGGATGGCCTTCCCAAAGTAGAAGTACCAGCTTGTATCCCTGCTCGTTAAAAAAATACCGAACATGCCATAGATTACCGGAAACCGTCCTTTTTGTCAAGTGCCGGAGCAACAAAAAGTATGTCCGATTCCAAAATGGAATATACGAACTGAAATTTTTATTGACACTTCTATGGCAATGTGTTAAAATTAAAATAATTTTGGAAGGATGAGAGTGATCAGGGTCTTTCCAGGAGCATTACACTAGAACCACCCGATGCGTGGGTCAAGGCCATACGGACAGCCGGGTTCACTGCCGAGCGGCGGCATGTTGCTGCCATTATTGATTGAGTTTGAAGCTCAAATTTTATAAGTTGGTTTCTTATAAACCAGTTGGTTTCTTACAAACCGAACGGCGCAGCGTGCGCTGACTTGTGAAACGGTCAATAAGAGTAGTAAAAGTAGTATTGCTATATAGACTCTGACATCTATCTTTCCATGAAGATTGCAAAAGGACGATTCTCTGCGCATTCGGGCGCAAAGGATCTTTGCTGTACTTTGGCAATAGGGGAGCACCTCACGAGCCAGTTGGATAGTTTTGCGCTGTTCAGCTGGCTCGTGCTTTTTTATGCCCAAAAAGCTCTGAGCCGCAGAGAGGTGAAGAGAATGGAAGAGAAAAAGCAGTCCTCGTGGTCGGAGCGTCAGAGCCACGCCCCGATCTACGAGGCATTGGAGCGGTTTCGCCAGATGCGGGTCGTTCCCTTCGATGTGCCGGGCCACAAACGAGGCCGTGGAAATCCGGAGCTGACGAAGTTCTTGGGTCAGCAGTGCGTAGGCGTGGACGTCAACAGCATGAAACCGCTGGACAACCTCTGCCACCCGGTGTCGGTCATCCGGGAAGCCGAGGAGCTGGCCGCAGAAGCTTTTGGTGCAGCCCATGCGTTCCTGATGGTGGGCGGTACCACCAGCGCAGTACAGAGCATGGTGCTGACTGCCTGCAAACGGGGCGATGAGATCATCCTGCCTCGTAATGTCCACCGCAGCGTCATCAATGCGCTGGTGCTTTGCGGCGCAGTTCCGGTCTACGTCAATCCGGAGATGGATACCCGTCTGGGCATCTCTCTCGGTATGAAACGGGAGCAGGTGGCAAAAGCCATTGCGGAGCATCCCAACGCCGTGGCGGTTCTGGTGAATAACCCGACCTATTACGGCATCTGCTCCGACCTGAAAGCCATCGTGGAGATGGCACATGCTGCCGGAATGCTCTGCCTTGCCGATGAAGCCCACGGCACCCATTTCTATTTCGGAGAAGGTCTTCCCATCTCGGCAATGGCCGCCGGTGCGGATATGGCGTCCGTCTCGATGCACAAGAGCGGCGGCAGCCTGACTCAGTCGAGTTTCCTGCTGGCCGGCCCGAATGTCCACGCCGGTTACGTCCGACAGATCATCAACCTGACCCAGACCACCTCCGGCAGTTACCTGCTGATGTCCAGCCTTGATATTTCCCGGCGAAACCTCGCCCTGCGTGGAAAAGAGATCTTCGCACAGGTCAAGAAGCTGGCTGAGTATGCCCGGGAGGAGATCAACGCCATCGGCGGCTATTACGCTTTCGGACAGGAGCTTGTCAACGGCGATTCGGTCTACGCTTTCGACCCCACTAAACTCAGTGTGCATACGCTGGATATTGGTCTGGCTGGCATCGAGGTGTATGACCTGCTTCGGGATGAATATGATATCCAAATCGAGTTCGGCGATATCGGAAATCTGCTGGCCTATATCTCCATCGGCGACCGGATACAGGATATCGAGCGGCTCGTCTCTGCACTGGCAGAGATCCGCCGCCTGTATCAGAAAGACCCCAGCGGCATGATGAGCCATGAGTATATCGACCCGGAAGTTGCCGCCAGTCCGCAGGAAGCGTTCTATGCGGACAAAGTCAGCCTGCCGCTCCGGGAGACGGAGGGCAAAGTGTGCAGTGAGTTCGTCATGTGCTATCCTCCGGGAATCCCCATCCTTGCACCCGGTGAGAAGATCACCCGGGATATTCTGGATTATATCGAGTATGCAAAAGCCATCGGCTGCTCCATGACCGGCCCTGAAGACCCGGATATCGAGCGTCTGAACGTGCTTGCGTAAGGGGGAAAATGACGATGGAATTCTGGTTCAGCGAACTGCATACCCCGGACGTCAAGCTCAGTCTCCGGGTCAACAAATTATTGTACAGCGAAGAGAGCGAATATCAGCGCATCGACGTCTTTGATACGCCCGAGTTTGGCCGTGTCCTTGCGCTGGATGGAAATATCATGCTGACCGAACGGGATGAGTTCATCTATGACGAAATGATGACCCATGTTCCGATGGCGGTCCACCCTAATATCCGCAAAGTCCTCATCATCGGCGCAGGCGATGGTGGTGTCGTCCGGGAATTGACCCGGTTCGAGCAGGTCGAGCGCATCGACCTTGTGGAAATGGATGAGATGGTCGTCGAGGCCTGCCGCCGGTATCTGCCCGGCAACGCCTGCCGTCTGGACGATGAGCGTGTTCATATCTACTATGAAAACGGCCTGAAATTCATCCGCAAAAAAGAGAATGAATATGACCTCATCATCGTGGACTCCACTGACCCCTTCGGCCCGTCCGAGGGTCTGTTTACCCGGGAGTTCTACGGCAACTGTTACAATGCCCTGAAAGAAGACGGCATCATGGTCAACCAGCAGGGCAGCCCGTTCTACGGCGAAGACGCTGAGGCCATGCAGCGGAGCCACAAGCGCATCGCATCCACCTTCCCCATCAGCCGGGTCTATCAGGCGCATATCCCGACTTATGCCGCCGGTTACTGGCTGTTCGGTTTTGCCAGCAAAAAATATCACCCCATTGATGACCTCGACGCTACCCGTTGGAACGGCTATCATCTCCGCACCCGGTACTATACCACCCGTCTCCATGTAGGCGCATTCTATCTGCCGGCTTTCCTCGAGCAGATGCTGAAAGAAGTAGAATAAAATCAAAATAAAGGAGCATATCACAATGAGCAGAGTTCTTATCATCGGCTGCGGCGGTGTCGCATCCGTCGCCATCCACAAGTGCTGTCAGGTCCCGGAGGTCTTCTCCGAGATCTGCATCGCCAGCCGTACCAAGTCCAAATGCGACGCTCTCGCCGCAGAGCTGGCACCCAAGACGACCACAAAGATCACCACCGCTCAGGTCGACGCCGACCATGTGGAGGAGGTCATTGCCCTCATCAAGAGCTATCAGCCCGATCTCGTGATGAACATTGCCCTGCCCTATCAGGACCTCACCATCATGGATGCCTGCCTTGCCTGCGGCGTCAACTACATGGATACCGCCAACTATGAGCCGGAAAATACCGACGATCCCGAGTGGCGTGCCATCTACGAAAAACGCTGCAAGGAAGCAGGCTTCTCCGCCTACTTTGATTACAGCTGGCAGTGGGCTTATGCCAAGAAATTCGAGGAAGCCGGCCTGACCGCTTTGCTGGGCAGCGGTTTTGACCCGGGCGTGACGCAGGCTTATTGTGCCTATGCGAAAAAGCACGAGTTCGACACCATCGACACCATTGACATTCTGGACTGCAATGGCGGCGACCACGGCTATGCTTTTGCGACAAACTTCAACCCGGAGATCAACCTGCGCGAGGTCTCCGCTCCCGGCAGTTATTGGGAGAACGGCCACTGGGTCGAGATCCCGGCTATGAGCATCAAACGGGAGTATAACTTCGATAAGGTCGGCCAGAAGGATATGTACCTGCTCCACCATGAGGAGATCGAGTCTCTGGCAAAGAACATCCCGGAAGCAAAGCGCATCCGCTTCTTCATGACCTTCGGTCAGAGCTACCTCGATCACATGCGCTGTCTCGAGGATGTGGGTATGCTCTCCACCACCCCCATCAACTTCAACGGTCAGGAGATTGTTCCCATCCAGTTCCTCAAGGCTCTTCTGCCCGACCCGGCAAGCCTCGGCTCCCGTACCAAGGGCAAGACCAACATCGGCTGCATCTTTACCGGCAAGAAGGACGGTAAGGAGAAGACCTACTATATCTACAACGTCTGCGACCATCAGGAGTGCTATAGGGAAGTCGGCTCTCAGGCCATCAGCTACACCACCGGCGTTCCGGCGATGTGCGGCGCACTGATGCTCCTGACCGGCAAGTGGACGACCAAGGGCGTCCACACCGTCGAAGAGTTTGATCCGGATCCGTATCTGGACGCTCTGGACAAGTACGGCCTGCCCCATTCCGAGAGCCACGACCCGGCTCTCGTCGACTGATGGAGCTGCGTGATAACCGTCCGCCGTTTGCCGGACTGGTGAACCTGACGCCGGAGAAACTTGCACAGCTGCCGACGCCCTGCTATCTGCTGGACGAAGCACAGCTGCGGCGGAACGGCGAGATTTTATTGGGTGTTCAGCAGCGCACTGGGTGTAAAATTCTGCTGGCACAGAAGGCGTTCTCTAATTTCAACTGCTATCCCATTCTTGCTCCCTATCTGGCCGGAACAGAGGCCAGCGGATTGTACGAATCTCGTCTCGGCAAAGAGGAACTGCCCGAAAAAGAGAACCATGTTTTCTGCGCAGCCTATCGGGAGAATGAATTCGAAGAACTGCTCCGGTATGCCGACCATATCGTGTTCAACTCTCCCCGGCAGCTGGAGAAATTCGGCTCCCGTGCAAAAGCGGCTGGAAAGAGCATCGGTCTGCGCGTCAACCCGGAACGCTCGACGCAGGAAGGCCATGAAATTTATGACCCCTGCGCACCCGGAAGCCGTCTTGGAACGACCCGTGCGCAGTGGGATGCGGCAGTGGAACAGGATCCGGCTCTGCCCGGTCTGCTGGACGGTCTGCATTTCCACACCCTCTGCGAACAGGATTCGGACGCATTGGCACAGACCCTGCCGACGGTCGAAGAGAAATTCGGCGACCTGCTCCCGAACATGAAGTGGCTGAATTTCGGCGGCGGACACCACATCACCCGGCCGGATTACGACCTGAAAACGCTGGAAGCCTGTGTCACCTCGATGCAGGAAAAGTACGGTGTACAGGTCTATCTCGAACCCGGCGAGGCATGGGCATTGAATGCCGGTTATCTCGTCACTACGGTTCTGGATATCCTGAAAAACGGGGAAACAAATCTGGCGATTCTGGATATGTCGGCGGCCTGCCATACGCCGGACGTCATCGAGATGCCCTATCGTCCGCCCCTTCTGGATGCAGGCGAAGCCGGTGAAAAGGCAGTCACTTACCGTCTCGGCGGCTCGACCTGCCTTGCCGGAGATGTGGTGGGCGATTACAGCTTTGATGCTCCCCTCTCCGAGGGCGACCGGCTCATTTTCGGAGATATGGCGATCTATTCCACCTGCAAGAATAATACCTTCAACGGAATGCCCCTGCCCGATATCTGGGCATTGACCGAAACCGGCGAGACAGTTCGTCTGGCGCATTTCGGGTATCAGGATTTTAAGTACAGGCTGGGAACTGAATAACGTTTTGCGGCTCTTCCGGGATGCTTTCCGGAAGGGCTGTTTTTTTGCCAAATCTGCCGGACTGTGGTACAATAAACGAGGTATCATTTCGGAAAAGAAAGGATCGTTTCAATGCAGCTGTTTGAACTTGTCAGCCCACGGTTGTTCCGGCCCTTGGCAGGCCCGAACCGGGCGTTTTATGCGGAGCTGTTGCTCCTGCTCTGGGAGGAATGCCGTCACACGGCAGATTACAGTATCTCCCGTGCCGAAGCCGTTTCCCGTGCGGAGGATTACTTTGCGGCGTTGGCAAAGCCGCTCTCGCTCGATGCCGACGGCATGGGCGATGAAGAGGAACAGCCCACCCGTGATCCGCATCTGCTGGCGTTGGGATTTCTGCTCCGTCTGCGGCGCACCGGATGGCTGGAAGAACAGCCCGGCAGTTACGAGGAGGAGCCCACCCTCGCCTTTGTGCCGGAGGTCACGCCCCTGCTGGAAGCCCTCGAGGAAATCTTGAACCCCAAGATCGTCACCTACACCGGCAAACTATACAAGGCGTGGCAGCTGCTGCGGAGCGTCGGTGAAGAGAAAAGCCCTTACGAGAATGTTCTGCGTGAGGTGGCATCTGACCTCGACGCCCTCAACAGGTCGCTTCGGGCATTGAATGCGTCCATCGGTCACTATATCGACCGTCTGACCCGGAACCGCACGCCGCAGGAAGTGCTGGAACTCTTCGACCAGTACGAGGAAAAGGTCGTTGCCGCCGCGTATCACCGGCTCAAGACCAGCGATAACCTCTTCAATTACCGGGCGTACCTTGAGGAGGGTCTGGACGAGTGCGAGGCAAATTACCTGCCGCAGCTGGCGTTGGATTACGCCCGGGTGGAACACTGCGCACCCAACGAAGCAGCACCGGCGGTACGCGCGCTCATCCAGAAACAGCGTGATGCCCTCGAGGAAATGAGCGACCTCATCAAGCAGATCGACCAGAATCATATCCGCTACCGCAAACGGGCTGTTCAGCGTGCGCAGTTCCTTCTGCTGAGCGACCGCTCGGCACAGGGCAGCGTGACAGCTCTGCTCCGCCGGTACGCGGAAGAAATTAAAACGCCCGACCAGCTGTTTGAGCCGGATGATGGGCCGATCTCGACCCGTCTGCATCTCTATCCGGTGCAGACCTTCGGCGAGAAATTCCTCTATCCGCCTGCTGCACCCCGGACGGCTGAGCCGCTGGCACCGGTCGAGACGATACAGCTCGACCCGGAGCAGCTGCGAAAAGAACAGCAGCTTCTTCTGGATTACGCACGGATGGCTGTCACGGAGGAAAACGTCGACCTGCTGGCACGGCAGGCTCTCGCCGCCCGGCCGCAGGTGCCGGCCTCGACCCTCGTGGCAGAGTACCCGGACGACTTTGCCCGGATCATCGGCCTGCACACCTATTCCCACTCGCCGCGCCGGAAGTACGACATTACCCTCACCGGCAATTGGGTCGAGCGCGGCGGTTTCCGCTTTGAGGATTTTGCCCTTACGCCGCGCCGGGAAAACACAGAAGATGGGGAG
Organism: Lawsonibacter asaccharolyticus; assembly: GCA_963599235.1. Taxonomy (GTDB): domain Bacteria; phylum Bacillota; class Clostridia; order Oscillospirales; family Ruminococcaceae; genus Faecalibacterium. The sequence continues at coordinate 30,795 of CAVBWT010000024.1, read as the reverse complement.
GAAAACTGACTATGCCCGAAACGAACAAACTGTTAGAGGAGACTGCGAACTACCTGCTCAACCACTGCTTTCTGCTGGGTGGCGTGGAAGACCAGCGGTCGAAATACCTCTATGTGCAGGACCATCTGAACGAGGTGCGCGCGGTGTTCGCGCCGCTGGGCTATGCGGTGGTGCTGTATCCGGCTCCGCTGCAGGCGGCGGCTCTCGTCAACGAACACGAGGGCAGTCAGGCACGGCTGCTGAAATATGAGAGCATCCTGCTGCTGGTGCTGCGCCTGCTCTACCTGCAAAAACGGGAAAGCCTTTCGGCCAGTGCAGATCAGGTGCTGGTGACAGTCGAGGAAGTGCAGGCGGAATTGCAGAAAATGAACCTGCCGCGCCGCCTCGACCAGCCTACACTGGAACGGTTGCTGCGCACCCTGCGCAAGTATAATCTTGCCCGGCCGGTGGGTCGTCCGAGCGGACTGAACAGCCGCATCGAGGTCTTCCCGACTGTGCTGTTGGCTCTGCCCGATGCCGACCTTGCGGATGCCGCCGCCGAGAGCAGCCGAACCCGGAACGAGCTTTCCCTTTATGAACGGCCTGACGATACTGCGGAGGCAGAAGAATGATCGAACTGAAACGCCTGAAACTTATCAACTGGCACAACTTTGAAAATGTCACCTTTGATTGTGACCGTCTGACCTATATGATCGGCGTCAACGCCGTCGGCAAGACGACTATCCTCGACGCCATCCGCTACTGCCTGACGACCAACCGGAACTTCAACGCCCTCGGCAACAGGAAGAGCGGACGTACCCTGCAAGGCTCTGTCCATGCCAAACAGCGCGGCGAGAACGCCTACCGTCGCCCGGGCCGCACGGTGGCGTATATCGGCGCGGAATTCTGGGACAGCGTCAAACGGACACACTTTGTCATCGCTGTCCGGGTCGAGTCCGAAGGCCCGATGCAGGAGCTTCATCCCGGCGACCAGACATGGTATATCTCGGAGGACGGCTGCACCCTCGAGATGCTGCCTTTCATCGACCCTCGCACCGGTGCGCCCAGCGCGAAAGAGGATTTCAAACCCTCTGTGGGGCGTCTCTCTTACACCCGAAGCCCCAGTGAAGCCCGTGACCGCATCTGCCGTGCCCTTGGCATTGGCCGTGCGTCCAGTCCGCTGGGCAAGAAATTCAATGAAGTTTTCCAGATGGGCACCAGCATGGACGAGATCCCCAACTTCCGGGAATTTCTGTACCAGTATATCCTGCCCCAGCCGGAACTGGACCTTGAAGCTTTGCAGGGCGACCGAGTGGAGCTGGAAAACCTCCACGCCATCTTAGCCGAAGCACAGACCCGTGCCGCCGCACTGGAAGAGATCGTCAATGCAGGCCGGGAAGCCGCTGAAAAAGAGACAAATGCCCTCGTCAACCGGGGTGCGGCACTGCTGGCTCGTGCGGATGCTGACGCCGGAGAAGATGACGTCTGGAAAGACCGTCTGGACGCCGGAAAGCGTCAGCTTGAGACGCTGAATGCTCAGTATGAAGCTGCCAAGAATGCCGAAGCAGAAGCACGCCGTGCGTATCTGACCGCTCACGGTGCAGCGTCGTCCAGCGGCGAAGGCCGGGCACTGGATGCCATGACCGAGGAAGCCGCCCGGAAGAAAAGCGCGGTGGATGCCGCTGCCCGGAAAGCTGCCCGGAGCGAGGAATCCGCCGCCCGGGTCACGGCTCTGCTCAAGAGCCTGAAACGGAGTGGCTTGGAAGTACCATCCAAGCTCTGGCCGGAGAACCTCACGGCAGAGACACAGCCAGAGTTGCTGGAAGCTCTGAACGCTATCGAAAAGCCGCTGGAAGAGCGGTACTTCGCCGCTCGGCAGGCGTCAGCAGAACTGACAAAAGAACAGGCCGATAAACGTGCTGAGCTGGATGCCGTGTCGGGCGGCAAATGGGTCTATCCGCATGGTGACGCCGCGACCCGTGTCCGGGATGCTGTCAACGCCGAACTCAAGAGCCGCGGCATGAAGCCGGACGCGAAAATTTTCTGTGAGCTGCTGAACGTCGAGGATGAGAGCTGGCAGGACTGCGTGGAAGCCTGCCTCGGCGACCGCCGCTTTGATATTCTGGTTCCGCCGTCCCATTACGATGCCGCCAAGAGCGCATTCGTGGCTCTGCGTGAGAAGGTCGGCTCCATCAGTCTGCTGGACACTCCGGGCATCCGGGGCGCGAACCGCAAAGCGAACGCTGCCCCGGCGGACAGTCTTGCGGCGCAGGTCACGAGCGAAAATCCGCTGGCAGCACAGTACGCCGACACCATCCTCCGCCGTGTCGTCTGCTGTGAGACGCCTGATACCCTCGAAAATTACCCTGACAGCGCGACGCGCGACCTGCTGCGGCACCATCCGTTCCGTCTGGAACGTCTGCGCAAGCCGCAGCGGTATATCGGTCTGGATGCACGCAAGGCCCGGGCTGGTGCGCTGAAAGAAGAAATCGAAGCCCTCGGCGAACGCCGCCGTACCGCTGTGCAGACGGAGAACGGACTGAAAGCCGCCTACGACCAGTTCCAGAATGTCCTGCGCGGCAAAGCCCTCGAGGAGCTGGCGGCTCTCTGGACGAACCGTGACGCCCTTGCAGCGGCCAAGGCCGACTACGAGGCGCAGGAACAGAAGCTTGCGGACTGCCGGGAGAACCCGATGCTGCAGGAACTCTACCGGGAAGAGGAAGCCCGGGAAGCTGCATGGGACGCCGCACGCACTGCCGTGGAGCGTGCCGGCGGCGATGTCCGTGTCTGCGAAAAGCAGCTGGCCTCTTGCGAATCTGAGAGAAACAAGGCTGTTGAAACCGCCAACCAGAGCCGGGAGACAGCGGACGAATTCTTCAAGAAATATTCTCTGCTTGAGCCGTTGGCGCAGAAGCGGTTTGAAGAGCTGGCAGAGGGAAAGACCGCCCGTGCCGCTGCACAGGCCGCAGAAAAGGCGCAGGCCAAGCTGGACGATCTCTTACAGGTCTATCTGACCGGCACGCTGGAACCGACCCAGAAGAGCTATAACGAGCGGTATGTCTGCGACTATCCGCTGGGGCTGGCCGGTGTCGAGCAGTACCGTGCCCAGTACGAGAGCCTTGTCCGCATCGACCTTGAGCGGTACGCCGCCCGTCTGGAACAGGCGCAGAAGGACTGCAAAGACCGCTTCCGGAAAGATATCCTCTTCCGGATGAAAGACGATATCTTCAACGCCCGGCGTCAGTTCCGGGAGCTGAATAAGGTCATGGAACAGCTGACTTACGGCGAAGAGGTCTACCGCTTTGAGCTGGAGCCCAGCCGTGACCCACGGCTGGCGGCGTTCTATCAGGTCATCGTGGACAAGGGCAATCAGCAGATGACCGCAGGTGACTCGCTGGATAATCTGGCAGCGACCTCCGACCCGGTGTATGAGCGTCAGGTCGATGAGCTGATGGAAAAGATCATGGCTGACGTGGACGAGAACACCCGTGCCCGTCAGGAAGGCCGCTGTCCTGAAAATGTCACTCTGTCGGATTACGTCGATTACCGAACTTATCTCGATTACGATATCAAGGTTACGAATACCGTCTCCGGTCAGCAGGCGTATCTGTCCCGGGTCAGCCGGGATTCCTCGGGTGGTGAGAATCAGGCACCCTTCTATGTTGCCATCTGCGCTTCCCTGCTCCAGATCTATCAGAAGAGTGAGAACAGCATCCGTCTTGTGCTGCTGGACGAAGCATTCAGCAAGATGACGAGCGACCGTATCCGCCCGATGATGGAGCTGTTCCGCCGCCTGCAATTGCAGGTCATCCTCATCTCCACGGTCGAGAAGAGTACCGCCATCCAGCCCTACTGCGATATCACCTATTCCATCGTCCGCCACGGCGACGCCAACGCCATCGCACCCTTCTACCGCCTCCGTGACCCGGAAGACGAAATTTCCGAAAAGGAGAATATACCCGAATCATGAACGAACATCTGATGAAATTCTGGCTCTTCTGCACCCACTGGACGGAGCTGGATACCTTCGACAACGAAGAAGAACTCAAGGACGAACTGGAACTGCTCCACCGTCAGAATCTCCCGACTAAAGTCCGGGAGCGTATCAACAAAGAGGGAAACCGCGAGCTGGTTCTCTATGTCAAACAGGCCGACCGCGACTATGCCCGGTACTGCACCGGCTGGCGTCCGCCGTTCTAAAAAGCTGTTTTTTAGAGTCCGTGTATTTCATCTTTTTGATGGATGCACGGATTTTTTTGTGTGCCGAGACAAGGTGCGCAAGGTTCGGCATTTGTGGAAGCTGCACAACGCAGAGACGTGATTTTCGGCGAGGTGCTGGGTTTTCTGGGATACATGGAAAAATGTCGGCGGCATTTGTTGTATAACCTGCACAAAACATTTTTTACCATAACTTCAGGTTATACAAAACGGCAGGATTGGCATTAGACATTTATACTCGCGGAGACTATAATCGAGCCATCAAAACAAACCGCGGTTTTTGATGGACGTGAATCCCTCTTGTAGTCAGTGAAAGGAAGAAGTGTTATGTCGTTGTTAGGTGTCGCAGGCTTTGCCCTGATGATCCTGATCGTTGCCCTTCTGCTCTGGGGCAAAAGCACGCCTGCGGTCGTGTTTATCCTGCTGCCGATCTTAGTCGGTTTTGCCGTCGGTTTCAGCCCGGCGGATATGAGCGAGTATATCAAAGCCGGTGTGTCGAGCGTTTCGACCACCGCGATTCTGTTCATCTTTGCGGTCCTGTTCTTTGGCGTGATGAACGATGCTGGTGTTTTCGACCGCATCGTGAATAAAGTGTTGAAAGTGGTCGGCGGAAACATCCTGCTGCTCATGTTCGCAACCGTTCTGATCGCCTTCATCGGCCATCTGGATGGCTCCGGCGCGACCACCCTGCTAATCGCCATTCCGCCGCTGCTCCCCATCTATAAAAAGCTGAATGTCCGCCCCATCGTTCTGCTCTGCATCACCACCCTGACGATGGGCGTCATGAACATCGTTCCCTGGGGCGGCCCCTGCGGCCGTACCGCCGCAGCTCTGGAGGTCGGCACCGCCGATATCTGGAAATACTGCATCCCGGCGCAGGTCTTCGGCATCGCGATGATCCTGCTCTTCTGCATCTTCTTTGCCAAGATGGAAAAGAAGCGCGGCGCAGGCTATGTGGAGAACGCAGCCATTGAGGAAACCGCCGAAGAGGTCAAGGCCGAAAACGAGCTGCACCGCCCGAAACTGTTCTGGTTCAACATCGCCCTGATCGTTGCGGTCGTCCTGATGCTGACCCTGACGAAAGTTGCGACCCACGTCACCTTCATGGTTGCTCTGGCAATTGCCCTGATGGTGAACTATCCTTCTCAGAAGATGCAGACCGAGCGAATCAAGGCACATGCGACCGACGCGCTGACGATGGCATTCACGGCTCTGGCTTCCGGCGTCTTGATCGGCATCATGGGTAAGAGCCCGATGCTGGACGCAATGACCCAGATGGTCCTGTCCGCAATGCCGGCAAGTATGGCTCCGCACCTGCACATCCTGTTTGCTGCCATCAACAGCCCGTTGAGTATGGTCGTCCACGGTGACGCTCTGACCTACGGTATCCTGCCCATCGTCAACCAGATCGTTTCTGCTTACGGTGTTCCGGCTGCTGCAGTCGGCGCGGCCTTCCTTATCACCTTCGGCCCGGCAATTTATATCATGCCGATGACTGCCGCCACCTATATGGGCCTTGGCCTGACGAATGTGGAGCTGAAAGAGCATATCGCGTTCTCTTACAAGTGGGCTTTCCTGCTCGCGGTCGGTATGCTGGCATTTGTGGTTGTGACCGGTATCATCCCCTTCTAAGATTCAGAAAAGACAGGAGAAACTGCTATGAAAACATTGGACTTGACCGCCTTTACCAACGCTGTAAAAGACGAACAGCTGGCGGTGCGCGGTATGCGTGTATATCAGAACGGAGAGCTGATGGCGAGCTATCAGCCCGAGCCGGAACAGCGTCAGAATCAGTATTCCGGCACCAAGAGCTTTACCTCGACGGCTTGTGCATTTGCCGTTCAGGAGGGGCTGTTCTCGCTGGATGATTATGTCCTCGACCACTTTGCCGCCGACGCACCGGCAGAGCCGTCGGAGAACCTGAAAAAGATGAAACTCCGCCACCTCATCACCATGTCGATGGGCTTTGAAAGCCCGATGCTGATGGGTGCGATGCGGCCCAAGATGGTCGAAAAGGACTGGGTGAAATTCGTCTTGAATGCCAAGGTCATCCATGAGCCGGGTACGGTATTTCAGTACAACAATGCAGGCCCTTACCTGCTGGGAATCCTCGTCCAGCGCAAAACGGGGATGTCCCTTGTTGACTACCTGATGCCCCGTCTGTTCGAGCCGCTGGGCATCGAACGCCCGGAGTGCGAGAAAGACCCCTTGGGCAACACCTTCGGCGCAGGCGGCCTGCAGCTGGACGTCTCCGAGTTCGCAAAGCTGGGTCTGCTCTACCTCCAGAAAGGCAAGTGGAACGGCCAGCAGCTCATCCCAGAGCAGTGGGTCAAAGAGGCCGGGAGCGCACAAATTATTTCCGATCAAGGCGATGATGAGATCGGCCGTCACTACGGTTATCTCTTCTGGACGATGCCGGATGGTGCGTTCCGTGCGGATGGCAAGTATGGCCAGTACTGCGTCGTCCTGCCGAAAAAGAACGCCGTCGTCGCCATCAACTCGATGCAGATCGAGGACGAGAAAAAAGTTCTCCGCGCCGCTGTAAGAACCGTGTTCCCTCTGCTATAATAAGAGCAGGCAGGAGCCGGAAAGGATGGAGAACGGATGGACCACCGGGAGATGGAATACGTCATCGTCATTGCGCAGGAAAAGAACCTTTCCAAGGCGGCAGAAAGGCTGTTTATCTCACAGCCTGCGCTGAGCCGCTTTCTGGGAAAGCTGGAAGACGAGCTGGGAACACCCCTCTTTGAGCGGAAAAACCGGCAGTATGTTCCGACCATGGCAGGCGAACTCTATCTCGACACGGCACGCAAGATCCTCCGTCTTCAGCAGCAGTTTGATGCGGAGCTGAAATCCCTCATCCAGACCAGCCGGGGCGTCATCTCGATGGGCATCACGCCCGGACGGGGCCACACCCTTCTGCCTCATGTCCTGCCGGCGTTCCGGGAGTATTTCCCGGATTACGAGATACAGGTCTATGAGGAAAATGTCGAGACGCTGGAACAGTATCTCATGAACGGAACCATCGAGGTGGCCTTCTTCACCATGCTGGAAAAAGCCCGGCTGGAACAGAAGCATTACACCTGCGAGCTGATCTCCCGGGAAGAGCTTGTCATCTGTACGTCGCGCAAGGGAAACTACGAGCTTCTCGCCAAGAACGAGCCGGGCCGACGCTATCCGTGGATCGACCTGAAATACCTCGAAAACGACTGCTTCCTGACCCTCAAAAAGAATATGCGTCTGGGGCAGTTCGCTGCCGCCATCCTCGAGAAATACCAGATTGAGCCGAGGGTGGTCGAGCTGAGTACCATTGATACTGCGTTGGCACTGGTCGCCCGGCAATATGGCGTGGCCTTTGCAAGTGGGTATAAAATTGAAGAACACGAGTGCGCGAACGACATCAGCGTGTTTTCCTTCGGCGACCAGCCGGAACTTTGGGATTTGGTGGCGGCGTATAAGAATGATGCCCAGCTCAAACAGCCGGTGCGTCAGCTCATCCGTCTAGTGAGCGAGTTCTCCTGAAAAGCATAAAATAGAAAGGCTCTGAGTCCTGTCCTGCGGCAGGAAGCTCAGAGCCTTTTTGCGTGTGTTTATTCGGCTTTTTCGCCACTCTTTGCGGAAGCGTCCGAATGGTCTTTCCCCAGCATATCCAGCTCGGGCATCAGCTCGTTGCTGATGATGGTGAGCATCTCTTCGAGCTTGGCGGTATCCTCTTCCGGGAACCGCTCACGGACACGCTCGATAACGGTATGCAGGTAGGAGTAGCTGATGTTATAATAGTCGATGTACTTCTGGGTCGGGCGGAGGTGATACTCTCGGCGGTCAGTGGTGGACTGGATCTTCTCGACATAGCCTTTCCGCACCAGACTGCCGATCTTATATGCCGCATTGGGCGTCGAGATCTGCATCATCCGGGAAAACTCCGCAATGGTGGGTTCGCCCATCGCCATGATGCCTTCCATGCAGAAGGATTCCACCGTCGTCAGGGTCGCTTCCCGGGTGGCGAACCGCTGGAACACGTTCTGGTAAAAGTGCAGTTTGAATTTGGTATATACGTCCTGAAATGCTTTTTCGAGCATGATGTTTCCTCCGGATAACTCAATTTCCTTTAGTATACCATGTTTTGAGCAAAACGAAAAGGAAAATCGACTTTTGGTTGGAAAATCTTCTTAGCCGCAGCTTATGCCCCGACGTTTTTGCCGTGGGCGACCCGGACACGGATGACATTCAGGACGACCAGCTCGAGGAAGATAGCGATCCCCAGCAGGACGAGAGAGGTCAGCAGATTTGCGTTCGAGCCGAGGAATGCCTGTGCCACGCCGGTAATGACATAGCAGACCGCAGAGATGGCAGCGGCGGTCATGGCGTAGGGCAGCTGAGTTGAAACATGGTTGACGTGGCTGCAATGCGCACCGGCAGACGCCATGATGGTGGTGTCGGAGATGGGCGAGCAGTGGTCGCCGCAGACCGCACCGGACAGGCAGGCGGCAATGGCGATGACGAGCATCTCACCCTGAGGGAAGGCGTGGCAGACGATGGGAACCAGAATGGAGAAGGTGCCCCACGAGGTACCAGTCGCAAAGGCCAGACCGACTGCCACAAGGAAGATGATGACCGGCAGCATGTACTGCAGACCGGCGGCACTACCGCTCAGCAGGCTTGCGACGTAATACTTTGCGCCCAGCAGATTGGTCATGCCGGACAGGGTCCATGCCAGCGTCAGGATGAGCATCGGGCTGACCATCGCCTTGAATCCCTCCGGGATACAGGCGGCGAAATCCTGAAAGGTCATCACGTTCCGCACCCGGTAGAAAACGAAAGTGAAGAGCAGAGCGATGCTGCTGCCGAGGACCAGACCCATCGAGGCATTGCAGTCAGCGAAGGCAGTCACGAAATCGACGCCATCAAAGAAACCGCCGGTGTAGATCAAACCAAAGATGCAGCCGACGATGAGGACGATGACCGGTGCGATCAGGTCGATGACGTGGCCGCTGGTGTCGGAGGCGGAAATGATGTCGTCGCCATATGGACGGTCTTCGGTGGTGAAGAGGTCGCCGCTTTTGGCGTTGTCCTCGTGGAGCTTCATCGAGCCGTATTCGGTGCCGGTGAAGATGAGGAACAACGCCATGATGATGGTAAGGATAGCGTAGTAATTATACGGGATGGTGCGCAGGAACATGGTGAAGCCGTTGATGTCGGAACCTTCCGGAACCGAGGACGTGACGGCAGCTGCCCAGCTGGACACCGGCGCAATGATGCAGACGGGAGCAGCAGTTGCGTCGATGAGATAGGCCAGCTTTGCACGGGAGATCTTCTGGTGGTCGGTCACCGAGCGCATGACAGAGCCGACGGTCAGGCAGTTGAAATAGTCGTCCACAAAGATCATGACGCCCAGCAGCAGGGTCGCAAACTGCGCACCGGCCCGGATGTGGATGTGGGTGGATGCCCAGCGGCCAAAGGCGGCACTGCCGCCGGCCTTGTTCATCAGGGCGACCAGAATGCCCAGCATGACAAGGAAGACGAGGATGCCGACATTTCCGCTGTCAGCCAGTTTGTAGATCAGGCCGCCCTCTTCGTTGAAGAAAAGGGTGTTCAAAGCAAGCTCAAGGTTGCCGTTGGCATAGAGCAGGACGCCGGTGGCGATGCCGACCAGCAGCGAGGTGTAGACCTCTTTGGTGTTCAGTGCCAGCACGATGGCGACCACCGGCGGCAGCAGCGAAAGCACTGTGCTGTACACGGTGCAGGTATAAGTGGACGGGTCAGCGATCTTGCCGGGCGTTGCAGCGGTACACCACAACAGCAGGGCAAACACCAGCAGCGCACCGACCCACGAAAGATTGACTTTTTTCATAGGTGGATGATTCCTCTCTGGTTTCGAGTGATTTTTTGGATATGTCCCGGGCAGACTAACACCGAAGCTTTCAGCAAAGGGGGTGTGCGCTGCGCCGGACTATAAAGCAATGTATCTTACACTTTTCCGTGCCAATGAGCAGGCTGCCCGTCTCCTCTTGGAAGCGCAGCAGCGTGCCGAACAGCAGCTTCTGGAAGAGTCTCTTCCTCCGCTGCATTTGGACACCGAAAAGCCTGATCTCTTCGTCAAAGATTTTCCCGACAGGGAAACCGACAAGGACGACCGGCATTGAGGGAGAAGTTTAACCCTTCTTTGCCTCTGCCTTTGCCGCAAACTTTGTGTCATTCACGACGAACCGCTCGTGGACGCCGTCGCCGACTGGCCCTTTTTCGTCGTGAAGGGTCACATGGAAGACCAGCTTCCGGCCTTCAACAGCGGTCAGCTCGCTCTCGCAGGTAACAGTCATACCGACCGGTGTGGGTGCGGTATGCTCCAGCTCCAGTTTGATGCCGACTGAGCCGCAGCCCTCGTCCAGCTCCGGAGCAACGCTCATCCAGCAGGTCTTCTCAGCCAGTGCGACCAGCGCAGGCGTTGCAAACACATCCAGCGTGCCGCTGCCCATCGTTTTCGCCGTGTTTTCCGGGGTGACGAGCTGGCTCTGCTCGCCGTGGATACCAACAGTCAACATAAAAATACTTCCTTTCAGCATGGAGATGAATTCCTAACTGCCTTATAGGATATCACATTTTTCGCCCGTCTGCACCCATATCCGCCGATTTTTCTGAAAATCCCTCTTGCCTGCCGCCGGAAATGCGCTATGATAAGGACAGAAAGGCGGTGGACTGGATGAATAATTTTGGGAAGTCCTATGATCTGGTCGAAACGGAACTGGGCGCAGACTATCAGTGTTATCCTCTGTTCGGGCGGATACACCTGACGGAACTTGCAGTCTCGGTTCTGTTTATTCTTGGTATGATGCTGTGGTATCGCCGGGCGTCGGTGAGGACCCGGCGGAAGACCCTGGTGGGCGTGACCGTCCTGCTTTTGCTGGACGAAGCCGCCCTTCTGCTGGGAATGGCTCTCACCGGCCAGTGGAATTGGAGTTACCTTCCGCTCCATCTGTGCAGCTTATCTGCCTGTATAATACGATTTTCGACCAGAATTGGTGTAAGGAGGAACTCTATGCCCTCTGTATCCCCGGTGCGGCATTGGCTCTGCTCTGCCGATCTACTTTTTAAATAAGCCACTTCACACAAACTTCTATTTCCTCAATAACCCCTATGGCAATATCATTACCAGCACCTTTACCGCCATTCTGGGTGAAAAGTTCTATATCCTCGGTTTCCTCCCTGCCATCGCTCTGGCTCTGCTCATCATGTATCTGCCGTGGGTGAAGAAAAGCAAAAAGTCGTAATATCACCGGGCTGTCGCCCATGCGACAGCCCTCTTTTTATGTTCTGAATCTGCACTCTGATTGCAAAATAAAAACGCGGATTTTTTGCGTTTTAGGGCAAAATTCTGCGATTTGAAATTTGTGTTGTATTTTTCGCAAAAAGGGATTGACAGAATGCGGACGGCGTGCTATCATGAACACATGAACAGATGCTCATATATCGAAACGAGCGAGAGGAGATGTGCGAATGCCGGAACAGAACGAAGAGCTGAAAACGCCGCAGGAGCCGGTCGAGATGCCGGATGATGAGGTGCTGTATGAGCTGGCGGATTTGTTCCGGGTGTTCGGCGACTCCACACGGATCAAGATCCTGTACGCGCTCCACGACAATGAGCTTTGTGTGCAGGACATCGCCAATGCGGTGGGCCTGAGCCAGTCGGCGGTCAGCCATCAGCTCCGGGTGCTGAAAGACTCCAAGCTGGTACGATTCCGCCGGGATGGAAAAACCGTTTTCTATGCACTGGATGATGACCATGTGCGGAGCATCCTCTCGATGGGGATGGATCATATCGAAGAGTAATTTTAAGAAAGGCTGGTACACTGTTATGAAGAAGAGCTACAAGATTGAGGTCGACTGCGCAAACTGCGCTCAGAAGATGGAAGACGCTGCAAACACCGTCGCTGGGGTCGCAAAGGCAACGGTCAGCTTTATGACCCAGAAGATGAATGTCGAGTTCGCTGAGGGTGCAGACCCCAAGGCTACTATGCAGAACGTTCTGACTGCCTGCAAGAAGGTCGAGGACGACTGCGAGATCTTTGGTATTTAAGGTTTTTCATAACTTTAAAAATCACCGTCCGGCTCCCCTTTTCAGGGGAGCTTTTCTAAACACGAAGAGTTTGGAATGTGGAAAAATCAAGCAGTTTTCAACATTTTCCACTGAGTTTTCAACACGTTGTTCTTGAAAAACAAAAAAGAAACGCAAAAAAGCAGGTTTTTTGGGGAAAAGTTCGTGGAAAACATGGGGGAAAGGGTGGAAAAGCTCTTTCTCTGGGGAAAACGTGTTGAAACTGATCCCTCTCTGCCAAAGGTCATGGCAGAGGAAAAGGCCAAAAGGAGGCTTTGGAGATGACAAAAAAGCAAAAAAAGACACTTTACCAGATCATCGCCGCCCTTGTGCTGGTCGTGGTCCTGAAACTCCTGCCTGAGTTCCCGACGCCGGTCGAGCTGGTTCTCTACCTCATCCCCTATCTGGTCGTCGGCTGGGATGTTCTGCGCAAGGCACTGAAAGGCATCAAGAACCGTCAGCCGTTTGACGAGTGCTTCCTGATGGCAGTCGCTACTGTCGGCGCATTTGCGCTGGGCGATTACGTCGAGGGCTGCGCCGTTATCATCTTCTATCAGATCGGTGAGCTGTTCCAGAGCGTCGCTGTCGGCAAGAGCCGGAAAAACATCAGCGCACTGATGGATATCCGCCCGGATTATGCCAACGTTGAGGATGCTGACGGCAAGCTTGAGCAGGTCGACCCGGATGAAGTCGAGGTCGGCACGATTATCGTCGTTCAGCCCGGTGAGCGTGTCCCCATCGACGGCGTGATCGTCGAGGGTACGTCCGCACTGAATACCGCTGCCCTGACCGGCGAAAGCCTGCCCCGTGACGTCAAGGCCGACGACGAGGTCATCAGCGGCTGTGTCAATATGACCGGTCTGCTGAAAGTCCGCACCACCAAGGAGTTCGGCGAGTCGACCGTTTCCAAGATCCTCGACCTCGTGGAAAACTCCAGCATGAAGAAAGCTCGTGCCGAGAACTTCATCACCCGTTTCGCCCGTGTCTATACCCCGGCGGTCTGCTATGGTGCATTGGCTCTGGCATTCATTCCCCCGGTCGTTCTGATGCTGATGGGTCAGCCTGCACGCTTCGGTGACTGGGTCTACCGTGCATTGACCTTCCTCGTTATCTCCTGCCCCTGCGCACTGGTTATCTCGATCCCTCTGAGCTTCTTCGGCGGCATCGGCGGCGCAAGCACCTGCGGCATCCTCGTCAAGGGTTCTACCTACCTCGAAGAGCTGGCTCATACCGGCGTGGTGGTCTTTGATAAGACCGGCACTCTGACGCAGGGCGTTTTCAAGGTCGTGGGTGTCCACACCGCAAATGGCGTTGAGGAGAATGCTCTGGTCGAGGCTGCTGCCCTGACCGAGAGCTGGTCGAAACATCCCATCTCCCTGAGCATTAAGGCCGCTTACGGCAAGGATATTGACCAGAACCGTGTTACTGATGTGGAAGAGCTGGGCGGTTATGGCGTCACCGCTAAGGTCGACGGCAAGTCGGTAGCCGTCGGCAACGCTCGCCTGATGAAGAAACTGAACCTCACCGCTCCCGAGGTGAATGAGGTCGGCACGGTCGTTCATGTTGCCATCGACGGCAAATACGCAGGCTACCTGCTCATTTCCGACGTGGTGAAACCCCACAGCAAGAAGGCCATTAAGGGTCTGAAAGCCGCAGGCGTCCGGAAGACTGTTATGCTGACCGGCGACGCTGAGCCGGTCGCAAAGGCTGTTGCCAATGAGCTGGGTCTGGATGAGTACCATGCCGGTCTGCTGCCGGGCGATAAAGTCGACCAGATCGAAACGCTGCTGGCAAACAAACAGCCCAAAGAGAACCTCGCCTTCGTGGGCGACGGTATCAACGATGCACCTGTCCTGTCTCGTGCCGATATCGGTATCGCAATGGGTGCGCTGGGTTCTGATGCCGCCATTGAAGCTGCGGATATCGTTCTGATGGATGACGACCCGGCAAAGATCGCGCTGGCAATGCGGATCGCACGCCGCACCATCAGCATCGTCTACCAGAACATCGTCTTCGCTCTGGGTGTCAAGGCAATCTGCCTGATTTTGGGTGCCATTGGTATGGCAAGTATGTGGACGGCCATCTTCGCCGATGTCGGCGTCATGGTCATCGCAGTCCTCAATGCGACCCGTGCCCTCTACACCAAAGACCTCGAGAAGAAGAACGATAAGTAAACGACGATAAAACGACCCAAAGACCATTCTCGCAGTGCAACGCACCGTCAGAATGGTCTTTTCTTATGGGTTGAAAAAACAGAGAAACCTGTTATACTACTGTATTGGAGGGTTGAAGAATATGCAGCAATTAGAAGAGATCCATTCGTCTTCGTCCGGAAACGCAATCTTCCGGGCGTTCAAAGCCGCTCTGCCTCAGACGGTTCCGGTCTTTGCCGGGTACCTTGTTCTGGGTCTGGGCTACGGCATCTATGTGCAGTCGCTGGGACTTCCGGTCTGGCTTCCCATGCTGATGGGTACGGTAGTCTACGGCGGTTCGCTGGAATTTGTGCTGGCTTCCCTGCTGCTGAGTGCATTTTCGCCGCTGTCGGCATTTCTGATGGCGTTGATGATCCAGGCACGGCACCTGTTCTATGGTCTTGCCATGCTGGAACGGTATAAAGGGTATGGTCTGCGCAGTTTTTACATGATCTTTGCCATGAGCGACGAGACATTCTCCATCACCTGCTCGGCAGAACCGCCCGAGGGGGTCGACCGTGGCTGGTTCATGTTCTTCATTACCCTGCTCGATCAGTTCTACTGGGTTGCGAGTGCCGGGCTGGGTGCAGTGGTCGGCTCAGTTCTTCCTTTCAGCACCGAGGGTGTGGATTTTGTCATGACGGCCATGTTCGTTGTTATCTTCCTTAATCAGTGGGAAAAAGAAAAGCAGCACTACGCTTCCCTTATCGGTCTGGCGGTGCCGCTGGTCTGTCTGCTGATTTTTGGTTCGGGCAGCTTTATTCTGCCCTCCATGCTCTGTATGCTGGTGCTGCTTATCGGTCTGCGCAAGCCCATTGAAAAAGCTGAGGAATCCAAAGCAGAAAAGGAGAGTGCAGCATGACGACACCGCAGTTCTTCATCACCATTGCAGTCTGCACGGCGGCGACTGTGCTGACCCGTTTTCTCCCCTTTCTGGTCTTTTCGTCCAAAGACCAGCAGCCGCCGGAAATCGTGCGGTATCTGGGGCGTGTCCTGCCGGCGGCGATCTTCGGAATGCTCATCGTCTACTGCCTGAAAGGGGTCAGTCTCTTCTCGGGAAGCCACGGCATCCCGGAGGCCATCGCCATCGCAGTGACGGTGGCACTCCATAAGTGGAAGCATCAGACGCTTGTTTCCATCGCCGGTGGTACACTCTGCTATGTACTGCTGGTGCAGATGGTGTTTTGAAAAAGAAATTCCCCTGCTGAAATGATACAGCAAGGGACTATAACTTGTAATTTGTCAAATTTTGTGATATTCAGATATTCTGAAAATGCTGTCAGAAATGACGGCAAGGTGCTGCAAACAACGGCAGGCGGTCAGCCACATCTCCCAAAAGGGGATGAGGCAATGCGTATTACATTTCACATTGGTGAGTTTACGATCACCATTGTGATCAAAAAACGCAAGAACCGCCACCCTGACCGGTGACGGTTCTTATGATTAGAACTAAAACCACAAAGGGCTGACCGCTTGTCGCAGTGCCTTTTCTATTTGTAGTATAGTGAGTTTGAGCGAAAATGTCAAGGAATAAAAGAAAAATCAGTGATAGAACGTATCAAAATTGACCTGACGATAGAACCGCTGCTGGAGCTGGTCGAAGCTCTCACAGTTCTGAGCCAATAGCCACATCACTTTCGTCACGACGGCTTCAATCGTCATATCGTGCGCCTCGAGGAAGCAGAACCGGTTTTTGACTCGTTTGCCGACCTCATAGATGCCGACATCGCTGCCCTCGTAAGTGACCTGAGTTGTCAAGATCAGGATTTTGTGGGTCTTGTCGTAATCGCCCAGTCCCTCGGCGAAAGCGTCCATCAGCCGATTCGGGATGCCGCCGACACCAAAGCTTTCCACAATGATACAGTCGTAAAGTTTAAAAATCTCCGGGATGAGTTCAGGGCCAAGACCGGGCGTCAGCTTGAGCAGAAAGACTTTCGGGTTCAGCGCACGGCCGAACTCGACCGGGCCGGTCGGCCACGGGGAAGGCACATACCGCACCAGCCGGTCGCCCTGCACCAGAGCCAACGCCGGAAAGTTGACCGACGCAAAAGCATCATAGCTGATGGTCTTGTTCTTTTTGGCACGGGTGCCGGCAATGACATGACCGCCGAATACGACCATCACGCCCCGGCTGCCTGAGTCGAGGGCGCAGATAACGCTGTCACGCAGATTCTTTTTTGCGTCAGTGATCTCATTGGAGATGGGCTGCTGCGCACCGGTCAGGATGATGGGTTTGTCGGCGTTCTGGATGAGATAAGATAACGCCGCCGCAGAGTAGGCCAATGTGTCAGTACCGTGGCAGATGATAAAGCCGTCATACAGGGCATAGTTTTCCTGCAATGCTTTCGCCATCATCAGCCAGTGTTCCGGCCCGAGGTCGGTGCTGTCGATGTTGCACAGAGCCAGTGTCTCCGGACAGCAAAGTTCCTTCAGTTCCGGCAGATGAGCCAGAAGTTCTTCGCTGGACAGCACAGGTTTCAGACCCTGCTGGCTGCGGACACAGGCAATGGTGCCGCCGGTGGTGATGAATAGCAAACGCTGCTTGGACATAGAATTCCTCCCGTGTAGGGTTCGATTTTGGATTTAGTATAACACACTCGCTCCCCTTTTGGAACTTAGTCACAGAAAAATCGAAATTTTGGAGTATACTAAAAGAAAAAACGAAGGAGAACGTCATGTCCAATATCATCATCGTTGGCTCCGGCCCGGCTGGAGTTTCGGCTGCATTGTATACTGCTCGCGCAGGGCTGGACACTACCATTTTAACAAAAGGCTCCGGTGCGCTTGAACGTGCCGAGATGATACAGAATTACTATGGCTTTGCCGAGCCGATTTCAGGCGCAGAGCTGGAACGCCGGGGTATCGAAGGTGCGAAAGCTGTCGGCGTGAAATTCGTCAATACGGAAGTTGTCGGCCTGACCTACACCGACAAACTGACCGTCGAGACTTTGACCGGCAACTACCCGGCGGACGCCGTGATTCTGGCAACGGGTGCTTCCCGTGCTGTGCCGAAAATTCCGGGTCTGCCCGGACTGGAAGGCCACGGTGTCAGCTACTGTGCTACCTGCGACGCCTTTTTCTATCGGGGAAAGGATGTGTCTGTCCTTGGCAGCGGCGAGTATGCACTCCACGAGGTGCAGGCATTGCTCCCGGTGGCGAAGAGCGTGACCCTCCTGACAAATGGGATGCCGTTGACGGCGGAATTTCCGCCCGAAGTGAAGGTGTATGCGGATAAAGTAAACGCCATCCTTGGTGAGGAACGGGTCAGCGGCGTTCAGCTGGCCGATGGAATAGAACTTCCGTTGTCCGGTGTCTTTGTTGCACTGGGTGTGGCAGGCAGTACCGCCCTCGCCCGGAAACTGGGTGCGGAAGTGGACGGAAACCGCATCGTGACGGACGAACATATGATGACAACGGTTCCCGGTCTGTACGCTGCCGGAGACTGCACCGGCGGTCTGTTACAGGTGGCAAAGGCGGTCTATGAGGGTGCGCTTGCCGGTACCGAGGCGGTCAAGGCTCTGCGGAAAGGATAATGTCATGGCGGAAGTGAAAAAATCTGGACATGGAGAGGTCAACCGGGATTGTCTGGCCTGTGCATTTCCTTTTTGGGATGAATTGACTGCTGATGAGCAGGATCTGCTCTGCCGCTCGACCCGGCCGGTCAAATATCAGAAAGGTGAGCGTGTCCACAGCCCGGTGGAAAACTGCGTCGGCATCCTGCTGCTCCGGTCGGGGCAATTGCGTGCCTATCTCCTCTCAGAGGATGGCCGGGATGTCACCCTTTACCGCCTGTTCAAGGGTGAAGTCTGCATTCTGTCAGCGTCCTGCGTTATGGATTCGCTCAACTTTGACCTTTATATTGACGCCGAAGAGGATACGGAATGCTACTGTATCGGCGCAGGCATGTTCCGCCGTCTGATGCAGGAAAATGTCTACGTCCGCTGCTATGCCTACCAGATGGCAGCAGAACGGTTCTCGGATACCATGTGGACGATGCAGCAGATTTTGTTCATGAGTGCCGACCGGCGGCTGGCAATTTTCCTGACTGATGAGCTGGCAAAGACCGGCGGCAACGAGCTGCGGATGACCCACGACCAGATCGCCCGGTATATGGGCAGCGCAAGAGAAGTCGTCAGCCGCCTGCTCAAGTATTTCGCGCAGGAGGGTCTTGTCTCCCTCTCGCGCGGCGGCCTGACCGTCTTGGATAAACCCCGGCTCCAGAAAATTGCACTGGGAGAATAAAAGTACGAAGCTAAAAAGAAAAGCTCCCTTGACAAAAATCAAGGGAGCATCTATAATAAAGATAAGAAAGGTGCTGTCTGCAATGGTCAGCCCCCTCCCGGTGTTATAAAGTAAACGACCGCTCTAGTTGGGGAACTCGGAGGCGGTCGTTACTTTTTACTGTGAGAATAATGTTTCGCGTGAGGCTTGTCATGAAAGACGTCCTTTGAAATCATCCAAGTGATTTGAACGGTTCCGATAACAATGGTTGCCAAAAGCTGCAACGCATTAAAAACAATATTCAAAACTTCCATAATGGAACTCCTCCTTTGGATATCCTGCTGTTAAACATTCTAACCATCCGGAGGAGAATAATAAGTAACCTCCCCCGGATATGATACCGGGGAGGGCCGACCACCTGCAATACAGACAGTACCTTTCGGAAACAGTTTATCATATTTTTGAAAAAATAGCAACAAGAAAAGGACGCTGCGTCGTTTGACACAGCGTCCTTTTTTGTCAGCAATTAGCCTTTGCAGCCCTGCTCCTCCCAGTCACCGAAATCAGCAGCGTCTGCGATTTTGGTCGCATCGAACTTGCCATTCTCGTCCTTGGGAGCAACTGCCGGACCGGCCTCCACTGGGTTTGGATTGGGAGCTTCCGGGTCAAATGCCGGAGTCTCTTCTGCGGTTTCCGAAACTGTCTCCGGCTCTGCGGCAGGCTCAGCAGAAGTTTCCGCCGGAGCAGTCTCAGGAGTTTCCTCCGCCGGTGCTTCTTCGGATGCAGTGGGTTCTTCGGCCTTGGTTTCTTCCTCGGCCGGAGCAACAGGCTCCGGAGTCTTCTCGAAAGCAGGAGGCCATGCGTCACCCGGCTCTGCGGACTGCTTGGCTTCGCCCTCGGCATAGGCCTCGGCAACCTTTTCAGCCTCAGCAGCGTCCTTTTCTGCTTCCTCGGGAAATTCGACCTGCTCCACATGGAGCGGATCTTTTTCGTTCAGGATCTTGTCCAGAACTACGATTGCGGCACCAGTAACGGCAACAGCCGCCGCAGCACCAAGAACACGGAACAGAGTTTTCATGGGAATGGCCTCCTTGTTTTAGTTTTAAGAGAAGGTTACAACATCATTCAGCGGTTTGGTACCCGGCTCCACCGAAAGGGCGGTCAGCACCGGGCCTTTGCCGCGGTAGATGTTATGGAACTTGTAATTGACCTTTGCGGTCACAACGACCCATGCGCGCTGCTCGAGAGCCTTGTAGCCATCGAAGGAGCAGGGGAAGCCGACGAACTGGATATCCTGTACGCAGCAGGTCATGGCGAAACGGCCCGGAACAAAGCTGTTCTTACCGGCACGGTTGGTCTGGCAGACCTGAGCGAGGAACTTGACGGTCTTGCCGGCATACTTTTCCGGCTCATCCTGACAGTCCATATACCAGATGCCGAAATCGTCATCCGGAATCTCAATGACCGGCGCGTTGATGTCGAACGGCAGGGGGTCGGGGATATCATCGTAGGCAACGCTGCCGTCGGCGAACTCATAGGCGATATCGCACTTACGGGATGCCTGACGTACCAGTTTGTGCAGCTCCTGACGGGCAGCGTCGTTGTTGACGGCCTCGGCACGGTTGAAAACAATCAGCTCGCTGCGTGCGATCTTGTCCAGCATCAATGCACGCATGGAGTTGTCACGGGCGTAGGTCAAAGCAGTCGTGCCGTCGGCAGTGGCGATGCACTGGTAGACGATCCAGTTTTCCGGCAGATTGTTTGCCAGATCCTGCAGCATCCACATGCCGTTGTACTCGATGACGACACGGCCTGCGTCAGCTTCTTTTGCCAGCTTTGCGAGGTTCTGAGGATTCAGCTCCGCCTTGTCCTCGAGGTTATAGAGAGTGACACCGGGGAAAGCGAATTTCTTCTGGTTGTACTCTTCTTCGCCCTCTTCGCAGACCAGCAGCAGGGTCTTGTCGCCGGAGTCGAAATTGGGGTCTT
Organism: Lawsonibacter asaccharolyticus; assembly: GCA_963599235.1. Lineage (GTDB taxonomy): Bacteria > Bacillota > Clostridia > Oscillospirales > Ruminococcaceae > Faecalibacterium. The sequence continues at coordinate 10,110 of CAVBWT010000024.1, read as the reverse complement.
CAAAGGTCTCCTGAATGAACTTGGTCTTGCCGCTCTCGAGGAAGCCGACAAACAGATAAACCGGGATTTCATTAGCCATAAATGGTTGCTCCTATAAAATGATGAATCAGCAGCCGAACAGGGCGGAAATTGCCTTTTCGTCCAGCTTGGAACCGATGACGACCAGTTTTCCGCCAACATCTGCGCCGCGAGAACGGACTTCCCACTCGCCGGGAACATAGTCGAACTCCAGCCAGCCGTCTGCACCGCCGTCGACGATGCCCTTGGAGCGGAGGATCATGCCGTAATTACCGGTATCCAGCTCGGTGAGGGCATGTTCGATCTCAGCCTTGGAGAACTTGCGAGCAGTCTCGACGCCCCAGCTGGTGAAGACCTCATCGGCGTCGTGATCATGATGATGGTGGTGATGGCAGCAGTGACCGTCGTGATGATGCTCATGCTCCTCCTCGTCCTCATCATGGTCGTGATGATGGTGGCAGCAGCAATGCTCATCGTGGTCATCTTCGTCGTGGTCATGATGACAGCAATGGCCGTCATGCTCCTCCTCATCCTCATCGTGATGATGGTGATGCTCATGTTCATCTTCATCCTCATCATCGTCGTCACCGTCATCATGGTGATGGTGGCCGCAGCTGCAGACGCCGTTCTCATCATAATGATGGTGATGATGCTCTTCTTCCTCGTCCTCATGGGCATGTTCTGCGTTGGCCTTTGCCGCCATCTCGATCAGCTCTGCCTTGAAGTCGTCCTTGGTGGACATTGCCTTCAGAATCTGCTCGCCGGTCAGGGAATCCCATGCGGTCGTCACGATGGTAGCGGTGGGGTTCTTCTCACGCAGCATTGCGACAGCGGCGGCGATCTTCTCCTCGGAAGCATTCTGGGTGCGGCTCAGGATGATGCAGCTTGCGTGGCTGATCTGGTCGTCGTAGAACTCGCCGAAGTTCTTCATATACATCTTGACCTTGTTCACGTCAGCAACGGTGACAAAGCTGTTCAGCTGGACATCCAGATGCTCAGCCACACCCTCAACAGCACGGGTCACGTCAGACAGTTTGCCGACGCCGGACGGCTCGATGACGATGCGGTCGGGGTGATACTGCTCAACGACTTTCTGCAGAGCGGCACGGAAATCACCAACCAGAGAGCAGCAGATGCAGCCTGCGTTCAGCTCGTTGATCTGGATGCCGGACTCTTTCAGGAAACCGCCGTCGATGCCGATCTCGCCGAACTCATTCTCGATCAGAACGACTTTCTGGCCTGCGAACGACTCCTTGATGAGTTTCTTGATGAGGGTCGTCTTGCCGGCACCAAGGAAGCCGGAAAAAATATCAATCTTAGTCATAATGTTGAAATGCCTCTTTCTTTTCGCAAAGTCCGCTCCGGACTTTTAAGCAGTCAGAGCCGCTGAGTGCTGGCTCATAAATTCCTACATTCCTATTATAACAAGGCTGTCAATGGGATAACGCCCTTTTTCAAGAAGAATTTGTAACTTTTTTGCGTTTTCAGCCGCTTTATGCGCCAAATAACCACCTCTCACACGCAAAAACTCCCCCTGCCCGAAGACAGAGGGAGAAAAATCAAGCTTCAAACGCTGCTGGAACGGTCGACAAGGAACGGCCTTCCTGTTTAGCTTTCTGATGTTCGTACATGACACGGGTCACTTCTTCGGCAAAGGCTTTTTCTTTCGACGTAGCCGTAGCCCAATCGATGTTAAACTTGCGGCAGACCATGAAGAAGATATTGTAGAATTCATCCCTCTCAGCAGACTTCGGACGAAAATATTGAGCAGCTTCGTTGTTGCGTAGGAATGATGTGGTTGCTATAGAGAAAAACCTCCTTATTCCAGATGAGCAAGGAAAATACGTTTTGCGGCTTCACCAGAAATCAGATAGCGAGGAGCTTCATCTGCATCAAATGCTGGCAGGGGAAGCGCACCAAAATCACGTTCATAGTGTCGAGCAAGTTCTGGGGTCTTTGCCTCAAAAATGATATCGCCGCCAAAATCGTAATCGATGGAAAGTTTGATGCCGAACGCCATGAGAACACGCCCGATCCCGTGGTAAAGACGATGCTCTTTTTGCAGTGTGGGATTGCTGTCCGGGTGACTTTCCAGATAAGCAACATGAACGACAAGAGAGGATTTCAGGATTTCGTAAGCTACCAGAGCGACCAGTGTTCCATTTGGTGTTTTGACAGAGTATTTCAGGTAGTCCGGATTGGCGATAAAATCAGAAGTCCAGTCGGTCTGCTATAACGGGATCTGCTCCGGGGTCTCGGTGGTGAACCAATAGGTTTTGCTGTCGGTTTCGATGCGGAGGAATACGGGGGCGGTGGGGTCAAGGCAGTTTGCCGATTGCATTCTTCGGGCAAGGATGCTACAATAAGGTACAGCAAACCACCGCCGCCGGACGTTTTTCCGGCAGGATAAGAAAGAAGGTTCGTCCAATGAGCATGAACACTGTCAACGAGCGCATCGCCGCTCTCCGTGCTGCAATGGAGGCACAGGGCTGCGCCGCTTATATCATCCCGACCGGTGATCCGCATTCCAGCGAGTATCTGCCCACCCACTACAACTCCCGTGAGTATTTTTCCGGTTTCACCGGCGAGAATTCCAACCTCGTCGTGACCCGTACCGGCAGCGCACTATGGGCGGACGGCCGTTTCTTTGTGCAGGCAGAAAAGCAGCTGGCCGGCACTGAGATCGAGCTGCAGAAGATGGGGGAACCGGGTGTTCCGACCGTTGAGGAATACTGCGCAAACGCTCTGAATGAGGGTGAGGCTCTGGGTCTGTGCGGTTTTACCGCCGCCTGCGGTCTGGTGCGCAGCCTGCAGAAGGCTCTGGACGCAAAGCACGGCACCATCAAGACCCTGCATCTGGAAGATGAGCTGTGGACGGAGGGTCGTCCGGAGCTGCCTGCAACGCCGGCATGGATCCTGAGCAAGGAGTACGCTGGCTTCTCTCCGGCAGAGAAGCTGGATCAGCTCCGTGCAAAGCTGAAGGAACTGGGCTGCACCGCACAGTTTGTCGGCAAGCTGGACAATCTGGCATGGCTGCTGAATCTGCGTGCAATGGACATCCACTGCACTCCGTATGCTCTGGCGTTCTGCTATGTTACCCCCGATAAGGCAACGCTCTTTATCAACACTTCCCGTGTCAAGCCCGAAGCAGCTGCAGAGCTGAAAGCGAACGGCGTCGAGCTGGCTGAGTATGATGATGTCGTCAAGTATATGGCCGCTGTCACCGAGCCGCAGACCGTTCTGGTAGACCCGGCAAGCGTCAACTACGAGGTCTACAAGACTCTCGCGGAAAATGCTGCTCTGACCGTCAAGGACGAAGCCGACCCCCTGCTGCCGATGAAGGGCATCAAGAACGAAGTTGAGCTGGCACACACCCGTGAAGCACACATCCGTGACGGCGTTGCAATGGTTCGTTTCGAGAAGGAGCTGGAAGAGCGGATGGCTGCCGGTGAGGAGCTGACTGAGCTGACGGTCGATGAAATTCTGCACAAGTACCGCAGCGCACAGGATAAGTTCATCGTTGAGAGCTTTAACACCATCGCTGCTTACGGCCCGAACGCCGCTATGATGCACTACCATGCGACCGAGGCCGACCACGCAAAGCTGGAGCGCAAGGGCTTCCTGCTGGTGGACAGCGGCGCGACCTATCTGGACGGCACCACCGATATCACTCGTACCTATCCGCTGGGCGAGCTGACTGAGGACGAAAAGCTGTTCTACACGTGGACGCTGCAGTGTCATATCGACATCGCAAAGGCTGTCTGGCTGAACTACTGTGACGGCCACATGCTGGATACCATCGCCCGTGAACCGCTGTGGCAGCATCTCATCAACTACCGCTGCGGCACCGGCCACAGCGTCAGCCATGTGGGTAATGTCCACGAAGGCCCTCACGCCCTGAACGGCCGCAACACCGTTGTCTTCAAGCCGGGCATGATCGTCACCGACGAGCCGGGCGTCTACGAAGGCGGCGTGGTCGGCATCCGCATCGAGAACGAGCTGGAGTGCTATCACAAGGCATCCAACCAGTATGGTGAGTTCCTTGCTTTCAAACCGGTGATGTATGTTCCTATCGACACCTCTCCTATCGTTCCGGGCATCCTGACCCGTGATGAGCTGGATTGGCTGAACAACTACCATCGTCAGGTCTTCGAGAAGCTGGCACCCCGTCTGAACGACGAGGAGCGCGACTGGCTGGCAAAGAAATGCGCCGCCATCGGAGCATAAACCAAAAATCCAAAGATCAAAGGGCTGCCGCAGTGCGGCAGCCCTTTGCTTGTCTCAGGATTCGGGATGGTTTTCTTTCCAATAGGCTTTGGCTTCGTCGATGAACTTCTTGAACGGGCCGGAGGGATAGGTGCTTTCGGCGATGTCCACAAGGAATTTGTAGAGCTGAGGCCGTACTTCCTCGTACATTCCGAGGTGGGTGTAGAGGTCTTTGTAATAGCGGAACACCTGTAATTTATTCTGCACGATGGTCGCCGGGTTGATCTGGGTGTGGCAGATGCTCTGGGGGTTCTGGACGTAGTAATAACCCGGCTTGTCGATGGAGGCGAATACATCGGCATACTGGATATACTGCATATTGAAAACAAGGTCTTCCGCCCAGCGGACTTCACTGGTAAACTGGATGTCGTTCCCGACCAGCAGGATGCGGTGGTAGAGCTTGTTCCAGAGGACGCTGTAAAAATAGGATGCCGGTTTGTCCATCAAACGGAGGGCAAAGGTATCCTTATCCATGACCCCGGCAGGCAGGAAGCCGTATGTCCGGATCTCGGGCTGTTTTTCTTCCGGTTCGATGCCGAGCTTTTCCTGTAACTTCTCGATGGCCTGACCGGGCTTGGTCGCTTCCGGCGTGATGACCATCTTATATGGGGCAATGACGAAATCGGCATGAGAAGTCTCAGCGGCAGTGACAAGATTTTCGGTGTAGTCCGGGTCGATATAATCATCGCTGTCGACGAACTGGATATATTCGCCGGTTGCCAGACGCAGGCCAAGGTTCCGGGTGTCCGATACGCCGGAATTGGCCTTGTCCACCAGCAGGATACGGGGATCCTTTTTGCGGTATTCCTCGCAGACGGGCAGACTGTTGTCCTTGGAGCCATCGTTCAGGATGATGATCTCCAGATTTTTGTAAGTCTGTGCGCAGATGCTTTCGATACACCGGGCCAGATGGTTCTGGGCGTTGTACACGGGCAGGATGATGCTGACAAGCGGCTGATTCATGGCGGCGTCTCCTTTTTTGCTATTCTAAGCGTTTTTCTGTTATGATACTCTTGCCGGACGCAAAAAGCAAGCGTTTTGACGGCACGCCCAAAGGAGGGCTTTACGGAATGATCTTTCACATTGCGGTATGCACGCCGGACACGCTGCTGTTCAGCCGGATACAGCGGCAGTGCATGGAATATTACTCCCGACGGGCAGATGCCTGCATCGTGGTACGGGTGGATGGACCGGAGGCTCTGCTGGAACAGGATGCCGCCGGGGAACGGTATGAATTGTACATCATCGAGCTGGCGAATGATGCCGCTCCGGTGGGTCTGCGTGCCGCCGGCGCATTGCGGAGCCGTGGCTGCCGTGCACCGCTGGCATTTCTGGCCCGGACGCCGGCCTATGCTTATAACGCTTACCGGGTGGACGCCATGCAGTATCTGCTCCTTCCCTTCCGGGCGGAACAGCTTTTCTCCCTGCTTGACCGTGCTACCGAACCCGAGTATGGGCCGGTCGTTCCGGTCACAACGGCAGACGGCCTGCGTGCCCTTCCCTTCGCCGATATCGAGTATCTTGAGTGTACCCACCACGTCGTGCATTTCCACCTGAGCAGCGGCGAGGAGGTGGCTTCCCTCTCTCTCCGGGTTCCGTTTTCGGAGGTGGCGAAGCCGCTTTTGGCAGATGAACGCTTCGTCCAGCCCCACCGCTCCTATGTCGTCAATCTGGCAGCCGCACAGCAGCTGACCGCCGGAGAGTTCCGGATGCACAGCGGCGCAAGAGTTCCTATCCCACGCGGCAAAGAAGCCGCCGCCCGGGCTGCCTTCCGCGCATGGCTGGAACAGAAGAGTAAATGATAAAACAGCGAGAGGCTGCCGGTTTCCCGGAAGTGCCTCGCTGTTTTTGGTCGTATCAGATTTTTTCCCAGTCCAGCTCTCGCCAATCGGTCACGAACTGGTCGCTGATCTTGCGCAGTTCCGGTTCATCGGCGCGGCTGCACCAGTCGGCGATGATGAGCAGCCGGAACCCGGCGGCGTGAGCGGTACGAGCGGAATAAGCGGCGTCTTCGCAGACGGCGCAGGCAGCTGGATCGGTTCCGCCCAAGCGGTGTAATGCCTCAAAGAAGATGTCGGGTGAGTGCTTGCTCTTGGCACCCTGCGCCGTGATGCAAAACTCGAAATAGTCCGCAATGCCCAGCCGGGTCAGGACGGTGCGACATTGCTCTTCCCAAGTGTTGGAGCAGATGCAGCAGCGTGCGCCCTCGGCACGGAGATGTTCCAGCAGCTCCCGGACGCCGGGCTTCAAGCCGACCTGCTCATATAGCTGGCTGACGACCTCTCGCAGAGCGGCAACATAGCTCGTCTCGTCCAGTGGAAGCTGATAATTCGTGATGAGGTATTTCGCACTTTCTCGCAGGCCGAGTGGGAGTAGAATATCATGAAGATGCGGTTCGGGCGTTTTGCCAAACCGTTCCAGCAGGGCCAGCGGCGCGTTTTCCCACACCGTCACCATGCTGTCGGTCAGGGTGCCGTCCATGTCAAAGATCCATTGCTTGCAGTGCATGGGGTGCCTCCTGTCGTGACTTCTGTAATAGCACTAAAATTATACCATGTTTTTTGTTACAAAAACAGGGAGAAATTTTCCCGGAAATATGCTATACTCTTGAAAAAACCGGTTTGTTTCAGAACCGGCTCCGGGAGGGGCACAGATGGCGCGGAATCAAACAACGCAGAAGGCTCTGGTGCTGGCTGGCGGCGGTGCGCGCGGCAGCTATCAGGTGGGTGTCTGGCGCGCTCTGACAGAGCTGGGCTGGCGTCCGCAGATCATTACCGGAACCAGCGTCGGCAGTCTGAATGGCGCGATGTTCGCGCTCGATTTGTATGAGACGGCACGGGGTATGTGGCTCACCATCCGCAGTCAGGATGTGATGGAGCTGCCCGAAGAGGACGCTGACCTCTCCGAGCTTCACCGCTTTCTCCGGGATGCTGTCAAGGCTGGCGGTATGGATGTCACACCGCTGGAAGAGATCGTGGAACGGGTGCTGGACGAGGACAAACTCCGTGTCTCGCCCATCCGGTTTGGCCTTGTGACGGTGGAACAGCGCGGTCTGAAGGCCCGGGAGCTTCCGCTCGAGGAAATTCCCGAGGGCAAGGTGAAAGACTATCTGCTGGCTTCTGCAGCCTGTTTCCCGGCGTTGCGTGCGCGGCAGATCGACGGTGTGAAGTTCCTTGACGGCGGATATAGCGACAATATGCCGACCGGACTTGCCAAGACGATGGGAGCCGAGGAGCTGGTCTGCGTCGACCTTGAGGGCGTCGGCATTACACGTCCCAATCGCACCGGACTGCCCACGACCATGATAAAAAGTTACTGGGAGCTGGGCGATATTCTCCACTTTGACCCGGATACTGCCCGGCGGAATATCGAGCTGGGTTACTATGATACGCTGCGTGCGTTCGGAAAACTCCGGGGCTGTGCGTATGCTGTTTCCTCGGATACGGAGAGTTCCGCACAGGCGGCAGAGTTCCGGGCAAAGTTCGACGCAGTACAGCGGGCGGTCAAGGCAAAATATCCGGTCACGCTGACCGCCGATGCCGCTCTTCTGCTGGCAAATATGCAGGACAAGGAGCTGGCACCACTGGAAGTCGCTGCCGAAGACGCAGGCGTTGACCCGGCACATTTCTATACCACAAAGTCGCTGAGTGAGGCGTTTCTTGCCGCCTGCGATAAGGAGCGCATCGAAAGTTTTGCGCCGCTGTTTGAGGGCGTCGGCAATGCGGCGCAGGCTGCGAGAGCCGCCCTGCTTCCCAACACGTTTTTACAGGCATTGGTCTGTCAGGCATTGACCGGGTCTGTTCCGCCGGAGGTGATTTAAAAAATGAAGGTATACCAAGGGCATCCGGCCTCGCCCGGATTGGTACTCGGGCAGGTCAGCCGATTAGAGCGGCATATTGAAAGTTTCAGCCACGGACCGTTCAACCCGGGACGGGAACAGCAGCGTCTGGACGCTGCCATCCGGACCGCACAGAAGGAACTGGAAGAGATGATGCAGCGTGCTGGCCCGACCGAGGAAGCGATCTTCCTCTTTCAGAGCATGATGCTGGAAGACGATGGCTTTATGAAGGAAGTCCAGTTCCAGATCAAAGCAGGCATCGGTGCAGCGGAAGCCATGAACAAGGTCGGTCATCGCTATGCTGAGCAGCTGGCGAATATGGAAGACAACGCGTACATGCAGCTGCGGAGCGTCGATATCCTTGATGCTATCAGCCGGGTCATCAATATCCTCACCAACCGGCCGAGAGTCTGGATGGCACTTGATCATCCCGTCATCATTGCAACGGATATGCTGATGCCCAGCGACCTGTTCAGTGTGCCTGCCGGAATGATCTTAGGCGTTATCACGGCCGAAGGAAGCGGACAGAGCCATGCGGCTATCATCGCACGCTCGATGAAGATCCCGGGCATTATTCAGGTCGGAAAGGACTTCCTCGATGACTGCGACGGTCGCACCGTCATTCTGGACGCGACCAGAGGTGAGTGCATCCTTGATCCGGATGCAGTGACCCGTCAGCAGGCAGTTACCCGGATCTGCGAGCTGCAACGGGAAGACGAAGAGCTGAACGCCCTCTGTGAGCCGCCCTGCCGGACGCAGGATAATCAGGAGTTTGAGCTGCTGGCGAACTGCTTCGGCCCCGAAGATGTCTCGACTGCGATGCAGTCGGGAGCGACCGGCATTGGCCTGCTCCGCAGCAGTTACATGATGATGCCCAGTCATACGCTGGACGAACAGGAACAGTATGTGTTCTATTCGGCCTGCCTTGCCGCCGCAGATGGCCGCCCCGTGACCGTGCGCACCTTCGACTTTGGTGCGGACCGCACGGTTGCGGATGCGTTCAAGGGCTTGCAGTCCTCCAAACTGGGTCTGCGCGGTATCCGGAGCAGCCTGCTCCGACCGCACCAGTTTGAAACACAGATCTGCGCGCTGCTCCGTGCCTCAGCCCGTGGGCCGCTGCGCATCATGTTCCCGATGGTGACTGATGTGGAGGACTGGGATGCCGCCATGCGTCTGGTCACCCACTGCAAAGAGAACCTGAGAGAACGGGGAGTTCCGTTCGATGAGAGTACCCCCTTCGGCGTGATGCTGAGTGTTCCGTCGGCCTGTCTGACGGCGGAGGATTTCGTGGCGCATGGGTGCCAGTTCTTTGTCATCGGCACCAACGACCTGACCCAGTACACCCACGCCGTCGACCGGGAAATTGCAATGGTCGAACATTATTACCGTCCGGCCAGCCCTGCCATGAAGCGGCTCATCGCAATGGTGATAGATGCCGCGAAAGCAGGCAATATCCCCGTCACAATCTGCGGCCTTGCGGTCGGCAATCCGTCGAACGCTGTGCGGTACCTCCATATGGGACTGCGCAGCTTCTCCATGAGTCCGCAGAGCCTCCTCGAAACGAAAAAAGCCCTCCGGGAAGCCACAGCAGAATAACATTATAATCACAACGGATGCCTTTTCACGGAAATCAATTTTTGCACATATCCCACAAAAACAACAACCACACTACATCCGCAAAATTCCAAGAGGGAATATCTATTCGGCTGTATTTGCATGAATTATGCCAATATTCATTTGAGGAGTCTTCGCTTGATGATATCTGTCCCTCAATAAATAAGATTCTTGTGCAACTCGACGTAAAATTGATTTCCGTGGGGCAAGTTAATGTGAATTGAAAAAATTTCTTCTTTGCTGTATAATTTAATTTGTGGTTTTTCTGCCATAAAATAAAAGATAGGGGTTGACAGTATGATGTGCAAAGTTCAAACTTTGACAGACAGACAGACAGACAGACAGACAGACAGACAGACAGACAGACAGACAGA
>CAVBWT010000023.1:48066-48688 GCA_963599235.1 Lawsonibacter asaccharolyticus | reverse complement strand
TTCTAGCCAACAAGGGGTTAGATGATTGGAAACATGTTGAACCATTTGATTTTGTCATTAGTCTTAGAAGTTTCCAAGGCGGTTTGGAAATGAGTGAGACGACCGGTTGTATCACTTGGCACTATATTGTTTTAAAGCCATACCGCCAAATTTATAGTTACTACTATAAGTGGCTTTTCAAGTCCGAAATTTATATTCGAGCTTTACAGAGGACTTGTAATTTTATCCGCGATGGTCAAGACCTTCGCTATTCTAATTTTATTCAAGTTCCACTTTTTGAGCCGCCACTTGAAGAGCAAAAGGAAATTGCCGACTATCTCAATGTCAAGTGTGCCGAGATTGATAAGCTGATTGCGAAGAAGGAGCAGCTGGTGAAAGAGCTGGAAAGCTATAAGAAAAGTTTGATTTATGAGGTTGTAACAGGGAAACGGGAGGTGTAGATTTGGCTGTAATTTTATCCGAACGAGAAAAATGCAATGAAACGAAATCAAAACCCTTGCGAAAGATTCTAATTTCTTTATGCTTGAGGATAAAGATGTCGTTCGTATGAAACGAATTCTCGATTTACTTAAAAATCAAGGTTATATTCAAGACACCGACATTGGAGGCACTAATATATTTC
>CAVBWT010000023.1:0-48056 GCA_963599235.1 Lawsonibacter asaccharolyticus | reverse complement strand
GATGAGGAGAACAAACAAATGAGTATGGAATGGGAATCAAAAAGAAAATTCGATGAAGAAACTCAAAGAATGGTTACATCTTCAATTGTAAATGGACAACCTTTTGTAAATGGAATGAGAATTATGGACGCTGCTTCTGAGGAAATCCTTGCGGCTATTCTTAAAACTTACGATGGAAATGAGTCACGCCATGTCCATGGATCTGTTGATGATATTCCCGTTCCTTATGCAACCACCCTGATTTCCGAACTTCAAAAATTGCGGATGTACGGCGTAGTCACCTCTATACACGCTAACATTTTTGGTGCATGGGAAGCCACATTAACCCCTCAGGGTCTATCTTATTTTGATGATAAAGAAAAAGCCCTTAAAGCCGCTGCGTCAGTCGAACACACGCCCACCAACCCCACTCGGAAAGAATTCGATGTTTTTATTTCTCATGCAAACAAAGACAAGCTTTCCTATGTCAATGATTTAAATAAGACGATTAAAAAACTGGGTATCAATGTCTTTTATGATACAGACATTCTGTCTTGGGGTGATAATTTCAAACAAGTTATTCTTGATGGCACCGCAAAATCCGAATTTGCTATCATCGTTATTTCTAAAAACTTTTTCGACCGAGAATGGACTGAACGAGAACTTGACGAATTTCTTGCACAACAAAATGCAAGCGGACAAAAAATTGTTTTGCCTTTGCTTTACGGCATTACATTTGATGAACTAAAAGAGAAATATCCAACTTTAGGCGACATTCAAGCAATTACAACAAAAGACTATACCAAACCTGAAATTGCTCTTTTGCTTGCGAAAGAGCTAATCAAGCGTTATAAATAAAGGGAGGTCTAACCATGCCTATCATTACCACTGAAAAGCAATTTGAATCGGATATTGCGGCGTCGCTGCTCTCCCCTGCCGGTGGTTATACGCGAAACAACGACTGCTATGACCCGAAGCTGGGGCTGTTTGTGGATACGCTCATCCGGTTTGTGCAGGCCACCCAGCCGAACGAATGGGCGTTTTTTGAAAAGCAGAACTCAGTCAACCCGGTGCGGAAGTTCTGCACAGCCTTCAACAATGCCTGCGATGCGGACGGATTGCTTTCGGTGCTGCGGCATGGGTTCAAGCACCGTGGGCGGCGATTCCGAGTATGCTACTTTCAGCCGGAATCTGCATTGAACCAGAAGGACGCTTTACACTATGCGCAGAACGAAATCACCTGCAACCGGCAGTGGTTTTATTCCGATACCACGCACAATTCGGTGGATATGGTGCTGGCGGTCAACGGCATCCCGGTATTTGCGTTCGAGCTGAAAAATCAGTACACCGGCCAGACTGTGGAAAACGCCAAGCAACAATGGATGTATAACCGTGACCCACGGGAGATCTGTTTCCAGTTCAACAAACGTATTCTGGGCTATTTCTGTGTAGACCACATCGAAGTCTGGATGACCACCCGACTGGCAGGCAAGGATACTCGCTTCCTGCCCTTCAATCAAGGCTCCAACGGCGCCGGGCAGGACGGCGGCGCAGGCAATCCGCCCAACCCCAACGGCTACCCCACGGCTTACCTCTGGGAACAGGTGTTCCAGAAAGACAGCATGATGGACATCCTGCAAAAGTTCATGAGCCTGAAGGACGGCAAAACGCTGATTTTTCCACGGTATCATCAGCTGGATGTCGTGCGCAAGCTGGTCGCAGATGTGCGGCAGAACGGCACCGGCCGCAACTATCTCATTCAGCACAGTGCCGGGTCGGGTAAATCCAACTCTATCGCATGGACAGCCTACCGGCTGGCTTCTCTGTTTAACGAGGAGAACAAACCGGTATTTGCCAGTGTGATCGTCGTCACCGACCGCACTGTTCTGGACGCTCAGCTGCAGGAGACCATTTCCGGCTTCGACCACACATTGGGTGCGGTGGAGGCCATCGGCGAAGATAAAAAATCCACCGACCTTCGAGATGCCATCAACAACGGCGCACGCATTATCATCACCACATTGCAGAAGTTCCCCGTCATTTATACCGAGGTGAACAAAGCCGCCGGAAAAAACTACGCCGTCATCGTGGACGAGGCACACTCGTCCCAGACCGGCAGTTCCGCACTCAAGTTGAAAACCGCCCTTGCTGACACAGAAGACGCCTTGCGAGAGTACGCTGAATTGGAGGGCAAAGCAGAAGAGGAAATCGACCCGGAAGATACATTAGTGAAAGAAATGATCACACAGGGACGACACAAGAATTTGTCCTTCTTTGCATTCACGGCCACGCCCAAGCCCACCACGCTGGAACTATTTGGCACTGCATCTCCGGACGGCAAATATCACCCGTTCCATATTTACAGCATGCGTCAGGCCATCGAGGAAGGTTTTATCCTCGATGTACTGCAAAACTACATGACCTATTCTACCTGCTTCAAAATCGCCAAAACAACGGCAGAGAATCCCGACCTTCCTGCCAGCCGCGCGGCCAAGCTTATCCGCAAATACGAGGAACTGCACCCCTACAATATCAGCCAGAAAGCGAGGATCATCGTAGAAACGTTCCGGGAAACCACTCGCCACAAAATCGGTGGGCGCGGAAAAATGATGGTGGTTACGTCCTCCCGTCTGGCGGCAGTGCGGTATTTTCATGAGGTCAAGCGTTACATCGCCGAGCAGGGTTATGACGATGTGAACATTCTGGCAGCGTTTTCCAGTGCTGTACAGGATGGTGGCATCGAGTATACAGAACCATCTTTGAATGTCCGGGTCGATGGCAGCCACATTGCGGAAAGCCAGACCAAACAGGAGTTCCATGACAACTTCAATGTACTCATTGTAGCTGAGAAGTATCAGACCGGCTTTGACGAGCCCTTGCTTCACACCATGATCGTGGACAAAAAGCTCAAGGGTGTCAAAGCGGTGCAGACCCTCTCTCGTCTGAACCGTACCTGCCATGGCAAAACCGATACTTTTGTGCTGGACTTTGTGAACAAAGCGGAGGATATTCAGGAAGCGTTCCAGCCGTTTTATCAGGAAACGTTTCTGGAACAGGAGGTCAACGCCGACCTGCTCTATAAAGTTCAGAAGGAACTGCGCGGCTTTGCGGTTTATTCCGATACGGATATCGAAGTCTTTGCAAGAGAGTATTTTCGCAGCAAACCCGGCAAAGACGCCATGGGTCGCATGAGCAGCGTTCTGAAACCCGTCGCTGACCGCTACAACCAGAAAACGCAGAACGAGCGGTACCAGTTCCGCCGCTTGCTGCGGAGTTTAGTCAAGTGGTACGGGTACATCTCGCAGGTGGTGCGGATGTTTGACGAAGAGCTGCACAAAGAGGATGTGTTCTGCTCCTACCTTCTCAAACTTCTCCCACCTGACCCGGTTGAACAGTTGAATTTGGACGGCAAATTGCAGCTGGAGTATTACAAACTGCAAAAGACATTTGCAGGCGCCATCGAGCTGGAAAAGGCCAAAGGCAGCTATGAGCCTGTCACCCAGAAAGCTGCCCTCGGACATGACCCGAAGGAACCGCTGGATGAGATCATTCTGAAGATCAACGAGAAGTACAAAGGCCAATTCACCAATGCAGACCGGGTGCTGCTCACCACCCTGCATGAGCATCTGCGCGCTGACTCGAAACTGGCGAAGCTGGCACAAAATTCCGATCCTCAGATTTTTACTGAGAGTATCTTCCCCAAATTTTTTGACACCGCCGCACAGGACAGCTATCTCGAAGCGCAGGACATGTTCTCTGCTTTGTTTGAAGATAACAGTAAGTATACGGCAATCATGTCCGCCTTGGCAGAGTTGCTGTATCGAGAGTTCCGCAAAAAGTAAAACTGTTTTTCCCATTTTCATTTGCTTAAAACAGTCTGCATCCAATGGATGCAGTTCAAGGGTTTTTGCATCACTGCCGAGCGAGAAATCGTTTTTGTAAAGCCGGATTTTCTGATCGGTGTTGACCTGATTTTTGCATCAGAGGGAAGCTGCCACACAGTCGAGCAGTATTTTCATTTTGGAAAAGGAACGCTGGAACAGGATAGCTCATCCGTCTTCTGGTGGGGGAAACAGACCTGCGCTCAGCTGCACTGGCTTGCCGGACAGTCGGCAGTCCTGTCAGAAACACCCACTGCACCGCTGTATAATTTTCAGCACAAGACTCCTGCGCTCGGCCTGAAATGCAGCACCAGAAGCACGGCCAGCCTGCCGTTTGTTCTCTGTCTGGGCGGAACCCGCACAGTACAGCTTCTCCGTAAGCGGTCAATAAACACCCTTTGCGGAGATTTTTTCATTGAAGCATATCTTTTAGAAGAAGCTGACCTGACTGCTTTCGGGCAGGTCACCGAGGGCGTGAACCTGACGCAGACGATCAATGATACTGCTGCCGACACCGGCGGCCTGCTGCAGCTCCTCGATGGAGAGGTACTCCTCACCGTGGATCGTTACCCGTTCAAGAGCCTCCGCAGCAGCACCGCCCAGACCCTTCAAAGAGCTGAACGGCAGGCGGACCTTGCCATCCTCAACAACATACCGGGAGCCGTAGCTCTTGCCCAGCTCGATAGGAAGAAACTCGTAGCCGCGCACCAGCATTTCATTGACGAGCTGGAGCGATACCAGAACATCTTCGTCCTTGGCGTTCTTTTCCTCTTTCAGGCGGCGTTTGACCTCTTCCATGTGGGCACGGGCGACCGCTGCACCACCGACTGCCGCTTCGTAGTCGATATCGTCGCCGCGAACGGTAAAGTACACCGCATAAAACGCCTGCGGACGGTAAATTTTATACCACATCAAGCGAATTGCCGACATCAGATATGCCACTGCGTGAGCTTTCGGGAACATATACTTGATCTTCCGGCAGGACTCAATATACCAATCCGGAACATCGTGTTCTCGCATGGCCTCTTCCCATCCGGGCGAAAAACCACCTTTTGCGACTTTGCCTTTACGGACAGCCTCCATGATATCAAAGGCCATCTTTGGTTCCAGTCCTTTACGAAGCAGGTACAGCATGATACTGTCACGGCATCCAATGACTTCCGCAATGGTACAAGTGCCGCTGCGGATAAGTTCATCGGCGTTGTTCGTCCAGACATCCGTGCCATGCGACAGACCCGAAATCTGTATCAGCTCTGAGAAGTTTTTCGGCCGTGCTTCAACCAGCATTCCTCGGACAAAGTTGGTACCCATTTCCGGGATGCCAAAGGTTCCGGTCTGGCTGTCGATCTGTGCCGGTGTTACGCCCAGCGCATCCGGACTCGTCAGCAGGCTGTAAACCTTAGGGTCGTTCATCGGGATGCTGTCCACCGGAATGCCGGTGTATTCCTCGAAATATTTATAGAAGGTCGGCATATCGTGGCCCAGCTCGTCCAGCTTGAGCAGGGTATCGTGGAGGTACTTAAACTCGAAATGAGTCGTCAGCAGACCACCGGCCACATCATCCGCCGGGTGCTGGATGGGACAGAAATCGTAAATTTCGTAGGTATCCGGCACAACGACCATGCCGCCGGGATGCTGGCCGGTCGTGCGTTTCACGCCGGTGCAGCCCAGTGTCAGGCGATTTTCCTCGGCGTGGTTGACCGTTCTTCCTCGCTCTTCCAGATACTTTTTGACATAGCCGTATGCGGTCTTGTCCTGAATACCTGAAACCGTACCGGCCTTGAAAACGTTCGCCTTGCCGAACAACTCTTCGGTATAACGATGAACATTGGACTGATACTCACCCGAGAAGTTCAGGTCGATATCCGGCTCCTTATCGCCGTAGAATCCCAAGAAAGTTTCAAACGGGATATCGTGGCCGTCGACCAGCATTCGGGTTCCGCAGTTCGGACAGTTCTTGTCCGGAAGATCAAAGCCGTCGTCCACACTGCCGTCCGTAATGAACTCGCTGTGTTTGCACTTCGGGCAGCGGTAATGCGGCGGCAGGCTGTTGACCTCCGAGATACCGGAGAAGTGCGCCACAGCCGACGATCCGACCGAACCACGGCTGCCGACCTGATAACCGCCGGCATTGGAGTAGGCCACCAGCTTGACCGCAATGACATACAGGACTGCATAGCCGTGGCCGCAGATGGAGTCCAGCTCCTTTTGCAGCCGCTTTTCGACGATCTCCGGCAGTGGGTCGCCGTAGTCCTCTTTGGCGCGCTTCCACGTTGCGTCACGAAGCTGCTGCTCCGCGCCTTCGATGCTGGGCGGATAGGTTCCCCGAGGGATAGCACGCACATTGTTGTCAATGGTCGCCGCGATCTTGCGTGGGTTGGTGACGACTACCTCATATGCCTTTTCTTTTGGCAGATAGGAGAACTGTTTCAGCATATCTTCCGTCGTCCGGAAGAACAGCGGCGGCTGGTTGTCGGCATCCTTGAAGCCGTTGCCTGCCTGCAAAACAGAGCGGTAAATCGCATCTTCCGGTTCGGTGAAGTGGACGTCGCCGGTCGCAATGACCGGCTTGTGCAAATCTTCACCCAGCTTAACGACTGTGCGGTTGAAGTCCTTGATGACCTCTTCGCTCTCGACCTTTCCCTCTCGCACCATATAGGCGTTGTTTCCCAGCGGCTGGATCTCCAGCACGTCGTAATAGGACGCAATTTTCTTCAGTTCATCGTAGGAACGTCCTTCCACGATGGCACGGTACAGCTCGCCTGCTTCACAGGCCGAGGTTAAAATCAAACCATCGCGGTACTTGTTCAGCAGGCTTCGCGGAACACGGGGCTTTTTGAAGAAGTAGTTGACATGCGCCTCGCTGACGATCTTATAGAGGTTTTTCAGGCCCATCTGGTTTTTCACCAGAATGATAAGGTGGTAATATTTCTTTTTCAGAACTTCACGGTTGCCGCCCAGACTCGTATTGATCTCGCCGCTGTTCGTCACCTGCTTTTCTTTCAGGTCGTTCAGCATAACACAGAAAATACGACCCAATGCACCGGCATCCTCGCAGGCGCGGTGCGCTTCATAGGCCGGAAGTTCCAGATGCTTGTTGATGGTTCCCTGCTTATAGTTGTGCAGGCCGGGGTACATCGCCTGTGCCATCGTCAGGGTATCGAGATAGGTCGGCTCAAAGTGGATATTGCTCCGCTTGGCGGCGGCACGCAGGAACCGGATATCGAACGAATGTGCATTGTGCCCCACAAGAATCCGTCCGCCTGCAAAGTCCAGAAATGCCTGCAATGCCTCGGCTTCACTGGGTGCATGTTCGACCATCTCGTTGGTGATACCGGTCAGCTCGGTGATCTTCGGCGTAATAGGCTTGCCGGGCTTGACAAAAGTATCGAATTCATCGACGACCTCGCCGTTCCGGACGATGACCGCACCAATTTCGGTCAGGTACTCCACGCCCGGGTCAAGGCCGGTCGTTTCGGTATCAAAGACGCAGAACTCGCCATCCAGCGGTTCCTCCTTGACACCGTAAACGCAGGGAATCATATCATCCACAAAATAGGCTTCGCAGCCGTAAATAAGCTTGAAATTCGGGTCTTTTTTGTGGATATCATCGGTGGCAAGCATGGCTTCCGGATATCCCTGACAGACTCCGTGATCCGTGATCGCAATAGCCGGGTGGCCCATCCGGTGCGCCAGTTTGACGATGCCGCCCGGGTCACAGAAAGCGTCCATGCTGGACAGCTTGGTATGCAGATGCAGCTCCACACGCTTGACCGGAGCGTTATCCTCCCGTTTTTTCCGTTCGACGAACAGTACATCGTAAGGATAAACGATGTAGTCATGTTCATATTTATCGTAAGTGCAGTCACCACGGACGACCACAGTAGTTCCCTTCGGGATAGTTTCCCACTTGGAGCAGTCCTCCCCTTCCTGCGCACGAATTTTCAGGTTGATGGAGCCGGTATAATCGGTGATGGATACGGTATAAATTTTGCGGAAATTGCCCTTGACCTCGGTGAAAAAGACATCGCCCCAAATCATGCACTTGCCGCCCTCACCGCCCAGATCTTTCAGCGGCGTGAGGTTTTTGGGAGTGAATATTTTACCGTGGAAGATTGTCACCGGCTTGTCCGTCAGGTCGAGGCCATCCACCTTGATGGACGATGCCGTGTTCTTCTTCTCAAACTTGACGACCGGCGACGCGATCTTGCGTTCCAGTTTTTCTTCCATCTGTCGCTGTTCTGCCTCACCAACGGCACTTGTCAGGGTAACTTTGGGTTTGACGCCGGTATGCGCTGCAATGCGTTCTGCCAGCAGCTTTTCAAAACCCATCTCCTGCAAAAACTTTGTGCCGTGGCAGACGCCGATGGTGATATTCTGCCCGATGATATTGATCTTGCACCGGTCAAGAAAACCGTTGATGGGCACGCCATCCCGTTTCATCTCCTCCAACAGGTCACGCAGAACATTCTCGTCCATCGTCGCGTAACCGAAGAGGTTATCAATTTTAAGTTCAAAGCCCTCATAGTCGGACTGAAGCGAGGCCAGCAGCCGTGCGCACAGTCCTTTATCCAGCGGAGCGGAACTCTGCAGGGTGAAGATCACCTGCCGCTCCTGCCGCAGCATCCGGGCATGTTCGACGATCACACGTCCAAAACAGGACGCAAAATCCGGGTCCGCCATGAACTGCGGCCATAGCTGGGATACGAGTGGTTTCACAAATGGTACTCCTTTTTTCGCAAATAACAGCACAAACTGCCGCGCCCCAGATTTTGGAGCGCAGCAGCATTAAAATAATAGAATCAGCCCAGTGTTTCCGTTTTGAAAACATGGTAGCCTTCGTAGTGATAGCTGGCGTCGATGCCCTTCATATAGACCTCACGGTCATGGATCTGGTCCGTCAGAGCCGCACGAAGCAACGCCTTTATTTCCAGATCCTTCACCGGACTGCGCTCCATTGCCAGCAGATAGTCTTCCTTATCCACTTTACTCCAATCCACGACCTTGTGCAGTTCCTTTTTCAAGATCGCATCCAGCCAGATACGGGTGCTGCGACCGTTGCCCTCTCGGAAGGGATGAGCGACATTCATCTCGACATATTTCTCGATGATCTCATCATAGGTCGATTGAGGCATCTTATCAATGCTTTCAAGAGCAGCATGCAGATACATAACCGGCGCAAAGCGGAAATTTCCTTTCGCAATGTTTACCGTCCGGATCTCACCTGCAAAGTCGCAGATCTCGTCAAACAAGTACTTGTGGATCTTTGCAAGTCCAGCGAAAGTTCCGACTTCAAAAGTGTCCAACAGGCCAGTATCATACAATGCAAGAGCCTTCGTTTTGCTGATTTTTTCCTCAGCCCATGCCAGCTCCGCTTCGTTTGTCAGACCCAGTTTATTTTGTAACGCCATAAAACCTCTTAGATTTTATAAATCTCATCCATAAACTGATCAAGGATATTATCGCCGGTCAGTTTCTTGACGGGCTGGCCATGGATAAAGAGAACAGCCTCGCCCTTGCCACCTGCAATTCCGATATCAGCTTCACGCGCTTCACCGGGGCCATTGACGACACAGCCCATAACGGCCACCTTGATAGACTTTTTGTAGCCTTGGAGCCGCTTTTCGACCTCGTTGGCGATCTCGGTGCAGGGGTACTGGGTACGTCCGCAGGTCGGGCAGGTAATAACTTCGGGGCCTGCTACCGGGAAGCCGACAGCACGCAGAATGTTGTAGCCTGCCTCAACTTCCTTCTCCGGCTCTGCCGCCAACGAAACACGGATGGTATCGCCGATGCCTTCCAGCAGCATTCCACCGATGCCCATGCCAGACTT
Organism: Lawsonibacter asaccharolyticus; assembly: GCA_963599235.1. Lineage (GTDB taxonomy): Bacteria > Bacillota > Clostridia > Oscillospirales > Ruminococcaceae > Faecalibacterium. Next base: position 38,363 of record CAVBWT010000023.1, on the reverse strand, counting down.
CAGCAGACCCATCTGGTAAGTACCGGCCTCGGTAACGCCCACATGGAGCGGATAATCGGTAACCGCACTCAGCTGACGATAGGCTTCCATCATACGGGGAACATTGGAATTCTTGATGGAGATAACGATATTATTGAAATCAAACTTTTCCAGCAGGCGGACATGATACAGTGCGCTCTCGACCATTGCTTCCGGAACCGGTGCGCCGTATTTTGCCAGAATATGCTTTTCGAGACTGCCGCCGTTCACACCGATACGGATGGGAATGTTTTTCTGCTGGCAGGCCTGAACGACAGCCTTTACACGGTCATCGTCGCCAATATTGCCCGGGTTGATACGGATCTTATCGACGCCGACATCCGCACAGGCCAGAGCCGCCTTATAATCAAAGTGGATATCTGCCACAATGGGGATATTCACCGCATTCTTGACGGCTTCGATGCACTTTGCGTCAGCTGCGCTGGGGCAGGTCACACGGAGGATCTGACAGCCTGCCGCCTCACAGCGTTTTGCCTGCGCAACATTGCCCTCGATATCCTCGACCGGAACATTCAACATGGTCTGCACGGCGATGGGATTATTGCCACCGATGGTAACATTGCCAATTTTCACTTCTCGTTTGAGCTGCCGCATTGTCATTTTCCTTTCCTTATTCCATTACATCGAACCGGTGATGAGCCGGATGATGTCGTTGTAGGTTGCAAAAATCATCAGACCGAACAGCAGCGCAAAGGCTGCGACGGTCAGGTTGCCCTGAATTTTTTCCGGCACCACATAGCCTGTAACGCCCTCGATGAGCAAAAATACGATTTTTCCGCCGTCCAATGCCGGGAAGGGCAGCAGGTTGAAGATGCCAAGGTTGATGGTGATGAGAACCAGCAATTCCAGCAGGTCTTCCCAGCCGTAGCTTGCCGCCTGACCGATGGCGTTCACGATACCCACCGGGCCGGACAAGTCATTGATGCTCTCCCGTCCACGAACCAAGTCAATGAGCGAAGTGAAGATGATCCGTCCGTAATAGAGGACACTGTTTCCTGCCTCTTTGAGGACGTTGAGGGGTGTTTTCTCAATACCGTAGACGGTAAAGCCAAGACTCATATGCGTCTCGCCCTGCTCATCCTTCCATGTATCGAACTGAACATTCGGCAGTTCGACAGTCTGTCCATTGCGCTTGACCGTGAAATCTGCCTGATAACTTTCGGTGCGCATCAGCTCATAGACCATATCATTGGCAACGAAGCAGCGTCGGCCATTGACCGCAACGACCTCATCGCCAGCCTGTAAACCGGTCTGACCGCAGAGTGCGCCCTCTTTCACTTCATAGATGACCCGGCTCGTGATAGGTTCATTTCGTGCCGAAAGCAGTACCAGCAACACTACAAAACCCAGCACAAAGTTCATGAACGCACCTGCCGCCATGACCAGCATCCGCTGCCAGACCGAAACTTCATTCAGAGGTTTTCCGGTGCGCTGCTCCGGTGGGATGATGGGCTTCTCTTCTTCCTCCGGGTCGAGCGTTTTTCCTTCCGCCTGCTGGCTTTCCGGGCTTTCCTCTCCTTCCAGCGCAACATAGCCGCCCACCGGCAGGAGCCGCAACGAATATTGGGTCCCTTTATGGATTTTTTTCCAGAGTGCAGGCCCCATTCCGATGGAAAATTCGTTGACCTGTACTCCACAGAGTTTTGCCACCGTAAAATGTCCGAACTCATGGATCGCGATCACGGAACCAAATATCAGCACCGCAGCAAGAAACGTAATGATTATCGACATAGCATCTCCGGTTTGATTATTTTACAGATGACTGCGCACATATTCGCGTGCCATCTTATCGCACTCGTAGACATCTGCCAGCGTGTAATCGCCGCCGAAGCTGTCGCTGTCCACGACGGCCTCGACCAGACGGCCGATATCCAAAAATCCGATCTTATCCTCGAGGAAGAGCTTGACAGCTTCTTCGTTTGCGCCATTTGCGGCGCAGGGGCCGAGGCCGCCCTTTTTGATTGCCTTTTTGCAGGCTGCCAGACAGCGGAAGGTCTCCTCATCCGCCACATCAAAGGTCAGCATCTTGAGAGTGGTGAAGTCCAGCTCCGGCACAACGCCCGGCACACGTTTCGGATAGGTCAAGGCATACTGGATGGGGATACGCATATCCGGCACACCCAGCTGTGCGATAATGGAGTTATCGCTGTATTGCACCGCCGAGTGGACGATGCTCTGCCGCTGAACGACGATCTGAATCTTTTCCGGAGGGAGACCGAACAGCCAGACCGCCTCGATGAGTTCCAGACCCTTATTCATCAGGGTAGCACTGTCGATGGTGATTTTTGCGCCCATATTCCAGTTCGGGTGTTTAAGAGCGTCTGCCTTGGTCTTGCCGCGCAGCTCCTCGGTCTTCATCCCGAAGAAGGGGCCGCCGGATGCCGTCAGCAGGATCTTCGTCAGGCTCTTGGCACTCTCTTTATCCTGCAGGCACTGGAAAATAGCCGAATGCTCACTGTCCACCGGCAGCAGCTTGACGCCGTGCTTTGCGACGGCCTGTGTCACCAGATGACCGCCAGTGACAAGGCTTTCTTTATTTGCGAGGGCAAGGTCATGGCCGCTCTCAATAGCGCAAAGGCTTGCGCCCAGACCGGCGATACCGACGACGCTGTTCAGCACCACGTCCGGGCCATCCAGCGAAGCCAGCTCTTTGAGTCCTTCCGGGCCAGTCAGGAGCTTGGGAGCATTGGCACGACCTGCCAGCGCAGCATCCAGCTTTGCAGCGGCATCCGGGTTCGTCATGCAGACGTACTTCGGGTGAAATTCTTCAATCTGCTCCAGAATTTTGTCGACATGGCTGTGAGCGGACAGGCCGTAGACCTCATAGCCCTGCGCACGGATAACGTCCAGACTCTGGGTGCCGATGGAACCGGTCGAGCCCAGAAGTGTGATTTTCTTTGCCATAAAACTTCCTCCTGCGATCAATAATAGAAGACCGCAATAATTACCATCGTCACAAAGGGGGCGATGAACATCACGCTGTCAAAACGGTCGAGAATACCGCCGTGACCCGGGAAAATGGTGCCGTAATCCTTGATACCGCACTGACGCTTGACGACGCTTGCAAACAGGTCGCCATAGATTCCCAGCACTGCAGCGACGCAAGCCAGCAGCGCAATGATGATATACATCGAAACGCCGATATTGGAACGGGTAAATGCCTCCATCCGGTCTGCCGCCACCGAGTAGATGAGGGTGACGATAACGCCGAAGACCATCGTGCCCAGCACGCCGCCGATCGCACCTTCCACCGTCTTTTTCGGGCTGACGACCGGGCAGAGCTTATGCTTGCCGAAGGCACGGCCTGCAAAGTAAGCGCAGGTATCTCCGCCCCATGCGAAGCACAGGATCAGCAGGATAAAGAAAATAGCGTCATAACCGTAAGTCTCGACCGGCAGCAGCTCTTTCAGACGGATGAACGAGTAAAAGCAGAAGATGACGATACCTGAAAACATGACAAGACCGCTGACCTTCTGGTAGCTGATATCGCCGTTCCGTACCACCAGATAGATGGCATAGAACAAAACCAGCAGGAAGGAGGCCGGCATAACCAGCCTACGGCAGACCTGATAACTGGACAGCATGATGAGCAGGGTAAACGGTATCATCACAAGATACAGCAGCAGGTCTTTTTTCTCAAAACCGAGGGCGTTGTAGATCTCGTGGATCGCGATCAGGGTGATGGCCGCCACTACGAGATTGAAAATGATGGTATCGAAGGTAAACAGCACCCCGATCAAAACGAGGATGCCCACAAGGGCGGTGATGATTCTTGTTTTCATAGTACGTTGTTCTCCAATGGGTGTTTATTTTCTGGGCCGGAATCCGGAGCTTCCTTCCGTTCAGATACCGCCGAACCGACGGGAACGCTTATTGAACTCTTCAATGGCGGCATCCAGGTCATCCCGGGTGAAGTCCGGCCACAGAACGTCCATCTCGACCAGTTCCGAGTAAGCAGCCTGCCAGAGCATGAAGTTTGACAGACGCTTTTCTCCGCTGGGTCGGAGAATGAAGTCCGGGTCTTTCTGACCCTCAGTATACATGTGGTCGCTCATCATCTGTTCGGTGATGTCCTCGGGCTTGAGTTCGCCTGCCGCGACCTTTTCCGCCAGCTGCTGCGCTGCGCGGACAATCTCTGGACGACCGCCGTAGTTGACCGCAATGTTTAGGGTCATGCCGGTCTTGTGCGCCGAATCGCCTTCCAGCTCATTCATCAGCTTCTGCAGCTTCGGGTCAAGCGCGGTGCGGTCGCCCAAGAATTTGATGCGGATGTTCCGGTCTTTGTAGTTGAAGCCTTTGAGCAGATACTCGCCGAACAACCGCATGATGGCACCGACTTCTTCCATCGGGCGTTTCCAGTTCTCGGTCGAAAATGCGTAAAAGTACACGGACGGAACGCCCAGCTCCTCGCAGTAGTTGGCGATGTCCTGAAAGACCTCTGCACCTTTTTTGTGTCCGGCTGTCCGGGGCAGGCCGCGCTGTTTGGCCCAGCGGCCGTTGCCGTCCATGATGATGCCGATGGACAATCCTTCCGCAAATTCCTTCGGATGTGTCATAATCGTTCTCCTGTTTCTATTGGAAAAGGTGCCGCACGCCTTGGATTCCAGCACACGGCACCCCTCTATTTTGTCAGCCGCGTCAGGATCAGACGGACATGATCTCTTTCTGTTTTTCCTCAACTGCTGCGTCGATGTTCTTGATATACTTATCGGTCAGCTTCTGGACATCCTCTTCCATGGTCTTCTGGCTGTCCTCAGTCAGTTCGCCAGCCTTCTTCATAGCCTTGGCCTTATCCATTGCCTCACGGCGGACATTGCGGACTGCGACCTTTGCCTCCTCGCCCAGCTTGGAGACTTCCTTTGCCAGCTGCTTACGGCGTTCCTCGTTGGGAGCCGGGAAATTCAGGCGGATGGTCTGGCCGTCGTCGATGGGGGTGATGCCGACATCGCTTGCCATGATCGCCTTGCTGATGGCACGCAGCAGGCTGCGATCCCACGGGGTGATGGTCAGGGTACGAGCCTCGCTGACAGCCACGGAAGCGACCTGCTGTATGGGAGTGGGTGCGCCGTAGTAGTCCACCGACACCTTATCCAGAACGGCCGGGTTTGCACGGCCTGCGCGCACAGCGGCCAGTTCCTTACTCAGATGCTCGACCGAGTTTTTCATCTTGTCTTCAAATACCTTGGTATTGCTGCTCATTGTCATTGTCTCCTGTTTCTTATTTCACCAGCCGGGATGCGGTCTGGTTTATTCTATTATCGAAATCGGGCGGCTATGCTCAGCCCTCGTACACCAGCGTACCGACATTCTCGCCCTGCACTGCACGGGCGATGTTATCCGGGTCAGCCAGATCAAAGACCAGAATAGGAAGCTTATTGTCACGGCAGAGGGTAGCTGCGGTGCCGTCCATAACAGCCAGACGGTCTTCCAGAACCTTGGTGAAGGTCAGAGTCTCATACTTTTTGGCATCCGGATACTTGTGGGGATCCTTATCGTACACGCCGTCGACCATCGTCGCCTTGAACATGATATCTGCCGAGACTTCCACAGCGCGCAGAGCGGTCGTGGTATCGGTGGAGAAGAACGGGTTGCCGGTACCGCCGCCAAAGATAGCGATCTTGCCCTCTTCCATTGCGCGCAGAGCATCCTTGCGAGTAAAGGCTGGTGCGACCTGCGGCATGGTGATGGAGGTAAAGACCTCGGTCGCCACACCCAGCTGCTCGAGCTTGTCGGAAACAGCCAGAGCGTTCATGACCGTTGCCAGCATACCGATCTTATCCGCCAGCGTTCGCTCCATCTTGCCGCTGGAACGGCCGCGCCAGAAGTTGCCGCCGCCGACCACGATGCCGATCTGAACACCCAGTTCATGAGCCTTCTTGACACCACCGCAAATAGCATCCATCGTCGGCTCATCAAAGCCGGTTCCCTTCTCGCCGCCGAGAGCCTCACCGCTGATCTTGAGCAGGATACGCTGATATTTCAATGCCATTTTACAATACACCACCTAATCATTCTTTTGTTCCGCAAAGGCGCGGAGCTTCCGTTGCCACTCACGATTGTGAGCCGCAGCACATCATGGCCGACGCGCTGCTGATTTTCTTGAGCCTATTTTACAATAAAACGCCTCCAAAGTAAACAGGCAAACCGCGATGTCACACAAAAGCTTTGCCAGTTTCCGGTATTTCTGCCACAGAATCAAAATTTGTACTGGACATTTGCCGCAGTTCATGATATAATCTCTCTTGCAATCCGATGCGGGCATCGTACATCGGCTAGTATATCAGCCTTCCAAGCTGAGGAGGTGGGTTCGATTCCCATTGCCCGCTCCAGAAACAAAAGTCCGGCTCTACAAAGAAGCCGGACTTTTGTTTTGTATATTTTTGCGTATTTTTTCTTTTTTCAGTGAAAACATCTTTTGTTTATTTTTCCGCATTCAGTAAAGTTCCATCTGGAAGCTTTGTATATAATATGTTATACTGAGTTTAGTTAAATAAGACAGATACGAACTGAAAGGCCTTTGGCCCTTTTCCGATTTGGAGAATTTAAATGACATCAATGGAAGAAGCGCGAGTCTGGATCGAGACTCTGCGAAGCATTTATACAGACGTCCGGCTTTTGGACGCCGACACCGTAAACGGAATTGAAAAGGGCAGCTGCACAACCCTTTCTGAAGACAAGTGTTATGCTGACCGTCACAGACAGCATTATTCTCGCAACTGCGCGGCAAAGCTGGCACTGTCGACCAAAAGCAAACAGTGCCGTATCGAGATCTATGGTGATGAGCTTGCGCACATCACAGCCTGCTATTACGAGATCGAGGGCAGACCTTATGTACTGGAACTGGTGCAGAGTTCGCCCTGTCAGGCTACGCTGGACACTGATACCGGCGAGTGTGTTCTGCGTGAGCTTTCAAGCTATAACAACGCGCTTTATCAGGATGTTCTGACTGGTGTCTATAACCGCCGCTATTACGAAGAAATCGCCCGGAAAGCCAGCGGCCCGGCCGGTATTGCCCTGATGGATCTGGATGATTTCAAGATCTGCAACGATACCTACGGCCATGATGTCGGCGACCTCGCACTGAAAACAGCGGCAAAAGTCATCCGTTCCTGTGTCCGGGATACCGATATTCTGATTCGCTACGGCGGTGATGAGTTCCTGCTCATCCTGCCCGGCATCCCCGGCGATTATCTTCCCATTATTCTGGAAAAGATCCGCACCGAAGTTCATGCCGCTTCGATTCCCGGCTACTCTCATCTTCATTTGTCGACCAGCATCGGCGGCGTTATCCAGACCGCTGCGGACTCGATGGACACAGCTTTCCGGAAAGCTGACAAACTGATGTACGAGGCCAAGGAGCGCAAAAACGCCGGTATCTCGAACGATCCCGGCACCGTTCTCTTTCTGGAAGAAGCGCCTGTTCAGGAAAAATCGCAGATCCTTATCGTGGACGATGCCGCACTCAACCGTGACATCCTCGCCGCGATCCTCGGAACAGATTACCGTATTCTGGAAGCTTCCAACGGCCAGCAGTGCCTTGACCTGATGCGTGAACACGCCGGAGACATCGCTCTTGTGCTGTTGGACATCAATATGCCTGTGCTGGATGGCTTCGAGGTCTTGAAGACCATGAATGCCAACCACACCATCGAAGACATCCCGGTCATCATGATCTCCAGCGAGGATTCAGAGTCCTCCATCCGCAGAGCCTACGAGCTGGGCGCAAGTGATTACGTTAACCGCCCGTTCGACGCGAAAGTAGTCTACCGCCGGGTATTCAATACTATCAAGCTCTATTCCAAGCAGCGTCGGCTGGTGAGCCTTGTCTCCGACCAGATCCGGAAGCAGGAGAAAAACACTTCCATGCTGGTCGGCGTCCTGAGCCAGATCGTCGAGTTCCGCAACGGTGAGAGCGGAAGCCATGTCCGCCACATCCGGGTCATCACTGAGATGGTTCTGAATCATTTGATGGAACTCACCGATATTTATCGCATCAGTCCGGAAGAGCAGGACGATATCCCTCTGGCGTCCGCCCTGCACGACATCGGCAAAATTGCCATTGACGAAAAGATCCTGAATAAGCCCGGACGCCTCACAAAAGAGGAGTTTGAAATCATCAAGACCCACAGTATGCAGGGCGCGAATATGCTGCAAAAACTCGAGAATTTCGAGGAGGAACCACTGCTCCATACTGCGTATGAAGTTGCGCGCTGGCATCACGAACGCTGGGATGGCCGCGGTTATCCGGATGGGCTGAAAGGCAACGAGATCCCTATCAGTGCGCAGATCGTCTCGCTGGCCGATGTCTACGACGCCCTCACCAGTGAGCGGTGCTATAAGAAAGCATTCAGCCACGAGCAGTCTGTCCAGATGATCCTCAATGGCGAGTGCGGAGCGTTCAATCCCCTGCTCATGCAGTGTCTGAAAGATATCCAGGATGAGCTGAAAGATGAACTCAACAACGATTTTCACTGAATAGCAAAACTCCCTTCCCGGCGGCTGTCGTCAGGAAGGGAGTTCTTTTTGCCAAATCCGCGCAGCTCCATTGCATTTGAGATGGTGTCAATGCGGTTCAGGCTTGTCAGGATCAGCGGAAGCAGAATATTGACCGAGTTTTTCAGACGTTTGAAGAAGGGTTATTTTCATTGTCGGCCGCTTTCATTTTTGCACACACTCCTAACCCAAGTTCATCAATTATCATCTGTTATGATTTAGCAGATGATCCATTCTGATTTTCTATCTTTTCGGGGGGGGGGTACGACGGAACTTGCGCAGGGTCTGCTCCAACACAGCCATATCCACCGGTTTGGACAGGTGAGAGTCCATACCGGCCTCGATGCTCTTCTGGACATCTTCGGCGAAAGCATTAGCCGTCATCGCAATGATGGGAATCGTCTTGCCCAGCGGATTCTCTCCGCTGCGGATGATTCGGGTCGCTTCATAACCATCCATTACCGGCATCTGTATATCCATCAAAATGGCGTCATACTCGCCGGGCTGAACGGTCTTGAATTTTTCGACGATTTCCTTACCATTGTGGCAGACCGTGCAGGCCGCACCCTGCATCTCCAGCATAGCTTCCAGAATCTCGGCATTTAGCGGATTGTCTTCCGCGCAGAGGAAATTCATCCCCACCAGAACCGAGGTTTCTTCTGCTTCGCTCTTCCGGCTGCGATGTTCCCGGACATCCTCAACTTCCGCTTCCAGATTGGAGAGGAAGAAAGGCAGCGGAACAAAACCATCCAATCCGCTGTCCAGAACCGCATCTATCGCTTCGTCGCGAGGAACGGCCGCGATGCCCAGCAAGATCGTTTCGCTGCCTGCAAGCCTCCGAAGTTTCTGCACAGCAGAATCCAACTCATCACCGTAAATCAGATACGGCACTAGAACTACATCATAATGATCGTTCCTGAGCAGGTTTTCCGTTTCTTCCGGGCCAGTTGTGCGGCGGATGCTGACCGGTCTGTTTTCGGTCGCATCCTTGATACGGGCAAAACTCTCGTCGCCGCAGCGCAGGAGCAGCAGAGTCATCCGCTTTACAGCACCATCGGCTTCCTGGTCGATTCGGAATTCCAGCATGACCTCGAACTTGCTGCCCTTTCCCAGCTCACTTTCCAGCGAGATGGCACCGCCCATGATGTTCACGATACTCTTGGTGATCGCCATGCCAAGGCCCGTACCCTGTACTTTATTGGTCACGGAGCTTTCGGCACGGGTAAAGGACTCATAGATGTGCTTCTGGAATTCTTCACTCATACCCATGCCGTTGTCGGTGACGGTAAACTTATACCGGGCATAGTGACCGTCACGGGGCAGTTCCTCGATGTCCAACTCGATATGGCCGCCCTCCTGCGTATACTTGACCGCATTGGACAGGATGTTGAGCAGCACCTGCTGTAAACGAGTGGCATCGCCCTCGACATTCTCGTGACGGATGTTGTGGGTCTGGATAGTAAACGTCTGCTTTCTCGCTCTGGCCTGCGGACGGATAACGTTATCCACCTGTGAGACCTGTTCTGCCATGCTGAACGGCTTTACGTTCAAAGTCGCTTTTCCGCTCTCGATTTTATTCATATCCAAAATCTCATTGATAAGGTCGAGCAGATGCTTGCTGGAGCTTTTCAGTTTGCCGAGATAATCGTTCAGCTTTTTCGGGTCGTTCAAATCATTTTCCATCAGGCTCGTCAGACCGACGATGGCATTCATCGGTGTACGGATATCGTGGCTCATACTGGACAGAAAATCCGTCTTGGCCTTGCTTGCCGTTTCCGCCGCCTGCAATGCCGCCTGCAATTCATGCTGACTCTGCTGCAATTTCCGGTTCAGTTCCTTCGATTCTTTGGCGGCCTGCTTCGCCTTCGCCTCGGCTTCCAGCGATTTCCGCAGGAAACCGAGAATGATCAACAGGACAACCAGAAAAACCGAACCGACCATGACAGCGACCACCGCCAGATTGTCCTTGACGAAATCCGTCAACGTAACTTTCTGCATCGAAGTCTCATATGTGGACAGCGCACCCGTCAGCATGGAGGAAGGGAGCGTCCGCAGGGTCTTGTTCAGGATGGACATCAAAACAGAATTGCCTCGGTTAACCGCAAACGAGGTATTTCCCGGCTGCATCAAAAAAACACCATGAAGCTTCTTATCCTCGTTGTATTTTGTCAGCTTGCCCGAATCCGCGATCAGGCAGTCCGCCTGACCGCTGCGCACCGCATCTTCGACATCCTGCTCAGAATCATACTCAAGGATATTCCAATCCGGATAATTATAGGAGATATACCATTTTATGAGCAGGTTATCTTTTGTGACTGCGACGCTGTTTTCCGCCGTCTCATTGAAATAGGTCTGGGAAGTGACCGCCGCCATATTGTACGACAGAACTGTATTGGACAGCACAAAATCATTCTGTTCCGCAATGTATGGATTCTGCGTGAAATGGAAGATAAGGTCGATTTTTCCATCTTTCAGAGCCTGTATCTCTTCATCCAGCGAGTCGTACCCGACCAGCTCGAAATCCAGCGTGTAGTTATCAAGACAGTCGGCCGCAAACTTGATATAGTCGATGAGAACACCGGACAGCTGCCCCGTCTCGCTGTCGTAGCTGCTGATGCCGATATCATTGCACAGGAATCCGATTTTGAGCCTTCCATGCGTATTCAGCCAGCTTTCTTCCTCGCTGGAAATCACCGGGAGCGACACCGCCGAGAGATACCGTTGATACAGCTCATCGGCGTAAAACGGCTTGTCGTATCCCATTTTGCGCATGGCGTTGTCGAGTTCTTCTTTCAGGTCAGGGCGATTCTTGCTGATCGCAAAATAGATATCCGACCCACCGGTGGTCGCGATGGCGGACATACCAAACTCGACCCAATCCGGCGTCTCGGTCGAAACAACGCAGTCGATTTCCTGATTCTCCGCCAACTGTTTGCCCTGTTCAAAGCTGTTGACATCCACATATTGTAGATGCAGGTCATGGGAAGTCTCCCACTCATAAAACTGGGTCGCCTGCACGCTGGTCGGCATCAGGGCGATGCGTTTGTCGTTCAGGGTCGACAAATTGGACGCCGAAATATCCGTGTGCGTCAAATCAGCATACAGATAATACTTTTCACGTCCCATCGGCAGTTCTGAAAAGAGCATATCCTTTGCCCGGTCTTCGGTATAGGAAATGCCGCCCATCAGGTCGATCTCGCCGTTTTTCATCATTTCCAGCAGATCAGCCCAGCCAGCCTTTACATACTCATATTTCCAGCCGGTATAAGCGGCCACCGACTGTTCGTATTCGTAACCGTAGCCGCTCCGCTCACCGTTTTTGCCCGTGATGTTATAAGCGTCCTCGTACCAGCCCACCCGGACGACCTTTTGTTCTGACTCAGCCGCTTTAGCGGACACCGGAGTCAGCGACATCATTAAAACCAGGCACAGCAGAAAGCTGCCATATCTGCGCAAGGTTTCCTCTATCCTGTTCATAGTGTATGACCCGAAAATCCTCAATTTCTCTAATCTTATTTTCATTATAGCACTTGTATGGAACGTTGTCGATAGAAATAGAATTTTATTTTGTAAGGAGCAAAGCTATTTCAAACAGAAAAAACATTATTGGATATATCGACTATTATAACAACCATCGAATCAAATTAAAACGAAACGGCCTGAGCCCTGTGCAACACAGGATCCAGACCGTTCAGAGTGCTTTATTCTTATTTTGTCCAGCTTTTGAGGTTTACTTCATTCCTGAGGCAGATCAATTTTAAATCAGATTGTGCATCTTCAAAGGTTAAAAGAACCTACAGCGAGGAACTCAAGCAAAAAGTCGTAAAAGACTATCTGAACGGCAAAGGTAGCTTTCAGACGCTCTGCGAGAAATATCACCTTCGCAATCCTGACTTGGTCAATCGCTGGGTAAAGTCGTATAATGGTCATAAAGATTCCAAGAGAAATTTAGGCTCTATAATAAACGTTGGGGTCGGGAGAAAATCCCGGCTCCAACATTTATTATAGAGCCGCAAAAAAGCCACCCTCTGCATCTCACAATGCAAAAAGCGGCTTTTCATCGTCTCATTTCAGAACCGAAGGTACACCAGACCGCTTATTCCGGCAGATCCTCTTCGTTCTCGAGGCTGTGCCAGACGTTCTGGACGTCATCGTTATCCTCGAGAGCATCCAGCAGCTTACCCATCTGCTTGAGCTGGTCGGGGTCGCTCAGACGGGTGGTAGTCATAGGAACCATTGCGAGGTCATCGCTCAGGATCTCATAACCTTTCTCCTCCAGAGCCTTAACGACTGCGGAATAGTTCTCGGGATCGGTGGTGATCTCAGCAGCCTCTTCGCCTGCATCAAAATCCTCTGCGCCTGCATCCAGAGCATCCATCATGGCCTCGTCTGCATCCTTATCCTCGAGGGAGATGTCAATGACACCCTTCTGGCTGAACAGGAAGCTCACGCAGCCCATTGCGCCCAGATTGCCGCCGTTCTTATCGAAGTAGTGGCGCAGGTCAGCAGCAGTGCGATTGCGGTTATCGGTCAGGGTCTCGACCATGACAGCAACACCGCCGGGGCCGTAGCCTTCGTAAGTGATTGCTTCGTACTCGGTCTTATCGCCGCCCTCAGCCTTCTTGATGATACGCTGGATGTTATCGTTCGGCACGCTCATGCGCTTTGCCTTGGAGATCAGGTCAGCCAGCTTGCTGTTAGAAGCCGGGTTCGGGCCGCCGGTACGGACGGCAACGCTGATCTCACGGCCAATCTTGGTAAAGACTTTTGCTTTTGCGCCGTCGGTCTTTTCCTTCTTGCGCTTGATATTGTTCCATTTGCTATGTCCAGACATGGGAATGAGCCTCCTAAATTTTATCGAAATCTCCGCCTGCAGGCAGACGGGCTGTGGTCGCCTGCTTGTGGCAGCACACAAAATCTAACTCTGTTATTTTATCACAACCGCTCTGCACGTTCAAGCCTTATCCAGCCTGTTTTCGCCCGGACACGGCCAAAAATTCGGTTTTATGCCGATTTTACAGCAGACGCAGTGCCTTCGGGTAATGGTTTTTGACCCGGCCAGCCGATACTTTGCCGCCGCCCAGCGGCCAGCCATCCACAGTCACACAGCACCAGCCATCTTTGGCAGTGTCTGCGCTGATCTCCCGGCCTGAGAGATATTCGACCGTTCTCGGGTCTGCAAGGGTCAGTTCCTCACGGTTTGCGCACTCTGCGCCGAACGCCGTGAAAAGATGATGCTCCGGCACAAAGCGGCCTTTCTGCACACTGCCGACAAAGACACCGGCACGCAGGACATGGAGCGATGTTTGCGGAAATGCTACCGGCAGCAGGATGCCGCCGCCATGAACGACAGCAGGACGGTCAGCCAGTGAGGGAAAATACTCCTCCGCGAAGGCTTTCCATGCGGCAAGGCTTTGCGCAGGCGTCGCTTCGGAGGCAGACACGTCCCGGCTCCGGCTGTTCCTGCCCTGCGCCGCATCCCGGCAGGCACGGCTGTTCTCCCGTCGTGCGGCACGAGGGTCTTCCCTGCCCTTAATAGATTTCTTTCCGGCCTTTTTGCTCATCTCCGCAGCAGCAGCGAGCCAGAGCTTCTCTTCCGGCGTATACTCGCCCAGCGGCGGCAAAACGCGAGGTTCACCGGTCTTTACCAGTCGTGCCATGAAGTGACCCTCGCCGCCCTGACACGGCCAGATGCGGCGCACTTTGGAGACATCCAGCGGCAGGCCGCCGGTGCGGTTTGCTTCGCCCTCACTGCCAAAGGTATAATCCACGTTTCCCAGTGCGTCGGCAAGCTCGAATTCCGGATGCCGTGCGAGGAAAGCTGCTACCCGTGCCTCGTCCTCTTCAGGTGCGAAAGTACAGGTGGAATAGACCAGCTGGCCGCCCGGAGCCAGCACAGCTGCGGCGCAGTCCAGAATCTGCGCGCCCAGCTCAGCGCACTGCTTCACGAGAGCTTCGCAGTGCTGCGCCAGAGCCGCCGGCTCTTTGCGGAACATGCCCTCGCCGGAGCAGGGCGCATCCACCAGCACCCGGTCAAAAAACTCAGGCAGAGCCTCGGCGATACGGGCAGGCATCTCATTGAGGACGACGGCATTCGGCACGCCCATCCGTTCCAGATTGCTCTTTAAAATCTCCGCACGGGCGGCAACATACTCATTGCTGACGAGCAGGCCGTATCCGCCCAGAGCGGCTGCAAGCTGACTGCTCTTGCCGCCGGGAGCAGCACACATATCCAATACGCGCATCCCGGGTTTGACGCCCAGCAGCGGAGCCGCAGAGGATGCCGACGGCTCCTGCGAATAGATCACACCTGCATGATGGTACGGGTGCTTTCCGGGCTTGAAATCCGGCTGCTCGACCACGAATGCCGCCTTGCAGAAGGGCGACGGCTTGAGGAGAAAGTCTGCTTTTGCGGCAAACTGTTCCGGCGTTGCCCGGAGAGCCGAGACGGTCACGCCCCGAGCCGCCGTTTCCTGCGGTGCGGCGTAGAGGGCATCGTACCGGTCGCCGAGAAGCTCTCGCTCTCGATGTTCAAAATATTCCGTAGGCATTGAGTCATCCTCCCCTGTGAATCATGGATGTATAAAGCCGCCTCGGACGGCCAAACTAGGACTGTGAGGAAAATCCTCACACAGAACCGAAAGGAGTCTTACAACTATGGAAAATCGCAGTGAGAATCGCAGCAACAACTGCAAGAACCAGACCAGCAATCGTTCCAGCAACACGACCCAGAACAACGCTACCAACGAGCATAAGCACCCCAACCAGTACACCAAGGGTGCAGACGATGAGGGCGGCAAGAACTCTACCCACAATTCCACCAAGAACAGCCGCTAAGGTTCGATTCTTCTCCATCTGAACCGCTTTTGCGGCGCAGAAAAGCCCGTTGCTTTCCCTGCACTGTTTTCCAGTGCGGAAAGCAGCGGGCTTTCGGCGTGTTTGGGGTTATTTCTCGTTGGGGTCAAAGGACTGCCAAAGTGTCTCGAACAGCTCCTGCACCCGGCTCAGCTGGCCGTTCAGATACAGCCAGCCCAGCAGACACTCGAACCCAGTCGAGGCGCGGTACTCCTCCGGCGAAGCATGTTTTGCAACGCTGGCTTTGCTGGCATTCCGACCGCGTTTGAAGATGGCCAGCTCATCCTCCGTAAAGAGTGGCTCGAGGAGCTGCTCTTCCTTGAACTGAGCCTTTGCCGAAACATATTTGACCTTCTCGGCGTTGAGTTTGCCAGCCGACAGGCGGTGATGTTCTACCAGACGCTGACGCACCAGCAGTTCCAGCACGCTGTCGCCCACAAAGGCCAGTGCCAGCGGACTCAGTTCCCGAGGGTCGATCTTTTCAGGTTCTGTCATATAACCTCTCAGTCTCGCCTTCGCTCGCCAGCTCCCCTAAATAGGGGAGCCATTGGCAGGCCGGGCAGGTTTCTGCCTCAGCCGTCAGGCGGCGAGCCCTGCGCTCCAGAGCAACAACTGCTTTAGAAAATATAATCGAACTGATACTCACCGATGAGGATAGTATCGTTCTCCTGAACGCCCTTATCCACCAACGCATCGAGGATGCCGCTCTCACCCAACTGACGCTGGAAATACTGCAGGCTCTCGTAGTCGTCGACATTGCTGCCCTCGAGGATGCGCTCGAGCCACGGAGCCTCGACCGACCAGACATGTGCTTCCATCCGGCGGATGCTGAAGTCACGGCTGCCTGCCTTGACCTCGGGCTTCTTGTATTCCACTGCGAAGACCGGCACCGGCGGAATATCCTTCAGGCGGTTATAGACCAGACCCGGCAGTTCCTTGACGCCCTGCATGGTAGCAGCAGAGATGGGAACAAAGGTCAGACCCTTGCCCTCGATATACTTACGGAAATCCTCGATCAGCTCTTCCGTTGCGAGGTCGCATTTGTTGCCGACCACGATCTGCGGACGCTCTGCCAGAGCCGGGCTGAACTTTGCCAGCTCCTCGTTGATCTGCTCAAAATCGGCGATGGGGTCACGGCACTCACTGCCCGAGATATCCACCACATGCAGCAGCAGGCGGCAGCGTTCGACATGGCGCAGGAAGTCATGGCCGAGGCCAATGCCCTCGCTTGCACCCTCGATCAGGCCGGGGATATCAGCGCAGACAAAGCTTGCGCCTTCACCAACCGAGACGACACCCAGCGTCGGAACCAGCGTAGTGAAATGATAGTTTGCGATCTTCGGCTTCGCTGCGCTGATGGTCGAGATCAGGGTCGATTTGCCGACATTCGGGAAACCGATCAGGCCGACGTCAGCGATCAGTTTCAGCTCCAGCGTGACCTGAATATCCTCACCGGGCATACCGGGCTTTGCAAACTTCGGGATCTGACGGGTCGGAGTCTTGAAGTGCGCATTGCCGTAACCGCCGCGGCCGCCCTTTGCAATGGTGACCGGCTCATGGTTGGACAGGTCGGCAATAACAAGGCCGCTCTCGGCGTCCTTGATGACCGTACCCAGCGGAACTTTGATGACGAGATCTTCGGCGTTCTTGCCGTGGCAGAGACAGGCTCCGCCCTTGCCGCCCTCGGGCGCAACGTACTTGCGCTTATAGCGGAAGTCCATCAGAGTCGTCAGGTGATCGTCAACAACAAAGATGATGTCGCCGCCGCGGCCGCCGTCGCCGCCGTCCGGACCGCCTGCGGCCACGAATTTTTCACGGTGAAAGCTCACCGCACCATCGCCGCCCTTGCCGGCATGGAGCCAGATGGTTGCGATGTCAATAAAATTAGTTTGTGCTGCCATACAGCCCCTCCTGTTTTTCATCAAAAAGAGCCGGGCCACAAAGGTCCGGCTCTATGGGTTGCAGATTTTAGAAAGAAGTTACTGCTTGACGCTGCACTTCTTGCCGCTCTTGCCCACGCGCTCGAAACGAACGGTGCCGTCGACCAGAGCAAACAGGGTATCATCGCTGCCCTTACCAACGTTCTCACCCGGCTGAATGTGGGTGCCACGCTGACGAACCAGGATGTTGCCGGCCAGAACAAACTGACCATCTGCACGCTTTGCTCCCAGACGCTGAGCCGCAGAATCACGGCCGTTCTTGGTGCTGCCTACGCCCTTTTTATGTGCCATTGTAATTTTCCTCCTTAGCCGTTGATCGCAGTGATCTCAACCTTGGTATAGGGCTGACGATGGCCCATGCGGCGAGCACTGTGCTTCTTTGCGCGATAGGTGATGATGTTCAGCTTCTTGCCCTTGCCATTCTTGATGACCTTAGCAGAAACGGTTGCCCCCTCGACAACAGGTGCGCCAACCTTGACAGAACCCTCCTCGCCAATAGCGAGAACCTGATCAAACTTCACTTCGGAGTCGGCCTCAACGTCCAGCTTTTCGATGTAGACGATGTCGCCCTGCTCCACGCGGTACTGCTTACCGCCGGTAACAATGATTGCGTACATTTTGTTCATTCCTTTTCGTTGTACTCGCTGGTCGTAGAGGCAAGCCCTCACCGGGCTGTTTCCGGAGCCCACACCATGCGGCTAGAATAGTATAGCAAAAAGTCGGGCTGATTTCAAGAGGAATTTCCCGTTTTTCGCAAGTTTTTTCAGAAGATTTTTTATTTCTTCTCGCTCAGCGCGGCCTTGATGCCGTCATTGAGGGCAGCAGTCTTCTCGAGGAACATCTTCCGGGGCATGGACGCCAGCAGCTCGGTGTCCGTTCCCTCCGGAACAACTTCTGCCGCCGTCCCACCTGCCTTTTTCAGGAGCGCACGGTTTTCCGCCGTCAGCGCAAGGGGCGTCATGAGCGGTTTTGCCTTATATTTCCGGGGCAGGTAAATTTCCGCCGCCACGCCCAGCACGACGGCCAGACCTGCGATGAACTGCGACACACGCAGACCGATAGAAGGCACCAGCAGCAGGCTGTCGGTACGCAGACCTTCGATCCAGAAACGGCCTGCGCCGTACCAGATAAGATACCGCAGAGTGATATCGCCGTTGAATTTCCGCTTTTTGATGTACCGATAGAGCAGGAAGAAGCCAACCAAGCACCAGACGCTCTCATACAGGAAGGTCGGATGTACCGGAAGGTTCGGGTCGACGGTAACACCTTTCGGTACAGTGACGGTGCTGCCCATCAGGTAATTCCGGGTCGTCTCACTGTACATGCCCCACGGCAGAGTGGTGTTGCAGCCGAACGCCTCCTGATTGAAGAAGTTGCCCCAGCGTCCGCAGCCTTGGCCGATGAGGAAACCCATTGCGGTCAAGTCGAACATCGGCAGCACCGGCACACCGCGCCATTTGCAGGCAAGACCACCGAACAAAAATCCGCCGATGATGCCGCCGTAGATGGCCAGACCGCCATCCCGGATGGCAAGCATCTCCCAGATATTCTCATACTTGAAGGGAGCCATCGCTACATAATAGGCGCGTGCGCTGGCAATGCCCAGAATGACACCAATCAAAATGACATCGACCATCGAATCCGGGTCCACGCCGAACTCCTGACAGCGGCGGAACGCAAACACCAGCGCAAGGCAAAGACCGACTGCAATGCAGACGCCATACCAATAAATATTGATGCCGCCGATGGAAAACGCCACACGGTTGATCTCAAACTGCAGTCCCAGACCCGGGAACTGTACCAGATTTGTCATTCTTCATCCTCCTCTTCTTCGTCGGAAGCTGTCCCGTCAGGCTGGATATACATCACAGCCATTCGTTCCTCGCTCAGAATATCCTGAAGAGCCTTGTCCGCATCCTCAGCAGTCAGACCGGCCAGCATGGTGATCTGCTGCGCCACCGTCTGACCCGAGAGAGCAAAGTCCGCCATCTGGCTGGCCGAGTCCTCGACATTTTCAAGGTTCTCAATGAGCTGGCCGTATTTCTCGTTCTTGCAGAGGGTGAAGATCTCCCGGTCGACGCCTTCGGCACGGACACGGGCAATCTCATCCAGAAGCAACTGCTTCACGGTATCGGGCTGGTCGCTCTCACCGGTGAAGAGGATGCAGCAGCATCCATCCACCCGGAGAACTTCACCACCAAAGCCCGGATTCGTCAGACCCTCGTCGTAAAGTTTCCGGTAGAGCGGCGACATTCCGCCGCAGACACAGCAGAGGATGAGGTCATACAGCATTTCGCTCCGCAGGTCACCAAAGGGCAGTGGCTTTTCCTTGAAGCCCAGACCGAAGCAGGGTTTTGCAACCGGCATTGTAATGGTCTTTTCCCGGGAAACAAGGGTCATGGGTTCTTTCATCCAGAGACGCTGCACCCGTTCCGCCGGGTGCTTTTCCATCAGTCCGTGACGCTCGCAGGCAGCTAAAATCTGCTCCATGCTGGTATTGCCTGCGGCAGCCAGCACCATATTGTTGGGCGCATAGAACGCCTTGCAGCAGTCATAGAGCATCTCCGGGGTAATTTCCGCAATGCTCTCGCAGGTGCCTGCAATATCGCTCCGGATGGGGTGACTATGGTACAAGCACTCGCACAGACCGGTGATGAGACGCCAGTCTGCGCTGTCATCGTACATCTTAATTTCCTGTCCGATGATACCCTGTTCCTTGTCGATGGTCTGCTGAGTGAAGTACGGGTAGCCGACCATCCCCAGCAGAACATCCAGACTCTCATCCAGCTGTTCAGTCGCTGTAAAGAGATAGCAGGTGCGGTCAAACGCCGTGAAAGCGTTTGCGTTCGCGCCGGTCTTTGCAAATTTTGCAAAAGCGTCGCCGTCCTCATCCTCAAACATCTTGTGTTCAAGGAAATGCGCCACGCCTGCCGGAAGGTGAACTTCTTTTTCGTCCAGCCGGAAATCCCGGTCGATGGAGCCGAATCGGGTCGCATAGATGACATGGGTTCCCGAGTAACCGGACATCGGGCGGACGATGACAGTCAAACCCGAAGGCAGGACGCGCCACTCATCGGAAGCGGTCTGCTCCAGCAGTGTTTTCTTTTCAGACATCGGCGTTCGCCTCCTCTCGGGTCAGCAGATAGCTCACCGACAGGGTGAGCTGGCGCAGAATGGCTCGGACATCGTCCTTCGTCACCTGACGCAGGGCTTCCCGGGCGTCGTCGGGTGTCTGGATAGTACCGCCGCGCACGACTTCCATGTAATACCACGTTTCGATGCCGCCCAGCGTATCCTCCAAGCCGGTCATCCCGCTCAGCAGCGACCGGCGGCAGTCTTCCAATTCCTCGTCCGTGATGGGGCCAGTGCGCAGGTCATCCAGCTCTTTCAGGATGGCTTTCTCTGCCCGGTCAGCATCGGCATGTCCTACGCCGCTGTTGACGGCCATACTTCCGGTAAAGCTTTGGAACGCCGACGAGCAGTAGTAACACAGATGGTCTCTCTCCCGGACATTCAGGAACAGGCGGCTGGTGACGCTGCCGCCATACAGCGACATTGCCAGCCGGACAGCTGCCAGCTGTTCCGGGCGCATGGGCTCACCAAGGGTAAATAGCAGACAGAGTTTGGCCTGCACAGTGTCGAAATACTCGGTCTTTTTCACCGGCTCCTGATGGGGCATCGCCATGTTCGCCACCAGCGGAAGCGGTTTTCGGTCAATTTTTCCCAACTCTTCCAGCAGGGCATTTTTCACGATATCAGTCTGTGCTTCGTCGCAGCCCAGCACGATAAGTTCAATATTCGCCGTCCGGAGCATCTCCTGATAAGCGGCGGCCAGGGCTTCGGGAGTAAGGCCATCGACCTCTTCCAGATAACCTTCCTGTCGGACACCTGCCGGGCTGTCGCCGAAGAATTCCCGGTTTGCCTGTCGCTGACAATAGAGCCGTTTTTCATTGATCTCATCTTCCAGAGCTTTTTTCAGCATCTGTTTTTCGATGCCCACCGACTCCGGGTCGAACACGCCGCCCACAAAATAGGGATGGAACGCCGTTCCCATCACAAGAGCCGTATACTCGCCGGTCAGATGCTCCCCTTCCAGCGCGAAAGCGTCCTTGATGCCGGTCACGCTGACACAAAGGTTATGGTTGCAGCCCAGCGGCCGGACGTCTACCGTCAGGTCCGCACCATACAGGCGCGCCAGCTTTTTCGTCATCTGGGTCATATCGGGACAGTCGGCATAGCCGCGCTCCATCACCAGCGGCAGCAGCGCATGAGCTGTCGCCGTCCCCCGTTTTGCCGGGAATGCAAAGTGGATGCTGATCCGGCAGCGGTTGAATTTCTGCGCCGGGTCGTAAGAAAGATGGATGCCGGGCGCGATCTCAGTTCGTTTCAATGATGTAATTCCTCTTTATGTTTTAATTTTTCGTCAATACATATTGCTTATTATACACCCCTTTCGTTTAGGTGTAAACGCCGGAGGGTGTAAAAAAAATTATAACACAAAAACGCCCTGTCGGGCAAAAGCAGCCGGGCAGGGCGTTGAAACGTTTCTTTTTCGAGGAAAGCTTACTCGAACAGCATATCGTGGATAGCACTGACAGCACGGTCAGCCTCTTCACGGTCGATGATGCAGGAGATCTTGATCTCGCTGGTGGAGATCATCTTGATGTTGATGTTGTTGTTGGACAGTGCCTCAAACATCTTGGAAGCAACACCGCTGTGGCTCTGCATACCGGCACCGACGATGGAAACTTTTGCACAGCTCTCGTCGCAGGTGACGTCCTTGAACTTTGCGCTCTCTTTCAGGACGCGCATTGCGGTCTCAGCCTCACCCTCAGAGCAGGTGAAGATGACGTCTTTCTTTCCGTCACGACCGGTGGACTGCAGGATGATGTCGACGTTGATGTTCTTCTGTGCCAGCAGGCCGAAGATTTTGAAGCTCATGCCCGGCTCATCGGGAACGTTCAGAATCGAAATAACAGCAACGTCGGTATCCTTTGCGACGCCCTTGATCAGCATACCTTCCATGTCGTTTGTAACCTCCTTGACGACCGTACCGGGAACGGGATTCAGGCTGGAAAGCACTTCCAGCTCCACGTTATACTTCTTAGCCAGCTCAACGCTGCGGTTGTTCAGCACCTGCGCACCCAGAGATGCCAGCTCGAGCATCTCATCGAAGGTGATCTCCTTCAGTTTACGGGTATTGCGGACCTTGCGCGGATCGGCGGTATAGACGCCCTCGACATCCGTAAAGATCTGGCAACGGTCTGCATGGAGAGCCGCTGCGATCGCAACTGCACTCGTATCGCTACCGCCGCGACCCAGCGTGGTGATATCGTCCAGCTTGTTCAGACCCTGGAAACCTGCAACAACGACAACGCGGTTGCGCTCCAGCTCGGACGAAATGCGCTCGGTCTCCAGCTTGGTGATGCGTGCCTTGGTGTAGGCACGGTCAGTGCGGAAGCCAGCCTGCCAGCCAGTCAGACTGATGGCATGGCAGCCGATCTCATTCAGTGCCATTGCCAGCAGCGAGATGCTGATCTGCTCACCAGTCGCCAGCAGCATATCCATCTCACGCGCCGACGGGTTGTGGGTGATCTCACCTGCTTTTTCGATCAGGTCATCGGTGGTATCGCCCTGTGCGGACACGACCACGACAACATCATTTCCTGCGTTGTGGGTATTCGCCACAATGCGTGCCACGTTGAAGATACGCTCACGGTCCTTCACCGAAGAACCGCCGAACTTCTGTACGATCAACGCCATATCTTGTCACTCTCCTCTTTTTCTCCCTCACACATGCGGAGGGTTACGCCTTTTGTATCATTCCACCGTTGCGCCGGTATTATCAGCATCCAGACGCAGCAATGTAAATGCTTCACATCCATCGAGACCCTCAAGGCTCTCGAGTCCTTTTTCCAGCCCTGTGTAGAAGCTGTCGGCATCGGCACGCTCTGCTACGGCCATGACCGTACTGCCTGCGCCGGAAACATACACAGCCTTTGCGCCGCAGCTCTTTGCCAGCTCGAACACTTCCTTCGAGCCGGGCATCAGAGGCATCCGGTAGGGCTGATGGAGCCGGTCTTCGGTCGCGATGGCAAGCAGGTCGTGCCGACCCTCGCAGAATGCCGCCGGAACCAGAGCCGCACGGGACAGGTTATACACCGCATCCTTATGCGCGATCTCCTTCGGCAGAGCAGCACGCGCCGCCTCGGTCAGGAGCTTATAATCCGGCACGATGGCCGCAAAGCAAAGGCTCTGATCGACGTCCCGTTTGACCGAGTAGACCACGCCATCCTCAAAAACGCTGCTCGTCAGACCGCCCAGCAGAGCCGGTGCAACGTTATCCGGGTGACCCTCGATAGAGGTCGCCAGCGTCAGCAGCTCCTGCGTGTTCAGCACATCGCCCAGCATCCGGTTCGCACCCAGCAGACCGGCAATGATGCAGGCCGAGGACGAGCCAAGGCCGCGTGCCATCGGGATGGGGTTGGTCTGGGTGATCTTCAAGGGTGGGATCTTTTTGCCGACCTTATCGAACAGCCCTTTTGCCGAACGGTAAACGAGGTTCGACTCGTTCCGGGGAATACGGGTGCCATCCGCCGCCGAGATATCCAGCTTGTCGCTGTCCTCAAACGTCACGGTATTATACAGAGTCACTGCCAGACCCAGCGCGTCAAAGCCGGAGCCGACATTCGCACTGGTCGCAGGAACCGAAACCTTGATCTTCATGGCCGTTCTCCCTTTCGTTTAACCTTCCTCAGGCAGACGCTTGAGGATCAGCTTGACACTGCCGCCCACAGCTTCAACTTTCCGTGCCGCCTCAGCGAGGGCCTTTTCGTCAGCACGCTCCACAAAGTAAGCACAGCCGTCGTACCGCTCCTCGACCACCTTGCCATAACCATAGATGGCCTCGACCACCGCCGGAGCAATACCTGCTACACGCACATAATATGCGGCAGGAGTCGGGTCGGTGAGCATTCCATCCACCGGTTCGGCCGGCTGCCAGAACAGGCTGTCGTGGACTTTGGAGCCATTCTTGAGGGCATCGACCACGTCGGCGACGACCGCACTTGCGGTAGGCAGTTTGCCTGCGCCCTTGCCATAGAAGACAACATCGCCCAGCATATCGCCCTTCACCATGACGGCGTTGAACACATCATCAACACCGGCCAGCTGGTTGGCCTTCGGAACGAGGCAGGGTTCGACACCGGCAGCAACACCGCCGTCCGGTTTTCGCTTCATCCATGCGATGAGCTTGATGACGCAGTTCAGCTTCTCAGCTGCTTCAACATCGGACACTGTGATGTCACGGATGCCGCGCGTCGGAATATTCTGGGGGTAGATCTGGTGGCCGCAGACCAGCGAAGAGAGAATTGCGATCTTGCGGCAGGCGTCGCGGCCATCCACATCGTCGCTGGGGTCTTTCGTCTCGGCGTAGCCCAGCTCCTGCGCGATCTTCAAAGCCTCATCGAAGCCCAGATTCTCACGCACCATCTTAGTCAGCATGAAGTTGGTGGTACCGTTGACGATGCCCTCGACCTCGGTGATGACGTTTGCAGCGAGGCACTGGTGCATCGGAGTGATGATAGGCGTACCGCCGCCGACCGAAGCCTCGAACAGGAAAGCGCAGTTATGTTCTTTTGCCAGACCCAGCAGCTCGGCACCGTAGGTCGCGACCATCTCTTTGTTGGAGGTGCAGACACTGCGGCCGCTCTCGAGGCAGGCTTTGACATACGGATAAGCGAACCGGGTACCGCCGATCGTCTCGACAACGACTTTGATCTCCGGGTCTTCCAGAATGGTATCGAAGTTCTTGATAAAAAGATGCGCGTCCGGACGGCTGGAAAAGTCCTTGGGATCGAGGACATACTTGACCTCGACCGGCTCACCAGCCCGGCGCGAAACACCTGCGGCATTGCGCTGCAGCACCTCATAGACGCCGCTGCCGACCGTGCCGAAACCTAAGATTGCGATTTTTGCCATGATCAACCCTCATTCCTATTTCTTTGCGCAAAGGTGGTCTTGCGCGATTTACAGGTTATACCCACAGTGGACACCCACCACCATCCGCTGCCGGGAAAGTTTTTCGGTCAGTTCTTCCGGAGTCATCTGCATCGTATCCGTCCGGATGGTAACTGCTACCAGAGCAGCTCCATTTTCCGGCGTAGACTGGTTGATGGTAACGATGCTTGCGCCAGCCGCGCTGATGCCGGCCAGCAGGCTCTGCAATGCGCCTGTTTCATCCCGGAGGGTCGCCATGACGGTAATGACCTCGCGGCTGTTCTCCGAATCAAAAATGCAGTCCTTATATTTATAAAAGGCACTGCGCGACAGGTCTACACTGCGTGTCGCGGCTGAAATGCTCCGCGCTTCTCCGCTTGCCAGAAGTTCCTTGGCGCGTACCACCTTGAGAAAAACTTCCGGCAGGACCTGTGCGTCTACCAGATAAAAGCGGCGTTCCAACTTGTTCACCTCACAAACACAAGTGTTCTTGCAGAAAATATAATAGCATCCGACCCCCTTCAATGCAAGAGGCCGGATGCTATTTTGGCAGATTATCCAGTTTTAGACCGTGAAGTGACGACTTCCCTCACCGGAATTGCAACGCCTTTGAGGAAAAGTATGATTTTTCTTCCCGTTCCATTCTGTTTTCTCGTAGCGATACAGTTGTTCTGCCTGTGCGGTCAGTCTGTATCCAGATTCGTGGTATCCGGCTCTGTGAAAGTCGGTGCAGCCGAAGCTGTCGTCGAGGATGTTGTCGAAGCCGCTGCTGAACGGTGCGAGTAGTTGCAGGTATCCGGCAGGTCATCTGCGCGGTAGTAGCCCACTGCCGTACTCGGGCAAGAACCGCTTGCCAGCAGACCGCTCTGCGTGCAGTATCTCCGCTCCACAACGCCATCCGAGGTCGGGAACGCCTTGTAAGGCAGATTTGCCTGAACCTGTTCCATATAGGCCTTCCATGCAAGGACGCAGGTACGGGTCTTCGCCTGATTCTTGCCCAGCGTTTTGGTCATATCATACGGAGCATCGTAACCCCACCAGACAGCGGTGACGTAGTACGGCGTGCCGCCGACGAACCACAGATCCTTTTCATCGCTGGCCGTACCGGTCTTACCAAAGGCTTCCATTCCGTTGGAGTTCGGATAGTTGCCACGGGCAGTACCAACGTTGGAGAACAGGACGTTCTTCAGCAGGCGGTTCATAACATATGCCGTCTGCGGTGTCAAAGCCTGATAGCTGGTAGCGTTGTTCTCGAGGTAGATATTGCCGTCCCGATCCAGCACACGGGTGTACAGGTGCGGTGTGGTATATTCGCCATCATAGAAGATCTGGAACGCTGCCGCCAATGCCATCGGCGTAACGCCGTGGGTCTGGCTTCCCATGACCATCTGCGCCAGACCAACGTCGTTTACCGGGTCAAGGGTCGTCAGCTGGAGCGTATTATAGGCAAAGTTGAAGATATTGCTTGCGCCGACCAGATCGCCGACACGGATCGCAATGGTATTCAGCGAGCGTGCCAGACCATTCCAGAGCGGCACATCGCTGTTGTCGCCGTAGTTTCCGCCGTAGTTGCGAGGCCAGCTGCGCCATGCGTTCGGATACGCTTTCAGCTGGGTATCCGACAGACCCATCAGGCCGTTCTTGCGGCAGTAATCCTCATCCCGGATCACCATATCCTGTTTGAGGTACAGGGGCGAGTTGTTGAGCATGGTAGACCAGTTCACCAGACCATACTCAATGCCCAGCGCATACGCGCCGATGGGCTTGATGGTAGAACCCGTCTGCCGGGTAATGCTGTACGCACGGTTCAGAGAAAGGCTCTTGGTCTTCTCTCCCAAACCGCCGACCATCGCCAGCACATTGCCGTCGTAGTCCAACGTTACCATTGCGGCCTGCGTCCGGACATTGCGGTAATAGTAAACGATGCCGTCATCGCCGACACGGGTCTTGGGTGTACCGTCCGCATTGAAGACCTGCACGTCATCGTCCGAGATGTTGGTGACTTCTTCCTCATGCCAGCCTGCCGGGAAATAGGCATCGTTGGTGTTGAGCATCAGGTTTTCCATCGTCGCCTGCATCTTGGGGTTGACAGTCGCCTCAATGGTGTAACCGCCGGTATAAAGCTTGTTCTGTGCTTCCGCCTCGCTGATGCCCTCTTTCTCCATGATGTCGCTGACGACTTCATTGAAGAGCGCATCGGTAAAGTAAGAAGTAGTAGAAGACGCATTCTTCTGGCTGCTGTCCTCCTCAGCCAGAACCAGCGGCTGAGCGGCTGCGTTGCGGTAATCATCCTCCGAGATAACGCCCTGCTGCCACATGTTATAGAGTAGGAAGTTCCGGCGGTTGATCAGGTTCTCAGGGTTGGTATAGGGGTTATAGTTGGTCGGATTTTTGGTGATGGACGCAATGGTAGCGCACTCCCACAGGGTCAGCTGACTGACGTCTTTGTTGAAGTACTCATTCGCGGCTGTCTGGACGCCCTGAATGGTACCAGTAAAGCTGATGGTGTTCAGATACGCTTCCAGAATCGTCTCCTTCGAGTAGCTGCGGCTCAGGCAGAGGGCACGATAGATCTCACGCAGCTTGCGGAGCGCACCTTCAATGCCGCTGGCACTGTCGTCGTCGGTCAGATTCTTGATGAGCTGCTGTTCCAGCGTCGATGCGCCCTGCTTGGAGCTGTAGATGGGCAGCAGATACTCATTGATCATTGCGCCGATGGTACGTTTGAAGTTGACACCCGGCTCACTGTAAAAATCCTTGTCCTCCGTGCAGATGAACGCATACTGCAGGTAACTCGGGATCTGCTCGAGGTCAGCCCAGACACGATGACTGTTGGAGGAACGCAGCGTTGCGTACTCCACCTGTGCGCCGGTATCCGGATCGGTCGCCATAACGACACTGGACTGGCTCAGCTCGATGTTGTCCAAGTCCAGCAGGTTGCCGTCATTGGCCGTTGCTTCGACCACATAATAGACCGCACCCACCGTGACCAGACTGCCCAGCATAATGCCGACACAGATCACTGTCGCAATGGCTCTGCCGATAAACCGAAGCAGCGGACGTCCACCCTTCTCCTTCGGCTCTTTTCCCTTACGGGAAGGCTTTTTGCCTGAACCGGAGCCGTTATCGGTACGGCTCTGACTGGTGTTCAGGCTACGTCCAGCGGTGTCGGACGAGTCTCGGACTGCGCCGTCCATGCTGAGTTTTCTTTTTCCTTCGTTTGAAATAGGGATCGCCTCCTGACTGCGGCTCATAAAACGAGCCGTGTAAAGAACTGGAACCATAATAATACATTATAGTCCTCTTGCCAGACCGCTTCAAGGACTAATTTTTTCCCGGATACTGGTAGTATAGCACATCTGAACCGTGAAAGTACAGCGTCCGACGGTGAAAATTATAATGATTTGTCTGAAATGCGTTCTGTTTGCGCATACTTCCGTCAGAATTTTCGTTCCGAAAGGAGAATCTTTGTCATGCGAAAGCTCTGGCTTTGTCTGTTTTATGCCCTCTGCGCGTTCGCCATCGTGTTCAGCCTGTTCTGGATGGCTCTGCCGAAGCTCAGCCTCCCTGCCCCTTCTCTTTCCGGCAGTGAAACGCCCATCGACTCTCAGCTCAGCCTTTCAGTGCAGGGCATTCCTCAGCTGGACTACACTGCCTATTATCTCTGTGACGAGGGCGGCCGGATCGCCGTTTACCAATGCCTGCCAAATGGGACTCCCGGTGAGCTGTTAGAACGGACGGATATTTATGTGAATCTTCTACCCGAAAGCGACGCTCTCCGAGTCAAGCATGGTCTGACCGTTCCCGGTGAAACAGAGCTTCGGCAGCTGCTCGAAGACCTTGGAGAGTGACAGCAAAAACCACCGGCGCACCGGTGGTTTTGTCGTTATTCTATCATGCGTCCAGAGCTTCCAGCGGAACAAGGTATTCCTTGCGGCACTCCTCATATGTCAGGAGATAATCCTTGCTGGGATTGTGGTGCATCATGCTCTTGAGGGTATGAGAGTCGTAATCCTCGCCGGCTTCCATACCGACCAGACGAGCCGCAATGTTCGAGCAATGGTCAGAGATACGTTCCGCATTGTTCAGGACATCGAGGAAAACAACACCGGTGTCGATGGAGCAGACGCCCTCTTTCAGACGCTTGATGTGCTGGTCGCGCAGACGCTCCACAAGGATGTCGATGACCTCTTCGATGGGCTCGACCTGACGAGCGGCATGGATATCGCCTGACTCAAAGGCATCCGCAGTCAAGAGCAGGATCTTTTCCAGTGCAGAATCCAGAATTTTCAGCTCGTCCTTGGCACGGTCGCTGAAAGATGCTTCCTTATCGTTCAGCTCCTGCGCTTTTTCCATGATGTTCACGGCATAGTCGCCGATACGCTCATAC
The DNA here is from genome assembly GCA_963599235.1 of Lawsonibacter asaccharolyticus. Taxonomy (GTDB): domain Bacteria; phylum Bacillota; class Clostridia; order Oscillospirales; family Ruminococcaceae; genus Faecalibacterium. The sequence goes on along the minus strand of CAVBWT010000023.1, from coordinate 8,648 downwards.
TCCGTAACAAAGTTCAGCAGCTCGGTCACAGCATGACTCTCGTCATCGCCCAGCTCCTGATCGGTCAGCTTGATAAGATAGTTGGAGATTTCGACCTCCATCCGGTCGATGAGATGCTCCCGGACATTGATCGCGCTGACGACCTCTTCATCCATCTTGAGGAGAAGCGGCGTTGCAAGGCCGACATTGCGAGCAGCACGGCGAGACATTTTCACGACCGCACTCTTTGCCTGCTGGATCGCCACTGCCGGGCTCTTGTACAGACGCTCGTCCAGAACCGGCATCGTGAGATCCTGCGCCTCTTCTGCGGTATCCTTGACCGTCATGCAGGACAGCTTGACGAGCAGGCCGTTAAAGGGCAGCAGCAGAACCATCGCCGCCACACTGGACAGAGTATGAATGTTCGCGATCGAACCCTTATTCATCACATCGAACCACATCGGGATGCCAATGGTATACTGCACCGCATAGATGAGTGCCATCACAACGATACTGCCGATAATGTTAAAATACAGGTGGATGAACGCAGCGCGTTTACCGTCCTTGGACGAGCCGCCGATGGTAAGCAGCGGTGTAAACGCCGTACCAATATGCGCACCCAGAATAATAGGGATGGCCGAACCGAAGGTGACAAGGCCGGTGCTGGACAGTGCCTGCAGGATACCGACCGACGCCGAAGACGACTGGATAACGACCGTCGCCAGCAGACCGACCAGAACGCCGAGAATGGGGTTCGACATGGAGACGAAGAGGTTCTGGAAGACCGCGCTCTCCTTCAGCGGTGCCACGCCGGTATCCATCAGGCTCATGCCCGTGAACAGGATGCCGAAGCCCAGCATGATCTGACCGATGTTCTTCTTCTTTGCGTTTCGGATAAAGACATAAAAAATACAGCCAATAAATGCGACCACCGGCGCGAAGGTCTTCGGCTGCATAAGCGTCAGCCAAAGGCTGTCACCGGAGATATCCGCCATACGGATGAGCTGGCCGGTGACAGTGGTACCAATATTCGCGCCCATGATCACGCCTACTGACTGTGTCAGGGTCATAATTCCCGAGTTGACAAGGCCGACGCAGATGACGACCGTGCCTGCCGACGACTGGATGACGGCAGTGATGAGTGTACCAAAAATAACGCCTTTCAGGGTCGAGGATGTCAGCTTTTGCAGCACGCCCTGCATTTTGCCACCCGCCAGCTTTTCGAGGCCGGCACCCATGATTGACATTCCGTACAGAAACAGCGCAATACCGCCCAACAGAGAGGTGATGTGTGTGATATCCATATCAATGCTCCTAAAATCTTGATCTTACACAACAAAGGACGGCTCAGCGGAATCGTTCTTTCCGAATGCCGTCCTTTTTATTATAGCATTGATTGGCTCTGTTCAACAAGCATTATTTTACCGAAATCTTACTTTTTTGACGCTTTTTTTGCTTTCTTTCGTTTTGCAAACCGAAACTTATCCGGAATTTTACATGCTTTTTACATTTGTATCCTCTAACTCCGCTGTCAACCTGCCACGACCGTTTCCCGGTGGTGTTCAACATGCTCCGGGTATTCCCTGTGCGCCGTCTTTTCGGTACGGGCTTTATCGTAGCAGTACCGGATGATTGCCTGCCGCCGGACGATGCCGATGAACATTCCACGGTCGTCCACCACCGGCACAAAGTTCTGATTCATGGCGGCCTCGATCAGCTGATCCATACTGGTCGTCACGGTCACGGCCTTATAATCCCGTTTGTGCGGAAAGTCCGAGATCGGCACATCTTCCGCCGCCTCGATATCAAGTCCATGGAATTTTTTCAGACCCCAGAGGATATCCCCTTCGGTCAGTGTTCCCACATATTCCCCTTTCCGGTTCAGCACCGGAATGGATGCGTAGCGATTGTTCTCCCATTTTTCCAATGTCTGCCGAAGGGTAAAATCGTCGTACACATACATCAGATCCTGCTTGGGTGAAAGGAAAAACAAAATGTTCATGAAAACAGCTCCTACCTGTCAATTTCTGTCGCATGGGCGGCAATTTCCGTCCATGCTGTCGTGCGTTCTCTCCGATTCCTGTCCGTCACACCTGAGCCAACGGCCTGCTCTCCGTTCCAAAAGAACTACTTTTCTTTTTGAGGCCAGCGCGGCAGCCTGTTCTGTTACTTTGATTTTAGCACTTTTTCACAGCAAGATAAAGTAACCTTGTTAATTTTTTATAATTTATTCACAGTCCCTTTGCAGTATATTTTCAAACATCCCTCAATGCTCCAGACCTGCTACCGTTTTGCGCCTCACAACGCCCAGAATGTCCCACCAAAATCGGGCGGCCATTCTCAGTATATCGGAACCGGCGGTCGAATCCGCAGATTTTTCGGGGATGATTTTGAGTTTTTTCGGATAACCCAGCAATTTGAACTGTACACCGGCGCAGAGAAGTTGTATAATATAAATGGTATACTATCCAGTTTTCCAGACTCTCCGGAGTTTCCGGAGGATTCCGCCGCACTGCGGATGGATTCAAAAAATCAAGATAAAGGAGCAAAGCGACTATGATCACTTCCCGTTTCCCGCTGGGAGATGTCAGCTTTTCGGCTGAATATTTCTCTACCCTTGTGGGCGAGGCAACTAAACAATGCTACGGTGTGGCTGCCATGGCACCCCGTGACCTGACCGACGCCGTCAAAAGCATGGTACGGCGCGGCACCGATTACTCTGAAAAGGGTGTCCGCGTTACGCAGGAAGAGGGCCGTCTCGTGATCGAACTGCACATTGCCGTCAGCTATGGACTGAACATCTCGACTGCCGCTCGCAGCATTTCGCACCGCGTCAAGGACGAGGTCGAGCAGGCCACCGGCCTGAAGGTTGCTCGTGTGGTCGTTTCGGTGGATGATGTCATCGCCTGATCGGCCAACATGCCCGGGGTTCCGGGAAAAGATTTAAGGAGTAAAATACAATGATTTCTGGTAAGATCCTGCGCGACGCGATTATTTCCGGCGCAAACAACATCAACAATCAGCGTTCCCGTGTCGATGAGTTGAACGTTTTCCCCGTTCCCGATGGCGACACCGGCACGAACATGGGCATGACCGTCGGCGCAGCTGTCCGTGAGCTTCAGGCTCTGGACGACGACTGCACCGTAGCGGAGGCCTCCAAGACTGCTGCTTCTGCCATGCTGCGCGGCGCACGCGGCAACTCCGGCGTTATCACCAGCCTGTTGTTCCGCGGCTTCTCCAAGGCTCTGGAAGGCAAGAAGGAAGCCGGTGCCGCTGACCTCGTTGCCGCTCTGAAGAAGGGCGTTGAGGGTGCATACAAGGCTGTCATGAAGCCCACCGAAGGCACTATTCTGACTGTCGCCCGTGTTGCCAGCGAAGAAGCTGCTGCCGCAAACACCGAGGATGTCGTCGAGCTGTGGAAGGTCGTCATGACCGCCGCACAGAAAGCTCTGGACGATACCCCGAACCTCCTGCCCGTTCTGAAAAAAGCAGGCGTCGTTGACGCAGGCGGTCAGGGCATTCTCATCATCTTCGAGGGCATGGGCAAGGTCTTCAACGGCGAACCCATCGTCGAGGGCGGCGAGGCTGCTCCCAACAAGGCAAAGCTGTCCACCGAGAATGCCGGCAAAGGCGTCTTCACCGACGATCTGATGAAGGTCGAGGATATCAAGAACGGCTACTGCACCCAGTTCCTCATCAACAAGAACGAGGGCGCAAGTGCTGCAAAGATGCGTGCTTTCGCAGAATCCAACGGCGACAGTGTTGTCTGCATCGAGGACGATGACGTTATCAACCTGCATGTTCATACCGCTGATCCGGGCAAGATCCTGAGCGAAGCCATCAAGTATGGCTACCTGACCAACTTCAAGATCGAGAACATGCACGAGCAGTTCCTCGCTCGTCAGAAGCAGGGCAAGAGCCTCGAAAAGCAGGCATCTGCCGAGAAGAAGCCCGACCCGACCGCAGAGTTCATCTATGCTGCTGTCGATCCCAGCCGTGATTACGGTTTCGTCGCTGTTGCTGCCGGTGAGGGTCTGAAAGCCGTCTTCACCGATCTGGCTGCAGATGCCGTTGTTTCCGGCGGCCAGACCATGAATCCGGCTACCGAGGACATTCTGGCAGCTGTTCAGAGCGTTCCGGCTAAGACCGTCTTCGTTCTGCCCAACAACAAGAACATCATCATGGCTGCAGAGCAGGCACAGAAGCTGGCTGACCGTCAGGTCGTCGTTCTGCCCACTCGCACCGTTCCGATGGGTATCACTGCCCTGCTAAACTTTGACCCGTCCGCAAACGTCGAGACCAATACCATCAACATGATGGCTGCTGCCGATAAGGTCTCTACCGGCCTCATCACCTACGCTGCCCGTGACAGCGAGTACGACGGCAAGCGGATCAAGAAGGGTGAGATCATGGCTCTAGAGAACGGCAAGATCGTCTCTACCTCCAACGATATCACCAAGGCTACCTACCGTCTGGCACGCAGCATGTGCAAGAAGGATTCCAGCTTCGTCACCATCATCTCCGGCTGTGACGTCAGCGATGAGGATGCCGAGAAGGTCACTGAGATCGTCAAGGCCAAGTGCCCCAACCATGTTGAGGTCAGCCACATCCGCGGCGGCCAGCCTGTCTATTATTATATGATCAGCGTGGAGTAATTTTTCTCCTGAACTGAATCTATATATACCCAGTTTTCTGAATATAACAAAATCTCCCCGTGCAGTTCTATTATCCTACACGGGGAGATTTTTGTCCATTTTCTACTTTTTACGGGTCAGTTCATGCGACGTACAGGGCTTATTCACCCATCTGTTCTTTATGATACTGCAGGGTATACAGCTGATAATACCGGCCATGCTGAGCCAGCAGCTGCTGATGGGTTCCCTGTTCGAGGATCTTGCCATGCGACAGCACAATGATGTTATCAGCGTGCTGGATGGTGGACAGGCGGTGCGCCACGATGAGCATCGTGCCGACGGTGCGCATCTTCTCCAGAGAATCCTGAATGAGCAGCTCCGTTTCAGTGTCGATGTTTGCAGTCGCTTCGTCCAGAATCATCACGCTGGGCTTATGCAGAATGGTACGGGCAAAGCTAAGTAGCTGACGCTGACCTGCCGAGAAGTTGTTGCCTCGCTCCCGGACTTCCTCATCCAAGCCGTGGTCGAGCTTATTGATGAAGTGGTCGGCATTGACATAACGGCAGACCTGCATGATTTCCTCATCCGAAATGCCCTCTTCACGCAGGACGATATTGCTGCGGATGGTACCCGAGAAGAGGAAAACGTCCTGCAGCATCTGACCGAAGTGACGGCGGAGCGAAGAAATCTTGATTTTTCGGATATCAATGCCGTCGATGAGGATTTCACCCTTCTGGAACTCGTAGTTCCGGCAGATAAGCGAAAGGATGGTACTCTTGCCCGAACCGGTAGATCCGACAAAGGCCACCGTCTCACGGGGATTGACGTGGAACGAAACGCCCTGCAGGACCCACTCGCCCGGAATGTAGCTGAACCAGACATCTTTAAATTCAATTTCACCCTTTACCTCGTCCAGCTCGATGGCGTTCGGAGCGTCAACCAGCTTGGGCTGGATGTCCATGATAGAGAAGACCTTCTCCGAGGACGCAAACGCCGACTGCAGCCAGTTGAACTGCTCGGCAAGGTTCTGGATGGGGGTGAAGAACTTCGAGATATACATGTAGAAGGTGACGATGGTGCCGCTGGAAATGGTCTGTCCCATAAAGCTTGCACCATTCAGATAGCCCATGCCGCCCAGATAGAACAGGCACAGAATCGAGCTGATATAGAGCATATAGACCAGCGGACGGAACACGCCGAAGACGAAGATCTGCTCCTGTTTTGCACGGGCAAGCTTCTGACTCTTCTGGCGGAAATCCTCCATTTTGGCATCTTCCCGGCCGAAAATCTGGGTCACCTTGATGCCCGAAAGGTTCTCGGACAGGTAGGTGTTGATATCGGTAGTTGCATCCTTGACCTTGCGGTATGCCCGGCGAGAGAACTTACGGAAGATGAGCGTAAAGATCACGATGAACGGAACAAAGCAGAGAACCATCAGGGTCAGCTCATAGTTCAGGCAGATCATCGCAATGAGAATGCCGATGATGACAAAACAATTCTTCGTCAGCTGAACCAGCAGATTGGTGAACATCATCGAGATGGCGTTGGTGTCGTTGGTGACACGGGTCACCAGTTTGCCGACAGGAATTTCATTGAGCTGTTCATGGGAAAGAGACTCAATGTGGGTAAACAGGTCTTCACGCAGATCAGAGATGATGCGCTGACCGACACGCTGCAAGATAACTGCCTGAAAATAGGTGCTTGCCATCGAGAAGACCAGCACGCCGCCATATACGGCCACCGAAGCGAACAGGTAGCTTAGCTCAAACTCACCGGTCACCATCTCTTCGATATAGCCGACGATAAGCGGCGAAGCGATATCATAGGCGATGGAGAAGAGCATCAGGAAACCGACAATAACGAACTTGCCGGTATAGGGCTTTGCGTACTTCATCAGGCGGCGGACAATTTCGCCGTCGTCCATGTTCCGCTCAAAACCCATTGCAGCTTTTTTGTCTTTGACTGCCGCATATGCGAAAATCAAGAGCGCAGTCACAACGCCGATAACAGCACCGACGAGAAGAAGTGGATTCAGATTCATCATGCGTTGCCACCTCCTACTTCGTCTTCCAGACGCTGCAAGTCGACCATTTTCCGATACTCCTCGCAGGTCGCATACAGCTCATCGTGTGGGCCGACTGCCTGCACCATGCCCTCGTCGAGGAAGATAATTTTATCCAGACCCTCGACCGTCGAGATGCGGTGCGCAATCAGCAGGGTGGTCTTTCCTGCCCTGCTGGTGTGCAGATTTTCAAGAATGATTTTTTCGGTACGGGTATCGACTGCCGACACCGAGTCATCCAGAATCAGAATTGGCGCATTCTTGAGCAGCGCACGCGCAATCGAGATGCGCTGTTTCTGACCGCCCGAGACGGTCACGCCACGCTCGCCCAGAACGGTCTCGTAACCGTCCTTGAAGTCCACGATATTATCCCGGACATCCGCCAGACTGGCCGCACGGTCGATGTCCTCCTGCGTTGCGTCGTCCACACCGAAGCTGATGTTGTGGGCAATAGTATCCGAGAAGAGGAAGTTATCCTGCGGAACATAGGCGCAGGCATTGCGCACCGAATGAATGGAGACGGTGTTGACGTCCTTGCCGTCCACGAACAGCGTTCCATCCGGTACATTATAAGTACGGAGCAGCAGGTCGACCAAAGCGGTCTTACCTGCGCCGGTCTTGCCGACGATACCGACACTTTCACCGGGCTGGATGGTGAAGGAGATATTTTTCAGGACATCATACTCGCCGTCCGGATAGCGGAAGGTCAAATTCCGGAATTCAATGCCGCCCTTGACATTTTCAAGGTCCGGCACACCCGGGCGGTCTGCCACATCAATAGGCGCATCCAGCAGCTCGCTGATACGATTCAGGGACGCCTTGCCGCGAGAGGTCTTTTCGATGAGCATTGAGACAGCCATAATGGGCCAGACGATGGCCTCAAAGTAGCCGATGTACTCGACCAGCTCACCGGCATTAAACCGACCCTGATAGACCAGATAGCCGCCGTAGCCCAAAATGACGCAGATGACCGACTCGACGAACAGGGTGACCAGAATTTCCAACAGAGTCGAAATCTTGGTATAGGTGACGTTGATCTCCTCATTCTGCTTGTTCAGTTTCCGGAATGCGATCAGCTCTTTCAGCTCTTTGACGAAAGCCTTGATGACCGCAATGCCGGAGAAATTCTCCTGAGCGAAATCCGAAAGGTCGGAGAACGCCTGCTGACGTTCTTCCCACTTTTTCGTCATAACCTTGCCCATGATGGTACCGATGGCAAACATGATAAGAGCCGGAACCAGAGCAAGCAGGGTCAGGGTGTGATCCATCCGCCACATATTATAAAGGGCGAGCAGACCCAGCGTCAGGGCATCAAAAAACATCAGCACACCGTCGCCAAAGCACTCCTGAATCGTGTCGAGGTCGTTGGTGTACAGGCTCATCAGGTTGCCGACCTTGTTCACCTGATAATACTGCTGCGAGAGCTTGCGGCTATGGTCGAACATTTTCTCACGCAGGTCTGCCTCGACCCGGATAGCTGAGCCGAAAAAACAGATACGCCACAGAAAACGTCCGATGACCATGACAACGACGATGACGATCATCGGCAAACAAATCTGCTGGAACAGCACCTCTTTTGTAAAGGCCACCGTTTCCCCGTTCACGACCACCTCGCCCAGGTTCACGCCGTTGATCACCAACCGATACAGCTGTGGGATCTTGAGCTGGATAAAGTCGACCGCCAACAGCGCAAGCAAACCCAGCAGCAACGCTGGGCCGTTCTTGAGGTAGTAGCGGTTGATATACTTTCCGAATATCACAGTGGTTTTCCCCTCCTTTTCCTTTCCGGCTGTGCGCCGGTTTGACAAAAATTTGTTCGCAGAATTTTAGTATACGAGTTCTCCCGAATCCTGTCAACATTTGTTCATAAAAAAGAAGCCGTTGCATTTGCGTACAGGACGCAAATGCAACGGCTTCATGTTGGAGCGGCCGACGAGGCTCGAACTCGCTACCTCCACCTTGGCAAGGTGGCG